>NZ_JBEZLQ010000019.1:0-35662 GCF_040652235.1 Streptomyces sp. NPDC048277
GAACCCCTCGACAAGGTTCATCGTTCCAGCTCAGAAGGCACTTTCGTAATTCCGCCCCGCATCCGGCCTCACTCCAACCGAAACGGCGAGGCTAGCGCAGCTAAGCCGTCCTCACTGGCGCCGCAGCTTCTTGAGACATCGGTGCCCCAGGACCCGTACGAGTTCCTTCGACGACGTCTGGTGCACCGTGCGGGACTTCGCCTCGGCGGTGTGGCGTACCGGGGCCGCGGCGGCCGCGGCGAGTGCGCCGTACAGCGCCTGGGCGGCGACCTCCGGTGCGATGCGGGCCTCGGCGGCGGGCGGTCCCGGCTGTGCGGGGATGGCGGGCAGGGCGGAGAGCAGGGCCGGGTCGCCGATGACGCGGACGCCCATGGCGGCGATGCGTTCCACCATCTCGGCACCGATACGGCCGGCGGCCTCGACGGCCCAGGCGGGGGTGGAGATCTTCACGTCCTCGGCGGTGGGGCTGCACGCGTTCTTCATATGCATGACGGCGCCGTTGCGGACGAGCTTGGAATAGAGCTCGTCGGGCAGTCCATTGCCGCGGAATTCCACGTTGAGCTTTCGCAGCATTTCGGTCTCGGCGAGGGTGAGGGAGCGGTTCGCCGTGTCCGGGACGGGCCTGAGAAGGTTTTCGGGCAGTCCGAGCAGCGCTTCGAAGGTGCGCATCAGGCCGTCCCGGTCCCGGTCGTCGACCACGACGACGGTGACCCGGTCGGGGCCGACCGCGCGGATCCAGCGTTCGACGAGCCGGTCGTGCCGGTGGCGGCGCCAGAAGCTGGGGTTGGGCTGCTCGTAGGGGGCCTTGCGGAGCATGTGCTCCAGCCAGTTCTCGTAGCCCATGCGCAGTCCGTTCTGGACGTACTGCTGCCACTGCGAGGGCATGATCTTGGCGATGGGGCGCAGGGTGACGAGGATGTGGACGCGTTCGCCGCCGAGCTGGTCGACGATGCGGGCGATGGTCTCGTCGTCGGGGGCGTCGGCGAAGAACTCGCTGCTGATCACCGAGGTACGGGTGCCGGTGGCCTCGACCTGCTGGAGCAGCCGCGTCCAGTGCTTGTCGGTGGGCACGGTGTCGCCCATCATCGCGGGCCGGGCACAGGCGGCGAGGGCGGCCTCCATCGGGTGCCGGGTGGTCGCCGGGAATTCCACGCCGTGCTCGGGCAGCTGGTCCTTGGCCGCGAACAGGGCGCCCTGGATGGCCGTGGTCCCGGTTTTGTGCGGGCCTATGTGCAGCAGGCGGGTGCCGGCGGGCAGGGTGGTAAGGGGACCGATGGGGCCTATCGGGGCGTTGTTCACCGGGGCTTCGCCTCTCGTACAGTCCGTCTCCATGGTTAACGGAAGGTAAGACGTTTACCTTAGGTTCACCTGAGAGGAGCCTGGGACACAGATGAGTCCCAGGCTCCTGTTACACAGACTTGACCTTCGGGGTGTCCGGTTCGCGGGTCACACGACCTGTACGCCGGGTTCGTCCGTCTCGACGCGCAGGGTGGCGAGGGTGCTCGCGGTGGCCTGTGGCCGGACGACGGTGTCGACGACGCGCACGCGCGCGTCGATGCCGTCGCGGCGGATGTCGAAGAGGTGGTAGCCGCGGTGGGCGTCGATGACCTTCCAGTGCGGGTTGTCGGCCTTCAGCGGGTCCCACTGGGCGTGGAAGGCGGCCTGGTCCTGGTCGCCGTTGCTGGAAATGGAGGTGCCGACGAACTCCGCGCCGACCACGTCCGAGGACGGGTCCGCGAAGTTCTTCTTCAGGTCGCTGATCATGGTCAGATGGCGGTCGCCGCTGAGCACGACGGGGTTGCGGACCGAGGCGAACTCGTCCAGCAGGGCGTTGCGTTCCACCTGGTAGCCGTCCCAGGCGTCGTAGTACCAGAGTTTTCCGGCGCCGGGCAGGATGTCGGTCTCGGCCATCATGATCTGCGAGGCGATCAGGTTCCAGCGGGCCGGCGAGTCGTGCAGTCCGTCGAGCAGCCACTGCTTCTGTCCGGCGCCGAGCATGGTGAGCGAGGGGTCCTCGGCGGCGGTCTGGCTGGTGACCTGGTCGCTGCGGAACTGCCGGGTGTCGAGGACGTTGAGGCGGACCAGGCGGCCGAATTCGAGGCGGCGGTACATCTGGATGTGCGGCCCCGTGGGGATCGCGGTGGCCCGGACCGGCATGTGTTCGTAGTAGGCCTGGAAGGCGGCGGTGAGCCGGGCGACGAACGCGTCGTGGGACTGTTTGCCAGGGTCCTGGGGGATCTCGCCGGCCCAGTCGTTGTCGACCTCGTGGTCGTCGAAGGTGACCACCCAGGGCGCGTTCGCGTGCATCGCGGCGAGGTCGGGGTCGCTGCGGTACTGGGCGTAGCGGTTGCGGTACTGGACCAGGGTGTACGGCTCTCCGGTCCCCTCGTGCCGTCGTACGGCCGTCGAGGACGGCGCGGACTCGTAGATGTAGTCGCCGACGAAGAGGACGAGGTCGGGGTCCTGGGCGTGCATGTCGGCGTACGGGGTGAAGTAGCCGTGCTGCCAGTTCTGGCAGGAGGCCAGGGCCACGCGCAGGGTGCCGCCCTTGGTGTGCGGGTGGGGTGCGGTGCGGGTGCGGCCGGTCGGGGAGATCCGGCCGCCGGCGCGGAAGCGGTACCAGTAGGCGCGGTCGGGGCGCAGTCCTCGTACATCCACGTGAACGCTGTGCCCGTACTCGGGCCGGGCGTGGGCGGTGCCGCGGCGGACGACCTTGTGGAGGCGTTCGTCCTCGGCGATCTCCCAGGCGACGGGGACGATCTCGTCGGGCATGCCGCCGCCGTGCAGGGGGTCGGGGGCGAGCCGGGTCCAGAGCACGATGCCGTCGGGGAGCGGGTCGCCGGAGGCGATGCCGAGGCTGAACACGCCGTCGGGCAGGGGGGTTTCGACGGCTCGGGCGGCGGAGGGCAGCCAGAGCTGGGCGGATGCGGCGGCGGTGAGGACGGCGGCACCGGTGGTCAGAAAGCGGCGACGGTCGGGCGATGGTGCTCCGGTCATGCGCGGACTCCCTTGCCAGAGTGGCCTTCTGGACGGTCTGACCTTCGGAGGCTCCCCCGGCCGGACGGTCCGCCCGCTGAACAAGAACATGCGCGTGCATGACAACTAGGTAGACAAGTGCGCAGACAGCGGAAAACCCGCCGCGGCCGGGAACGGGAACGGGTCCCGGCCACAACGGGTCTGACGGTAGATCAGCCGGCCTCGGGATCCGGGGAGGCCGACGGCCGCGTTACTCGAACGGGTCGAAGTCGTCGTACTCGCCGAGGGCCTCGTCCCGCTCCGCCTGGCGGTCGCGGCGGCGCTGCACGGCGGGCCGCTGCTCCTCGAAGCGGTGGTCCTCGCCGCGCCGGCCGAGCATCTCGGCGCCGGACATCATGGTCGGCTCCCAGTCGAAGACGACGGCGTTGTCCTCGGGGCCGATGGCGACGCCGTCGCCCGCGCGGGCGCCCGCCTTCATCAGCTGCTCCTCCACGCCGAGGCGGTTGAGGCGGTCGGCGAGGTAGCCGACGGCCTCGTCGTTGTTGAAGTCGGTCTGGCGGACCCAGCGTTCGGGCTTCTCGCCGCGGACCCGGTAGAGGCCGTCGTCCTCCTGGGTGACGGTGAAGCCCGCGTCGTCGACGGCCTTGGGCCGGATGACGATGCGGGTCGCCTCCTCCTTGGGCTTCGCGGAGCGCGCCTTGGCGACCAGGTCGCCGAGGGCGAAGGTCAGCTCTCGCAGGCCGATGTGGGCGACCGCGGAGACCTCGAAGACGCGGTAGCCGCGGGCCTCCAGGTCGGGGCGGACCATCTCGGCGAGGTCCTTGCCGTCGGGGACGTCGGTCTTGTTGAGGACGACGATGCGGGGCCGGTTGTCGAGGCCGCCGTACTGCTTGAGCTCCTCCTCGATGACGTCGAGGTCGGAGAGGGGGTCGCGCTCGGACTCCAGGGTGGCGGTGTCGAGGACGTGGACGAGGACGCTGCACCGCTCGACGTGGCGCAGGAACTCCAGGCCCAGGCCCTTGCCCTGGCTGGCGCCGGGGATGAGTCCGGGGACGTCGGCGATGGTGTAGACGGTGGAGCCGGCGGTCACCACGCCCAGGTTGGGGACGAGGGTGGTGAACGGGTAGTCGGCGATCTTCGGCTTGGCGGCGGACAGCACGGAGATCAGCGAGGACTTGCCGGCGCTCGGGTAGCCGACCAGGGCCACGTCGGCGACGGTCTTCAGCTCCAGGACGATGTCCTGGAGGTCGCCGGGCTCGCCGAGCAGGGCGAAGCCGGGGGCCTTGCGGCGGGCGCTGGCGAGGGCCGCGTTGCCGAGGCCGCCGCGGCCGCCCTGGGCGGCGATGTAGGAGGTGCCGTGGCCGACGAGGTCGGCGAGGACGTTGCCGGCCTTGTCGAGGACCACCGTGCCGTCGGGGACCGGCAGGACCAGGTCCTGGCCGTCCTTGCCCGCCCGGTTGCCGCCCTCGCCGGGCTTGCCGTTGGTGGCCTTGCGGTGCGGGGAGTGGTGGTAGTCGAGGAGTGTCGTCACCGACTGGTCGACGGTCAGGACGACGTCGCCGCCGCGGCCGCCGTTTCCGCCGTCGGGGCCGCCGAGCGGCTTGAACTTCTCCCGGTGTACGGAGGCACAGCCGTGGCCTCCGTTACCCGCGGCGATGTGCAGCTCGACGCGGTCCACGAAGGTGGTCATGGTGGGGTGCCTCCAGCACGGTAAACGTTCGTTCGTACGACTTTGTCTCTTGCGTAACACGCGAAAGGCGGACCCGCCTTCCCGACCGGGAAGTGAGGTCCGCCTCGCGATGCGTTCTGGCAGTGCCGTGAATCAGGGACTGATTCAGGCGACCGGAACGATGTTCACGACCTTGCGGCCACGGTGGGTACCGAACTCCACCGCGCCGGGCTGCAGCGCGAACAGCGTGTCGTCGCCGCCGCGGCCGACGCCCGCACCCGGGTGGAAGTGGGTGCCGCGCTGACGGACCAGGATCTCACCCGCGTTGACGACCTGACCGCCGAAGCGCTTCACGCCGAGCCGCTGGGCGTTGGAGTCGCGACCGTTCCGGGTGGACGATGCGCCCTTCTTGTGTGCCATCTGTTCTCAGTCCCTTACTTCGCAGCCGTGGGGATCTCAGTGACCTTGATCGCCGTGTACTGCTGGCGGTGGCCCTGGCGACGGCGGTAACCGGTCTTGTTCTTGTAGCGCAGAATGTCGATCTTCTGGCCCTTGTGGTGGTCCACGACCTCGGCCTGGACCTTGATGCCGGCCAGCACCCACGGGTCGCTGGTCACGGCGTCGCCGTCGACAACGAGCAGGGTCGAGAGCTCGACCGTGTCGCCAACATTGGCGGTGGAAATCTTGTCAACCTCAACGATGTCGCCGACAGCAACCTTGTGCTGGCGACCACCGCTGCGCACGATGGCGTACACGCGGATCTCACTCTCTCGCTCGGGAACGACACCCCCGCAGTCCAGCCGCCCGGCGAACGCGGGCGGCCTCTCTCAGCCGGAACGGCCCGAGAGGAAAAGGTTTACGGGGATGTGGCGCGTCCTCATATCCATGGACACGCCGACGGTCAAGGTTACGGGGCGGTGGCCGAGAGGGTCAAACCGGGCCCCGCGGGTGTGGGGCCGGTCACTCGGAATGGGCCCCGGAGCGTGCGGGACCGGTCACTCGGACCGGTCCCGCACCCGGGCGTCAGCCCTCGTCGGCGGCGGTGGCGACCGTGGTGGTCTTCTTCGCCGTCGACTTGGCGGCGGCCGTCTTGGCGGTCTTGGCCGCCTTCTTGGCCGTCGTCGTCTTCTTCGCGGCCGTCTTCTTGGCAACGGTCTTCTTGGCGGCCGTCTTCTTCGCCGCGGTCTTCTTGGCGGCCGTCTTACGGGCCGTCTTCTTGGCCGGGACGGCCTCCTCGACGGTCTCCTCGGCGGTCTCGGCGGCGGGCGCCCCGGCGGGAGCGGGAGCCTCCTCGGACGCCGGGGCCTCGGCCGCCGGCTCCTCCACGGAGGGCACGACCAGGACGGCCGTCTCCTCCGGCGCGGTGGGCGCGGTGGCCTTGCGGACCGCGCGACGGCGCGGGCGGGCCGGAGCGGCGCTCTCGGCGGGCGCGGCCGCCTCGACCACGGGCTCGGGCTCCTCGACGGCGACCGGCGCGCTCTCGGCGACGACGGTCACCACGGCCGCCTCGGCCCCTGCCGGGGAACCGGCGGGCGCCGACACCTTGCGGGTCGCACGCCGACGCGTACGGCCCTTGGGCGCGGCCTCCTCGGCAGCCGGAGCCTCCGGCGCCGCCGGGACCTCGACCACGGCGGCCTCGACCGCCGGGGCCTCGACGGCGACCGGCTCGGCGAGCACCTCGGCAGCGGCCGGCGCCTCGGTCACCGGCACCTCGGTCACCGGTGCCTGGGCCGCCGCGGCCTCAGACCGGGCCGCGCGCTCCCTGGGGGCGCCGGCCGGAGCCGAGGCCCGGCGGCCCGCCCGGCGGCGGGTGCGGTGGCGGCCTGCCGCGGCCTCCGCCTCGGCGACGCTGCTGTACAGCTCCTCGTCCGGCGTGAACTCGGGCGCGGGCAGCGCGACCGGCGTGGCGGCCTCGGCCGCGACCTCGGCCGCCGTCTCGATCGCCTGGACGGCCTCGGCGTGCTCGACGGCACCGTCGGCGACGGCCTCGTGCGTCTCGTGCACCTCGTGGTCGTGGTCGTGCTCGTGCCCGTCACCGCCGCGCCCGCGCTTCTTGCGCTTGCCGCCGCCACCGCCGCCGGAGCTCGGCTGCTCCATGTGGACGATGACACCGCGGCCGTTGCAGTGCACGCAGGTCTCGGAGAACGACTCCAGCAGGCCCTGTCCGACCCGCTTGCGGGTCATCTGGACGAGGCCCAGCGAGGTGACCTCGGCCACCTGGTGCTTCGTACGGTCCCGCCCGAGGCATTCGAGCAGGCGCCGCAGCACCAGGTCCCGGTTGGACTCCAGGACCATGTCGATGAAGTCGATGACGATGATGCCGCCGAGGTCGCGCAGCCGCAGCTGGCGGACGATCTCCTCGGCCGCCTCCAGGTTGTTGCGGGTCACCGTCTCTTCGAGGTTGCCGCCCTGGCCGGTGAACTTGCCGGTGTTGACGTCGACGACGACCATCGCCTCGGTCCGGTCGATGACCAGCGAACCGCCGCTGGGCAGCCAGACCTTGCGGTCCAGCGCCTTGGACAGCTGCTCGTCGACCCGGTAGGTGGCGAAGACGTCGACCTCGGAGGTCCACCTCGACAGCCGGCCCGCGAGGTCGGGGGCGACGTGGGAGACGTAGCCGTGGACGGTGTCCCAGGCCTCGTCGCCGCTGACGATGACCTTGGAGAAGTCCTCGTTGAAGATGTCGCGGACGACCCGGACGGTCATGTCCGGCTCGCCGTACAGCAGCGTCGGGGCGTTGCCGTTCTTCGACTTCTTCTGGATGTCCTCCCACTGCGCCTGCAGGCGTTCGACGTCGCGGCGCAGTTCGTCCTCGCTGGCGCCCTCGGCGGCGGTGCGCACGATGACGCCCGCGTCCTCGGGGACGATCTTCTTGAGGATGGTCTTCAGACGCGCGCGCTCGGTGTCGGGCAGCTTGCGGCTGATGCCGGTCATCGAGCCCTCGGGGACGTACACGAGGTAGCGGCCCGGGAGGGAGACCTGGCTGGTCAGGCGGGCGCCCTTGTGGCCGATCGGGTCCTTGGTCACCTGGACGAGCACGGACTGGCCGGACTTCAGGGCGGACTCGATGCGACGGGGGCCGTTGGCCATGCCCAGCGCCTCGAAGTTGACCTCGCCGGCGTAGAGGACGGCGTTGCGGCCCTTGCCGATGTCGATGAAGGCGGCCTCCATCGACGGCAGGACGTTCTGGACCTTGCCCAGGTAGACGTTGCCGACGTACGAGGTCGACTGCTCCTTGTTGACGTAGTGCTCGACGAGCACGCCGTCCTCCAGGACGCCGATCTGGGTGCGGTCGCCGTGCTGGCGGACGACCATCACGCGCTCGACGGCCTCGCGGCGGGCGAGGAACTCGGCCTCGGTGATGATCGGGACGCGGCGGCGGCCCTGCTCGCGGCCCTCGCGGCGGCGCTGCTTCTTGGCCTCCAGACGCGTGGAGCCCTTGATGGACTGCACCTCGTCGGACGGCTCGGACGGCTTGCGGGGCTCGCGGACCTTGACGACCGTGCGCTCCGGGTCGCCCTCGTCGGGCTCGGTGTCGACGGAGGTGTCCCCGGCGCGGCGCCTACGACGGCGGCGGCGACGGCTGCTGGAGGAGGAGCCGCCGGCCTCGTCGTGCGCCTCGTCGTCCTCCTCGTCCTCTTCCTCCTGCTCGGCGGTGTCCTCGGCGTCCTGCTCGGCCTGCTCGGCGGCGAGCTCGTCCGCCTCGCCGTCGGCGGCGTCACCGCGGCGGCGACGACGGCCACCACGGCGGCGGCGACGGCGGGAACCGGCCTCCTCGGCCTCGTCCTCGCCCTCGGCGATGTCCTCGACGGACTCCTCCGGCTCCTCGGTCCCGTCCTCGGCGGGTGCCTCGGCGACCGGGGCCTCCTCGGCGGCGCCCCGGCGACGGCGACGGCGGCGCGAACCGGCGTCGGCCTGCTCGGCGGAGTCCGCCGCGAAGGCGGCTGCCGCGGACGACGTGACTGCCGTGGACGAGGTGGACGCGGCGGACGTCGTGGTCGCCGGGGCCTCCTCGGTCTCCTCGGCGACGGCGGCCTCGGCGGCCGCTTCGGCGGCGGCGCGCTGCGCGGTCTGGAACCTCGGCTCGGTGAACACGGGCGCCTGGAACACGGCCACGGCGGGCCGGGCCGGACGGCGCTGCGGCTCCTCCTCGGCGGCGGCCGCGGCGGGCTCGGAGAACCCGATGGCGGCCTGGCGCACGACCCGGCGCCGGCGACGCGGCGACTCGGCCTCGGCGGGCTCGGCGGCCGGGGTCTCGACGGGCGCGGCCTGCGGCTCCTCGGCGGCGGGGGCCTCGGCGACGGCCGTCTCGGCGGCAGCGGCCTCGGGGGCGCCGACGGGCGCGGAGACCCGGCGGGTGGCACGGCGACGGGTACGCGGCGCGGTCTCCTCGGCGGCGGCCTCGGCCACCGGCTCGGGGACGGCGGGCGCGGCCTCTTCGACGGTCTCGACGGTCACGGCGGTCTCCGCGGCAACGGTCGTGGCCGCGGCCTCGTCGGCGGCCTCGGGGGCACCGGCGGGCGCGGACACCCGGCGGGTGGCACGGCGACGCGTCCGGGGCGCGGGCGCGGCCTCCTCGACGGCCTCGGGAGCCTCAGCGGCCTCAACGGCCGCGGAAACCTCGGCTGCTTCCTGAGGCTCGGTCTCGGCCACGGCGGCCGGGGTTCCGGCGGGTGCGGAGGCGCGGCGCGTGGCACGACGGCGCGTACGAGGCGGAGTGGCGTCCTCGCCGCTCTCCACGGCGGCCGCGTCGGCGACCGCGGTCTCGGCGGGCTCGTCGGCGACGGCGGCCACGACCGTCTCCACGGCCTCCGCGGCCTCGGGGGCACCGGCGGGCGCGGACGCCCGGCGGGTCGCACGACGGCGCGTGCGCGGAGCCGGCACGGCCTCCTCGACGGCGTCGACGGCCTCGGCGGCTTCCTGCGTCACTTCGGCGGCCGGTATGGCCGGCACGGTGGCCTCGGTCTCCGTCTCGGCCGCTGCCTCGGTGGGCGGTCCCGCGGGGCGGGACGCGGCACGGCGACGCCTGCGCGGGGGCAGGGTGTCGCTCGGGCTGTTCAGTTCGGAGCCCTCGGTGGGCTCGGTCGGTTCGAGCATGCGGGCGGTTCTCCCGTCAGGCTCCCGGGCGCCGCGCCTGGTCCGGCGTCGATCGGTTCGAGCGACCGCCGGTGACGTCCGCGGCTCGCGCGGTGCGCGGTGCCGCCGTGTGGGGCGCGGGCGCCGCACAGGAGCTCTCTGTGTCCTGTCTCGCCGGTTCCGTACGCCTTGTCGCGGACGGCCTGGCGAAAGTCTTCTGGTCGGTGCGCTGCCCGACCCAGGTGGCTCCCGAGTACGAGGGCGGCGCTTCGACGTCCGTCCTTCGCGGGACCTTCCTTACGCCGGCACCGTCGCGGCGGCAGTCGGTTCGGCCTTCGAGAGGGCCTCGGCTGCCTCGCGGTCGGGCGCGAGCGGGTCGGTCACCGTGCCGGTCTCTTCATCGAGCAGCCCCTGCGCCAGCCTGGTCACCGCTGCGGGGACCGGCGGCGCCAGGTCGGCCACGGCGCGGAGACCGGACAGGACGTCGTCGGGTCGTACGGCAGGCGTCACGTGCCGAACAACCAGCCGCAGTATCGCACAGGCCTGGTCGGTCGGCCTATCAGCCGTTTCACTCTGTGTTTCAAGTTGTACGACGGCGGGGCGGGCGTCGAAGGTGCGGACGCCGTTCTTGGTGGTGCGCCGGACCTCCACGGACTGGGCGGCGTTGAACGCGGCGACGGCCTTCTCGGCCTCCGCCGGGTCCTGCCCGGCCAGCCGCAGCTCCCACACGGAGGCGGTGAGCCGGTCGGCCAGCCCGGACGTCCGTACCTCGACCGCGTCGACGATGTCGAGCCCGGCTGGCAGGGACTCGTCGAGGAGTGCGCGCAGCCGCTCCGGGTCCCGGGGTGCGGTGAGCGCGATCTCCAGGTACTCGGCCTCGCTGCCCGTGCCGGTGGGTGCGGCATTGGCGTACGACACCTTCGGGTGCGGTGTGAACCCCGCCGAGTAGGCCATCGGCACATCGGAGCGGCGCAGCGCACGCTCGAAGGCGCGCTGGAAGTCACGGTGGCTGGTGAACCGGAGGCGGCCGCGCTTGGTGTAGCGCAGTCGGATGCGCTGCACCGCGGGTGCGGGCGGCGGGCCTTCGGGCTGTCGCTTGCCCAGTGTCGTCAGTCCTTCGTGGTTCTGGTGAGGGCGGCCGTACCGCTGTCGGCCGTACCGCTGTGTACTGCTATCCACCAAGAGTACGTGTGTCGCGGCCCGCGGGTTCCCGCCGGTCCAGGGCCGCCGGCTGGCGCGGCTCGCCGAAGAGAGCGCGGCGCAGGTCGGCACGGGCCTGGTGTACGGCGCGGCCGATCGCGCGTGCGGCCTGGGCGGCCGGGTGCAGTACGAGGTCGCGTACGACGTGCCCGACCGGGGTGAGGACGGTCCGGTACAGCCATCGCGCGGGCTCCAGGAAGATCCACCGGAAGAGGGTCCCGAGAACCCGTCCGGTGGCTCGTGCGACGTACCCGGCGGCCCGCCAGGCGTGGCCGAGGGCCTCCCCGATCTCCCTGAGGACGATGCCGAGGACGTGTCCGGCCGGGGCGAGGATCCAGCGCCACAGGGCGAGGGCGGGCAGGACGAGGAGGACGCGGGCGATCCAGTACAGGGCGGTGCCGAGCATGTCGATCACCCGGGCGACGGCCTTCGCGACGGGCGTGAGGAGCCGTACGAGCGCGTGGGCGATCGGGGTGAGCACGCGCGTGTGGAACCACACGAGGGCGTGGCCGGTCGGGGTGAGCACGCGCGCGTAGAGCCACACGAGGGCGTGGCCGAGGGGCGTGAGCAGGTACCGGTACAGCCAGATCAGGGGGACGACGACGAGCTTGTGGAGGACCCGGCCGATCGCGCGTGCCACCGGGGTGAGGACGTACCGCCACAAGAACCGTGCGACGGCGGCGCACGCGTCCCAGAGGAGGCGTACCGGCAGCACCACCAGGAACACGAAGATCCGCACGGGGATTCTGATCGCGACGACGAGGCACCCCTCGGGGTGCTGTGGCTGCGGCTGCCGTTGCGGCTGTTTCTGCATGTCCATGGCCGAAGAGACGCTATCGCGTGCCGCGCGGATGCGATATGCCGCCCTTGATCACCGAATGGCAGCGAGACAGTAACAGTTGACCCGCGCACGCCAATCTGGATGGAACCGGCCATGGCGGCTTGATTTGCTGGGGGCCAATCAAGCCTTGATCCCCGGGGGGACGAGTAATGAACTGGTACGTGGACGTACTGAAGAAGTACGCGGTGTTCAGCGGGCGCGCGCGCCGACAGGAATACTGGATGTTCTTCCTGTTCAACGTGATCATCAGCATTGTGCTGGCGGTCGTCGGACGGGTCATCGGGTTCTCCGCCCTCGGCGCGCTCTACAGCCTCGCGGTCTTCCTGCCCGGTCTGGGCGTCGCGGTCCGCCGGCTGCACGACATCGGCCGTTCGGGCTGGGCGATCCTGATCGCCCTCATCCCGCTGGTCGGCACGATCATCCTGATCGTCTGGCTCGCCTCCGAGGGCAAGCCCGAGGAGAACCAGTACGGCCCCAACCCGAAGTACGCGGACGCCGTCTGACTCTGTGTCACCCCGAAGGCCCGCCGGATCCGTCCGGCGGGCCTTCGGCCTGTTGCGGCCTAAGCGGCGGAGGACGAGCGCTTGTTGCGTTCGGTCTGGAGGTGCAGGACCAGGAAGAGGACGCGGAGGAGGTCGTCGGGAAGGGCGGTCCAGTCCTTCGGGAGGGTGATGCGGCGGGGGCGGCTGCCCAGGAGGTCGTAGGAGACGTCGAGCGGGCCGATCGCGCGCACCCGGCCGCTGAACCTGGGGTGGTCCACCGGGTAGGGGCCGATGCGGCGCGGAATCCCGGACCAGGCGGCGCAGTCGACGTCCCAGGTGCCGAACGTCCTCGGGACGCTGCTCAGGCGCGGGTAGCCGATCTCGGTGTCGCCGATGCGCCGCAGCCGGCTCCCGAGCAGGTCGTACTCCAGCGGATGCGGCCCGAGCGTCCGCGGCCTGCCGCCCCAGCTGCCGTAGTCGAGCTGGACGTCCCCGATGGAGCGCAGCCGGCCGCCCAACAGGTCGTAACCCAGTTCCAGTTCCATGTCCGCCGTCTCCCCCGTCGCTCGCCGGTCCCCGGTTTCCCGATTGTGCGGCCGGACCGGTTCGCCTTCCATGGCGGTCGTGTCACGGTTTCGCAGCCGTCCGCGAGATCCGTCCCCGCGGGGCGTGTCAGGCCCGCGGGGCGGGTCGGCCGTTCCAGCGGGCGAGGAACTTGCCGAGTTCCCACAGCGCCAGCAGCGCGAGTGCCGGGACCAGCGTCCAGGCGAACTGGGCCAGGTTCAGTTCGGTCGTCCCGAGCAGCCGGCGGAAGGCGTCCAGCTGGGTGACCAGGACGGCGAGGACGAACTCGATCAGCATGGCCCGGTTCATCTGTCTGCTGTCGAAACTGGCGGTGGTGAGCACGGTGTCCCGTTCGCTGCGGCACTCCAGCGCGGCCACGATCAGGCAGAGCGCGAAGGACGTGAACGCCATCGACTGGCCGATCGCGGTACTGCCGTAGCGCGAGGTGCCGAGTTCGATCAGGCAGAGCAGGCCGATGGTGATCGCGAGGCCGGACAGGCCGACGGTGAGCAGCACGCCCCGGGACAGCACATGCGCGCCGCGCGGCCGTGGCCGGCGGGCCATCAGGCCGGGGCTCTGCCGGTCGAAGCCGAGCGCGAAACCGAACGCCGCGTTGACGAAGAAGTGGATCCACAGCACCTGCGCCGGGGTGAAGGGCTCTCCGGCGGCGATGTCGAACAGGGTCGCGCCGAGGAACGTCAGCACGAACACCACGAGCAGGACGAGCACGAACCGGATGTACTTGGTGAGGTTGTCGTAGATCTTGCGGCCCTGCTCGACGGCGAAGACGATCGTGGCGAAGTTGTCGTCGGCGAGCACCAGGCGGCTCGCGTTCTTGGCGACCTCGGTCCCCGACCCCATGGCGATGCCGACGTCGGCCGCCTTGATGGCGGGGGCGTCGTTGACGCCGTCGCCGGTCATGGCCACCACGCGGCGCTTCTTCTTCAGGGTCTCGGCGAGCAGCACCTTGTGCTCGGGCGCGACCCGGCCGACGACGCCGATGCCGTCGATCCTGGCCAGCCGTTCGCTCTCCGGCAGGGCGGCGAAGTCCGCGCCGAGCACGGCCTCGCCCTCGATGCCGAGCTGGCGGGCGATGGCGGCGCCGGTGACGACGTCGTCGCCGGTCACCATCCGGACCCTGATGTGCGCGGCCTGCGCGTCGGCGACGGCGGCCTTCGACTCGGCGCGGGGCGGGTCGACCATCCCGACCAGGCTGGTCAGCTGCAGGCCGGTGACATGGCCGAGCAGGTCGCCGTCCGGGTCGAAGGCCGCCGGGTCGAGGTCGCGGCGGGCGGCGGCCATCACCCTGAGGCCCTCGCCGCCCATCCGCTCGACGTGCTGCTGCGCCCGCTGCCGCAGCGCGTCGTCCCACGGGACGGAGGTGCCCTGGCGCAGTGCGGTGGCGGCCCGGTCCATCAGGGCGGGCGCCGCGCCCTTCACGAAGCAGCGCACGACGGGGCGGCCGGTCTCGTCGGTGGCCTTGTTGAAGGTGGCCATCAGCTTGTAGGAGGGGTCGAAGGGCAGCACGGCCAGCCGGGGCAGCCGCTGACGGGTGGCGTCGACGTCCAGGCCGGCCTTGTGGCCGAGGACCAGCAGGGCGCCCTCGGTGGGGTCGCCGACCACCTTGCCGTCGACCAGCCGGGCGTCGTTGGCGACCAGGTAGGGCAGGATCGCGTCCGTGATGTCCGGGGCGCTGCCGATCGCGTGCCGGATCCTGCCCTCCAGGCCGTAGCCGGTCCCGGAGACGGTGTAGCGGTCGCCGGGGTCGACGACCTCCACCACGGTCATCTGGTTCATGGTGAGGGTGCCGGTCTTGTCGGAGTTGATCGCCGAGGTGAATCCCAGCGCCTCCACCGACGGCAGGTCCTTCACGATCGCCCGGCGCCGGGACAGGTCGATGGCGCCGATGGACAGGATCGTCTGGGACACGGTGGGCAGGGCCTCCGGGATGGCGGCGATCGCCAGCGAGACGGCGCTGACGAACAGCGCGTCCCACGCCGTACCGCGGCTGCGGCCCAGCGCGAACATCAGGATCATCGTCAGGCCGGCCGTGCCCGTGATCCACAGGGTGAGCCGGTCCATCTCGCGGGTCAGCGGCGAGGCCTCCCGGGGTGTGCTCGACAACATGCCCGAGATACGGCCGAGTTCGGTGCCGGCGCCGGTCGCCGTGACGACGACGGTGCCGCTGCCGTGGGTGACGGGGGTGTTCATGAACGCCATGTTGTGGCGCTCCCCGGGCGGCAGGCCGGTTCCGGTGAGCGTCCCCGTCTCCTTCGCGGCCGGGACGCTCTCGCCGGTCAGCGCCGACTCGTCGATCTGCAGGGCGTTCGCCGCGACGACACGGCCGTCCGCCGGCACCTCGTCGCCCGCCGTGAGCAGCACCACGTCACCCGGTACGACCTCCTCGGCGGGGATCTTCGACTCGGTGCCGTCCCTGCGCACCCGCGCGGTCGCCTTCATCATCGACTTCAGCGCGTTCATGGCGCTGTCCGCCTTGCCTTCCTGGCGCATCCCGACGACGGCGTTGAGGACGGTCAGGACGAGCAGCAGGACACCGGTGCTCCACTCCTTGATGACGAGGGAGACCACGGCGGCACCCACCAGGACCAGTTGCATGTAGCTGCGGTACTGGGCGAGGTAGCGGCGCCAGCCCGGCGGCACCTTCTCCTCGGGCAGCGCGTTCGGGCCGTGTGTACGCAGCAGTTCGGCGGCCCGGGCCGCGGAGAGTCCGGCGGCCGGATCCACACCGAAGGCGGCGGCCACCTCGTCCGGCGGTCGGGTGTACCACGTCCGGTCGTCGGCCGCCCGGTTCTGCGCGGCGTCTGTCTGCGCGGCCATGGAAGGTGCCTCCGATCCAGCTCCCCGTCGCTCACGCCCCTGTTGCTCATGGGCGGTCCCGGTTTTTCGCGTTAATCGCGCCCCTTGTGCTCATTCTTCTTTTTCTTCGCCTTCTTCTTTTTCGTCTCTTTGGGCTCGGGTGCCTCCGCCTCCAGTTCCCGTCTGGCCTCGGCCAGCGCATGCCGCGCCTCGTCGCCGACCTGCGGATACCGCGGGTCGATGTCGATCAGGGTGTGTGCCAGCACGGCGGCCGCGCACACCCGGGCGAACCACTTGTGGTCGGCGGGGACGACGTACCAGGGCGCCCATTGCGTGCTGGTGGCGGACAGCATCTGCGAGAACGCCCGTTGGTAGTCGTCCCAGCGGGCCCGCTCGCGCACGTCGGCGGACGAGAACTTCCAGTTCCGCTCGGGAACGTCGATGCGTTTGAGGAAACGGGTGCGCTGTTCTTCCTTCGACAGGTTCAGAAACAGTTTTACGATCCTGAAGCCGTTGTCGCTGAGATAGCGCTCCCAGTCGTTGATCTCCCGGTAGCGGCGCTCCCACACGTCCGGTCCGCGTGCCGAGTCGGGCAGCTTCTCGCGGCGCAGGTTCTCCGGATGCACCCGTACCACGAGCACTTCCTCGTAGTGGGAGCGGTTGAAGATGCCGATCTCTCCGCGCCGGGGCAGCTCACGGGCGTAGCGCCACAGGTAGTCGTGGTCGAGTTCCTCGTCCGAGGGCACCTTGAAGCCGGACACGCGTACGCCCTGCGGGTTCACTCCGCTCATGACATGGCGAATGGTGCCGTCCTTGCCCGCGGCGTCCAGCGCCTGCAGGCACAGCAGCACCCCGTAGGTGTCCTGGGCGGCCAGCCGCCGCTGATAGTCGGCCAGAAGTTCGATACCGCTGCGGAGCAGTTCGACGCCGTCCTCCTTCTTGCGGACACCGGCCTTGAAACCGGGGTCGAAGTCCTCGGCCAGCCGCACCTTGCTCCCGGGCTCGACCCGTAGAGGCTCGATGAACTCCGCTATGCGCGCGGCCCTGTCGTCGCCCATCGCCCGTTCACCCCTTCATCGCCCGTCCGCCCCTTCGCCGCCTGTCCGCCAGCACGGTCGGTGGTCGCCGCCCGGCCGGCCCGGCCCACCCGACCCGCACCGTCCCGGCGACAGCCGACCCTGCCTGTGCAGCAGCATCCGGCCGGGCGCCGGAACCGGCCTCACCCCTGGCGGGTGGTTCGGGCCGTTCCCGTGCGGCCGGAGGCAGCGGCGGAGTGCGCCGGGGAGTCCTGGAACGCCTGGATCACCAGCGCGGCGTAGCGCCGGGAGGCCGCGACCAGGGTGGCCGTCGACGCGGCGTGGAGGCCCCGGTGGGCCATGATCATGAGAATCAGGTCGTCCAGGACGAAGTCGGGGCGCAGCCGGCCGGTGCCCTTCGCGCGGTCGGCGAGTCTCGCGACCGCCTTCAGCGTGTCCGCGCGGTCCGCGGCGAAGTCCATCGCGTCGGGGAAGGCCGCCATGAAGGCCTCGCTGAATCCCCGGTCGTGCGCGCGCAGTTCGCAGACCCGCTCGATCACGAGACGGAAGCCGCGCCAGGGATCCGGGTCGGCGAGTGCTTCGTCGACGATGGTGTGGCAGGCCCGTATCCGGTCCGCGAAGGCCTCGGTGACCAGGTCCCGCTTGGTCGGGAACCGGCGGTACAGGGTGGCGGGGCCGACCCCGGCGCGCCGGGCGATCGCGCGCATCGGCACGTTCAGCCCCTCGGTGACGAACAGCGTACGGGCCGCGTCGAGGATGCGCGCGCGGTTGTCCTCGGCGTCGGAGCGCAGCGAGTGAGACAAACGGTCGGTCACCGCTCTCACATTAGCCAGCCGGACGGCGGCTCCGGTTAGCGTCCGAAACGGGCGACCGGAAGCCGGCGTGCGAAACGGGCGTCCGAAACGGGCGGACAGCCCGGTCCCGCTCGATCCCCCTATCAGGCAGGAGACCATCGTGAAAGCAGTCGTCATCCGCACGTTCGGCGGCCCCGAGGGCCTGGCCGTCATCGACCTCCCGGCGCCGGTTCCCGCCGCCGGACAGGTGCTGATCACGACCGAGGCGATCGGGGTCGGCGGTGTCGACGCCCTGATCCGGAGCGGTGCGCTCGCCGCCTACGGCTTCACCGAGGGCCATGTCCCCGGCGGCGAGGTGGCGGGCACGGTGACCGCCGTCGGCGACGGCGTCGACACGTCGTGGCTCGGCCGCCGGGTATGGGCGTTCACCGGTACGGGCGGGGGCTGTGCGGAACAGGCGGTCGCCCCGGTCGAGCAGATCCTCCCCCTCCCCGCGCACCTGTCCGCGGCCGACGCGGTGACACTCGGGAACTCCGGGGTGGTGGCCCACTTCGCCCTGGCCCACGCCCGCTTCGGGCCCGGTGAGTCGGTGCTGGTGCGCGGCGGGGCCGGCGGCATCGGGATCATGACGGTGCAGCTGGCGGCCCGGGGCGGCGCCGGTGCGGTGGCGGTCACGACGTCGTCGGCCGGGCGCGGCGAACGGCTGCGCGGGCTCGGCGCGACCCATGTGCTGGACCGCTCCGGCGCGGGGGACGGGGACGCGCCCGCCGGCTATGACGTCGTCATCGACGTCGTGGCGGGTGCGGACATGCCGTCGTTCCTCGACCGGCTCAACCCGAACGGCCGCCTCGTGGCCGTCGGCATGGTCGCGGGACCGCCGCCGGCCGACTTCGGGATGAGCCTGATGGCGGCGTTCCGCAGGTCCCTGTCGTTCGCGACCTTCAGCGCCGACACGGTGGGCGCGGCCGAGCGGCGTGCCGTCATGACCGAGCAGTTCGCCGCCGCGAACCGCGGCGGACTCGACACGGTGGTGCACGCCTCGCTGCCGCTGGAGCAGGCCGTACGGGCGCACCGGAAGATGGACGCCGGAGAGGTGTTCGGCCGCATCGTGCTCACGCCGTGACCGTCACCCGCGGCCGGCGCCGTATACCCGGAGGTCAGGCGGAAGCGTCGCCTCCGCCGCGCCGGGGAAGCACACCGGCCGCGAGGAGCGCGTCGTACACCCGCTGCTGTTCCTCGTCGAGCCCGGAGTAGAGCATGTCGTACGCCTCCTCCTCGCCCCGCACCATCGCGACGGGGTCCCAGTCGGCGCCGAGCGCCTCCATGACATGGGCGCGCCGGGTCATCTCGTGCCCGGTGAGATCGACGGCGAAGTCGACCGGCTCGGAGGGAAGGGCGGCATCAGAAGTGGACATATGACCGAATTTAGGCATGCGATCCGGCCACGACAAGGGTCCGTGGGGCACATCACAGCAGGTCAACGACACACCACGCACACCGGCACCGACAGCGCGGGACCGATCGGACACAGGCGTGCCGGGCCGCGCGTGGCGACCGTTTCGCCGGCAACCATCGGCGGCCATCGGCAACCAGCCGTCACGCGTGCGGTGTTGAGACCCGGTGGAGTCGGCGCTCGGGGTGCGGCCCGGGGCGGTCGAGCGGATAATCGAGACAGACACGGTTTCCGCCCCTCCGACCCGCCCACGACGGGGACGGCGGAACCGCTCGCCACACGGCTCTGCCCGCATGTCCGAAGGCGTCTCGCCCTCGCGCGGGAGCCGTCCGCACCCCTCTCGGTGATCAGCGCCTTCGGCGCGCCGCCGTCGTGACGACGGCCAAGCAGGTCAGGACGGGCCGGTTGTGCCGAAACGCGAAGATCCCCACACTCGCCGCTCCTCTTGCATCCGAACTCTTGTATCCGATGTGCATCCGATTGCATCCGAGGTATCCCATGACCAGGACCTGCCGCCTCAACTGCATCGTTCCTCCGCACCTTCTCGAAAAGCTCCTGAGAAGTGACGACGCCGAAGTGCACAAGGCCGCCCTGGCCACCTTGCTGACCACCGCCTCCCTGCGGGGCGAGCGCACGGTCAGGGCGTCCTTCGCCGGCATCGCCACCCCGGGCAACGGCCGGCGCACCGTCTTCGACTGCCAGAACGGCAGGATGCTGCCCCTAGCGGTGCTGGTCCGGACGGAGGACGGAGCCGCGTCCGCGGACGAGTCGGTCAACCGGGCGTTCGACGGGCTGGGCACGACGCGCGACTTCTACCACGACGTGTTCAACCGCGATTCGATCGACGACCACGGAATGCGCCTGGACGGGTACGTCCACTTCAGCACGCACTACAACAACGCGTTCTGGGACGGGCAGCAGATGGTCTTCGGTGACGGGGACGGACGGATCTTCACCGACTTCACCGGGTCCCTCACCGTCATCGCCCACGAGTTGACGCACGGAGTCACCGAGAACACCGCGGGACTCGCGTACCACAACCAGCCGGGGGCCCTGAACGAGTCGGTGTCGGACGTCTTCGGGTGCCTGGTCAACCAGTGGTCGCTGAAGCAGTCCGTCGACGAGGCCGACTGGATGATCGGGCCCGAGATCTTCACCCCGGGCATCGAGGGCGACGCGCTGCGTTCGATGAAGGACCCGGGGCACGCGTACGACAACCCGCTGCTCGGCAAGGACCCGCAGCCCGACCACATGAGCAAGTACGTCAATCTGCCCGACACCGAGAACGGCGACTTCGGCGGGGTGCACATCAACTCCGGTATTCCGAACAAGGCGTTCTACCTGGCGGCCACCGGCATCGGCGGCTTCGCGTGGGAGGCCCCCGGACTCATCTGGTACGAGTCGCTCAAGGCGTCCGACGCGGAGACCCAGTTCCAGGACTTCGCGGACACCACGTACCAGAAGGCCGAGGGACTGTACGGGGCGGGCAGCGCCGAACAACTGGCCGTGCTGACGGCCTGGCAGGACGTGGGCATCCAGATCAGCGGGGTCCCCACCGGGGTCGCCCGGGCCCGCAGCCTCGCCGCCGGCCGCGACGGCGCGGTCGGCCGGGAGGACGGTCTGGCCGCCCTGAGCAAGCAGATCGGCGCACTGGCCGCCCAGGTGACGGGCCTGTCCAAGGACGTGACCGCGCTGAAGGCGAGCAGGTGACCGCCCGCGGGTGACGCGGGCGGTCCTACGACGGGTTCTACGACGATGAAGGTGACCTTGGTGACCCACGGCGGGCAGGCGGCCGGCATCAACCTCCGCCTCCCGCCCAGGACGCTGGACTCCGGCACCCTGCCCTCGGACGCCGCGGCGGAACTCGCCCGGCTGGTGGCGGCGGCCGTCCCCGAGGCCGGGAAGGAACGGCCGCACGGCCGCCCTGCCCCGGACGCCATGAGCTACACGATCACGGTGGAGGACGGCGGCCGTACGACCGTACTCACCCAGTCGGACACCACCATGTCCCCGGCGTTCGCGGCCCTCCTCGGCCGACTGGAGCAGTACTTCGCGCAGCCGGACGGGCGAGGGTGAACCCGGCCCGCCTGGCATCTCCTCGGCGCACATGCTGTGCTCCGAGGAGATGCCATGCAGGTAGCCGTACTCACCTTCGACGGATTCAACGAACTCGACAGCTTCATCGCCTCCGCGCTGATCCATGAACGGCGTCGAGGTGACCGGGCAGCGCCCCATGGAGTTCGTGACCGAGGCCGACGTCGTACTCGTCGGCAGCGGGGTGCGGACGCGGGACGTGGTCGCCGACGACCGGCTGGTGTCCAGGCTGCGGCTCGCCCCCTCGCGGCAGCTGATCGGCGCGCAGTGCTCCGGCGCGCTGGTACTCGCCCGGCTCGGGTTGCTCAACTCCATGCCGGCCTGCACGGACCGCAAGAGCCGGCCCTTCGTGGAGGCCTGCGGCGTCACCGTGCTGGACGCGCCGTTCCACGCCGAGGGGAACATCGCCACGGCCGGCGGAGCCCCGGTCGGCGAGAACGAGGAGACTGTCGAGCGCGCCCTGCGTGCCGTCCGCACGGGCGAGGCCGCGCTGCGCTGACACCCGCCGCGGAATACGCCTTCGCCCCTTGGCAGTTGAGGCAAATCCAAAACTTGGGCGGGGAGGCGCGGTGGTCACGCGATGAGAGCGGTGCGGTTCCACGAGTACGGCGGGATCGACGTCCTGCGGGTGGAGGAGGTGGCGCGGCCGGTGCCCGGCGCCGGGCAGGTGCTGGTCGAGGTGCGCGCCGCCGGGATCCAGCCCGGTGAGGTGATGATCCGCGAGGGCGCGCGGCACGGCCGCTGGCCAGCGACGTTCCCCTCCGGGCAGGGCAGTGACCTGGCCGGTGTCGTGGTGGAGACGGGCCCGGAGGTGCGCGGCTTCACGGTGGGCGACGAGGTCGTGGGCTTCACCCACCGCAGGGCGAGCCACGCGGAGTTCGTCGTGGTCGACGACGTGCACGTGGTCGCCCGTCCGCAGGGGCTGTCCTGGGACGTGGCCGGGTCGTTGTACGTGGCGGGCACGACCGCCTACGCCTGTGTGTTCGCGGTGGACCCCGGTCCGGCCGACACGGTCGTGGTGTCCGGCGCGGCGGGCGGCGTCGGCTCGCTCGCCGTACAGCTCGCGCGGCGGCGCGGCGCCACCGTGATCGGGCTGGCGGGCGAACGGAACCACGCCTGGCTGAAGGAACGCGGTGTCGTGCCGGTCGAGTACGGGGACGGCGCGGCCGAGCGCATCCGGCAGGCGGCCGGCGGGCGCGTCGACGCGTTCATCGACACGTTCGGCGACGGCTATGTGCGGCTGGCGGTGGAGCTGGGCGTGCGGCCCGAACGGATCAACACGATCCGCGACTGGCGGGCGGCGGCCGAGATCGGCGCGCGGACCTACGGAGAGGGCTCGGCGGCGTCCGCGGTCGTGCTCGGCGAACTCGCCCGGCTCGCCGCGCGCGGGGAGCTGGTGGTGCCGATCGCCCGCACCTACCCGCTGGAGCAGGTACGGGAGGCGTTCCGCGAGCTGGAACGCGGGCACACCCACGGCAAGATCGTGCTCCGGCCGTAGCGTCGGTCGCGTCCGGCTCGGCCGCGGCCCGCGAGCGGCGCGGAACCCTCGTCCGCCTCGGCGCGCGCGACCGCTCGGGGCCCTGCTCCCGGTTTGCGGGCCGTTGCGCGGGAGCCGATCCTGGAGGGGAGGCATGCCGATCGATCGTGTGGACCGAGCGCAGGGTCCGCGGAGTGCGTGCGCCCGCGGACCGAGCAGGGAGCGGGTTCCAGATGAGGCTTGTCGTCGATCTCAACCGGTGCCAGGGATACGCGCAGTGCGTCTTCCTCGCCCCGGACGTCTTCGCCCTGCACGGCGAGGAAGCGTTGCTGTTCTCCCCTCGCTTCGACGAGGAACACCGTGACCGGGTGGAGAAGGCCGCTGCCGCCTGCCCGGTCCAGGCCATTCTCGTCGACTACTCGGACGAGCCGACCCTGACCGGGCGGGTGGAGTCCCATGTCGGCTGACACGGACGTCGAGGTCCTGCGGCGCCAGGGCCGCATCGTCGTCGTCGGTGCCTCGCTGGCCGGTCTGCGCGCCGCGGAGACCTTGCGGGACCAGGGCTTCACGGGATCGCTGACCATGATCGGCGACGAGCCGTACGAGCCCTACGACCGGCCGCCGCTGTCCAAGCAGGCGCTGCTCGGACGGGCCCGGCCCGATGACACCGCGCTGCCGCGCCGGCGCGACATCGACGCCGAATGGCATCTGGGCGTCGCCGCCGAGGGCCTGGACCGGGACGCCAAGAAGGTACGCCTGGCGAACGGCGACACCGTCCCCTACGACCGCCTGCTGATCGCCACCGGGACCAGGGCACGGCCCTGGATCCACCCGGAACAGGCCGAGCTGGACGGGGTGTTCGTGCTGCGGACCCGGGACGACTCCGCCCGCCTGACCCGGAAACTCTCCGGAGGTGTGTCGCGGGTGCTGGTGATAGGCGCCGGTTTCACGGGCTCCGAAGTCGCCTCCGCCTGCCGGGAGTTGGGAATCAACGTCACGGTCGCCGAACGCGGCCCGGCGCCGCTGGTGGGCGCCCTCGGCGGGGTGATCGGCGCGGTCGCGGACGGGCTGCAGCGCAGGCACGGTGTCGACCTGCGGTGCGGCATCAGCGTCACCGCCCTGGAGGGCGACGACGTGGGACGGCTCCGGCGCGCCCATCTGTCCGACGGTTCGGCGATCGACGTGGAGGTGGCGGTCGTCTCGCTCGGTGCCATGCGGAACACGGAATGGCTGGTCGGCTCGGGGCTGGCCGCGGGTCCCCGGGGGATCGCCTGC
This sequence comes from Streptomyces sp. NPDC048277, assembly GCF_040652235.1. Lineage (NCBI taxonomy): Bacteria > Bacillati > Actinomycetota > Actinomycetes > Kitasatosporales > Streptomycetaceae > Streptomyces > Streptomyces sp. NPDC048277. Next base: position 23,756 of record NZ_JBEZLQ010000019.1, read on the forward strand.
GACGCCGGGTGCCGGGTGTTCGACGTCAACGGCATCGTCACCGACGACATCTACGCCGCCGGCGATGTCGCACGCAGCCCCCACCCCCTGTTCGACTACCAGTTCCTGGCGCTGGAGCACTGGGGCAACGCGGTCGAACAGGCCGAGATCGCCGCGCACAACATGATCTGCGCGGGCCCCGAGCGCCGTCCGCACCTGTGGCTGCCGATGTTCTGGTCCTCCCAGTTCGGTGTCAACATCAAGTCGGTGGGTGTGCCCTCGCTGGGCGACCAGCTGGTCGTCGCACAGGGGACGCTCACCGAGGAGCGGTTCGTCGCGGTGTACGGGTACCGCGGCCGCGTCATCGCCGCGGCGTCCTTCGACGGGGGCAAGTGGCTGGGGTTCTACGAGGAGCAGATCGCGTCCGGCGCGCCGTTCCCGCCGGCGTACCGCACGGTCGACCGCCGCGCCGAGGCGCTGCAGCCGGTCGACCCGGCCTTCCCCGACCCCCATCTGCCCACCCACGGGGCCACCGTCACGCTGACAGGTCACTCACCGAGCGAACGGCGTGTCGAGTTCGTTCCGTCGCATGCCTGATCACCATGCCTGATCACCGGCGCTGAACCCGCCCGGAGCCTTCGGGAGACACCATGACGTCCGACCCCATCACCGCGCGGATCACCGACTACGCCAACCGGGCCGATCCGTACCCGCTCTACGCGGAACTGCGCAAGACACCGGTCAGGCGGGAGGACGACGGAACCTACCTGGTCAGCACCTACCACGAGGTGCGGAGCCTGGCCAACGACCCGCGGCTGAGCAACGACACGCGCAACCGCCCGCCGGGCTACGCCCGTCCCGGGCAGCCGGAGGAGGAGTCCGGCCTGCCGCCCAGCTTCATCTTCACCGATCCGCCCGTGCACGACCGGCTGCGCGACACCATCAACCGGCCGTTCGGTCCCCCGCACAGCCCCGGGTTCCTGGACAGCCTGCGCGGAGAGCTGGCCAGGGTCGTCACCGAACTGCTCGACTCCTTCGAGGGCAAGGACGAGGTCGACATCGTCGAGGACTTCTCCTACCCCCTGCCCGTCACCGCCATCTGCAAGGTCCTCGGGGTGCCGCGCGAGGACGAACCGCGCTTCCACGGCTGGGCCGACGCCCTGGCGTCCGCACTCGACCCCCGCCCCGGCGGCGGGGACGACGGCCAGGAGAAGGGACAGCGGGCACGCCAGGAGCTGGGCTCCTACCTGTCCGACCTGATCGAGACCAAACGCCGCCACCCCGGCCCCGGGATCCTCAGCGCGCTCGCCCCCGACATGACACCGGCGGACCTGGAGGCCACCGCGGTGCTGCTCCTGGTCGCCGGCCACGAGACCACCGTCAACGCGATCACCAACACGACCCTCACCCTGCTGCGCCACCCCGACGTCCTCGACCGGTTCCTGAGGAATCCGGACCTGGCCGTGCCGCTCATCGAGGAGGTGCTGCGCTACGAGCCCCCGGTCCAGTTCGTCCCGTGGACCACCGCCCTGGCCGACATCGACGTCGCCGGCACCACGATCCCCGAGGGCTCGCCGGTCTGGCTCATGCTCGCCGCGGCCAACCGCGACCCCCAGCGCTTCCTGGACCCCGACCGGTTCGACCCCGACCGCAAGGACAACGAGCACCTGGGTTTCTACACCGGCATCCACTACTGCTTCGGCGCCCCGCTCGCCCGGATCGAACTGCATCTGGCCGTGCCCGAGCTGTTCCGCCGGGTCAGATTCTCCAGGCTGCTGGAGGACCCGCCGCCGTACCGTGCCAACGCGGTGCTGCGCGGCCCCCGCCACCTTCGCGTGGCGATCGACGGCGTCACGGCCTGACGGTGCGTGAGGCTCCGCGGGAAAGGGTTGCCGCGGCCATGCGCCGTACGGCTTCGGTGAGCAGCTCGGGCGAGGCGGCCAGGTTCAGCCGGGCGTGTCCCGCGCCGCCGGTTCCGAAGGACGGCCCGGAGTTGAGGGCCACCTTGCCGTGTTCGAGGAAGACGGCCGCCGGGTCGTCGCCCAGGCCCAGGTTCCGGCAGTCCAGCCAGGCGAGGTAGGTGCCCTCGCCGGGCCGGTAGCGGACGCCGGGCAGGTGGTCGGCGAGGAGACCGGCGAGGAGGTCGCGGTTGGCGGCGAGGCCGTCGAGGAGGCCGTCGAGCCAGGGAGTGCCCTCGCGCAGGGCGGCGGTGTGGGCGATGACGCCCAGGTGGCTGGGGCCTTCCTGGACCCAGGCGGGGATCCGGGCGAGGTCGTCGGCGGCGGCCGGGCCGGCGAGGGCGACGGCGGCCTTGAGCCCGGCCAGGTTCCACGCCTTGGACGCGGACATCAGCGCCATGCCGTTCTCGGCACCCGGAACGCTCAGGTACGGCACGAACACGGCCCCCGGCAGCACGAGAGGGGCGTGGATCTCGTCGGAGACGACGCGGACGCCGTGCCGGGCGGCCAGCGCGGCGAGGGCGGTCAGCTCGTCGGCGGTGTGCACGGTCCCGGTGGGGTTGTGCGGGCTGCACAGCAGGTGGACCGGCCGGGAACCGTGCCGCGCGGCGCGCTCGAACGCCTCCTCCAGGGCGGCGAGATCGAGGCGCCCGTCCTCGCCGAGCGGGGCTTCCTCGATGCGCCGGCCGGTGTGTTCCACGAAGTGGTAGAAGGGCGGATAGACGGGGCAGTTGACCACCACGGCGTCGGCCGGGGAGGAGATCACGTCGAGGATCTCGACGATGCCGCGCATCACGTCCGGCATCATCGCCGTGCGCTCCACGACGACGCCGTCCCAGCCCCACCGCTCACGGGCGAACCCCGCCAGCGCCTCGGCGTACGCGGTGCCGGCCGGGTAGCCGGTGTCGCCACGGGTGACCGCGTCCGTGATGGCCCGGGCCACCGGTTCCGCGGGCAGTACGTCCATCTCGGCCACGAACAGCGGCAGCACGTCGGGGGGATACACATGCCATTTCTCGCTGGTGCGCAGCCGGAGCTGGTCCAGGGAGACCTGACACAGGGGGTTCGTTTCGCCGGATATACCGCTGTTCACACTGTTCGCACTGCTCATGCGGCAAAGGATAGGCGGAGCGGCCCGCGAAGTGCTTGCCTTCTCTCGCCGCTCGCAGGCCCTGATGCGAGGATTACGCGCATGGACGACATCGACCGCGAAATTCTTGCGCAGCTCCAGCGGGACGGGAGGCAGACGATCACGGAGCTGGCCGAACGCGTACGGGTCAGCGTGTCCCGCTGTCAGCGTCGTCTACGGGATCTCGAACGCTCAGGCGTGATCAGCGGCTACCACGCCACCCTCAACGGCGCCGCCGTCGGGCTGGGCTTCGAGGTGCTGGTCTTCGTCCACCTGCGCCACGGCGACCGCGAGCAGCTCGCGGCATTCGACGAGGGGCTCACGGCCATCCCCGAAGTGATCCAGGCGGAGCGGCTGTTCGGCACTCCCGACTATCTGCTGCGGGTGGTGACCGAAGACCTGGAGGCCTACCAGCGCCTCTTCGAGGACAGACTCTCCACACTGCCCAACGTCAACCAGCTCACGTCGACCATCGTCATGAAGCGGGTGATCGCCCCCCGCCCCATGCCCCTCTGACGCCCCCCGCCAGGCGCGGCCCGGGTCCGGATCGCACCCGCTCAGGCCTGTCGCCTGGAGAGCGACAGCCGGCGCCACTCCCGGTCGACGTCGGTGACGACGACCGTCAGCCGATCGCCGACCCGTACGACGTCCTCCGGCGCCGCCACCGGCACCGAACTCAGCTCGGACAGCCGCACCAGGCCCTCGATGCCCTCGGCGACCTCCACGAAGACACCGAACGGGACCAGTTTGGTCACCCGCCCGCTCAGTCTCCTGCCCACCACGATGTTCTCGTTCTCGACGAACACCAGGAAGGGGTCCGGCCGCATCGCCCGCAGGGACAGCCGGGCCTCCCCGTTCCAGGTGTCGAACTGCAGGAACTCGCACGACACCCGCTGCCCGACCTCGACGACATCGGACACCGCCTCGACACGACGCCAGGACAGCTCGGGATACGTGATGAACCCGACCCCGGGATACACCGGATGCGCAGGGCCCTCGTCCAACGCCACGAACACGCCGAACCGCTCGATCGCCGCCACGGTCCCCGTCAGGACATCGCCGAGACGAAGCCCCTTGAGGAACGCCCAGAGTTCCGGGTTCTCGGTGGCCGCCATCGACAACCGCACCCGGCCCGCGTCCGGATCCACGTCCACCACCTCGCCGGTGACCCGCTGCCCGACCACGGCAACGTCGAACAGGCGCCGGCAGCAGGAATCGTCCAACGGCCTCTCCGGCCGAAGCATCCCCCATACCGCAAGGCTCTCACGGGCAGAGCCGCACGGGAGGAGGCCGGGTGCCGCGGCGCCTATCAGTGCGTGTGGCCGCTCGAAGCCTGCGCCGGGCCCGTGTTCTTGACCGTACAACCGCGCGGGCTCCGCTGATGTGATCGTCAAGTTTGCTCAGGCGCCGAGGTGGGCGAGCCAGCGCAGTGCGCTGAGACTCGGCAGGAAGAAGTACTCCCCGCCGCGGGTGATGACAAAGCGCTCCACGCCGTGCAGGCGGCGCCGGACGGGGTGCTGCGGGACCGTGAAGATGCCGGTGCCGTCGTTGTCGCCCGTGAGCAGGTCCTTCTCCTCGTCAAGGCCCGTGAAGTGGCCGTCGTTGAGCCATTGCGACTTCACGAACTCAAACTGACGGTCGAGGTGTGAGCCGATGAAGACGAACACAATGCCGCGGTCAGCGCCATCGTCGTCCAGGATGCCGGCCGACAGCGGCGGACCATAGTTGGTGCCCCGCCGAATCATGCGGTGCAGGCGAACGTCGCCGATGATCTCCGAGTCGCGCGGGTTGGCCCGCCTGGCGTGGGCGCCGTGGGGGCAGATCGCGCCGCGCGGATCGGACTCGTAGCGGAAGCCGTTGTTGCGCTGATCGTCCGACCCCAGGGCCGGGTCGTCGTGCTCGGGCGCCAGGACCAAGGGGGCGCCGCTCTGCCAGCGGCCCACGATCTTGGCGGCGAGCAGCGCCTCCTCGTCCGGGCTACCGGAGTTGTCGCGTAGATATCGGCGGAAGGCGGCGACGCGTGTGTGCAGCTTCCGCCAGGCCACGAAGGTGCCGTTGCGGCCCAGTTCGGCCGGCTGCGGCATCGGCGGCAGGTTTCCGGTCTCGTCGGGATAGCCGAGCACGAACTCGCCCGCCTTGAGCACGGAGCCGTCATCAGGCGGGGCCCCGGCGCCGCTGCCTTCGATCGTGGGGTTACCGATGCCGTCCTTGTAGCCGAAGGTGGTGCGCCCCGTGGACAACTGGTAGAAGTCCTGCCGATGGACTTCCCGAAGACCGGGAAGCTGCGCATGAGCCTTGCGTGCACGTTCGAGGACGACCGCCAATGACTCCTGGTCGGCGGCCAGGAGGGACAGCACGACGTGCACCTGGCCGGTGCCGAAGGGCGGCTCCCAGCGTGGGGGCGCACTGTCCCCCGTGTCACCGATGAACTCGGCGCGTGCCGCCATGCCCTGCCGGAACTCCTCGGGGAAGGTGTTCAGGGAGGCCGGTGGGACCTGAAGCGCTTCGAGCCCCCGGTACGTCAGTCCGACGTTGAGGAGCGCCGGCAGATCGGGCTGCCACCAGTTGGCAGCCGAGTCGACCAGCTCTGCCAGGCGACCCATCAACTGACGTCCGGCAGCAGGATCGTCCACACGGAGCAGGATGTAGGTGCCGACGTACGGTGACGGCCGGTTGCGCAGCACGATTCCCTGAATCTCGTCCAGCTGCAGTGGTGTGGCTCCGGTCGCTGTCATGGCGTCCTCCCGGTCAGGTACCGGCCGACTTTGTACCAATTACCGCTACTTTCCGGTCTGTCCGACACGACACATCGCACGATTGACCAACGCATGGGCGCGTGGGGTTGCCCGAAGCGCGAGGTTCTGCCGCGCGAGCCGTAGCGCTCGCAGGGGATCGCCGCCGACGGTCAGCCAGAACTCGGCCGCGTGATCGGCGTACGCCTCGGGGTGGCGCGCCATCAACTCCTCGTAGCGCGCGGCGACGCGACCACGCCAGAGACGTGCCTCCGCCGACTCCCCCGCCGATGTCCCTGACGTGGTCAGGAGGTGAGCGAGCCGGGTCGCGTAGTCGGGATCGTCGCTGGCGAGGGCCAGCCGGCGCAGGTGCTCGATCGCCACGGCCGTCCGGCCTTCGGCAGCGTCGGTCTCGGCGAGGTGACCCCGAGCCGGCACGTAGGACGGCAGCCGTGAGACGGCCGACTCCAGCCAGACGCGCGCGCTCACCAGGCCGCCCCGGTCCAGCCACATCTTCCCGCACTGGAATTCGAGGACCGCCGGCGGAAAGGGACTGACCCCGCGGTAGGCGCGTCTCGCCGCCAGGAACCACGTCTCGGCCTCATCCGCCGGGCCGCCCTCGGCATGACAGCGGGCCATGGCTCCGAGGGTCCTGAAGTCCCTCCGTACCGACAGTGCCTCTCGAAGCAGCGCGAACGCCTCGTCGTACCGCCCGACCGCCTGCCGGACGGCTGCTCGCTCCTCGTCCACGGTGCGTCGATCGAGCCCCAGCGCGGCCGCCGCGTCCAGATCGTCCAGCGCCGCCGGGAACCGGTGGAAGAGGGCCGCCGTCCTGGCGCGCGTCATGAGCGAGTGAGGATCGCGCGGCGCCCGGTCGACGAAGGTCTCCGCCAGCGCCGCGGCGTGCTCGGCCTCGTCGACGCGGCCCCGTACGTGCCCGCGCAGGGCGGTCAGCTCCACCAACTCGCCCCAGCCGTCGACGGTGAGCCTTTCCCGCGCCGCCTGCGACGTCAGACCTTCGATGCGCGCGTCGAGATTGCCCATGGCGATGACGCCGGCTGTCGTGTGCGGCCCGCCGGCGAGGCCGGGACCTGTCGCACCGCCGGCACACGTGGCCGCCGTGGAGCGGCTCATCGGCTCGCGGCGGCCTTCGGAATGGTGGCCGCCTGCTCGGGCGGGTGCGGGTTGGCCGGTGCCAGGTACGGGAACTCCCGCAGGGGTGGAGCGGTCCCGTCGACGCCGTCGCTCACACGTGGGCCGTGGCCCGCGTTGACGATCAGCGTGTAGAGCGTGTCGATGACATCGTCGCCCAGCGACCGGCCGCCACAGGTCGCATGCTCGCGTCCCTCCAGCAGGGCCCGCTCGATCTCGAAATAGCTGTCCTCGGCGTACGGCTCGGCGACGTCCACGACCAGGAAGTCCGCGAGCAGCAGCTCCGTCAGTGGATGTGTCCCGTCCGGCCGCATCGTCCAGTCCAGTTTGCCGTCGAGACCGTCGAAGAAGACCAGGTTGGCATTGAGCCGTGCGCGATAGGCGTCCATGTAGCTCGGACCCGGCCGGAACGGGTCTTCCTCGTTGTAGAGGTCGCGCAGGTCCACGACCTTGTTGGCGGTGTCGACCCCGTTGTCCGACATGAGGATGTTCTTGACCTCGGGGCGGCCGAGGCGTTCGAGGCGCACGGGATACGGTCCCGCGGTGACGGTTTCCGCCGCGACGGCGAAGACGCTGCCCGAAGCCGCCCCGAACACCCCGGCGACGTCGAGCTCCGCCACGACGGTCAGGACGTCGGCGCCCTCCAGGGTGTTGGTGCCCTTGGGCAGGAAGGCGAGCCGCCGGTCCGCCCGTGTCTCCACCTCCTTGGCCACGTCCATGAAGAAGGGATCCAGCCGCAGCCCGGCATAGCAGCGCACGCCATGGCCCTCGCCGCCCCGCTCGTCGTTCACCAGGAACGAGACCGATTCGCCGTTCGGCAGCACACACGTACCCCACTGCGCCGGCTCCCCCTTGTCATCCGGTCCGACCGGAGCCGAGAAGGTGCAGGTAAGCGCGAATTCGTCGGTGCCGACGTCGAAGAGTGAGCCGGAACCCCCCACGGGCACGGACACCGGACGGACGCGGAAGCGATAGCTCGCAGCGTCGGAGAACAGGGCTCCCGGCCGGGCGTTGGGAAAGACGTTCATGACGAGGACGAGCCGACCCGCCCGGGAGGGGCTGGGAAAGGCGAAGAGGTCCGTCAGATCTATCGCCGGATCGGCCAGGGCGCGGGTGCCGGAAAGATGGTCGGACATGATGCTGCGACCTCCGCTGACGGGGCCCGGCCGACAACCTCGCACCGTTGCCGGGCCGCCCGGTGGATCCCAGGCACCACGGCCACGGCCACGGCACCTGGACGCGAGACAACCGCTAGGCGGACGCAGTGTCCAGCAACGCGTTGAACGCCTGCGTGACCTTCTGCGCCTTGGTGGTGTCCTCGACCGTCATCGTCGGATTGGAGGCATACCACATGTCCGCCTCAACGATCTTCGTCGACAGCCAGTCGACCATCTTCGGATCGGACGCCCCGGGCCAGCCCTCAACGGTATCTTCGAACATCTCGTCGAACCACGGCCCGGCGTTGGCGAAAATGTCAGCCATGTAGGGCCTGAAGTCACCGTCATAGGTGACCGCGCCTATGACCTGAGTGTCATCGTTGATGAACGTGACGCGGAAGTCGTGGACAGTGCCGACGAGCTTTTCGTAGCGCCAGGCGTCCTCCTGGATCTTGGCGGCCTTCTGGTGGAACCTCTCCGCCCCGCCCGGCTTGGCATCGAGGAGAACGGTGATTTCCGCTACCTCCCCGACGCGCTTGCCGAGACCGTCGGGCTGCCTGGCCACGGTGGGAGTCGCGTCCCCCGGAGTCGCCGACTGCGCGGAGCTCTGTGTCGTCATGGCTCCCTCTCCCTTTGATCATCTATCGGCTGGGCTGCAGGCTCTCCTCCGTTCCGGGCGCGTTCCGGACTGCCTTCATAGCCAGCTTTGTCGTCCCCCAGGGCATCGGCAAGACGATCACGCCACGCCGGAAACCGTCGAGCCCCCTCCCATTCCGGGAAGGGGCTCGATCTGCGAGTCGCCACGTCAGTGCGCGTGACCACTCGCAGCAGGCGCCGGCGCGGCGTTCTTGACCGTCAGGGGGAGCAGCTTCTTGCCGGTCGGGCCGATTTGGATGGAGGTGTCCATCTGCGGGCACACTCCGCAGTCGAAGCACGGTGTCCAGCGGCAGTCCTCGACCTCCGTCTCGTCGAGGGCGTCCTGCCAGTCCTCCCAGAGCCAGTCCTTGTCGAGGCCCGAGTCGAGGTGGTCCCAGGGGAGGACCTCCTCGTAGGTGCGCTCGCGGGTGGTGTACCAGTCGACGTCCACGCCGAAGGGGGCGAGGGACTTGTCGGCGCAGGCCATCCAGCGGTCGTAGGAGAAGTGCTCGCGCCAGCCGTCGAAGCGGCCGCCGTCCTCGTAGACCGCGCGGATGACGGCGCCGATGCGGCGGTCGCCGCGGGAGAGCAGGCCCTCGACGATGCCGGGCTTGCCGTCGTGGTAGCGGAAGCCGATCGAGCGACCGTACTTCTTGTCGCCGCGGATCTTGTCGCGGAGCTTCTCGAGGCGGGCGTCCGTCTCCTCCGCCGAGAGCTGCGGGGCCCACTGGAAGGGGGTGTGGGGCTTGGGGACGAAGCCGCCGATCGACACCGTGCAGCGGATGTCGTTGGAGCGGGAGACCTCACGGCCCTTGGCGATGACCTTCGTCGCCATGTCGGCGATCTGGAGGACGTCGTCGTCGGTCTCGGTGGGCAGGCCGCACATGAAGTAGAGCTTGACCTGGCGCCAGCCGTTGCCGTAGGCCGTCGAGACCGTACGGATGAGGTCGTCCTCCGAGACCATCTTGTTGATGACCTTGCGGATGCGTTCGGAGCCGCCCTCGGGGGCGAAGGTGAGGCCGGAGCGGCGGCCGTTGCGCGTGAGCTCGTTCGCCAGGTCGATGTTGAAGGCGTCGACGCGGGTGGAGGGGAGGGAGAGGCCGATCTTGTCTTCCTCGTAGCGGTCGGCCAGGCCCTTGGCGATGTCGCCGATCTCCGAGTGGTCCGCACTCGACAACGACAGCAGCCCGACCTCCTCGAAGCCCGTTGCCTTCAGGCCCTTCTCCACCATCTCGCCGATGCCCGTGATCGAGCGCTCGCGCACCGGGCGGGTGATCATGCCGGCCTGGCAGAAGCGGCAGCCTCGGGTGCAGCCGCGGAAGATCTCCACCGACATGCGCTCGTGGACCGTCTCCGCGAGCGGGACCAGGGGCTGCTTGGGGTACGGCCACTCGTCCAGGTCCATGACCGTGTGCTTGGAGACGCGCCACGGGACGCCCGACTTGTTGGGGACCACACGGGCGATACGGCCGTCGGGCAGGTACTCGACGTCGTAGAACGCCGGGATGTAGACACCGCCGGTCTTCGCAAGGCGGAAGAGGACCTCCTCACGGCCGCCGGGGCGGCCCTCCGCCTTCCACTCCCGGATGATCCTCGTCATGTCGAGGACGGCCTGCTCGCCGTCGCCGATGATCGCCGCGTCGATGAAGTCCGCGATCGGTTCGGGGTTGAAGGCCGCGTGGCCGCCCGCGAGGACGATCGGGTCGTCGAGCGTACGGTCCTTCGACTCCAGCGGGATGCCCGCCAGGTCCAGCGCCGTGAGCATGTTGGTGTAGCCCAGCTCCGTGGAGAAGGACAGGCCGAACACGTCGAAGGCCTTCACCGGGCGGTGGCTGTCCACCGTGAACTGCGGGACGCGGTGCTCGCGCATCAGCGCCTCCAGGTCCGGCCACACGCTGTACGTGCGCTCGGCGAGGACGCCCTCCTGCTCGTTGAGCACCTCGTAGAGGATCATGACGCCCTGGTTGGGCAGACCGACCTCGTACGCGTCCGGGTACATGAGTGCCCAGCGGACGTCGCTGGTCTCCCAGGGCTTGACCGTGGAGTTGAGCTCTCCGCCGACGTACTGGATCGGCTTCTGCACGTGCGGGAGCAGAGCTTCGAGCTGCGGGAACACAGACTCGGCGACCTGGGTGGCGGCTTCGGCAGGCATCTCGCGGACCTTTGTGAGCTGACGGAGGTGACCATCTAGCCTAACCCGGTCGGCGGCCCCCTCCGTACGCCCCGATCAGAGGAGCGTCTCGGCCTTGACGGACTCCCAGGCCTCCGGCAGTCCGGCCTCGACCGCCGCCGCGGCCTGCTCCTCGCGGCCGTAGAGCAGCCCGTACGTGAAGGTGCTCTCCCCCGCCGCGTGGGCCACCGCGGACAGCTCCCGCAGGGCCTCGCGGGCCATCACGCTGTCCTGGTGCTCGCCGACCTGGGTCTGGATCGACTTCATGGACCTGACCATGGTCTTCGCCGGTCTGCCGAGGGCGGGCTGGGCCGCCTCGGCGGCGTAGCGGGTGCGCTTGGCCTTCTTGCGGGCCTCGTGCAGGCCGAGGTCGCGGTCGTGGCCGGGGGGCTGTGCCATGGCCGTCTCGATCAGGTCGGTGACCTTCGCGAAGTCCTTGTGCACGGCCTTGGTGAGCACCTTCTCCGGGGCGTCGGCCGCCGCCTTCAGCAGGGGCGGGCCGGCGACGAAGGCGTCGAGTGTGTCCAGCAGGGCCAGGTAGCGCTTGGAGTCCAGGACGCCCAGCAGCCGGCCCCGGGAGCCGCGCTCGCCCTCGTCGGCCCAGCTCCGCATACGGTCGTGGACGGGGCCGGCGACGAGGGTGTCGGGCAGGCCGGCGAGGGCCGCCAGCAGGCGTTCGGCCAGGACCTCCTGGTCGCGGCCCACGCCCAGCTCGCCGGCCAGCCATTTGAGCTCGTCGGCGATCGGGTCGGTGACCTCGCGGTCGAGCACCTTGCCGAAGGTGCGGAACGTGCTGCGCAGCCGGCGGGTGGCGACGCGCATGTCGTGCACGCCCTCCTCGGTGTCCAGGCGTACGGCCGGGTCGAGCTCGACGATCGCGTCCCGCTGGGCGCGGACGTAGGCCATGACATGGTCGCCCGCGGTGACCGGCTCGCCGGTGCGGGCCGTCCCGGGCTCCTCGACCTTCCCAGGCTCCTCGGCCGCCCCGGCCTTC
>NZ_JBEZLQ010000019.1:35758-172071 GCF_040652235.1 Streptomyces sp. NPDC048277
CTTCCCTGCCGCCCCGAGCTTCCCAGGCTCCTCGGCCGCCCCGGCCTTCCCTGCCGCCCCGAGCTTCCCAGGCTCCTCGGCCGCCCCGGCCTTCCCTGCCGCCCCGAGCTTCCCAGGCTCCTCGGCCGCCCCGGCCTTCCCAGGCTTCCCTGCCGCCCCAGGCTTCTCGGCCTTCCCGGCCGCCCCTGCCTTCCCGGCCTTCTCCGGCTTCGGCTTGCCGCTCTTCGCCGTCTCCGACAGGGCGCGGGCCAGTTTCGACGCGGACCCGGAGGGTCGTACACCCGCCTTGCCCAACCGTTTCTCCACCTTGTCGAGGAAGGCCGGGTCGCCGCCCTCGGCCAGTTCCACCTCGATCTCGGTCCACTGGGCCTTGCCCGCGCCGCCGAAGAGCCGTTCGGCCCGGACGTGGTCCACGCTCAGCTCGGCGAGGAGCTTGCCGTCGGCGTCCACGAGGTGCTGGACCTCGCGGGTGGTGCGGAGCCGGACCACCGGGACCAGCCGGCCCTCGCGGACCCGGGAACGGGCCAGGCCGGCCAGTTCGTCGGGGAGCGTGTCGGAGAGCCGGGCGTGGATCTCGTCGCGGATGCCGGGGGCCACCGGGAGTTTGAGGTGCCAGCCCGCGTCGGCGCCTCCGGTGCGACGGCGCAGGGTGACTCGTGCCGAGGCCAGGCGCAGGTCCGAGGTGTCGTGGTAGGTCGCGTCGAGTTCGGCGGTGCCCTTGTCCAGGACGTTCGCCACCCCGGCGATGCCGGTCAGGTCGGGCAGCCCACTGTCATCGGATTCGTACTTGCGCTCGATTTCACGCTTCGCATCCGCCATGAACCGAATCTAATGGCCGGAGCGCCGCAAGGACAGCGGCCAAAGTGAGTAAATCGGAGGAAAAATCAAAATGAGGACGAGGTGAACACATCGGTAACGCCGTGTTCACCTCTCCCATCCTTGCCCGGCTACGCCGACATCGGCCGTTGCACCCTGATCGACTGCAGCAGCCCCACGGCCACCCACACCGCGAACATCGACGAGCCGCCGTACGAGACGAACGGCAGGGGCAGGCCGGTGACCGGCATGATGCCGAGGGTCATGCCGATGTTCTCGAACGCCTGGAAGGCGAACCACGCCACGATGCCCGCCGCGACGATCGTGCCGTACAACTCGGTGGTCTCGCGGGCGATGCGGCAGGCGCGCCACAGGACGACACCGAGCAGCAGGATGATCAGGCCCGCGCCGACGAAGCCCAGCTCCTCCCCCGCGACCGTGAAGACGAAGTCGGTCTGCTGCTCCGGGACGAACTGGCCGGTGGTCTGCGAGCCGTGGAACAGGCCCGCGCCGGTCAGGCCGCCGGAGCCGATGGCGATACGGGCCTGGTTGGTGTTGTAGCCGACCCCCGCCGGGTCGAGCGCGGGGTTGGCGAAGGCCGCGAAGCGGTTGATCTGGTACTCGTCCAGGATGTGCAGCTGCCAGATGGCGATGCAGCCGAGGACGCCGGCCGCGAGCAGGCCGAAGACCCAGCGGTTGGAGGCGCCGGAGGCGAGCAGCACCCCCAGGATGATGGTCACCAGGACCAGGACCGTGCCGAGGTCGGGCATGAGCAGCACGATCATGATCGGGACGGCGGCCAGGCCGAGGGCCTGGAGGACCGTGCGGTGGTCCGGGTACTTCTTGTCCCCGGCGTCCACCCGGGCCGCCAGTATCATCGCCATGCCCAGGATGATCGTGATCTTCACGAACTCGGCGGGCTGGACGGAGAAGCCGCCGCCGAAGACGATCCAGTTGCGGCTGCCGTTGATGGTCGCGCCCAGTGGGGTGAGCACCAGCAGCGTCCCGAACAGCGAGAGGCCGTAGAGGATCGGCACGACGTTGCGCAGCTGGCGGTGGCCGACCCAGAGCGTGCCGATCATCAGGGCGATTCCGATGCCGGTGTTCATCAGATGCCGGACCAGGAAGTAGTACTGGTCGCCCTGGTTGATCTCGGTGCGGTTCCTGGTCGCCGAGTAGACCAGGAGCGAGCCGAGCAGGGACAGGGCCAGCGATGCCAGCAGCATCGGCCAGTCCAGGCGGCGGGCCAGCGAGTCGCGGGCGAGGATCCGGGTCCAGCCGGCGCGTGCCGGGCCGTAGCCGGAGACGGAGAAGCTGTTGACGCCGGTCATGTGAGCATCCTCCGGCTTCCCCGCTTCCGCGGCCGCCTGCGGGTGGTGCGGTTGCCCGTCGACGGTGAGGCCGTGGTGGCGGCCGGGGTCTGCCCGTTGTCGGTGCTGTTCTTGTCCTGCTGGGAGGCCTGGAAGTCCTTCGCCGGGTCCTTGGAGATCTTCGGCGAGGCGATCGTGCCGTCCGTGCGGACCTTCGGCAGGCCCTGCTGCGGGGTGTAGAGCAGCGCCTTCGACTTGTCGACGGAACCGTCGGACTGGACGCCGTACAGCGCGCTGTAGATGTTGCGGACCGCCTCACCGGAGGCACCGGAACCGGTACCGGCCTGGGCGATGGTCATGATGACCGTGTAGTCCTTGGTGTAGGTGGCGAGCCAGGACGTGGTCTGCTTGCCGTAGACCTCGGCGGTACCGGTCTTGCCGTGCAGGGCGATCTTGTCCTGCGGCCAGCCGCCGAACTTCCAGGCGGCGGTACCGCGGGTGATGACGCCCGCGAAGGCGTCGTCCATGCCCTTGAGGGTGGCCTGGCTGACGGGCAGCTTGCGCAGCGCCTTGGGCTTGATCTCCTGGACGGTCTTGCCGTCGGCACTGATGATCGCCTTGCCGATGGTCGGCTGGTACTCCGTGCCGCCGTTGGCCACGGCGCCGTAGATCATCGCCTCCTGGATCGGCGTGACGAGGGTGTCGCCCTGGCCGATGGAGTAGTTGATCTCGTCGCCCTCGCGCATCTTGTTGCCTTCGAGGCAGTTCTCGTACTCGATCTTCTCGACGTAGGTGCCGTCCTTCTTCCCGGACTTGCACCAGGCGTCCTTGTTGGCCTTCCAGTAGGCGAGCTTCCACTGGCGGTCGGGGACGCGGCCGGTGACCTCGTTGGGCAGGTCGATGCCGGTCTCCTTGCCGAGGCCGAACTGGTGGGCGGTCTTGAAGAACCAGTCCTTGGGCTGGCCCTTCTTGGGGTTGATGCCGCCGTCCTTCTTCCACTGGCTGTCGGCGAGGCCGTAGAAGACGGTGTCGCAGGAGACCTCCAGAGCGCGGCCGAGCGAGATCGGGCCGAAGTTCTCGCCCTCGAAGTTCTTGAAGACCTGGCCGCCGACCGAGTACGAGCTGGTGCAGGGGTAGCCGCCGTCCCAGACGTAGCCGGCCTGGACCGCGGCGGCCGTGGAGACCACCTTGAACGTCGAACCGGGCGCCGCCTGACCCTGTATGGCCCTGTTGAGCAGCGGGTAGTCGGAGTCCTTGCCGGTGAGCGCCTTGTAGTCCTTGGCGGAGATGCCGCCGACCCAGACGTTCGGGTCGTAGTTCGGCGCGGAGGCCATGGCGACGATCCGGCCGGTCTTGGCCTCCATCACGACGACGGCGCCGGAGTCGGCCTTGTAGTTCTCGTGGGTGATGCTGTCGTACTGCTGGCGGGCGGTCTTCATGGCCTTGTCCAGCTCGTACTCGGCGACCCGCTGGACGCGGGAGTCGATGCTGGTGACCAGGTTCGAACCGGGCTCGGCGGCATCGGACTTGGCCTTGCCGATGACGCGGCCGAGGTTGTCGACCTCGTAGCGGGTGACGCCGGCCTTGCCGCGCAGTTCCTTGTCGTACTCCCGCTCCAGGCCGGAGCGGCCGACCATGTCGGAGCGCAGGTAGGGCGAGTTGGTGTCCTTGGCCTGCTGGATCTCGTCGTCGGTGACCGGGGAGAGGTAGCCGAGGACCTGCGCGGTGTTGGACTTGCCGGGGGCCGGGTAGCGGCGCACGGCCTCGGGCTCGGCGGTGATGCCGGGGAAGTCCTCGGAGCGCTCGCGGATCTGCAGGGCCTGCTTGGCGGTGGCCTTGTCGGTGATCGGGATCGGCTGGTACGGCGAGCCGTTCCAGCAGGGCTGGGGGGTCTTGGAGTCGCAGAGGCGGACCTTCTGCATGACCTCCTCGGGCTTCATGCCGAGGACGCCCGCGAGCTTGGTCAGGACCGCCTTGCCGTCGTCCTTCTGCTTGAGCAGGTCGGTACGGGAGGCGGAGACGACCAGGCGGGTCTCGTTGTCCGCGATCGGGACTCCGCGCGCGTCCAGTATCGAGCCGCGCACGGCGGGTTCGACGACCTGCTGGACGTGGTTGCCGGAGGCTTCCTTCTGGTACGTGGCGCCCTCGCGGATCTGCAGGTACCACAGGCGGCCGCCGAGGGTGCCGAGCAGGGAGAGGACGAGGATCTGGATGACGACGAGACGGATCTGGACCCGTGGGGTCCGACCGGTCTCGGGAATGTTGGTCACTGGGTTGCCTCCCCCTCTCAGTGATGTGTGTAGGTGTCATATACGACGGAGCTGTGAACGGCTCCGTCGCCCGGATCCGCTGCCCTCACAGGCGCTTGACCCCCTTGATGCGGCTGACGCGGGCGCTGCGGGTGCGGGCCTTGGCCTTCAGGCCGCCGAGGCCGCCGCGCTGGCTGCCGATGCGCATGCCGGTGCCGGAGGAGATCCAGCCGGAGGAGATGTCGCCCGCCTTGCCGCCGGAGTTGGCCTCCGTCAGCGGGTCGTTGTCGGCGCGGCGGGCCAGGGCCATGACGCCGGGGACCACGAACGGGGCGAGCAGCAGGTCGTACAGGGCGGCCGTGATCAGCAGGCTCGTCATGCCGACATGGCGGGCGGCGGTGTCGCCGACCAGCGCGCCGACGCCCGCGTAGAGCAGGGTGGAGCCGATGGCGGCGGCGACCACGACGAGCATCGGTCCGGTCGCGGACTTCAGGCGGCCGTTCTCGGGCTTGATGAGCCCGGCGAAGTAGCCGACGACGCAGAGCACCAGGGCGTAGCGGCCGGCCGCGTGGTCGGCGGGCGGGGCGAGGTCGGCGAGCAGTCCGGCGCCGAAGCCGACCAGGGCGCCGCCCACATGGCCGTACACCATGGCGAGGCCGAGGACGGTGAGCAGCATGAGGTCGGGGACGGCGCCCGGGAGGTGGAGGCGGGCGAGGACGCTCACCTGGATCACCAGGGCGACGACGACCAGGGCGGAGGAGAGCAGGATCCGGTTGACACGCATGGGGATTCAGCTCCTACTACTGCTGCTGGCCGGTGGTGGCGGACGCGTTGGCGCTGGCGTCCGCGGACGGGGTGACCGTGACGGTCACCGTGGGCGTCGGGGTCGGTTGGGGCTTGGCCGGGAGCACCTCGTCGCGCGGGTCCTTCTTCGGCGCCTCGACGACCACGCCGACGATGTCGAGCTTGGTGAAGGACACGAACGGTGTCACGTAGAGGATGCGGGTGAGACCGCCGTTGGAGGGGTCGACGCTGGAGACCGTGCCGACCGGGACGCCGGGTACGAAGGGCTTGTCGGCCTCGGAGCCGAAGGTGACCAGCCGGTCGCCCTTCTTCACCTCGGCCTGGCTGTTGAGGAGTTCGACGCGCAGCGGGCGGTCGCCCTGGCCGGTGGCGAAGCCGAGTTCGTCGCTGCCCTCCATACGGGTGCCGACGGTGAAGTCGGGGTCGTTGGCGAGCAGCACGGTGGAGGCGTCGGGGCCGACGGTGGTGACGCGGCCGACGAGGCCGTCGCCGTTGAGGACGGTCATGTCGCGCTTGATTCCGTCGTTGTAGCCGACGTCGATGGTGACGGTCCAGGAGAAGCCCTGGGCCGCTCCTATCCCGATGACCTGGGCGCCCTTGATGCCGTACTGGCCCTCGGCGGAGAGCTTGAGCATCTTGTCGAGCTGGGCGAGGCGGCTGCGGTTGCGGTCGTTGCTGCCGAGCTTCGCCTTGAGGGTCGCGTTCTGCTGCTCGAGGCGGGCCAGCCGGTTGTGGCGTTCGCCGGAGTCGCGGATGGCGGAGACGGCGTTGCCGACCGGGTCCACCACCGTCGACATGCCCTTCTCGATCGGGCCGAAGACCGCGGCCGCGGCCTGCCGGGCGCCGTCGACCGGGGAGTTCCTGCCACCTCGGATGTCCACCGTGATCAGCGCGAACGCGATCGCGATCAGCAGCACCAGGAGCAGCCGACTCTCTTTCGTGTCCCTCACGTGCGGCGGCCGTGCCTTCCTCAATAGGAACTTGCGGGGCTTGATTGCGGGATTTCGTGAAGCATGTGGGGGGTTGCGGAGGCTTGTGGGGCGGAACCCGCCTTGGGCGAGCTTATGCCTCCATATCAACGATCCGCCGCACGAGAGGGGATCATCTCGTACGGCGGAATCGAAGAGTTACGTCATCTGCGCGGCTGGGCGTCCAGGACCTGCTGCAGCGCCTCGAACTCCTCGACGCACTTGCCGGAGCCGAGCGCCACGCTGTCCAGCGGGTCCTCCGCGATGTGGATCGGCATGCCGGTCTCCCGGCGCAGCCGCTCGTCCAGACCGCGCAGCAGTGCTCCGCCGCCGGTCAGAACGATTCCCCTGTCCATGATGTCGCCGGACAGCTCGGGCGGGCACTTGTCGAGGGTCGTCTTGACGGCGTCGACGATCGCGTTGACCGGCTCCTCGATCGCCTTGCGGACCTCCGCGGCCGAGATGACCACGGTCTTCGGCAGCCCGGACACCAGGTCCCGGCCGCGGATCTCGGTGTGTTCGTCGTCGTCGAGGTCGTACGCCGAACCGATCGTGATCTTGATCTGTTCGGCCGTCCGCTCGCCGAGGAGGAGCGAGTACTCCTTCTTGATGTGCTGGATGATCGCGTTGTCCAGCTCGTCGCCGGCGACCCGGATCGACTGGGCGGTGACGATGCCGCCGAGGGAGATGACCGCGACCTCGGTGGTGCCGCCGCCGATGTCCACCACCATGTTGCCGGTGGCCTCGTGGACGGGCAGGCCGGAGCCGATGGCGGCGGCCATGGGCTCCTCGATGATGTGCACCTGGCGGGCACCGGCCTGCGACGACGCCTCGATGACGGCGCGGCGCTCGACACCGGTGATACCGGAGGGCACACACACGACCACGCGCGGCCTGGCGAGATAGCGCCGCTTGTGGATCTTGAGGATGAAGTAGCGGAGCATCCGCTCGGTGATCTCGAAGTCGGCGATCACGCCGTCCTTCAACGGGCGTACGGCGACGATGTTGCCGGGCGTGCGCCCGATCATCTTCTTCGCCTCCGCGCCGACCGCCAGAATTCCACCGGTGTTCGTGTTGATCGCGACGACGGACGGTTCGTTGAGTACGATCCCGCGACCCCTGACGTACACCAGCGTGTTGGCGGTCCCGAGGTCGACAGCCATGTCACGGCCGATGAACGACATTGAGTTCCCCATCAGGATTCGTCTGGCCTTCCCGGGAGCTTTTGAGGGCATTTCAGGTCGGCGAAGTGCGTGCTGTGACGTGAAGGCTTACATCGTAGACGCGCCTGCACGAACACTGCGCGAGGGTCTTCGCCATTGTCAGCACGTACCGGGCCGCCTCGCTTGTGGAGACGGTCCAACGGGGCCACTCGTTCCCCCGATCGGCACGCATATGCCGAGGGACGGCCGAAAACGTTCGGCCGTCCCAGGTCCCGCAGATCAACGGGCTGACGCCTCGTCAAGAACTTCCACGAAAACTCCGTACGGGCCCCCGCCGGGGTCCGGAGCAGCCGCGCGCCGGCCCGGGGGCCGCACGCCGGCCCCGGAGCCGCACGCGGTGCCGCGCGGTTCCGCGAACCGCGCGATCGTGGCGTACCGGCCCGGAGGGTTACGCGCGGCCCGGGAAGAAGATCTTGATCTCGCGCTCGGCGGACTCCTCGGAGTCGGACGCGTGGATCAGGTTCTCGCGGACGATCACGCCGAAGTCGCCGCGGATGGAGCCGGGCGCGGCGGCGATCGGGTCGGTCGGGCCGGCGAGCGCGCGGATGCCCTCGACGACCCGCTCGCCCTCGACGATCAGGGCGACGGACGGGCCGGCGGCCATGAACTCGACCAGCGGCTCGTAGAACGGCTTGCCGACGTGCTCGGCGTAGTGCTGCTCCAGCGTGGCGCGCTCCAGGGTGCGCAGCTCCAGCGCGGTGATCTGCCAGCCGGCCTTGCGCTCGATACGGCTGATGATCTCGCCGGTCAGGCCGCGACGGACGGCGTCGGGCTTGAGCAGGACGAGGGTGCGCTGGGTCACTAGGGGGCTCCTTCACGGTACTGGCGGGTGCGGTGAGGGCAGGCTACAGGGCGTGTCCTGGCGCCTGTCACGCAGCGTCAGCCCCCGAGGCCCCGGATTGTGCCGCCTGCGCCGCGAAGCGGGCCTTGGCCTCGTCGATCTTCCGTCCGTAGTGCACCGACGCCCACCACAGGCCCGCGAAGGCCGCGCCCAGGAAGTACATCGTCGGGACGAAGACCCCGGAGGCGATCAGCGCGATCTGCAGCGCCCAGCCCAGCGTTATGCCCGCGGGCCGGGTCACGACCCCGCACAGCGCCACGCACAGGAACATCGCGATCCCGCTGACCAGCCACACCGTCGAGGTGGACAGGTCGGGGTCCTTCATGGCGACCAGCGCGGCGAAGCCGATGACGAAGAACTCGCCGATCAGGGTGGAGGAGCAGAGCGTACGCATGTCAGCGCCTCCCCAGGAGCAGCCGGGCCTCGCCCACGGTGATGACGGAGCCGGTGACCAGCACCCCGCCGCCCGCGAACTCGCCCTCCTCCTCGGCCAGCGTGATCGCGGCCTCCAGGGCGTCGGGCAGCCGCGGTTCGACCTGGACGCGGTCGTCGCCGAACACCTCGACGGCGATCGCGGCCAGTTCGTCCGCGTCCATCGCGCGGTGGCTGGAGTTCTGGGTGACGACGACCTCGGCGAAGATCGGCTCGAAGGCCTCCAGGAGCCCTCGTACGTTCTTGTCGGCGCTGGCCCCGACCACGCCGATGAGGCGGCTGAAGTCGAAGGCCTCGCCGACCGCCTCGGCGGTGGCGCGGGCGCCGGCCGGGTTGTGGGCCGCGTCGAGGACGACGGTCGGAGAGCGCCGTACGACTTCGAGGCGGCCGGGGGACGAGACGGCCGCGAAGGCCTTGCGGACCGTGTCGATGTCGAGGGACTCGGGGCGCTGCGAGCCGACGCCGAAGAACGCCTCCACGGCGGCGAGCGCGACGGCCGCGTTGTGGGCCTGGTAGGGGCCGTGCAGGGGGAGGTAGACCTGGTCGTACTCGCCGCCGAGGCCGCGCAGGGTGAGGAGCTGGCCGCCGACGGCGACCTCGCGGGCGACGACGCCGAACTCCAGGCCCTCGCGGGCCACGGTCGCGTCGACCTCCACGGCCTTCTTCAGCAGCACCTGCGCCGCGTCCACCGGCTGCTGGGCCAGGATGACGGTCGCGTCCTGCTTGATGATCCCGGCCTTCTCGGTGGCGATCGCGGCGGTGGTCGCGCCGAGCCGGTCGGTGTGGTCGAGGTCGATGGGGGTGACCACGGCGACGTCGCCGTCGATGACGTTCGTGGCGTCCCAGGAGCCGCCCATGCCGACCTCGACGACCGCGACGTCGACGGGGGCGTCGGCGAAGGCCGCGTAGGCCATGCCGGTGAGCACCTCGAAGAAGGAGAGCCGGTACTCCTGCCGGGAGTCGACCATCTCGACGTAGGGCTTGATGTCCTGGTACGTCTCGATGAACCGCTCGGCGGAGATCGGGGCGCCGTCGAGGCTGATGCGCTCGGTGATCGACTGCACATGGGGGCTGGTGTAGCGGCCGGTGCGCAGGTCGAAGGCGCCGAGCAGGGACTCGACCATGCGGGCGGTGGAGGTCTTGCCGTTGGTGCCCGTGATGTGGATCGAGGGGTACGACCGCTGCGGCTCGCCCAGGACGTCCATGAGCGCGGCGATCCTGGTGACCGAGGGCTCCAGCTTGGTCTCGCCCCAGCGGGTGGCCAGTTCGGCCTCGACCTCGCGCAGGGCCCTGTCCACCTCGGGGTCCTCGGGGCGGCCGGGGACGTCGGCCTGCTGCGGGCCGCCCTGGGTGCGCAGGGTCCGGCTGCCGGCCTCGATCACCGCGAGATCGGGGTCGCGGTCCGTCTCGGCCTCGATGATCTCGTCGAAGTCGTCGAAGCTCTCGTTGGGGTCGCGCGGGGGCAGATCACTCACGGGACCAGTCTAGGAGCCTCCCGGGGACTCGGACGCGTCGGCCGCCGGAAGCTCCTGTTCGCACCAGATCGTCTTGCCGGCGGAGGTCTGCCGGGTGCCCCAGCGCTGGGTGAGCCGGGCCACCAGCAGCAGGCCCCGGCCGCCCTCGTCGAAGACCCGGGCCCGGCGCAGGTGGGGGGCGGTGCTGCTGCCGTCGGAGACCTCGCAGATCAGCATCGTGGTGTCGCGGATGAGCCGCAGCCGGATCGGGGTGCCGCCGTAGCGGATGGCGTTGGTGACGAGCTCGCTGACCACCAGCTCGGTGGTGAACGACAGCTCCTCCAGCCGCCAGGCGCCGAGCTGGCCGGCGGTCAGGGTCCGGGCCCGGGCGACGTGCTCGGGGTCCGCGGGGACCTCCCAGGTGGCGACCCGGTCGGCGGGCAGGGCGTGGGTGCGGGCGAGCAGCAGGGTGACGTCGTCGGCGGGCTCGCCGGTGCGCAGCGTGGCCACCACCCGGTCGCAGACCTCCTCCAGCGGCTCCCCCGTGGTCGCCAGCGCGCGGCGCAGCCGCTCCAGGCCCTGGCTCATGTCGAGGTTGCGGGAGTGCACCAGGCCGTTGCTGAACAGCGCGAGGGTGGTGCCCTGGGCGAGGTCCAGTTCGGTCGTCTCGAACGGCAGCCCGCCGAGCCCGAGCGGCGGTCCGGCCTGGCCGGGGGCCGGCTCCACCGCGCCCTGGGGAGTGATCACGAAGGGCATCGGGTGGCCCGCGCTGGCGAGGGCGCAGCGCCGGGAGATCGGGTCGTAGACGGCGTACAGGCAGGTCGAGCCCACCTCGCCGGTCGGCTCCCCGGCGCCGTCGTCGAGGTGGAGGACCAGGTCGTCGAGGTGGGTGAGGAGTTCGTCGGGCGGCAGGTCGACGTCCGCGAGGGTACGGACCGCCATGCGCAGCCTGCCCATGGTGGCGGAGGCCTGGATGCCGTGGCCGACGACATCGCCGACGACCAGGGCGACCCGGGTGCCCGACAGCGGGATCACGTCCAGCCAGTCGCCGCCGACTCCGGCGCTGGTGCCGGTGGGGAGGTAGCGGTAGGAGAAGTCGACGGCCGGCCGCTCGGGCAGGTCCTGCGGCAGCAGGCTGCGCTGGAGGGTCAGCGCGGTCTCGCGCTCCCGGGTGTAGCGCCGCGCGTTGTCGATGGCGCGCGCCGACTTCGCGGCCAGTTCCTCGGCGTCGGACAGGTCGTCCTCCTCGAACGGCGGGGAGCCGCGGGTCCGCCAGAAGACGATCACCCCCATCAGGACGCCCTGCACCGACAGCGGCGCGGTGACCAGCGAGCCCATGCCGTACTCGATGAGCCGGTCCATCGTGCGGGCGTCGGGGACGGTCGCCGCCTCGGCGGCCCGCAGGTCGAGCAGCAGGGCCGCGTCCGGGAGGGCGCCGGGGGCGGACCGGGGCGGCGCGCTCACCGGGATCAGCGCACCGACCGGGGCCAGCGGGGAGTCGTCGCGGACACCGCCGGCGGCGACGCGCCGCAGCGCCTTCTCGGCGGAGGTCGGTTCCCCGCCGCGCAGCACGGACTCCTCCAGGTCGACGGTGACGAAGTCGGCGAAGCGGGGGACGGCCACCCGCACCAGCTCGTCGGCGGTCCGGCCCACGTCGAGGGTGTTGCCGACCGCCGTACCGGCGTCGTAGAGCAGTCTGAGCCGCCGGTGGCTCTTCTCCAGGGAGCCGGCCATGGTGTTGAACGCCGTCTCCAGCTGCCCGATCTCCCGCCGGCCGGACAGCGGCACCCGTGCGCTCAGGTCCCCGGCGGCCAGCCGGGTCGCGAAGCCGGCCATCCTGCGCACCGGCCAGACGACCACCCGGGTCACATAGGCTCCGAAGCCGACGATCAGGAGGACCGCCCCGCCCACGCCCAGGGAGGCGGCGACGATCAGCATGTGCATCCAGGTCTCCAGGGCCCGCTCACGTCTGCTGACGGCCGCGCGCTCGGCGGTGATGTAGTGGGAGATCCGGCCCCGGAAGGCGTCGACGCGTCGCTCGCCCTGCAGCGTCCGCGCCGCCCCGCTCGCGGCGGGAGCCCCGCGCCGGGCCGCGTCGACGAGCGGGACCGAGTAGTCGTCGATGAAGGACTGCCCGGCCTGCCGGATCTGCCACGCGAGCTGCCGCTGGGCGGGGGACGTGCTGACGTCGATGAGGCGCTGCGCCTGTGCGGGGAACGCGGCCCGTGCGGCCTGCCACGACCGGAGGAACTGATCCTGCCGGGTGACGAGGTAACTCTCCTGTCCGCTCTCCACGTCGAGGATGGTGTTCTGAACCACCGCGGCCTGGTCCCGGGCCGGTCTGCCGCCGCGGGCCGACACCAGGGAGCTGTGCGCGTCCTGGATCGCCCACAGCAGCATCAGGAAGACGAGGCCGATGAGCACGGCGAGCAGGGCGCCCGCGACAGCCGTCAGGGGGACGAGTCCCCCTCGCGGAGGCGCTGTCGTTCGGCCCCTTCGCAGCATGCGGGCAGTTCCCTCCGCCACAGAACACCACAACGGAACACAACAGACATCAGGGTCATGTTCCTACTTTTGGATTGTAGGGCGGTGCCGGGTCCGCGCTTGGCGACCCGGGAAAGCGCACAGGCGTCCGGCAGCCCTGGAACGACGGGCTGCCGGACGCCTGCGGGGACGCGCGGGGTGCGGGACTACGCCTGCGGGAGGCGGTCCAGCTGGGCCTGGATGCGCGCGATGTCCTCGTCGGCCTTCGCGAGGCGCGTGCGGATCTTCTCCACCACGTTGTCCGGGGCCTTCGCCAGGAACGCCTCGTTGCCCAGCTTGCCCGTCGCCTGCGCCTTCTCCTTCTCGGCGGCGGCGAGGTCCTTGGCGAGGCGCTTGCGCTCGGCCGCCACGTCGATCGTGCCGGAGAGGTCGAGGGCGACCGTGGCACCGGCGACCGGCAGGGTGGCCGTCGCCGCGAAGGCGTCGCCCTCCGGCTGGAGGCGCAGCAGCTGGCGGATGGCGGCCTCGTGCGGGGCGAGGGCCGTACCGTCCAGGGTCAGGCGGGCGGGGACCCGCTGGCCGGGCTGCAGGCCCTGGTCGGCGCGGAAGCGGCGGACCTCGGTGATGACGGACTGGAGGGCCTCGATCTCCCGCTCCGCCGCCTCGTCCCGGAAACCGCTGTCGGCCGGCCAGGCGGCGATCACGACCGACTCGCCGCCGGTGAGCGTGGTCCACAGGGTGTCCGTGACGAACGGGACCACCGGGTGGAGCAGCTTCAGGGTGACGTCCAGGACCTCGCCGAGGACCCGCTTGCTGACCTCGGCCGGTTCGCCGCCCGCCATGAACGTCGTCTTGGACAGCTCGACGTACCAGTCGAAGACCTCGTCCCACGCGAAGTGGTAGAGGGCGTCGGAGAGCTTCGCGAACTGGAAGTCCTCGTAGAACGCGTCGACTTCGGCGACGGTCTTGTTGAGGCGGGAGAGGATCCACCGGTCGGTGGCGGACATCTTCTCCGGCTCCGGCAGCGGGCCCTCGACCGTCGCGCCGTTCATCAGCGCGAAGCGGGTCGCGTTCCAGATCTTGTTGGCGAAGTTCCGGGACGCCTGGACCCAGTCCTCGCCGATCGGGACGTCGACGCCGGGGTTGGCGCCCTTGGCGAGGGTGAAACGGACGGCGTCGGAGCCGTACTGGTTCATCCAGTCGAGGGGGTCGACGGCGGTGCCCGAGGACTTGGACATCTTCTTGCCGAACTGGTCGCGGACCAGGCCGGTGAGGGCGATGGTCCTGAAGGGGACCTCGCCGTCCATCGCGTAGAGGCCGAACATCATCATCCGGGCGACCCAGAAGAAGATGATGTCGTGGCCGGTGAGCAGGACGTCGGTGGAGTAGAACTTCTCCAGGTCCGGGGTCTGTTCGGGCCAGCCGAGAGTCGAGAAGGGCCACAGGCCGGAGGAGAACCAGGTGTCCAGGACGTCGGGGTCCTGGGTCCAGCCCTCGCCGCCCGGCGGCTCCTCGTCCGGTCCGACGCAGACGACCTCGCCGTCGGGGCCGTACCAGACGGGGATGCGGTGGCCCCACCACAACTGCCGTGAGATGCACCAGTCGTGCATGTTGTCGACCCAGTCGAAGTAGCGCTTCGACATGTCGGCGGGGTGGATCTCGACCCGGCCGTCGCGGACGGCGTCACCGGCCGCCTTGGCCAGCGGGCCGACCTTGACCCACCACTGCATCGAGAGGCGGGGCTCCAGCGTGGTCTTGCAGCGGGAGCAGTGGCCCACCGAGTGGACGTACGGCCGCTTCTCGGCGACGATCCGGCCCTCGGCGCGCAGCGCGGCGACGATCGCGGAACGGGCCTCGAAGCGGTCCAGGCCCTCGAACGGGCCGTGGACGGTGATGACGCCCCGCTCGTCCATGACGGTCATCGACTCCAGGTCGTGCCGTCGGCCGATCTCGAAGTCGTTCGGGTCGTGGGCCGGGGTCACCTTGACGGCGCCGGTGCCGAACTCGGGGTCGACATGGGTGTCCGCGACGACCGGGATGGTGCGGTCGGTCAGCGGGAGCTTGATCCGCTTGCCGACGAGGTGCCTGTACCGCTCGTCGTCGGGGTGGACCGCGACGGCGGTGTCGCCGAGCATGGTCTCCGCGCGCGTGGTGGCGACGACGACCGTGTCCGCGCCCTCGCCGTACTTCAGCGAGACCAGTTCGCCGTCGTCGTCCTGGTACTCGACCTCGATGTCCGAGATCGCCGTCAGACAGCGCGGACACCAGTTGATGATGCGCTCGGCGCGGTAGATCAGCTCGTCGTCGTAGAGCTTCTTGAAGATGGTCTGGACGGCCTGGGAGAGGCCCTCGTCCATGGTGAAGCGCTCACGGGACCAGTCGACGCCGTCACCGAGGCGGCGCATCTGGCCGAGGATCCTGCCGCCGTACTCTTCCTTCCACTGCCAGACGCGCTCGACGAACGCCTCGCGGCCCAGGTCGTGGCGGGACTTGCCCTCCTTGCCGAGCTCGCGCTCGACCACGTTCTGGGTGGCGATGCCGGCGTGGTCCATGCCGGGCAGCCACAGCGTCTCGTAGCCCTGCATGCGCTTGCGGCGGGTCAGCGCGTCCATCAGCGTGTGCTGGAAGGCGTGGCCCAGGTGCAGGGAGCCGGTGACGTTCGGCGGGGGGATGACGATGGTGTACGCGGGCTTGTCGCTCTTGGCGTCGGCCGCGAAGTAACCCCGCTCTACCCAGCGCTCGTACAGCGGCCCCTCTACGTCGGCCGGCGCGTACTGGGTCGGCAGTTCGGTGCTGGGCGCTGTGGGCTGCTGCTGAGCATTCTCGGTCACGGGGCTCAGTTTAGAGGTGTCCCGGGGCTGTCCCGAAACGCGTTTGTTCTGTAACGGTGGGCACCCCCGCCCCATGAGTCCCCTGTGGCTGCGCCAGGATGTCAGGAACACATAAGCATCTGGAGGGGAACCCAGAGATGAGCTACAACCAGCCGGGCCCGTACGGCGGGCCGCCGCCGCAGCAGCCGGGACCGTACGGGCAGCAGCCCGGTCCGTACGGCCAGCCGCCGCAGGCGCCCCAGCCCGGCTACGGCTACCCGCAGCAGGCCCCGCCGGCGGCCCCGCCGCAGCCGGGTCCGTACGGGCAGCAGCCGCCGCAGCCGGGATACGGCTACCCGCAGCAGGGCGTTCCCCCGCAGCAGAACCCGTACGGCCAGCAGCAGCCGCCCTACGGCCAGCCCCCGTACGGCCAGCAGCCCTACGGCGCCCCGCAGCCGCCGGTGCCGGGCGGCGGGAAGAAGAAGACGGGGGTGGTCATCGGGGCGGTGGCGGTGGTGGCCGCCGTCGCGGTGGGCGCGTACTTGGTGGTCGGCGGGGGCGGCGGGAGTACGGGCGGGATTCCCGACGACGGCCCGCACAAGCTGACCACTCCGGCGGTCGTGCTCACCGAGTACGAGAAGTCCGGCGACAGCAGCGAGGGCATGTCGGCGTCCGACCTGAAGGACGCCGAGTCGTGGGGCGTGAAGAACGCCAAGGACGTCAGCGCCTCCTACGAGGTCAAGGACGAGACCAACCCGCTGGGCGGCAAGCTGATCTCGTTCGGCGGCGTCTACGGCACCATCGACGACCCGGAGAAGGCGGTCGACGGGTTCTTCGCGTTCATGAAGAACGACTCCCAGGAGAAGAACGTCACCTTCGAGGGCAACCCGACCGAGTACAAGCCGAGTTCACTGGACGGCGCGGTCCTCAAGTGCCAGGGCGCCAGCGTGGACAACTCGGCGGACGCCTCCTCCTCGGGCCTGGCGAAGACCATGAAGGTGACCTACTGCGTGTGGGGCGACCACAGCACCCTGGGCTTCGTGATGCCGATGAAGTACTCGGACATCGCGGCCGGCACGGCCACCGACCCGGCGGCCGCCGCCGAGACGACGGCCAAGCTCCGCGAGGAAGTGCGCGTCAAGAGCTGAGCCGTACGGACAGCCGAGAGGCCCGGCGACCGTGGTCGCCGGGCCTCTCTTCGTGAACTCGTGTTGCTGCGGCGGCTGTTACGCCGACTTCTGCTCCCCGGATCCCCGGCCGCGGGCGTCGCGCGGGATCAGGGTCGGGTTGACGTTGGAGTGGACGACGTCGGCCGTGATGACGACGCGGGCCACGTCCTTGCGGGACGGGACCTCGTACATCACCGACATCAGGACCTCTTCCATGATGGCGCGCAGGCCGCGCGCGCCGGTCTGGCGGAGGATGGCCTGGTCGGCGATGGCCTCCAGCGCCTCGCGCTCGAAGTCCAGCTCCACACCGTCGAGTTCGAAGAGGCGCTGGTACTGCTTGACGAGCGCGTTGCGCGGCTCGACGAGGATCTGGAGCAGGGCCTCGCGGTCCAGGTTGTGGACCGAGGTGATGACCGGGAGACGGCCGATGAACTCCGGGATCATGCCGAACTTGACCAGGTCCTCGGGCATGACGTCCTCGAACTGGTCCTTGGCCTCCAGCTCGCGCTTGGAGCGGATGGTCGCGCCGAAGCCGATGCCCTTGGCGCCCGCCCGGGACTCGATGATCTTCTCCAGGCCGGCGAACGCACCGCCCACGATGAACAGCACGTTCGTCGTGTCGATCTGGATGAACTCCTGGTGCGGGTGCTTGCGTCCGCCCTGCGGGGGGACGGAGGCCGTGGTGCCTTCGAGGATCTTCAGCAGGGCCTGCTGGACGCCCTCGCCGGAGACGTCCCGCGTGATCGAGGGATTTTCACTCTTCCGCGCGACCTTGTCGATCTCGTCGATGTAGATGATCCCGGTCTCGGCCTTCTTGACGTCGTAGTCGGCCGCCTGGATCAGCTTGAGGAGGATGTTCTCCACGTCCTCGCCGACGTAGCCCGCCTCCGTGAGCGCGGTCGCGTCGGCGATCGCGAACGGGACGTTCAGCATGCGGGCCAGGGTCTGGGCCAGGAGGGTCTTGCCGGAGCCCGTGGGGCCCAGCAGGAGGATGTTGGACTTCGCCAACTCGATGGCGTCGTCGCGGCCTTGGGCGCCGCCGTTCTCACCGGCCTGGACGCGCTTGTAGTGGTTGTACACCGCGACCGAGAGGGCCTTCTTGGCGGGCTCCTGGCCCACCACGTAGCCCTCCAGGAACTCGTAGATCTCGCGGGGCTTGGGGAGTTCCTCCCAGCGCACCTCGCTCGTCTCGGCGAGCTCCTCCTCGATGATCTCGTTGCAGAGATCGATGCACTCGTCGCAGATGTACACACCGGGCCCTGCGATGAGCTTCTTGACCTGCTTCTGGCTCTTGCCGCAGAACGAGCACTTGAGCAGATCGCCGCCGTCACCGATGCGTGCCACGGTGTGCTTCCCCTTCGCCTGGGAGACGCCTGGACTCTTTCGAATCCAGCGGCTCCTGGTGCTGCCTTATGTCGACGGTACCTTGCCGGGCCCCCCGTACGGGCCCCCCTTGGCACGGTTCACTTTGACGTGCACCGTGCGGTGCGCACGGTCAAACCGTGCCAAGGGCGGCAGAGACTACATCCTCTGTCAGCTGATCGCCGAGTTGTTCATCTTCCGGGTGGAGATGATCTGGTCCACGATGCCGTACTCGAGTGCTTCCTCCGCCGTGAGGATCTTGTCGCGCTCGATGTCCTCGCGGACCTGCTCGATCGGCCGCTTGGAGTGCTTGGCCAGCATGTCCTCCAGCTGCTCACGCATCCGCGTGAACTCGTTGGCGATGATCTCCAGGTCGGAGAGCTGGCCACGGCCGGTGGAACCGGCCGGCTGGTGGATCAGCACGCGGGAGTTCGGCAGCGCCATGCGCTTGCCGGGCGTGCCGGCGGCCAGCAGGATGGCCGCGGCGGAGGCCGCCTGGCCCATGCAGACCGTCTGGATGTCGGGCTTCACGAACTGCATCGTGTCGTAGATCGCCGTGAGGGCGGTCATGTCGCCGCCCGGGCTGTTGATGTAGATCGAGATGTCCCGGTCCGGGTCCATCGACTCCAGGCACAGCAGCTGCGCCATGACGTCGTTGGCGGAGGCGTCGTCGATCTGGACGCCGAGGAAGATCACGCGCTCCTCGAAGAGCTTCGCGTACGGGTCGTACTCGCGGATGCCCTGGGAGGTGCGCTCCACGAAGCGCGGGATGACATAGCGGGCGTCGGGCCGGGGACCGTCGTAACGGGCGTCGGCGCCGCCGGGGAAGTTGGTCATGAGGGTGTTCACCGTCCTGGTGGCGTTCGGGGGGCTGGAGTCTCGGCGGAGCGTGGCGCGGCCGGGCCTGGTGTCAGGCGCCGGTGCCACCGCCTCCCGGAACACCGGAGGCATGCGTGATGATCCCGTCGATAAGACCGTACTCCTTGGCCTCTTCCGGGGTGAACCAGCGGTCGCGGTCGGCGTCGCGGAGGATCGTCTCGACGCTCTGGCCGGAGTGCAGCGCGGTCAGCTCGGTCATGGTCTTCTTGGTGCGCAGCAGGTACTGGGCCTGGATCTTGATGTCCGAGACCGTACCGCCCAGGCCCGCGGAGCCCTGGTGCATCATGATGTCCGTGTGCGGCAGGGCGAAGCGCTTGCCGGCGGTGCCGCCGGTCAGCAGGAACTGGCCCATCGAGGCCGCCATGCCCATACCGATCGTCACCACGTCGTTCGGGATGAACTGCATGGTGTCGTAGATCGCCATGCCGGCGGTCACCGAGCCGCCGGGGCTGTTGATGTAGAGGAAGATGTCCTTGGCGGGGTCGGCCGCCAGCAGCAGCAGCTGCGCGGTGATCTTGTTCGCGATGTCGTCGTCGACCTGCTGGCCGAGGAAGACGATCCGCTCGCCGAGCAGCCGGTTGTATACCTGGTCGCCGAGGCCACCACCGATGGAAGGCTCACCGGCGGCGGAGGGCATCAGATTCGTCACGTATCCACCTGCTCGTCTTTACGACGGCGCCGGGCCGTCTCACGTTTCCCTGCCGGGGGCTTGGCCGGGACTCCAGTCGCCTTGGACTCGAGTCCCCTTGCCCTCGTACATGGACCCTAACGCGATGGTCCCTTCGGGGAATCCCAGTAACAGGGCTGTTCGCCGGGGGCGTAGCGCCGTTCGAGATGCGGTACGGGGGCGTCTGCGGGTGAGTGGGGGCTGGTCGCGCAGTTCCCCGCGCCCCTTGGTCGGCCTCCCTGGCGCATACGGCAAAGGGGCCCCCGGGCAGTGCCCAGGAGCCCCTGTACGCCGTTGTGGGCGCCGTGGGGCTCAGCCCTCGGCGTTCTCCTCGTCCTTGGCGTCCGTGGCGTCCGTGGGCTCGGCGGCGGCCTCCGTCTCGTCCTCGTCCTCGTCGTCCAGGTCGACGATCTCGCCGTTGGTGTCCTTCACCGTGGCGGCCTCGACCACGACGGCCAGGGCCTTGCCGCGGGCGACCTCGCCGACCAGGAGCGGAACCTGGCCGCCCTCGACGACGGCCTGGGCGAACTGGTCGGGGGACATGCCGGAGGAGGCCGCACGCCGCATGAGGTGCTCGGTGAGCTCCTCCTGGTTGACGTTGAGGTTCTCCTTCTTGACCAGCTCGTCGAGGACGAACTGGGTCTTGATGCCCTTGACCGCGGCCTCGCGGGTCTCGGTCTCGAACTCCTCGGCGGTCTTGCCCTGGATCTCCAGGTACTTGTCGAGGTCGAGGCCCATCTGGCCGAGCTGGTGGTGCTCCAGGTTGTGCTTGCGGGTGTTGATCTCGTCCTCGAGGAGCTTCTCGGGGACGGGCACCTCGACGAGCTCCAGGAGCTTCTCGAGGACGCGCTCCTGGGCCTGGGTGGCCTGGTCGTACGTCTTCATGTTGGCGAGCCGCTTGCGGCTGTCGGCCCTGAGTTCGTCCAGGGTGTCGAACTCGGAGGCGAGCTGCGCGAACTCGTCGTCCAGCTCGGGCAGTTCGCGGGCGGCGACCTGGGTGACCTTGACGGTGACCTCGGCCTCCTTGCCGGCCGCGGAACCACCCTTGAGCTCGGAGGCGAAGGTGGCCTCGCCACCGGCCTCCAGGCCCTTCACGGCGTCGTCGATGCCGTCCAGCAGCTCGCCGGAGCCGATGGTGTAGGAGACACCGCTGGCGATGCCGTCCTCCAGCACCTCGCCGTCGACCTTGGCCTCCAGGTCGATGGTGACGACGTCGCCGTCCTCGGCGGCACGCTCGACCGGGGAGGTGGACGCGAAGCGCTCACGGAGCTGCTCCACGGACTTCTCGATGTCCTCGTCGGTCACCTCGACGGCGTCGACCTCGACCTCGATGCCCGTGTAGTCCGGGATCTCCAGGGCGGGGCGGACGTCGACCTCGGCGGTGAAGTTCAGCGTCTCGCCGTCCTTCAGCTCGGTGATGTCGACGTCGGGCTGGCCGAGCGGGCTGAGCTCGGCCTCGTTGACCGCTTCGGTGTAGAACTTCGGGAGCGCGTCGTTGACGGCCTCCTCCAGCACCGCACCGCGACCGAACCGCTGGTCGATGACCCGGGCCGGGATCTTGCCCTTACGGAAGCCCTTCACCGTGACCTGCTGGTTGATCTTCTGGTACGCCGCGTCGAGGCTGTCCTTGAGCTCCTCGAAGGGCACCTCGACAGTGAGCCGAACCCGGGTCGGGTTCAGGGTCTCCACGGCGCTCTTCACGGTTCGGTCTCCTTGTGGCTGACTTCTTGGGTTCTGCCGGTGCCAGAGGGCCCGGCGGAGTTTCGCCGCCCGGAGGAGTTCGTAGGCCGCCGTCCGGCGGGCCGGGACACACGGGCGCGCAGCTTGCATAGTAACCGCAGCCGCTCAGCGCCCCAAAAGGCGATCAAGACGGACGCCGTCAGGTGGTGGTCGGGGTGGCGGGATTTGAACCCACGGCCTTCCGCTCCCAAAGCGGACGCGCTACCAAGCTGCGCCACACCCCGTTTCGGTGCGACACGTAGGGTACATGCCCGGGCCGCCTGCGTCGGCCGCTTTGTTCACCTGCGTCGGCGCAGCCCAACACGTTGGCCTAGGCGGCGCACGACCCGCTACGATGCCTCCTGTGCCGCGGTCACCGAGCTGCGGCGCCTGTGGTGCGGGCGTAGCTCAATGGTAGAGCCCTAGTCTTCCAAACTAGCTACGCGGGTTCGATTCCCGTCGCCCGCTCTGAACGGCGAAGGCCCAGGTGAGAGGTTTCGATCTCCTCTCCCTGGGCCTTCGGCGCGTTCGAGGGGCGGGTACGTCGGCCGGGCGGCCGGAGCGGATGCCGTACGGGATGTACGGGATGTACGGAACGCACTGGACGTACGGGACGCGCTGGAAGCCCCACCCTCACCCGGAAGGGTGAAGGCGGGGCCGCCGGGCGCGGTCAGAAGCTGATCGAGTTGATGGTCTGCGCTATCGAGTCGAGGAACCGCTGGATCGACGGAGCCATCCCGGTCGACGCGAGGAAGAAGCCGAAGAGAATCGCGACGATCGCGGGGCCGGCCTTGATGTTCCCCCCTCTGATCAGCACTACCAGGATGATCGCCAACAGCAGCACCACAGACAGTGAAATGGCCACAACTGATCACACCCTCGGTCGGTTCCGCTCTCCCGGCCCAGGGGTACGACCCCGCACCCCCGCCAGAACCATCGTGCCACCAACCCGGCCGCACTATGCGGCCCGTGACACAACGTCGACAGTGCGGTGCGCACCGACTACCGCCCGCACAGTAATTCGAGGGTCCACCCGCCCCCGGATCCAGGGCAATTGACAGACATGGTTTCAGTGTCCACACAACGCGTGCGCAGCGAATTCGAATTGTCGTCACAGGTACGGCAAAGCGAGGCTACGTGCGGATGTTATGCACCAATTAGTCAGGATGAATAGGGACATCACGGGTGTAAGTGCCGCATGGAACCGCATCGGCAGAGACGTCGACCTCGGTAAATCGGCCGCCGGTTCACAGGCGTTCACGATCGATATCCAGGAATCACCACGACGGTTTTACGGAATCACACAGGCGACGCT
Organism: Streptomyces sp. NPDC048277; assembly: GCF_040652235.1. Taxonomy (NCBI): domain Bacteria; kingdom Bacillati; phylum Actinomycetota; class Actinomycetes; order Kitasatosporales; family Streptomycetaceae; genus Streptomyces; species Streptomyces sp. NPDC048277. Next base: position 58,261 of record NZ_JBEZLQ010000019.1, read on the forward strand.
AGGGTGCCTCAGATGTTTGCCGCCGCCACGTCCCCCGGCCAGAACCGAACACCCCGTCCCCCGGCCCGTCCGCCGGCGGACGGACAGCGCGACGCGTTCTTCGACAACGCCAAGTACCTGGCGATCGTGCTCGTCGCGATGGGTCACTCCTGGGAGCCGCTGAAGGGCGACAGCCGCGTCCTGGAGGCGGTGTACTCCGTCGTGTACGCCTTCCACATGCCGGCGTTCATCATCATCTCCGGCTACTTCTCCCGGAGTTTCGACATGCGCCCGGACCGGCTGAAGCGGCTGGTCACGGGGGTCCTCGTGCCGTACGTCCTGTTCGAGACCGGCTACTCGCTCTTCGAGCGCTATGTCCTCGGCTCCCCCGGCCAGGACATCAGCCTGCTCGACCCCTGGTACCTGACCTGGTTCCTGTGCGCGCTGTTCGTCTGGCGGCTGACCACGCCCCTCTGGCAGGCCGTCCGCCACCCCCTCCCGCTCGCCTTCGTCGTGGCGATGCTGGCGTCCGTGTCCCCGAGCATCGGTGACGACCTGGACCTGCAGCGGGTCCTGCAGTTCCTGCCGTACTTCGTGCTCGGCCTGTGCCTGGAGCCCGGGCACTTCCGGCTGGTGCGCCGGTGGCCGGTGCGGATCGCCGCGGTGCCGGTGTTCGCGGCCGCGCTGGTGTTCGCCTGGTGGTCGGTGCCGCGGATGAACACCGCGTGGTTCTACCACCGCGACTCCGCGCAGGAGCTGGGTGCGCCGTGGTGGTGCGGGCCGGTGATGGTGCTCGCCCTGTTCGGCTGCTCGATGCTGCTGACGGCCGGCTTCCTCTCCTGGGTGCCCGGCCGCAGGATGTGGTTCACGACACTCGGCGCGGGCACGCTCTACGGCTACCTCCTGCACGGCTTCTTCGTGAAGTACGGCGTCCACGCGGGCTGGTTCGACCCGAGGTGGCTGCACGGGCCGCTCGGCGAGATCCTCGTCACCGCGGTCGCGGGCACCGGCGTCACCCTGCTGTGCACCCGGCCCGTCCGGCGGGTGTTCCGGTTCTCCATGGAGCCGAGGATGGAGTGGGCGTTCCGGCAGGACGCGGCGGAACTGGCCCGGGAGCGGGGCCGGCGGAGCCGGGAGATGGCCAACGCGTGACCGCGGAGACGCTCACGCGGGGAGACCGAGGAGCGCGCGCATCCGGGCGTACTTCTCGGTCAGCCGGTCCCGGGTGGTTTCGTCGAGTACGGCGAGACGGCCGGGGTCGGCGTTGTGCGCGAGATCGGCCTGTTTGACGAGGAGCGCGCCGGGGGTGGTGAGGATGCGGTGGGCGTACGACTCCGGTGGCTCGCCGGGGCGCTTGGTCACGGCGAGGACGATGGCTTTCGCACGAGGGCTCAGGGCCGCCGCGTCCAGCCACTCCTCGGTGAGGGCGTGGTCCTCCACGGAGTCGTGCAGCCAGGCGGCGGCGATCTGGTCGTCGTCCCCGCCGCGGGTACGGACGCCTTCGGCGACGGCGGCGAGGTGCTCGGCGTACGGCCGTCCCGCCTTGTCGGTCTGCGTCGCGTGAGCGGCTCGGGCGAGCTTCTCGACTTCGGGGAGGGAGAGGCGGTGGGTCGGGGTCACGGTGCGAGTATGTCGTGGCTGGGGGCGGGGGTGTCGCTCACCGGCGCGGGCCGGGTGCCGCCCGGGAGCGCCCCTTTAGGGGCGCGGGGAACTGCGCGACCAGCCCCCACGCACCCGCACCCGGCGTACTACCGAAGCGCCCCGTCGGCTAACTCAGCGCGCCGCCTCCCGGCAGATCAGCAGCAGCGCCCGGTCGTCGTTCACGTCCCTCGCCACCGCCTCGATGAGATGCCAGGCCGCCCCGTGGAAGCCGCCCGCCACATAGCGGTCGGCCTCTCCCGTCAGCCGGTCGATGCCCTCCACGATGTCCCGTTCCGCCGTCTCCACCAGGCCGTCCGTGAAGAGCATCAGGACGTCTCCGGGCCGCAGGGAGCCCTTGACGGGGTCGAACTGCGCGCCGTCGTACACGCCCAGCAGGGGGCCCTCCGCGGCCTTCTCCTCCCAGCGGCCGCTGCCCGCGCTGAGCTGGAGGCCGGGCGGGTGGCCGGCCGAGAACAGCTCGTAGTCGCCGGAGTCCAGGTCCAGGACCAGGTGGATGGAGGTCGCGAAGCCCTCGTCCCAGTCCTGGCGGAGGAGGTAGCCGTTGGCCGCCGGGAGGAACGCGTGCGGCGGGAGGGAGCCGAGGAGGCCGCCGAACGCGCCGGACAGGAGCAGCGCGCGGGACGCCGCGTCCATGCCCTTGCCGGAGACGTCCGTGAGGACGACCTCCATCGTGCGGCCGTTGTTCGTGCGCGCCGCGACCACGAAGTCCCCGGAGAAGGACTGCCCGCCGGCGGGCCGCAGGGCCATCTCGCGGTGCCAGCCCAGCGGCAGCTTCGGCAGCTTGCTCTGCACCCGGATGCGTTCGCGCAGGTCGAAGAGCATGGTGCCGCCGCGCCGCCAGGGGACGCCGACCCGGCTGCGGAACTGCGCGGTGAGCAGACCGAAGAAACCGCAGGCGGCGACGGTCAGGACGACGCCCGGGGTGACCCGGGAGGGGCCCTCGGTGTACGGGCCCAGCCGCACCGACTCCACGATCAGGGCCGTGGCCGCCGCCGCGTACAGGCCCAGCAGGCTCGCCGGGCGCAGCAGCAGGCCGCCCGCGACGATCGGCAGGACCAGCGCGGCCGGGGAGAACCACACCGAGTTCGCGAGGGTCATGGCCGCGAGCACCGGGATGGTCAGGAGCAGTCCGGCCAGCGCGATCCAGTCGGAACCGTCGCCCCGGAAGTAGTCCACGGCGCTTCTGCGCACGCCGACGCGGGCCCGGTGCCACTGCATCTTCCACCGGGCCGTCAACGTCTCGGCCTTCCCGCGCCGCTCTCCGTCTGCTGCCATTAGTTCGGGACCCTATCCATCGGACCAGCTTCTTGGCACGGGAGGTCCCACTTGTCCCCCGTCCGAGGCTCGACTTGGAGTGCAACTTCACAGTCAACTTCACCCGGCGCCCTCGTGTCGGCGTACGGAAGAAATTCGCTGGCTCGCCCCACAATGCCCCTGATAGGGATGGCTCATGGCGACTGACCGTACGACGACCGAGCTGAAGGTGCTGCGGCCCGAGGAGTTCGACGGATGGTGGACCCACCTGGTGCGGGCCTTCGGGGCCGGTCCGGCGTCCGCCGAGGAGCGGGACCTGGACCGGTCCCTCACGGAGTTCGAGCGTTCGCTGGCCGTCCTGGACGGCGGTGGACTCGTGGGAACGGGAGGGGCGTTCAGCTTCCGGATGAGCGTGCCGGGCGGGGCCGTGGTGCCCACCGCGGGCATCACCATGGTGAGCGTGTCCGCCACGCACCGGCGGCGCGGGGTGCTGACCTCGATGATGCGGCGCCTGCTGGACGACAGCCACGCGCTGGGCGAGCCGCTGGCGGCGCTGAAGGCGTCCGAGCCGGCGATCTACGGCCGCTTCGGGTACGGCGCCGCGACCTTCCAGCTGCACGCCGAGATCGACACGGGCCGGGCGACCCTCGCCGTACCGGCCGGCACCGACGACGTACGGCTGCGGTACGCCGAGCCGGCCGCCGTGCTCGACGCGTGCGAGGCGGTGTACGCGGAGCTGGTGCCGCGGCGGCCCGGGATGCTGGCCCGGCAGCCCGGCTGGGAGCGGGCGGGGCTGCTCGACCCGGAGAGCGACCGGGGCGGGGCGTCGGCGCTGCAGTGCGTGGTCGCCGAGCGGGCGGGGCGGGTCACCGGGTGGGCCCGGTTCCGTACGAAGACCGGCTGGTCGGCGAGCGGGCACGACGGCACGGTGACGCTGGAGGAGCTGGCCGCGCTGGACCCGGCGACCGACGCGGCGCTGTGGCGGTTCCTGTTCGGCATCGACCTGATGACGACGCTGACGGTACGGGGGCGGCCGGTCGACGACGCCTGGCAGTACCTGGTCTCCGACATCCGGCGCTGCCGCACCCGGCTGAACGACTCGGCGTACGTCCGTCTCGTGGACGTCGGTACGGCGCTGGCGGCGCGGACCTACCAGACACCGGTGGACGTCGTGTTGGCGGTGGAGGACGCCTTCTGCCCCTGGAACGAGGGGCGTTGGCGGCTCACCGGTGACGCGAAGGGCGCGTCCTGCGAACGTACGACGGATGCGGCCGATCTCTCCCTGTCCGTACGGGAGTTGGGGGCGGCGTACCTCGGCGGTGTGTCCCTGCTGACGCTGGCGCGGGCCGGCCGGGTGGCCGAGCTGCGGCCGGGGGCGCTGACGGAGGCGTCGGTGGCGTTCGGGTCACCGGTGGTGCCGTGGCTGCCGCACGGCTTCTAGCGGGCGGTCAGGCCTGCTGGCAGGCGGGGCACCAGAAGAGGTTGCGGGCGGCGAGGTCGGCGGTGCGGATCCCGGTGCCGCAGATGTGGCAGGGCCGGGTGGCCCGGCGGTAGACGTACACCTCGCCGCCGTGGTCGTCGACACGCGGCGGCCGGCCCATGGCCTCGGGGGTGTGCTCGGGCCGTACGGTGTCGATGCGGTTGTTCCTGACCCCTTCGCGCATCAGCTCGACGAGGTCGGCCCAGACGGCGTCCCACTCGGCCGGGGTGAGGTCCTTGCCGGTGCGGTACGGGTCGATGCCGTGCCGGAAGAGGACCTCGGCGCGGTAGACGTTGCCGACCCCGGCGATGACCTTCTGGTCCATGAGCAGGGCGGCGATCGTCGTACGGCTGCGGGAGATCTTCTGGTACGCCGCGCCCGGATCGGCGTCGACGCGGAGCGGATCCGGGCCCAGCCGGGCGTGTATCGCGCCCTTCTCCTCGTCGGTGATCAGGGCGCAGGTGGTGGGGCCGCGCAGGTCGACGTACGAGGTGGCGTTGGCGAGGCGGAGCCGGACGGTGTCGGTGGCCGGGGGTGCGGGGCTGTCGCCGAAGCCGACCTTGCCGAAGAGGCCGAGGTGGATATGCACCCAGTCGCTGTCGCGGAAGCCGAGGAAGAGGTGCTTGCCGTGGGCCTCGGTACGGGTGAGCGGGGCGCCGTCGATCAACGCGGCGGCGTCGGAGAACTTGCCCTGCGGACTGCTGGCCCTCACCGGCGCGCCGGAGAAACGGTCGCCGTAGTCCAGCGCGAGCCGGTGAATAGTGTGCCCTTCTGGCACGGAGCCCATTCCTTTCCCACCCACCCACCCGACTCACTCAGTGAAGTGGCGAACGTCGAGCCGAAGGCACAGGAGATCCCGAAGTGATGTGCGGAGGGGGCGGGAGCACAGCGCCCCGCAAGGGGCGCGGGGAACTGCGCGACCAGCCCCCACTCGCCCGCAGTCGCTGACTACCGGCTGCCCCTACGCGAAAGCCGCAGTCCCGGGTGGGTGGGCAAAACTACGGCTGGGGGTGGTGCGCCGGGATCGGCGGAAGGTCGCCCGTCGTCTCGTACGCCGACAGCATGTCGATGCGCCGGATGTGCCGCGCGTCCTCGGAGAACGGCGTGTTCAGGAACGTCTCGACGAACTTCGTCGCCTCGTCCTCCGTGTGCATGCGCGCCCCCACCGCGACGACGTTCGCGTTGTTGTGCTGCCGGCCGAGCGACGCGGTCTCCTCGCTCCAGGCGAGCGCCGCACGCACGCCCTTCACCTTGTTCGCGGCGATCTGCTCGCCGTTGCCGGAGCCGCCGATCACGATGCCGAGGGAGTCGGCGTCCGCCGCCGTCCGCTCGGCCGCACGGAGACAGAAGGGCGGGTAGTCGTCCTGGGCGTCGTAGATGTGGGGGCCGCAGTCGACGGGGTCGTGACCCGCCGCCTTCAGCCACTCGACGAGGTGGTTCTTGAGTTCGAAGCCCGCATGGTCGGAGCCGAGATACACGCGCATGTGATGAGTGTGACATGGGTGTGAACGCCCGGCAGGGGCGGGGCCGCATCCCGGAACGCGGCCCGGAAAACAGCCCGGAAGACACCCGGGAGTGTGAGCAAGGATACAGAACCTCAGGAAAACCTCAAGTAACAATCTGGATTCAAAGGTTCAGGAATCAGTCCACCTCCGTTTCACTGGACCAACTCGTACGCCGCTCGTACGGGAGCCCGCTCACCCGGCGCAAAGGAAATTCCCCCCATGACTTCCGGCAACGGTCTCCACGCTGGACTGAAGAACCGCCATCTGTCGATGATCGCCATCGGCGGCGTCATCGGCGCCGGCCTCTTCGTCGGTTCCAGTTCCGGTATCGCCACCGCAGGACCCGGCATCCTCCTGTCGTACGCCCTCGTCGGCACGCTCGTCGTGCTCGTGATGCGGATGCTCGGCGAGATGTCCGCCGCCAATCCGACCTCCGGCTCGTTCTCCGCGCACGCGGACCGCGCGCTCGGCCGCTGGGCCGGGTTCTCCATCGGCTGGCTGTACTGGTTCTTCTGGGTCGTGGTGCTGGCGGTGGAGGCCACCGCCGGTGCCAAGATCCTGGAGGGCTGGATCCCGGCCGTACCGCAGTGGGGCTGGGCGCTCATCGTGATGGTGGTGCTCACCGCCACCAACCTGATCTCCGTCGGCTCCTACGGAGAGTTCGAGTTCTGGTTCGCCGGCATCAAGGTCGTCGCGATCGGCGCGTTCATCGTGGTCGGCCTGCTGGCCGTGCTCGGTGTGCTGCCGGGCGTGCACAACGACAAGGCGACCTTCTCCAACCTCACCTCGCACGGCGGCTTCCTGCCCCACGGCCCCGGCGCGATCCTCACCGGTGTGCTGCTGGTCGTCTTCTCCTTCATGGGCAGCGAGATCGCCACCCTGGCCGCCGGCGAGTCCGAGGACCCGCAGCGCGCCGTCACCAAGTCCACCAACAGCATCATCTGGCGGATCGGCGTCTTCTACCTCGGCTCGATCCTGATCGTCGTCTCGCTGCTGCCGTGGAACGACCCGTCCATCAAGGAGAAGGGCTCGTACGTCGCCGCCCTCGACTCCCTCGGCATCGCGCACGCCGGTCAGATCATGAACTTCATCGTGCTGACGTCCGTGCTGTCCTGCCTCAACTCCGGTCTGTACACGGCCTCCCGGATGGCGTTCTCGCTCGGGCAGCGGGGCGACGCGCCGAAGGCGTTCGCGCGGACCACCTCCCGTGGTGTGCCGATGGCCGCGATCGTCGCCTCCGTCGTCTTCGGGTTCGTCGCCGTCTTCTTCAACTACCGGTTCCCGGACTCGGTCTTCCTCTTCCTCGTCAACTCCTCCGGCGCGGTCGCCCTGTTCGTGTGGCTGGTCATCTGTTTCTCGCAGCTGCGGATGCGGAAGATCATCCAGGCCGAGGCGCCGGAGAAGCTCGTCGTGAAGATGTGGCTGTACCCGTATCTGACCTGGGCGACGGCCGGTCTGATCGTGTTCGTCCTGGGCTACATGCTGACCGACACGGAGGGCGAGAGCAGCGGTCGTACGACCGTGCTGCTGTCGCTGCTGGTCGCGGCGGCCGTCGTCGTGGTCGCCGTGGTGAAGCAGAAGGTGACGGACGGCCGTACGGCCACGGTGACCGCCGGGGCCGACGAGCCCGCCGACCAGGTGTCCGTCGGCTGACGCTCACAGCAGGGTGAAGCCCTCCTTCACCCGCTCGTACGTCCGTACGGCCTGGGTTTCGATCGCCGGCTGGTACCAGGTGTTGATCTGGTACGACTTCCCGTCGGCGTCGAAGCCCAGCAGCCGTGCGTGCCAGGGGGTTCCCTTGAGGGTGAAGGTGTACTCCCAGACCACCGCCGGGTAGCCGCGGAAGGTCGTCCTGGCCAAGCGGATCTTCCTGTAGTCCTGGCCCTGGTGGGCGCTGCGCTCGGAGGCGCTCCAGGTGTCCAGGAGGTCGCCCCGGGCGAGGGAGGACTTGGCGACGAGTTCCTGGCTGCCGTCGGGGGAGGTGTAGTGCACCTCGGCGCCCGTCTTCACGTCCCTCCGCCAGCCGGCGGGCGGCGCCCACGCGAAGCCGCCGGCCTCCTCGTGGGTGCCGGGCGGGAGGCTGCGGGGGCGAGTCGTTCCCTCGACGGTGGCCGACGTTGCGGTCGAGGGGGTGGTGGAGGTGCCGGATGCCGTGCCGCCGTCGCCGCCGCGTGTCGTGGTGGTGAGGAGGATGGCGATGGCGGTCGCGACTGCTGTGACTCCCAGTACGGCGAGGAGGGTTGTGCGTCGGGGGGCTTTGCGGCGGTGGGTCGCTGCGGGTGCGTTGTGGCTGGTCGCTCCCCCACTCTCGGCTTCGCTCGAGCGGGGGGACCCCCATCGCGGCGGAGCCGCTGATCGATGCAGCCCCGCGCCCCTTGCGGGGCGTTGCCGTTCGGGGCGTTCCGAGGGGACCTCTGCATGTGGTTGCGAAGCCGCCTCCGTCGGCAGCGGCTGCGGGCGTTCGTCCTCCGGGGCCCGGCGCAGCTTCGTGAGGTCCACGTACGCCGGTGTCGGGCGTTCCGGCCGGACCGGCGCCGGATGTGTCTCCGTCGGTGTCTGGGTCGGGTACGCCACCGGGCGCAGGGCCTGTTCCACCTCCGCCAGGTCCGGCCTGACCGTCGGGTCCTTTTCCAGGAGCGCTGCCAGCAGGTCGCGCAACGGGCCCGCGGCGGACGGGAGTTCCGGCTCCTCGTAGAGAACCGCGTGCAGCGTGGCCAGGGTGGTGTCGCGGGTGAAGGGGGAGCGGCCGCCGAGCGCCGCGCACAGGGTCGCGCCGAGCGACCAGACGTCGGACGGCGGGCCCTGCGGGCGGCCGGAGATCCGCTCGGGTGCCATGTAGTCGGGGGAGCCGACGAGCATCCCGACCATGGTGAGCGCCTTGGCGTCCTGGATCGCGGCGATGCCGAAGTCGGTGAGGACGACCCGGGCGCCGGCGTTCTCGACCAGGACGTTCCCGGGTTTGATGTCGCGGTGCAGCACTCCCCCGGCGTGCACCTGGCGCAGCGCGGCGACCAGGCCGAGGCCGATCCGGGCCGCCTCGCGCGGGCCCAGCGCGCCCTCCTCGGCCATGATGCGTTCCAGGGAGCGGCCGTTGACCAACTCCATGACGATCCACAGGCGTTCGCCCTCGTCGACGACGTCGTAGACCCGTACGACGTTGGGGTGGTCGATGCGGGCGGTGGCCCTGGCCTCGCGCAGGGTGCGTTCGCGGCGGGTGCGGGTGTCCTCGGCGTCGAGGCCGTCGATCCGCATCTCCTTGACGGCGACCTGCCGGTCGAGCGTCTCGTCGGCAGCCCGCCACACCCGCCCCATGCCGCCCTGCCCGATGCTCTCGGCCAGCCGGTAGCGACCGGTCACCAGCAGCCCCGGGACACCACCGTGCCCCGCGCTCTCCGCATTCCCTGCACCAACGGAATTCCCCGGACTCCCCGGACCAACTGAATTCCCTGGAATCGCTGAACTCCCTGAATTCTCCGGCAATTCGCTGCACCCCCTCAACGACCGCCCCTGCCGACACACAATGGTCACACTTACGGCCGTACCAGCATAGTGCGGAGAAATCTTGTGGTACCTCTTCAAGTGGCCGCGAATTCAGGCGCGGTCCAGGGGGTTGCAAGGGGGACGAACATGAGTTCTCGTCGTATGGCCCGGCCGCTGGCCGTGGTCACGGGATCGCTGGTCACGGCATCTTTCTCGGCCGTGATGATCCTGCCGTTCACGGCCGCCGCCGATGACCAGGGACCGGGAAGCGGCAAGGGGGGAAAGGCGGTCGACCAGGCACCGGCGGGTGTGAAGCTGACGACCACACTGCCCGAGAGGATCTCGGTCGACAACAGTTCGCAGAAAACGGCGATCACCGCCACCGTCAAGAACGAGGGAACCAGGGAAAGCGACGACATCAGGCTTTTGGTGGCCGGTTTCGACGGCCTGACGATCACCGGCGTCCAGGGCTGCGACGCCGTCGCGAAGAAGGATCTGCCGGCCGGTTCGAACAGCGCTTTCAGTTGTCCCGTCGGCGCGCTCGGCGCGGGCAGGTCGAAGTCGTACGCGGTCGACGCCACGTTCGATCTGGGGAAGACCGGGAAGATCTGTCTGCCCGTGCAGACCGCCGACGGGAAGAAGTCGTTCTGGCAGCAGGGTCCGGTGCCGTTCGGTACGACGAACCCGTCGCCGAACGCCCCGGCCACCCCGCTGCTGCTCGGCACCGACAACAAGCCGGTGGGGCCGAGCGGCGACCAACTGCCGAAGACCGGTGCGGGAGGTGACGTGCTGCCGCTCGGCGCGGCGGGCGCGGCGCTGATCGCGGCCGGGACGGCGGGCGTGTGGTGGGCGCAGCGGCGGCCACGGCAACAGCCGTAGCCGCAGCCACAGTCGTAGTCGTAGCCGCCGGGAAAGTGCGACAGGGGTCCGGGGTGCCGTGGCACCCCGGACCCCTGTCGGCCGTGGTCGGGTCAGCGCTTGCCGACGAGCTTCCACGCCGTGGGCGTCGCGCCCATCGCCAGGGCCGCCTTCACCGCGTCGCCGATCAGGAACGGGGTGAGGCCGGCGGCGATCGCCGCGGACGCGGACAGGTGGGCGGTGTAGGCCAGGTACGGCACGCCGATCGCGTAGATGACCGCCTCGCCGAGCACCATCGCGCCCGCCATGCGCAGCACGTTGCGGTCGGCGCCGCGCCGGGCGAGGGCGCCGACGGCCGCGGAGGCGAGGATCATGCCGAGGATGTAGCCGAAGGAGACGGAGAACCCGGAGGTGCCGCCCGCGAACCACGGCATGCCCATGAGCCCGGCCAGCGCGTAGAGGGCGAGGGAGGCGACGCCGCGGCGGGCGCCCAGGCTGGTTCCGACGAGCAGGGCCGCGAAGGTCTGGCCGGTCACCGGGACCGGGGAGCCGGGCACCGGGACGGAGATCTGGGCGGCGAGGCCGGTGAGCGCGGCGCCGCCCAGCACGAGGGCGACATCGCGTACCCGGGAGGCGGGCAGGAGGTCGGCGAGGACGATGCCGGGGCGGCCGGACGCGGTCGCGGTGGCGGTGCTCATGAGGACTCCGCGGGGGGGTGAGGACGGGCAGACAAGAAGGGGACATCGTGACGCTATCCCGGCCCGTCCGAGCCGAACACGTCAGCGGTCGACAAAGGCCGGAAGCGACGCTTGGTGGGCTCCCCACAAAGGGTGTGGGTTACACGCGGTACGGGGTGACGCCGATCACTGAGGCAGAGATGTTTCACTCACGTCAACGGAGTTGAACAAGCCTGTGGAGTTCCGCCAATCGAACCCTAGTGGTCTGGTGGGATTCAAGGTTTCCGGCCTACGCTTCCGGACATGGAAGCCCAGTCCCTGAACCTCACGTCGCGTCGCTATGTCGACCTGCGACGGCAAGGTGCCGCCACCTGTCGCCGTACGGCCTGAGGCCGCGCGGCGGGACGGCGGGAGCCGGTCCGGGCGCGCCTCGCTCTCCGAGACGAGACGTGTCGGCCCCGTTCCCGAGGACGGTTTCCCATGCCCCGTACCGCGGCACCCCCGCTCACCACCCCCGCGCCCGGTGACCGGCGGCGGACCAGCGCCAGTGTGGTCCTCCGCTCGGTGCTGGAGCACGGGCCGGTCGCCCGCTCCACCATCGCCCGGCTGACCGGGCTGTCCCCCGCCTCCGTCACGGACTACTGCGCCCGGTTCACCGAACTCGGCCTGATCCGGGAGGCGGAGGCGCCGCGCCGCGTCAGGGGCGTGGGCCGGCCGCACGTTCCCGTCGACCTGGACGACTCGCGGTTCGTGGTCGGCGGGGTGCATGTGGCCGTGCCGTACACCACGGTCGCGCTGCTCGATCTGCGCGGCCGGGTCGTCGTACGGCGGGAGTTGAGGCATCACGGCACCGACCCTCGTGAGGTGCTGGCGCGGGCCGGTGCCGGGCTGGCCGCGCTGCTCGCCGAGGTGCCCGGCAGCCGGCCGCTGGGCGTCGGCGTCGCCGTCGGCGGCTGGGTGGACCGGGACTCCGGGACCGTCGTCGAGCACCCGCTGCTGGGCTGGCGGGAGGTGCCGGTGCGGGAGGTGCTCGGCGCGCACACCGGGCTGCCGGTCCATGTGGACGGGCATGCGCGGGCGCTGGTCAACGGGGAGCGGCTGTTCGGGCGGGCCCGGGGCAGCCGGAGCGTGCTGCATCTGTTCGTCGGGAACGTGGTCGACTCGGCCTTCGCCACCGGCGACGAGGTGCACCACGGTCCGCGCTCCCAGGCCGGGATGATCGCCCACCTCCCGGTGCCGGGCGGCACCGAGCCCTGCGCCTGCGGCCGCACCGGCTGCCTCCAGGCGGAGCTGAGCGAGCGGACGCTGGTGCGGCGGGCCCGGGCGGCCGGGGTCGTCGACGGGGGCAACCCGATGGACGTCCTCGCGGCGGCGCGGGCCGGGCACCCGGTGGCCGTACGGCTGCTGGTGGAGCGGGCGCGCGCGACCGGGCGGGCGGCCGGGCTGCTGCTCGACGTGCTCAACCCGGAGAGCGTGGTCGTCACCGAGGTCGGTGTGCTGCACCGCGAGGACTGTCTCGCCGCGCTGCGGGAGGCGGTCGGGGCGGAGCGGGCGGCCGTGGTCGCGCCCACCAGTTTCGGGGACCGGGTGCTGGCGGTGGCGGGCGGTTCGGTGGTCCTCGACGTGCTGTACCGGGACCCGTTGAGCGCGTCACCAGAGCTTATTTAATTCAGAAACTCGGAATATTGACAGTCGTCGCACACGGCAAGGAACATCCTTCTCATGACCTGTCGCACCCTTTGTTGCTGACGTCTTGACGCGCCCCGAGCGCGCATTTCTCTCTGCGTGAGATCTCTCTTTCCGGCCCTCCCCCGCCGGGAATTTGCCCTGCCTTTCTGCCGCTTTTCCCTCGGAGCTCCTCCATGCCTTCTGCGTCCTCCCCCGGCATCGACCGCCGGCTCTTCCTCACCTCGCTGCTCGGCGCCTCGGCGGCCGTGGCCGGGCTGAGCGGCTGCGCCGGTGGCAGTGCCGCCGCCGACACCGCGGCCGCCTCCACCGCTCCGCTGGCCGCCAAGGTCCCGTCCGGCACCAGCCTGAAGATCGCCTCCTATCTGGGCGTGCAGCAGTTGCAGTTCAAGCTGGCGAAGCTGCCCGCGTTGCCGTTCACGGTGTCGAGCTGGGCGAACATCGGGGCCGGTCCCGATGTCATCAACGCGTTCCGCGCCAAGTCCCTGGACCTCGCGAACAACGCGGGTATTCCGCCGATCCAGGCGCAGTTCCAGGGATTCGCGGCGAAGATCGTGGCGATCAATATCACCCGCAAGCCGAACTACCTGTTCGCCACCAAGCCCGGCAGCGACATCCACACGGTCGCCGGCTTCAAGGGCAGGAAGCTCGCCTTCTCGCAGGGCCAGGCCCAGGGCGTCGTCCTGCTGCGGGCGCTGAAGGAGGCGGGCCTCAAGTACGACGACGTGAAGCTGGTGCAGCTCACCAGCAACCAGTTCCTCACCGCCCTGCAGTCCGGCCAGGTGGACGTGGCCCCGCTCGCCAACACCCAGGCGCCGGCCTACCTCCAGCAGTACGGGTCCAAGGGCGCCCACACGATCCCGACGGACGTCGTCGACCTGCTCAACCTGCTCTGGGCGCCGCAGTCGGTGCTCAACGACCCGGCGAAGGCGGCCGCGATCGCCGCGTACATCCCCGAGTGGGCCCGGGGCCAGGTCTGGCAGTGGGAGAACCCGGACACCTGGAACGAGGAGTTCTACGTCAAGACCCAGAACCTGACCCTCGCCCAAGCGCAGAGCATCACCGAGCTTGCCAACAAGCCGCTGTTCCCGCCGAGTTGGGACGAGGCGATCAAGTGGGAGCAGGAGACCGCCGATCTGCTGGCGGAGGGCGGCTTCGTGAAGAAGACCGATGTCTCCTCGCTCTTCGACCACCGCTTCGAGTCCATCGCCGCCAAGGCCGTACCCGCGGAGTACCGCACATGACCGCCGTGACCACCGCCGCACCGGCGGTTCCCACCGAGGACGCCGGCGGCCGGGTCCGACCGCGCCGCCGCCTCTCCCCCGGCAGGCGGCTGCCCGCCGCCCGGCTGGCCGGTCCCCTGGTCGTCCTCGCCGCCTGGGCCGTCGCCTCCGCGGCCGGCCGGCTGGACCCCGGCGCGATCCCGGCGCCCTGGACCGTCCTGGACACCGCCGTCCACCTGTGGACGGACGGGACGCTGCCCACCGACGTCCTGACCTCCGTGGAGCGGGCCGGGTACGGCTTCGCGATCGGGCTGACCGCCGGGGTGCTGCTGGCCCTGGCCTCCGGGCTCAGCCGGATCGGAGAGGCGCTGATCGACGGGACGGTGCAGATCAACCGGGCCATCCCGACCCTCGGCCTGATCCCGCTCTTCATCCTCTGGCTGGGCATCGGCGAGACCTTCAAGATCGCCATCATCGCGATCGTCGTCTACATCCCCGTCTATCTGAACACCCATGCCGCGCTGTCCGCCATCGACAGCCGGTACGTCGAACTCGCCGAGGTACTGGGCCTGTCGAGGTTCGCGTTCATCCGGCAGGTCGTGATCCCCGGCGCGCTGCCCGGATTCTTCGTGGGACTCCGGCTCGGCGTCACCGGCTCCTGGCTGGGCCTGGTCGTCCTGGAGCAGATCAACGCCACCAGCGGCCTCGGCTACATGATGTTCCAGGCCCAGAACTACGGCCGCAGCGACATCATCCTCGTCGGTCTGCTGATCTACGGCGTCTTCGGCCTCGTCTCCGACACCGTGGTCCGTCTCGTCGAACGGAGGGTGCTGTCGTGGCGCCGCACACTGAGCAGCTGACCCGCCCGGCCGTGCAACTGCGGGGACTGACACGGTCGTTCGGCGACCGTACGGTCCTCGACGGCATCGACCTCGACGTGCCGGCCGGGCAGTTCACGGCCCTGCTGGGGCACAGCGGCTCCGGCAAGAGCACCCTGCTGCGGGCGGTCGCCGGACTCGACCACGGGGTCACCGGCAGCGGGCGGTTGAGCGCCCCCGAGCGGGTCTCGGTGGTCTTCCAGGACTCCCGGCTGCTGCCCTGGCGCCGGGTGCTGGACAACGTGGTGCTGGGCCTGACCGGAAAGGACGCGGTCGAAAAAGGCAGGGCCGCGCTGGAGGAGGTCGGTCTCGGCGGCCGGGAGCGGGCCTGGCCGGGCGAGCTGTCCGGCGGCGAGGCCCAGCGCGCCGCGCTCGCCCGCTCCCTGGTCCGCGAGCCCGAACTGATCCTCGCCGACGAGCCGTTCGGCGCGCTGGACGCGCTCACCCGGATCAAGATGCACCACCTGCTGCGCGAGCTGTGGAAGCGGCACCGCCCGTCCGTCCTGCTCGTCACCCACGACGTCGACGAGGCGATCGCCCTCGCCGACCGGGTCCTGGTCCTGGAGCGGGGCCGGATCGGCCTCGACCTGACCGTCGACCGCGCACATCCGGGCGCGCACCACCGGAAACAGCTGCTCACCGCCCTGGGTGTCACGGAGGACCTCATATGACCCGCACGCTCCACCTCAACGCCTTCCTCATGACCACCGGACACCACGAGGCGTCCTGGCGGCTCCCGGAGAGCGACCCGTACGCGCATGTCGACCTCGCGCACTACGTGAAGCTGGCCCGGACCGCCGAGCGCGGCACCTTCGACTCGCTCTTCCTCGCCGACGGCCCCCATCTGTGGGGCAGCGTCGCCCAGCGCCCCGCCGGGGCCCTGGAACCGCTCACCCTGCTCACCGCGCTGGCGACGGCCACCGAGCACATCGGCCTGATCGCCACCGCCTCCACCTCGTACAACTCCCCCTACAACCTGGCCCGCAGGTTCGCCTCCCTCGACCTCATCAGCGGCGGCCGGGCGGGCTGGAACATCGTCACCACGGCGGGTGCGGAGGCGGCCCGCAACTTCGGGATCGCCGAGGAGCCCGCGCACGCCGAGCGGTACGCGCGGGCCGCCGAGTTCCTCGACGTGGCGCTCAAGCTCTGGGACAGCTGGGAGGACGACGCGATCGTCGCCGACAAGGCGGCCGGCGTCTGGGGCGACGACGCCAAGATCCACCCGCCGCGGCACCAGGGGCCGTACTTCAGTGTCGAGGGCGCCCTCAACGTGCCGCGTTCCCCGCAGGGTTACCCGCTGCTGGTGCAGGCGGGGTCCAGCGAGGACGGCAAGGCGTTCGCCGCCCGGTACGCGGAGGCCGTGTTCACCGCGCAGCAGACGATCGAGGACGCGCGTTCCTTCTACGCCGACCTCAAGTCCCGTACCGCCGCGGCGGGCCGCGATCCGGACCACATCAAGGTGCTGCCCGGCATCGTCCCCGTGATCGGCTCGACGGAGGCCGAGGCGCGGGCGCAGGAACAGCTCCTGGAGGAGCACATCGTGCACCGGCACGGCGTGGCCAACCTGGAACGGCTGCTCCATCTCCCCGCCGGATCCCTGGAGTTGGACCGGGAACTCCCCGCCGGGCTGCCGCCCGAGGACGCCATCGAGGGTGCCAAGAGCCGTTACACGCTGGTCGTCGAACTGGCCCGCCGCGAGCGGCTCACCGTACGGCAGCTGATCGGCCGGCTCGGCGGCGGCCGCGGCCATCTCACCTTCGCCGGGACACCGGAGCAGGTCGCCGACGCGATCGAGACCTGGTTCACCCGGGGCGCCGCCGACGGCTTCAACATCATGCCGCCCGTGCTGCCCTCCGGCCTGGAGACCTTCGTCGACCACGTCGTCCCGATCCTGCGCGCCCGCGGCCTGCTCCGCGCCGGGTACGGCCCGCGCCGCACCCTGCGGGAGCGCTACGGCCTGCCGCGCCCCGCCAACCAGTACGTCACTCCCGCACTCGCCACCGTCTGAGAGGACCACCCCGCATGTCCATCGAGATCCGCAAGGTCACCGCGAACATAGGCGCCCAGGTCCTGGGCGTGGACATCTCCAAGCCGCTCGACGAGGAGCAGGTCACCGCGGTCCGCGAGGCCCTGAACGTCCACAAGGCCCTGGTCTTCGACGACGTCCGCCTCGACGACGAGGGCCAGGAGGCCTTCGCCCGGCACTTCGGCGACCTCACCACCGCCCACCCGACGGTGCCCGCCGTCGACGGCGCCCCGAACGTGCTGCCCGTCGACAGCGAACGCGGCCGGGCCAACCACTGGCACACCGACGTGACGTTCGTCCTGAACCCGCCCCAGGCCAGCACCCTGCGCTCGATCACCGTCCCGCCGTACGGCGGCGAGACCCTGATCACCAGTTCGGCCGCCGCCTACCGCCAGCTCCCGGAGCCGCTGCGGGCGCTGGCCGACACGCTGTGGGCGGAACACACCAACGACTACGACTACGCCGTACCGGACGAGGAGATCGACGAGGAGAAGGCCGCCCAGCGCGCCCAGTTCACGTCGATCAGGTTCCGCACGGTCCACCCGGTGGTCCGGGTGCACCCGCTGACCGGTGAACGCGGCCTGTTCGTCGGGGGGTTCGCGCAGCGGATCGTGGGCCTGTCGAAGGACGAGTCCCGCCGGATCCTCGACCTGCTCCAGGCGTACGTCACCCGCCCCGAGAACATCCTGCGCCACCGCTGGTCCCCCGACCAGCTCGTCCTGTTCGACAACCGCATCACCCAGCACTACGCCGTCGACAACTACGACGGCCTGCCGCGCCGCCTCAACCGGGTCACCGTCGCCGGTGACATCCCGGTCGGCATCGAGGGCAAGGAGAGCTACTCGATCGAGGGCGACGCCTCGCACTACACGGCCGTAGCCGCGTAGTCACTCCCCGCACCAGGCGCGTCCGGATAGTGGGCGGCTTCTCCCTCCGAGCGGAGAGGCCGCCCAGACTGTGGGCGTTTTTGCCCATCTCACCCATTGGACGAGCCGCGCCCATGCCGCACAGCAGCACCCCGGTCGAGACACCGCCGACGCACGACGCCGACGGCGCCTCCCTCTCCCACGGCCTCAAGCAGCGCCACCTGTCGATGATCGCTTTGGGCGGTGTCATCGGCGCGGGCCTCTTCGTGGGCTCCGGCGCGGGCATCGCCGCCGCCGGCCCCTCCATCGTGATCGCCTACACGCTCTCCGGTCTCATCGTGATGCTGGTGATGCGGATGCTGGGCGAGATGTCGGCCGCGTACCCGTCCTCGGGCTCCTTCTCGGCGCACGCCGAGCGGGCGATCGGCCCGTGGGCGGGCTTCACGGCGGGCTGGTCGTTCTGGGTGCTGCTCTGCACGGCCGTGGGGCTGGAGGGCATCGGTGCCGCGAAGATCGTGACGGGCTGGCTGCCCGGCACCCCGGAGTGGGCCTGGGTCGCCCTGTTCATGGCCGTCTTCTGCGCGACGAACCTGGCCGCGGTCCGCAACTTCGGCGAGTTCGAGTTCTGGTTCGCGGCCCTGAAGGTCGGCGCGATCAGCCTCTTCCTCGTCCTGGGCGTCCTGGCGATCGCCGGGGTGCTCCCCGGCACGGACTCCCCCGGCGCCTCGAACCTCACCGACCTCCTCCCGAACGGCGGCCAGGGCCTGGTCATCGGCCTGCTGGCCTCCGTCTTCGCCTACGGCGGCCTGGAGACGGTGACCATCGCGGCGGCCGAGTCCGAGAACCCGGTGCGGGGCGTGGCGAGCGCGGTCCGCACCGCCATGTGGCGTATCGCCCTCTTCTACGTCGGCTCGATGGCCGTCATCGTCACCCTCGTCCCCTGGGACTCCGAGGAGGTCGTGACGAAGGGCCCCTACGTCGCCGCCCTCGACCACCTGGGCATCCCGGGCGCCGGCCAGGTCATGAACGTGGTCGTCCTGGTCGCCCTGCTCTCCGCGATGAACGCCAACATCTACGGCTCCTCGCGCATCGCCCACTCCCTGGTGGAGCGTGGCCAGGGCCCCAAGGCGCTGGCCAGGGTCTCCGGAGGCGTCCCGCGTCCCGCGGTCCTCACCTCCTGCTTCTTCGGCTTCGTCTGTGTGCTGCTCAGCTACTGGCGCCCCGACGACGTCTTCCCCTGGCTGCTGAACATGATCGGCGCGGTGATCCTGGTCGTCTGGTTCTTCATCGCCGTCTCCCAGCTGCTGCTGCGCCGCCGCATCGAGCGGGAGACCCCGCAGCAGCCGGTCGTCCGCATGTGGGCGTTCCCGTATCTGACGTGGCTGGCGCTGGCGGGCATGACGGCGATCTTCGTGCTGATGGCCCGCGAGCCGGACACCCGGGTCCAGCTCTACTACACCGGCGGGATGACGGCCGTACTGGCGGCGGTGGGCTACGCCCGGCAACGGCGGCGTTCGCACACCTGACGCGCTTCTTGTTGCTAGTGTGTAATTGCAAGTCATTGGCAACAAGACGTTCGGAGGGGACCCCCGCCCATGCCCGTCTACACGCTCCCTGAACTGCCGTACGACTACTCCGCGCTGGCGCCCGTGATCAGCCCCGAGATCATCGAGCTGCACCACGACAAGCACCACGCGGCGTATGTGAAGGGCGCCAACGACACCCTGGAGCAGCTGGCGGAGGCGCGGGACAAGGAGCGGTGGGGGTCCCTCAACGGCCTGGAGAAGAACCTCGCCTTCCACCTCTCCGGCCACATCCTCCACTCCGTCTACTGGCACAACATGTCGGGAGACGGCGGCGGCGAGCCGCTCGCGGCGGACGGCGTGGGCGACCTCGCGGACGCGATCACCGAGTCCTTCGGCTCCTTCGCCGCGTTCAAGGCGCAGCTGTCCAGGGCGGCGGCCACGACACAGGGCTCCGGCTGGGGCGTCCTCGCGTACGAGCCGCTCAGCGGGCGGCTGATCGTCGAGCAGGTCTACGACCACCAGGGCAACGTCGGCCAGGGCTCGACGCCGGTCCTGGTCTTCGACGCGTGGGAGCACGCGTTCTACCTCCAGTACCGCAACCAGAAGGCCGACTTCGTCGAGGCGATGTGGCAGGTCGTCGACTGGCAGGACGTGGCACGCCGTTACGAGGCGGCGCGGTCGCGGGCGGACGTACTGCTGCTCGCCCCCTGAGTCGCCGGCGCGTCCTGCCTCGTGATCGTCTTCTCACCGTTCACAGGGGGCAGGCGGAAGAAGGGGGAGCCCCCGCGAGGACGTGACTCGCGGGGGCTCTCCGGATGTCGGCGGCCCATGCGGCCCATGCGGCTCAGGGCTTGCGGGCCAGGCCGCCGTGCTGGCCGATCGGCCGGCGGTCGGCGCCGGGCTCGGGGTGCCACAGCGGTACCGACACCACTCCCGGCCCGACCAGTTCCAGACCCTCGAAGTAGCCCTCGATCTGGTCGACGGGACGCAGGAAGTACGGGACCGCGCCGGTCTCGTTGTAGGCGTCCTGCGCCTGCTCGTAGGCCGGGTCGGTGCCGCGGGAGCCGTCGTTGAGGGACAGGTAGCTGCCGGCGGGCAGACCGGACAGCAGGGCGTCGACCAGGCCGCGGGCGCGGTCGTGGCCGTCGACGTGGCCGAGGATACCGCTGAGGATCAGGGCGGTGGGCCGCGTGAGGTCGAGGGTCCTGCCCGCGGCCTCCAGGATGCGCTCCGGCGCGTAGAGGTCGAGGTCCTCGTACGCGGTGACGCCCTCCTCCGTGGAGGTGAGCAGGGCGCGGGCGTGGGCGAGGACCAGCGGGTCGTTGTCGACGTACACGATCTTCGCCTCGGGGGCGACGCTCTGGGCGACCTCGTGGGTGTTGTCCACGGTGGGCAGCCCCGTGCCGACGTCCAGGAACTGCCGTATCCCCGCCTCCTCCACCAGGTGGCGGATGCTGCGGCCGAGGAAGGCCCGGCTGCTGCGGGCGATGGTCACGATCCCGGGAAAGACGGCGGTGTAGGCATCGCCGGCCTCCTGGTCCACGAGGTAGTTGTCCTTGCCGCCGAGCCAGTAGTTCCAGATGCGCGCCGAATGCGGCACCGAGGTGTCGATCTCCGTCATGTGCCCATGGTGCTACGGCAGATGGGGTCACAGGGCACATTGGGCGAGACAGCCGCGGCGGGCCGCCGGGGCGGACGCCGACGGCGTCCGGAACCCACCCCGGCGGGACGGATTCCGGACTCACGCGCCCGGAAGCGGCGCACCTGTGCTCCCGGTTCAGGCCGTTTCGCCGGACCGATCCGGGAGGTTCTCGTGTCCGACATGTCGGTCTACCCGAAGAAGGGCGCGCACGGCTTCTGGCGGTGCGAGAGCAAGACCACGCTGGGGCAGTGCCTGTGGGTCCAGCCCCGCTTCAACCGGTCGGACGGCTTCTCCCTCCCCGTCTCCTTCAGCTGACCGGCTCGGTCACAGGTTGCTGAAGTCGGGGCCCTTGGTGCGGGTCCGCTTGATCTCGTAGAAGCCGGGGACGGAGGCGACCGCGAGGGTGCCGTCCCACAGGCGGGCCGCCTCCTCGCCCTTGGGGGCGGGGGTGACGACCGGGCCGAAGAAGGCGATCTGCTCGCCGTCGGAGCCCGGGACCGCGATGACCGGGGTGCCGACGTCCTGGCCGACCTTGTCGATGCCCTCCTTGTGGGAGGCGCGCAGCTGGGCGTCGAACTCGAAGTCCTCCTGGTCGGCGTAGTCGATCAGGTCGGCGGGCAGGCCGACGTCCGCGAGGGCGCCGGCGACGGCCTCCAGGGTCGGGCCCTCGCCGTTGTTGTGGATGCGGGTGCCGAGCGCGGTGTACAGCGGGCCGAGGACGTCCTCGCCGTGCTTCTGCCAGGCCGCGGTGACCACGCGGATCGGCTTCCACGCCTTGGTCTCCAGCAGTTCGCGGTATTCCTCGGGCAGTTCGTCCAGCTTGGGCTCGTTGAGCACGGCGAGGCTCATGATGTGCCAGCGGACCTCGATGTCGCGGACCTTCTCCACTTCCAGGACCCACCGGGAGGTCATCCAGGCCCAGGGGCACAGCGGGTCGAACCAGAAGTCGACGGGGGTCTTGCCGGGGCTGGTCACGGTCTCGGACATGGTTCTCCTCGGGAATAAGGCCCTTTTCCTGCGGCAACACCGGCATCGGCGATCCCATTCCCGCTGTCCGGCGTCAGGGGCGCATGGGAGGATCGGTCCTGTTCCGGCGTACCGACAACGCTGTGCATCGACGTATCGACGACGAGGGAGTGCCGCCCGTGCCCGGTGAGAATCTGTCCCGCGACGAGGCCCGGGAGCGGGCCGCCCTGCTGTCCGTCGACGGGTACGACGTGTCGCTGGACGTGCGGTCCGCGGTCGGCGAGGAGCGGGCCGGGCCGCGCACCTTCCGCTCGGTCACCACGATCCGCTTCCGGTGCAACGAGCCGGGCGCGTCGAGCTTCGCCGACCTGGTCGCCCCGGCCGTGACCGCCGTGACGCTCAACGGGAAGGACCTCGACCCGGGCGAGGTCTTCGACGGCACCCGGATCGCCCTGGAGGACCTGGCCGCGGAGAACGAGCTGGTGGTGGACGCGCAGTGCGCCTACTCCCGCACCGGCGAGGGCCTGCACCGCTTCGTCGACCCCGAGGACGGCGAGGTCTACCTCTACACGCAGTACGAGCCGGCCGACTCCCGCCGGGTGTTCGCCAACTTCGAGCAGCCGGACCTCAAGGCGCCGTTCCGCTTCGAGGTGCGGGCGCCCGAGGAGTGGACGGTGTGGAGCAACGGGGCCGGTGAACTCGCGGACGGCGTCTGGCGGTTCGCGGAGACGAAGCCCATCTCGACGTACATCACGTGTGTGGTGGCGGGGCCGTACCACTACGTGACGGACTCCTACTCCCGGACGTTCCCCGACGGGACGACCCTCGACATCCCGCTCGGCGCGATGTGCCGCAAGGGCCTGGCCCCCTACTTCGACGCCGACGACGTCTTCCTGGTCACCAAGCAGGGCCTGGACTTCTTCCACGAGCACTTCGACTACCCGTACCCGTTCGGGAAGTACGACCAGGCGTTCGTGCCCGAGTACAACCTCGGCGCGATGGAGAACCCGGGTCTGGTGACGTTCCGGGAGGAGTACATCTTCCGCGGCAAGGTGACGCAGGCGTCGTACGAGGCGCGGGCCAACGTCATCCTGCACGAGATGGCGCACATGTGGTTCGGCGACCTGGTCACCATGGTGTGGTGGGACGACCTGTGGCTGAAGGAGTCCTTCGCGGACTTCATGGGCACGTTCGCGAACGTCGGCGCCACCCGCTTCCAGAACGCGTGGACCACCTTCGCCAACCGCCGCAAGGCGTGGGCGTACCGCGCCGACCAGCTGCCCTCCACGCACCCGATCACGGCCGACATCCGCGACCTTCAGGACGCCAAGCTCAACTTCGACGGCATCACGTACGCGAAGGGCGCGAGCGTGCTGAAGCAGCTCGTGGCGTACGTCGGCCAGGACGCGTTCCTGGAGGGCGCCCGCCGCTACTTCAAGCGCAACGCGTACGGCAACACCCGGCTCGGTGATCTGCTGTCGGTCCTGGAGGAGACCAGCGGCCGGGACATGAGCGCGTGGGCGGGCAAGTGGCTGCAGACGGCGGGGGTGAACTCGCTGACCCCGCAGGTGCTGCTGGACGCCGACGGCCGGGTGGCCGAGCTGGCGGTGCTGCAGGAGGCCGCCGAGTCGCACCCCGAGCTGCGTCCGCACCGGGTCGCGATCGGCCTCTACGGCCGTACGGCCGAGGGCGCTCTGAAGCGGTACGCGCGCGTGGAGGCGGACGTCGACGGCCCGCGCACGCTGATCGCGGAGCTGGCCGGGGCCGAGGCGCCGGAACTGGTCCTGGTCAACGACGACGACCTCACGTACTGCAAGATCCGCTTCGACGACACCTCGCTGGCGACGCTCCGGGACCACCTGGGCGCCCTGACCGACCCGCTGGCCCGGGCCCTGTGCTGGTCGGCGCTGTGGAACCTGACCCGGGACGCGCTGCTGCCGGCCCGGGACTTCGTCGACCTGGTGCTGCGGTTCGCGGGCCGCGAGTCGGACATCGGTGTGCTGCAGATGCTCCAGGCGTGGGCGGAGACGGCGCTGGTGCACTATGTGGCGCCGCAGTGGCGGGAGACGGCCGGGCGGCTGCTCTCCGAGGGCGCCCTGCGGGAGCTGCGGCAGGCGGAGCCGGGCAGCGAGCACCAGCTGGCCTGGGCGCGGTTCTTCGCGTCGGCGGCCTCGGACGGGGCCGACCTCGGCCTGCTGCGGGAGCTGCTGGCCGGTACGGCGACGATCGACGGCCTGGACGTCGACCAGGAGCTGCGCTGGGCCTTCCTCGAACCCCTGGCGGCGCACGGCGCGGCCGACGAGTCGGTGCTGGCGGCCGAACTGGCCCGGGACGACACGGCGTCCGGCAAGCGCCACCAGGTGCGCTGTCTGGCCGCCCGTCCCTCGGCGGCCGTGAAGGCGCAGGCGTGGGCCCAGGTCGTGGAGTCGGAGGCGCTGTCCAACGCGCTGGTGGAGGCGACGATCGCGGGCTTCGCGCAGTCCTCGCAGCGGGAGCTCCTCGCACCGTACGCGGAGAGGTACTTCGAGGTGATCGCCCGGGTGTGGGAGGACCGCTCGATCCAGATCGGCATGGATGTGGTCCGGGGTCTGTATCCGGCGTACCAGGACCGTCCGCAGACGCTGGAGGCGACGGACGCGTGGCTGGCGGCCCACGCGGACGCGGCCCCGGCGCTGCGCCGGCTGGTGCTGGAGGCCCGGGACGACCTGGCGCGGACGCTGCGCGGCCAGGAGTGCGACGCGGCGGCAATCACCGGTTGACCTTTGGCCTGAGGTCTCCCGTCGGGTGACCGTTACGCAATTCAGTCAATCATGACCGTAACCCCTGGTCCGCACCCGATCGGACCAGGGGTTTTCGTCGCCTACTCGGCATCCGAACACCCGTCCTTTAGTCCGGTGTTGTCCGCATTCATCGACGAACGCGTAACACCGGTTACGGGGCAGAC
Organism: Streptomyces sp. NPDC048277; assembly: GCF_040652235.1. Classification (NCBI taxonomy): domain Bacteria; kingdom Bacillati; phylum Actinomycetota; class Actinomycetes; order Kitasatosporales; family Streptomycetaceae; genus Streptomyces; species Streptomyces sp. NPDC048277. Next base: position 82,913 of record NZ_JBEZLQ010000019.1, read on the forward strand.
CGGACACGGGAATCTCCCGGCCATGACCCACAACACCCCACTCTCCCCCCGCCCCCTCCGTCACCTCTCCGACGTCCGCCGCCGGGTGCTGACGACGGCCCAGCTCCGCTCCCACGGCGTCACGGCCAACGAGATCGCCGAGCAGTGCCGGCCAGGAGGCCCCTGGCAACAACTCCTGCCGGGCGTGGTCATGCTCCACCCCGGCCCGCCCACCAGCGAGGAACGCCTGCACGGGGCCCTGCTGTTCGCGGCCCGCGAGTCCGCCCCGGGCGTCCCGGCCCAGCCGGCCCCGGACTCCCCGCACCGCCCGGTCTACGCCGAGACGATGATCACGGGGCTGGCGGCGCTGACCCTGCACGGCTTCTCCGCCACCCCGCCGCTGCTGTCCCTGGACCACGTGGACGTCCTGGTCCCCCGGCTGCGCCGGCTGCGCTCCACCTCCTACGTCCGCGTGATCCGCACCGCGGCCCTGCCGGCCCCCGAGCCGGTGACGGGCCTCCCGGTCGCGCCGGTCCCCCGTGCCCTCGCGGACGCGGTGGCGGAACTGGCCGACGGGGAGGCGGTACGCCGGCTGCTGACCGAGGCGGTACGCGGGCACCACTGCGAACCGGCGGCGGTGGTACGGGAGTTGAACCGGGCGAAGCTGCTGTCGCGCCCGCATGTGGTGGACGCGGTGGACTCCCTGGTCGCCGAGGGCCGTGCGATCGCGGAGGACCGCCTCTACCGCATGGTCCACGAGCACGGCCTCCCCGACCCGGTCTGGAACGTGGACCTGAGGCTGCCGGGCGGCCCCCACCTGGGCGGCCTGGACGCCTACTGGCCCGAGCAGGCGGTCGCCGTCGAACTGGACACCCGCGCACCGCGCCAGGGCGACCGGCAGGAGGACGACGCGCTGTGGTCCGAATACGCGCGCAAGCGGGAGCACCTGGAGCGGCTGGGCATCACGGTCGTCCACGTCACCCCGCGGAAGCTCCGCGACTCGGCGGAGCAGCAGGCGGCGGTGATCCGTACGGCCCTGATGGCGGCCGGCGACCGCGATCCGGCCGCGTATGTCGTGGTGCTGCCCCGATAAGGGGGGTCGGGACACCAGGAGGGGAGCGGAGGGGCCGCCGGTCCGGAGGGGGACCGACGGCCCCTCCGCATGCCGCCGGTACGACGGCTCAGCGGCCGGTGCTGCCGTCGAGCAGTTCCCGCACGATGTCGAGGTGGCCGTTGTGCCGGGACGTCTCCTCGATCAGGTGGAGCAGGATCCAGCGCAGATCGGGGTGGCGGCCGTCGCGCACGGCGGTCTTCGCGGTCGTGTCGAGATCGGCCGAGGCGACCAGCTCCCGGTAGCGGGCGCTCTGTTCCGCGTACTCCGCCAGCAGCTGCTCCAGCGGGAGGCCGAGCGCGATGCGCATCTCGCGGTCGGGGTCCTCGTCGGTCCAGGGGGCCTCGTCCTCCTCGCCGAGGAACACCACCTGGAACCAGTAGTACTCCACCCATCGCAGGTGGTTGATCAGCCCGGAGAGGGTCATCAGCGGGGAGTCCGGCAGCGGGGCCCGGCGGGCGTCCTCGGCCGGGACTCCCTCGCACTTGGCCCGGGCGGTGTCCCGGGCGTAGTCGAGGAAGGTGGTCAGCTGGGTGTACTCGTCCCAGGTGGGAGGCGTGTCGCTACGTGTCATCAGCGGGAACGATCCGGGACGCCACACCCCGCCGTCAAATCAGTGGGCGTGCGTCGGCAGGGACGGTCCGCTTCCGCCGGTTCGGCCAGTCGGATCCCGGCCGGCTCCGGCGCCGCCGGGCGGAGAACGGTCTTCCCGGCCCGGACGGCGGCCAGTTGGCCGTCGGCACCGGACCCGAGGGCCCGGCGGCCGGCTTCATGTCAGAGGCCCGCGGACGCGGCATCGGCACCCGGGCCCAACTCCTCCGGTCCGCTGCCCGGGGGGCTGGCCGGCCCCGCCCGCACCTCGGTGGGGCGGGCGGGGCGGATGGCGTGGTGATGTCTACTGGCCGCTGACGCCCGGGCGCAGTTCGTCGCGTACGTCGCCGACGACGTGGTCGAGCAGGTCGGCGTAGGCGGCGATCATCCGTGTGCGGCTGAACCGCTCGCGGCTCGCGGCCAGTGCCGGAGCGAAGGTCTCCCGGTCGGCGACGGCCGCCGACCAGGCGAAGGCGATCGCGTCCGGGTCGAAGGGCGTCACGAACCCGTGCCCTTCCACGATCGACGCGCTGTCGCCGACGTCGGTCGTCACCGGGACCGCGCCGCACATCATGCCCTCGATGAGGCAGAGCGGCGCCGCCTCGCCGGAGGCGGAGGTGAGGGCGACGACGTCGGAGCCGGCGTAGACGGCCTCCATGTCGTGCCGTACGCCGAGCAGGTGCAGCCGGTCGCCGAGGGCGCCCCGGTCCGCGCCGAACGCGACCTCGATGTCGGCCCAGAGCGCGGGGTTGTCCTCGGTCATGCCGGCGCCGCACATGACCACGTGCCCGCCGCCCTCACGGGCCAGCCACGCCCTGGCGGCCCGCAGGAAGAGCGGCACGTTCTTCATCCCGGCGTACCGGGCGGCGAAGACGACGACGGGGGCGGTGGCGGGGATGCCGAGGGACTCGCGGAACGCGAGCCGTACCGCCGCGTCCGGCCGGAAGCGCAGCAGGTCGACGCCGTTCGGGATCACGTGCAGCAGCTCGCCGGGGATACCGGCCGCCTCGTACGCGTCCCGGGTCGACTCGGCGCAGCAGACGCAGGCCACGACCGTCCCGTCGGCGATGGCGGCCTTCAGCTCGTCGAGCGCCGGCCCCTGGTTCTCCGGGTCGGACCGGTGCAGGCAGACCACGACGGGCCGGCGCGGCAGCCCGCCCTGGTTCAGCAGCGCCAGCGGCTGCTCCTTCAGCGAGAGGATCACGTCCGCGCCGGCCATGGCGCGGGCCGTGTCGGCCAGTTCGGGCCCGCTGAACACCGACGCGGCGACGGTGCCGTCCACCAGGCCCGCGCTGCGGCCGAGGGAGGAGACCTCGATGCCACCGGCCGTGAGCGCGCGGTAGCAGGCGTCGTCCTCCATGCGTTGTGTAGTGGCTTCCCGGTGGACCTCGCCATGCACACTCAGCACGCGATGCCACTGCTGGCCGCCCTCCACCAGGCCCAGCAGCACATCACTGTGCACGATCCGGGCTCCCCCGGAGAAAAAGCCCTCGTAGACCGAGAGCACACGAAGTCCGAGCCGAGCGCCCACACGATCACCAGCCTTGCACCATATCGAGCCATCCCCGGGATCCTCGGGTTAGCCGATATGAGGCGGTACGGACGTTTCATTCGGATGAACGGAGTGTCTCGTGTCGGAGTCGGCTGCGTTTACACGGCGAGCGCCGGACACGCCATCGATCCGGTCGCTCGCTCACCGTCGTTGCCACCCCGCTGACCTGCGCTTTCGTGGCGGCGCTCGGGACGGTGACAGCCCCTCGGCCAGCGGGGTTCACGGCAAAAAAACGGCAAGAGCGGTACCCGAATGTACGACGGTACGGGAGCGCCGGGGCTCAGCCCCCGCAGAACTCCGCCTCGATCACCGTCTCCGGGTCGCCCGTCCAGTCCGCGTTGTAGTTCAGGGCCAGGGCGTGGCGGCCGTCGGCGGTGGTGGCCGCGGTGGAGGAGGAGCCGTGGATGCCGCCGTCGTGGCCCCAGACGTGCAGCCCGCAGGAGAGGGTGTGGTCGATCAGGCCGAGGCCGTAGGCGCTGTTGGGGTCGCCGGGGACCGGGGTCGTGGTCTTCATCTCCTTCAGCTGGTGCGGAGGGAGGAGGCGGCCGGCCAGCAGGGCCTCGTAGAAGCGGGTCAGGTCGGACGAGGTGGAGATCATCTCGCCCGCCGAGGAGGCCATGGAGGGGTTGAGGGCGGTGACGTCGTAGGTCGGGCCGGTCGCGGTCTCCGCCAGTTTCGAGTAGGCGCGGCTGCTCGGGCGGGGGACGGTGGTGCGGGTGCCGGGGAGGGACGTGCCGGTGAGGCGGAGGGGCCTGATCACCCGGTTGGTGATCTCCTCGGCGTACGGGTGGCCCGTCACCGCCTTGATCACCATGCCCGCCAGGACGTAGTTCGTGTTGGAGTACGCCCAGCTCGTGCCCGGGGCGAAGGCCGGCCTGTGCTTCATCGCGATCGCCACCAGTGCGGCGGGCGTCAGCGTGTCGTAGCGGTGCCGGAGGAAGCCGTCCGCCAGGAAGTAGGTGCGGCCGAAGTCGTCGTCCGCCGTGTAGTTGAAGATGCCGCTGGTGTGGTTGAGGAGCTGGCGGACGGTGATACGGCGACCGTCGTTGCCGTTGCCGGTCACCACACCCGGCAGCCACCTGTCCACCGTGTCGTCGAGCGACAGGCGGCCCTCCGCCTCCAGCTGGAGGAGCACGGTGGCCACGAAGGTCTTCGTGATGCTGCCGACCCGGTAGCGGTCGTACGGGGAACGCGGCGCGCCGGTCCGCGTGTCGCCCACGCCGGCCGTCGTCGACCAGCTGCCGTGTGCGTCCCGGGCCGTCGCCGTCACCCCGGTCACGCCCGCCGCGACCGCGGCCCGAACCGCCTCGCGGGTGGCCGCGTGGCCGGCGGCGGGTGCCGCCAGGGCCGGTGCCGCCAGGGCTGCCGACAGGGCCAGCGCCGTGGCCGCCACCAGCGTCGTACGTACGTACATGTCTCTCCCCCAACTGAGTCGTCGAACTCGGTCGGGGGAGGGGACTTCGCCCTGATCGGCGAGGTTGCCCGGCCGTGGGCCGGTTGAGTGAGTATCAGCCCTTTTTCAGGACCAGTTCCGTGTTCCGGTCCGCCGGGTCGCCGCCCAGGACCTTGCTGGAGCCGGGGGCGTTGAAGGCAAGTTCGCGGTAGAGGGCCGCGAGGCCGGTCTGGGAGAGGTCGGAGAAGTCGGTGCGGTGCGGGGCGGCCGACTCGATCAGGGTCGTGAAGAGCGAGATCGTGCCGTCCTTGTTGTCCACCAGCTCGACGATCCGGGCCAGTTGGGGGTAGTCGACGTGGGAGGCCGTGGTGATCTCCCAGAAGGAGCGGCCGTTCGAGGCGGTGTGCGGGGTGATGAGGTTGCGGTGGATGTGGCCGTTCACCCAGGCCAGCACATTGGCGTGACGGTTGAGGAGGGTGACCAGCTCGGCGCCCGTGTGGCGGCGCTCGCCCGGGTGCGCCGGGTCGGGGCGGGTGTTGGTCATCGTCTGGCTGGTGTGATGGCTGAAGACGACCGCGTAGGAGTCCTTGTTCTCCGTCAGGGTCTTGTCGAGCCAGTTCAGCTGGGCGGTGCCGATCGACCCGTCGTAGTGGCCGCCCGCGTCCGTCGTGTCGAGGCTGATGCCGATGACGTCGTCGGAGATGCGGAAGGCGTAGTACTGGGTGCCCGCGTCCACGTTGGCGGTGGAGTAGCCGTGGCCGACCGGGCCCAGGCCCTGGTAGGCCGGGTCCAGGTGCGCCTTCAGGTAGTCCGCCGCCGTGTACGGGGCGCGCTTCTCGTCCGCCGTCACCGAGCGCGTGGAGCGCGCGTGGGCCTTCAGGAAGTCGCGGTAGCCGCTGCCCTTGGGGTCCTGGGCCTTGCGGATGGTGTCCTGGAGCTTCTTGGCCTCGGCGTCGGTCGCCGTCATCAGCTTCTTGCCGCCGATCGCGGCCGCGGCGAGGTAGGGGTCGGCGTGCGAGCCGAAGCAGCCGAGCGGCAGGGCGTCGTGGTTGCCGACGGTGGAGTACCAGGGCAGGTTGAGGCCGGGGCTCTTCACCTCGCGGATCGCGGCGGCCAGGAAGCCCGCGAGGTGCGGGAAGCCGAGCGCCTTGTCGTGGTCGCGGAGGGTGGCGGAGGCCTGCCAGTAGAGCTTCAGCCCGCTGCTCTGCACGCCCTCGTAGTGCTTGGGGTCACCGGTGTTCGGGGTGATCCGGCCGCCGCTCATCACCTTCATGTACCACTCCAGTTCGGAGTGGGCGTTGTTGTCGGTGTTGTCGCCGGTCGTCATCACGAAGTGCAGCGGGGAGCCGGTGACCGGGGCGCCGCGCAGCGCGTTCACCCGCTCGACGAGGGAGATCGCGCCGGGCACGGTGAGCGCCTCGTGCGGGCGCCAGGCGTGCGGGTCGTGGGCGCGCAGGTACTCCAGGCGCAGCGGGTGCTGGACGTCCATCAGGTGCAGGTCGGTGAACTGCACGAACGCGGCCAGGGCGGTACGGCGGTTCTCCCGGCCGGACTTGGCGGCGGCCAGGTCGGAGCGCAGCATGCGCTTCCAGCCGGCGCCGTCGCCGAGGCGCCGGTACCCGGAGCTGTTCCGGGGCGCGGCGACGGAGGCGAGGGTGGTGCCCTTGGTGTACGGCACGAGGGCGCCCGCGGCGGCCTTGCGGCCCTCGGCGACCGGCTCCTGCTCCTCGGTGACCGCGGGAGCGGCCTGGCTGTCGGTGGGGCGCAGGGCGTAGCCGACGCCCGCGGAGAGCGAGACGGCTCCGGCGGCGGCGAGCACGGTACGGCGGTTGATCTCCAGTGCCTCCCGGCCCTGCTGGGCGGCGGAGGTGGCAACTGAGCGTATGCGCGACATGGCGCGATCTCCCCGGGTGCGAACGCGTCGGCAGTGGTCGCGGGCGATCGCTTCCGCGAACTTCCCGCTCACTTGGGATCGTTGGCACCGGGGGTGACCTGCGCGTGAACGACGCGGCAACGTGCAGCGCCGATCACCGTACGTGGATCAGGTGAGGTGGGGACCGGTCATGGAGCGGATTACGGGCGGCCGGGGTGCGGCTACTCCGCGTTCATCTGCCGGGGTAGGGGAGGGTCTCCGGCGCTTACGACTGCTCTTCTGCAAAGCGCCCCGCGGCCGGCCGCTCCCGCCACAGCCGCAGGGCCACGTCGATCAGCCGGATGTGCCGGAGGCCGGGTACGGCGTCCAGATCCTGCCAGGCGGCCAGGTCGGTGGAGCCGTTCACCTCGTTGCGCAGCTCGCCGCCGACGATCTCGCCGGTGTAGATGATCCGCACGCCGTGGTGGTCGGTGGCGGGGCGCAGCAGCCCGTCGCCGGGGAAGTGCTGGCGGAGGGAGTCGATACCGAGCAGCCCGGTCACCTCGATGCGGTAGCCGGTCTCCTCGAAGAGTTCGCGGCGGACCGTGTCGTAGGGGTCCTCGCCGTGCTCCATGCCGCCGCCGGGCAGGACCCACTCGGGGGTGCCGTCGTCGGCGGGTGACCTGGCGAGCAGGATCTGTCCGTCACGGACGCACACGGCGTAGGCCGCCACCCTCAGCTTCTCGCGCACATCCGCACGTTAGAGGGTGGAACGGCGGAGGCCAACGCGATTTCCCCGTACGACAAGGACACAGACCGGGGGTTTTCCCCATACGTTCATATCGATTCGGTCAACGTTCCCAAAAGGGCGTTCTCTTGGGGAAAGCTGTGCGCTCACGCACCGGTACTTGACCAAGTTCCGGTCGTCCCATGCTCGTTCCTTTACCTACAAGGGATGCAGATGACCCTCACCCCCCAGCACGACCCGATACCGGGCCACAGACGCCTGGGCCGGATCGCCGTCGCCGTCGGTGTCGTGGCCGCGCTCTCCGCCGCCGGGCCGATCCCCCTGGCCGCCGCGGCGACGCCCTCCCCCGCGGTCACCACCGCGGACCCCGGCGCCAAGTCGGCCCACGCCAAGCTCGGTTCGGACGACGCCGCCCTGCTCGCCGAGGCCAAGGCCGACGGCGCCAAGAACGTCACGATGATGATCGCGACCGCGCCGGGGCAGACCGAACAGGTCGCGGCGGAGCTGGACGCGGTCAAGGGCGGCATCGTGGGCAGGACCTACGACAAGGTCGGCTACGTCCGCGCCACGGTGCCGACCGGCAGGGCCGACTCGGCCATCGCCGCCGCCGCGAAGCTGTCCTCCGTGCACGCCATCGACCTGCGGCAGGAGATCGCGCTCGACGACCCGACGCCGAGCGCGGACACCGCCCAGGGCGCCAAGTCCCAGGGCGCGAAGACCACTTACTCCGGCCCCGGCAGGAACACCCCCGCCGAGAACCCGTACAACCCCTCCTTCGAGACGGGCGCCGTCGATTTCGTCAAGGCGCACCCGAAGGCGGACGGCCGGGGCATCACCATCGGCATCCTCGACTCCGGCGTGGACCTCGGCCACCCGGCGCTGCAGAGGACCACCACCGGCGAGCGGAAGATCGTCGACTGGGTGACGGCGACCGACCCGGTCAACGACGGCGACGGCACCTGGCGGCGGATGACGACCGGGGTCTCGGGCCCCGCGTTCTCCATCACCACCGCCAGTCAGGGTACGGAGACGTTCAAGGCGCCCGAGGGTTCGTACCGGTTCAACTACATGTACGAGTCCGCCACCACCGGCGGCGACGAGCAGGGCGACCTCAACCGCGACGGGGACACCACGGACGCCTGGGGCGTGCTGTACGACCCGGCCTCCGGCACCGTGCGCGTGGACACCAACGACAACCTCGACTTCACCGACGACGTGCCGATGAAGCCGTACAAGGACGGCTTCCAGGTCGGCTACTTCGGTACCGACAACCCGGCGACCGACGTCGTCGAGCGCGTCCCGTTCGTCGTCGAGATCCGCAAGGACGTCGTCTACAACTCCTCGGGCGCCAAGGCCGACTACGTCAACATCGGCGTCATCGAGTCCGAGCACGGCACCCACGTCGCCGGCATCACCGCCGCCAACGGCCTGTTCGGCGGGAAGATGAACGGCGCGGCCCCCGGCGCGAAGATCGTCTCCTCCCGCGCCTGCACCTGGACCGGCGGCTGCACCAACGTCGCCCTCACCGAGGGCATGATCGACCTGGTCGCCAACCGCGGCGTCGACATCGTCAACATGTCCATCGGCGGCCTCCCGGCGCTGAACGACGGCAACAACGCCCGTGCGGAGCTGTACACGCGCCTCATCGACACCTACGGCGTACAGCTCGTGATCTCGGCCGGCAACTCCGGACCGGGCGCCAACACGATCGGCGACCCCGGACTCGCCGACAAGGTCATCTCGGTCGGCGCGGCCATCTCCAAGCAGACCTGGGCCGCCAACTACGGCTCCCAGGTGACCAGGAAGTACCAGCTGCTGCCCTTCTCCTCCCGCGGACCGCGCGAGGACGGCGGCTTCACGCCGACGCTGGTCGCGCCCGGCGCCGCGATCAACACCACCCAGACCTGGCTGCCGGGCTCCCCGGTCGCCGAGGCGGGTTACTCGCTCCCGGCCGGCTACTCGATGCTCCAGGGCACCTCGATGGCGTCCCCGCAGGCGGCGGGCGCGAGCGCGCTGCTCCTGTCGGCCGCGAAGCAGAAGGGCATCGCCCTCTCCCCCGCCGACCTGCGCACCGCCCTGACCTCGACGGCCCACCACATCAAGGGTGTTCAGGCGTACGAGGAGGGTGCGGGCCGGATCGACGTCGTCGACGCGTGGGAGTCCGTCCGCGATCACGCGACCGCCCACGACTACACGGTGAAGGCACCGGTCGACACCGCGCTCGACCACGCGCTCAAGACTCCGGGCTACGGCACCGGCCTGTACGACCGTGAGGGCGGCCTGAAGGCCGGGCAGAAGAAGACCTACGACGTCACGATCACCCGGACCTCCGGCGCGGACCGGGCGATCCGGCACGAGCTGTCCTTCGAGAACAACGCGGACCACACCTTCAAGATCCTCGGCCCTGACGAGGTGAAGCTTCCGCTGAACCAGCCGGTGACGGTCAAGGTCCAGGCCCAGCCGCGGAGTTCGGGCATCAAGTCCGCGATCCTGGAGGTCGACGACCGGCGGACCGAGGGCGTCGACAAGCAGATCCTGACCACGGTCGTGGTGTCGGCTCCGGTCGACTACACCTACTCCGCGTCGAGTTCGGTGCAGCGCAACAGCTCCACGTCGTACTTCGTGACCGTGCCCGAGGGCGCCACCTCCCTCGAAGTCGCGATGAGCGGGCTCGCCGACAAGAGCCAGACGCGGTTCATCGCCATCCACCCGTACGGCACTCCGGTCGACAACACCGGTACCCCGTACTGCTACAACAACTACCTCAACGGCAACGGCTGCAAGCCCGACGTGCGGGCGTACGCCGCCCCGCAGGCCGGCGTCTGGGAGATCGAGGTCGAGGCGCGCCGCACCTCGCCGCTGCTCGACAACCCCTACAAGCTGGACGTCACCGTGCTCGGCGCGGCCTTCGACCCGGAGACCGTGACCGTGCCCGAGGCCGGGGTGGGCACCCCGGTCACCGCGTCCTGGAAGGTGACCAACAGGTTCGCCGCGCTCGACGGCACGCTGGTCGGCGGCCCGCTCGGCTCCTCGAAGACGGCCCGCCCCTCGATCAAGGAGGGCGAGACCCAGACCACGACGGTGACCGTGCCCGAGGGCGCGAAGTCCCTGGACGTGGCCATCGGCAACGTCTCCGACACCGCCGCCGACCTGGACCTGACCGTGTACGACGCGTCCGGCAAGCAGGTCGCGCAGTCCGCCGACGGCGACTCGGAGGAGGCGGTCTCCATCGCCACGCCGGCCGCCGGGGTCTACACGATCGAGGTCGTCGGCTACTCGGTCCCGTCGGGCAGCACCGACTACGACTACCGCGACGTGTTCTTCTCCGCCGCGCTCGGCGGTGTCACGGTCGACGGCTCGACGCCGGTCCGGCTCGGCACGGGTGCGTCGGCCACGGTGACCGGGCAGATCACGGCGGCCGCGGCGGCCCCCGAGGGACGTGAGTTCTTCGGACAGGTCCAGCTGGTCGACGCACGCGGCACGGTCGCGGGCGTCGGCAGCGTGAAGATCGAGAAGGTCACGCCGTAGGTCGGCAGGCCCTCGTACGGCGGTACTGGGGGGCGGGCGTCCTGTCGGGGCGCCCGCCCCTTCGCCGTCACTTCCGGCAGGTCAGGGTGCGCGACTCGGGCAGGTCGTGGACGATCCGGGCCCGCTCCGGCGCGATCTCCGACTCCCCGACCGCGTACCGGTCGGGAACCTGCTGCCCGGCCGGGACGCCGACCAGGAGGCGGGCGCCCGCGCGGATCCGGTCGTCGGTGCCGGCCCCGAAGACGACGTCGACCTCCGCGGCGGTCTTCGCCGGTTTGTAGGCGCGGGTCACCTTCAGGGTGACGCGTTCCGTGCCGGTGTGCGGGATCCGGTGCACGCCGGTCACGGTGCCCTCGACGACGAGCCGGGCGCAGGCCAGGTAGCGGGGGCCGCTGAGCGACTCCTTGGCCGGCGCGCTCGCCACCGCGCTGCCGGCCGCGCTGTCGGAGCTGCTGTCCCCCTTCATGGCCTCCCCGCCGTTCGCCACGAGCCAGCCGATGCCGAACACGGCCGAGGCGAACGCGGCGGCGAGGGCGCCGGCCAGGCCGAGGGAACGGACACCGGGGTGCTGCCACCGCCTGCGGCGCGCGGCCGGGCGGGGGCCGGGCGCCGGAGCCGGTGGCTCGGCAAGCGCGTCCCCGATGATCCCGAGCTGCTCGCGCAGCAGTGCCACGTCGGCGGTGGCGGCCCGGTACTCGGCCATGAAACCGGGGTCGCCCCGCTGCCCGTCGGACAGCGGCCCGCCCATGAGAACGGCGAACAGAGCATCGACGTCCTCACCCTGACCGTCCCGGTCGTCCCGGTCATCCCGGTCGTCGCGCCCGTCCCGGTCGTCGTATCCGTCGTGTTCGGCGGTCATGCTCACACCACCTCGTCCTCGTGCAGGCGGGCGCGCAGGGCCCGTACCGCCGTGTGCAGCCGGCTCTTGACCGTGCCCTCGGGGATGCCGAGTTCCTCGGCTATCCCGCGCACCGGCAGGTCGGCGTAGAAGCGCAGGACGAGGATCTGGCGCTGGGCGTCCGGCAGTTCGTCCAGGCCGCGGGCGACGGCGACGGAGAGCAGCCTGCTGTCCTCGCCGGAGCCGGAGGCGTGGTCGGGCTGGCGGAGGGAGGCGAGCCGCTCGCCGATGCGTTCCTGGCGGCGTTTGGCGCGGTGCCAGTCCATGGCGAGGTGGGAGGCGACGACCGCCGCCCACGCCGAGACGTCCCGCGGCGCCTCCTGGCCGTTCGCGGCCCGCTCCAGCAACCGCAGGCGTACCTGCTGTACCCCGTCCAGCAGGTCCGCCTGCGGTACGCCGCCCAGCGCGAGCACCGCCCGGACCCGGCGCTCCTGGTCCGCGTCCAGGGGATCCCCGTGCGGGTCCCCCTGGGCGCGGCGGGCCTTTCTGCGCAGCACAACCCACCCCCTCACCGCGTTTCCCCTACGACGCCGCGGCCCCCGGAAACGTTCGGCCGGCGCCCGGAAAACTTTTCCGAGGCGTACGTCACACCGGCGCGCGCCGCAGCACAGCTTGCGGTGCGACGCCCACGTGGAGGTAATTTCTGCAGCTCAGCGGGGGTGTGGGCGGGAGTTCCACGGGGCGGCTGGTCCAGTCGGTGGGCATGGGGCGCAAAGAATTGGACAGGCGGACCCGGGTCGGCCGCATGATGGAAAGGCCGCAGACACACGTCAACGTATGCAGAGGGAGTAGCCGTGAGGGTCGGAATCGTCGGAGCCACCGGTCAGGTCGGCACGGTCATGCGCAGGATCCTCGCGGAGCGCGACTTCCCGGTCACCGAGCTGCGGCTGTTCGCCTCGGCGCGCTCGGCCGGGACCGAGCTGGACGGTGTGACGGTGGAGGACGCGGCGACCGCCGACTACACCGGCCTGGACATCGTGCTGTTCTCGGCGGGCGGGGCCACCTCGAAGGCGCTGGCCGAGAAGGTCGCCGCCCAGGGTGCCGTGGTCATCGACAACTCCTCCGCCTGGCGCAAGGACCCCGAGGTCCCCCTCGTCGTCTCCGAGGTGAACCCGCACGCGATCGCGGACCGCCCCAAGGGCATCATCGCCAACCCGAACTGCACCACGATGGCCGCGATGCCGGTCCTCAAGCCGCTGCACGCGGAGGCCGGCCTCACGGCGCTGGTCGTCGCCACCTACCAGGCGGTGTCCGGCTCGGGCCTCGCGGGCGTCGCGGAGCTGCACGGGCAGGCGCAGAAGGTCGTCGCCGACGCGGACAAGCTGACCCACGACGGCGGGGCCGTCGACTTCCCGGAGCCCGGCGTCTACAAGCGCCCCATCGCCTTCAACGTCCTCCCCTTCGCCGGCAACCTCGTCGACGACGGTCTGAACGAGACCGACGAGGAGCAGAAGCTGCGCAACGAGTCCCGCAAGATCCTGGAGATCCCGGAGCTGAAGGTCTCCGGCACCTGTGTCCGGGTCCCGGTGTTCTCCGGTCACTCCCTCCAGGTCAACGCCCGTTTCGCCCGCCCGATCAGCCCGGAGCGCGCGACCGAGCTCCTCGGCGACGCGCCGGGCGTGGAGCTCTCCGACATCCCGACCCCGCTGCAGGCGGCGGGCCAGGACCCGTCGTACGTCGGCCGGATCCGCCGTGACGAGACGGTCGAGCACGGGCTGTCCCTGTTCGTCTCCAGCGACAACCTCCGCAAGGGCGCCGCGCTGAACGCGGTGCAGATCGCGGAGCTGGTGGCGGCGGAGCTGTCCGGGAAGTAGTCCTTCCACTGAAGCAGTCCTTCCGCTTTCGAGCGTCTCTCCAGCATGGGGATCGCCGAACGGGGGAGGCACTCCACCATGACCAACCCCCAGCCGGTCTCCGGTACTTCACGTGTCCTCGACGGCAAGGTCGCCATGATCACCGGCGCGTCCAGCGGGATCGGGGCGGCCGCCGCGCGGCTGTTCGCCCGGGAGGGGGCGGCCGTCGTGGTGACGGCCCGGCGTGCGGAGCGGCTGGCGGCGCTGGTCGAGGAGATCGGCGCCGCCGGCGGCCGGGCCCTGGCCGTGCCGGGGGACATCGTGTCCGCCGGACACGCCGAGCGGGTGGTCCGCGCCGCCGTCGACACCTTCGGCCGTCTCGACTGCGCCTTCAACAACGCCGGATACGGCACCGCCGGCACCGACCTGCACGAGACCGGCGAGGACGTCTACGAGCGGACCATGGACGTCAATGTGCGCGGCGTCTGGAACTGCCTGCGCTGCCAGATCCCCGAGATGCTCGAAAGCGGCGGCGGCTCGATCGTCAACACCTCCAGCGTCGCGGGGCAGCGGGCCACCGGCGCGTCCGCGGCGTACGTGGCCGCCAAGCACGCGGTCCTCGGGCTCACCCGGGCCGCCGCGGCCGAGTACGCCGAGCGCGGCGTCCGCGTCAACGCGCTGGTGGTCGGCAGCACCCGTACGGAGATGATGGACCGCGCCCTGGAGCAGCTGCCCGGACTGTGGGAGCGGTTCGAGGGCGAGACGCTGCAGAAACGCATGGCCGGGCCCGCCGAGGTCGCCGAGGCCGCGGTGTGGCTGTGCAGCGACCGCGCCTCGTTCGTCACCGGCGCGGCCATGCCGGTCGACGGCGGTACGACGGCGGCCTGACGCCGCTGACCAAGCGATCTCTGGGGATTTCCCTCGACGCCCCCGGCCCCGTCACGTGGAAGGATGGCGCAACCCACACATAACGAGGAGATGACCGCGTGCCTGGCACAAACCTGACTCGCGAAGAGGCACAGCAGCGGGCGAAGCTGCTCACCGTTGACTCGTACGAGATCGATCTCGACCTCTCCGGCGCGCAGGAGGGCGGTACCTACCGGTCCGTGACCACGGTGCGCTTCGACGTCGCCGGAACCGGCGCCGAATCCTTCATCGACCTGGTGGCCCCGGCGGTCCACGAGGTCACCCTGAACGGTGATCCGCTGGACCCCGCCGAGGTCTTCGCGGACTCCCGGATCGCGCTGCCGGGCCTGCTGGAGGGCCGCAACGTCCTCCGGGTGGTCGCGGACTGCGCGTACACCAACACGGGTGAGGGTCTGCACCGGTTCGTCGACCCGGTCGACGAGCAGGCCTACCTCTACACCCAGTTCGAGGTGCCGGACGCCCGCCGGGTCTTCGCCTCCTTCGAGCAGCCGGACCTGAAGGCGACCTTCCAGTTCACGGTCAAGGCGCCCACCGGCTGGACCGTGATCTCCAACTCGCCGTCGCCCGAACCCAAGGACGACACCTGGGTCTTCGAGCCGACGCCGCGCATCTCGTCGTACATCACCGCGCTGATCGTGGGCCCGTACCACTCCGTGCACAGCGTGTACGAGAAGGACGGGCAGTCGGTCCCGCTGGGCATCTACTGCCGTCCCTCGCTCGCCGAGTTCCTCGACTCGGACGCGATCTTCGAGGTCACCCGGCAGGGCTTCGACTGGTTCCAGGAGAAGTTCGACTACGCGTACCCGTTCAAGAAGTACGACCAGCTGTTCGTACCGGAGTTCAACGCGGGCGCGATGGAGAACGCGGGCGCGGTGACCATCCGCGACCAGTACGTCTTCCGGTCCAAGGTGACCGACGCGGCGTACGAGACGCGCGCCGAGACCATCCTGCACGAGCTGGCCCACATGTGGTTCGGCGACCTGGTCACCATGGAGTGGTGGAACGACCTGTGGCTGAACGAGTCGTTCGCCACCTACACCTCCATCGCCTGCCAGGCGTACGCCCCCGAGTCGCGGTGGCCGCACTCGTGGACGACCTTCGCCAACTCCATGAAGACCTGGGCGTACCGGCAGGACCAGCTGCCCTCCACGCACCCGATCATGGCGGAGATCCGCGACCTGGACGACGTGCTCGTCAACTTCGACGGCATCACGTACGCCAAGGGGGCCTCTGTTCTCAAGCAGCTCGTCGCGTACGTCGGCATGGACGAGTTCTTCACGGGCGTGCAGGCCTATTTCAAGCGGCACGCGTACGGCAACACGCGCCTGTCCGACCTGCTGGGCGCCCTGGAGGAGACCTCCGGGCGTGACCTGAGCACCTGGTCGCAGAAGTGGCTGCAGACGGCCGGGATCAACATCCTGCGCCCGGAGGTGGAGACGGACGCCGACGGTGTCGTCACCTCCTTCGCCATCCGCCAGGAGGCCCCGGCGCTGCCCGCCGGCGCCAAGGGCGAGCCGATCCTGCGGCCGCACCGGATCGCGATCGGCCTGTACGAGCTCGACGACGAGACCGGGAAGCTGGTCCGCGAGGACCGCATCGAGCTGGACGTGGACGGCGAGCTGACGCCCGTACCGCAGCTGACCGGCCGCCGCCGCCCGGCGGTGTTCCTGCTCAACGACGACGACCTGTCGTACGCCAAGGTCCGCCTCGACGAGCAGTCCCTGCGCCTCGTCACCGAGCACCTCGGCGACTTCGAGTCCTCCCTGCCCCGCGCCCTGTGCTGGGCCTCGGCCTGGGACATGACGCGCGACGCCGAACTCCCCACCCGCGCGTACCTGTCCCTCGTGCTGTCCGGCATCGGCAAGGAGTCCGACATCGGTGTCGTGCAGTCGCTGCACCGCCAGGTGAAGCTCGCCGTCGAGCTGTACGCCGACCCGACCGCCCGCGAGGCCCTGCTCACCCGCTGGACCGACGCCACGCTGGCCCATCTGCGCTCCGCCGCGCCGGCGAGCGACCACCAGCTGGCCTGGGCGCGCGCCTTCGCGGCGACCGCCCGTACCCCGGAGCAGCTGGACCTCCTGGAGGGCCTGCTGGACGGCACCCACACCATCGAGGGCCTCGCCGTCGACACCGAGCTGCGCTGGGCGTTCGTGGAGCGGCTGGCGGCGGTCGGCCGCTTCGACGAGGCGGAGATCGCGGGCGAGTACGAGCGGGACCGGACGGCCGCCGGCGAGCGCCACGCGGCCACCGCCCGCGCCGCCCGTCCGACCGAGGAGGCGAAGGCGGAGGCCTGGGCGTCGGTCATCGACTCCGACAAGCTGCCGAACGCCGTGCAGGAGGCCGTGATCGGCGGCTTCGTGCAGACCGACCAGCGTGAGCTGCTCGCGCCGTACGCGGACACGTACTTCGAGGTCCTGAAGTCGGTCTGGGACTCCCGCTCCCACGAGATCGCCCAGCAGATCGCTATCGGCCTCTACCCGGCGCTCCAGGTCTCCCAGGAGACCCTGACGAAGACGGACACCTGGCTGGCCTCGGCCCAGCCGAACGCGGCCCTGGCCCGCCTCGTCTCGGAGTCCCGCGCGGGCGTCGAACGCGCGCTGAAGGCGCAGGCGGCGGACGCGGCGGCGCAGTAACCGGCAACAGCGGTACGACGCAGGGGCGCCCGGTGTCCGTGACACCGGGCGCCCCTGCGGTTCCGCCTCGGCGTGAGTGCCATCTACTCCCCACCACCCAGGCGGAGTTGAGTACCCGTGCTCACGCCGGGGGTGGCCGTCCGTTGCGAGCATCGATGCAACGGCGCGAACGGCAGAGCGCCGGCTCGTCCACCTCAGGCGCTCAGCCAGTCACGGAGAAACCGTCATGTCCCGTCGTATCGCTCTGTCCGTCGTCGCGGGTGTCGTCGTCCTCGGGGGTGCCGGTGCCTTCGCCCTCGCCTACGCCGGGGACCAGCCGCCCGTCCTGGCGCACAGCACCGCCCACTACACCGCCCCCGAGAAGGGCCGGAGCGGCTCGTTCACCTTCACCACCGAGGTCACGGCGTCCTCCGGTGTGAAGAGCCTGAAGGTGCTGGGCTGGCCGGAGAAGTCCGAGTTCGCGAAGAAGCAGCTGACCGCGAAGGAGATGGCCGAGGTGGAGTCGGCGACCTGCAAGCCGACCGGTGAGCACACCGCGCGGTGCGTGTACAAGGTGCCGGTGACCGCCGCCGACGCCACGTCGTCGCAGCACGGCACCTGGCATGTCGCCGTACTCGCCACCGCCGTGGACGGCAGCACCACCTTCGACAGGAAGGCGGCGGACTTCACCGTCGGCTGAGCGGACCCTGGGTGCACAGCCGGGCGGCGAGGTCCAGCATCGTCCGTGTGTGCAGCGCGGTCTGTGCGGACACCGGGATCCAGCGCGGCTCGTACGTCTTGTCGAGTTCCCGGCACCACTCGCGTACCAGGTCGGCGAGGGCGTCGGCGGTCGCGGGCGTGGTGCGGGCGAGGGTCCGGCGCGCCATGGCCGCCACGCGCAGCGGGATACGGCGGGCGGAGACGCCGAGGGTCGCGAAGTGGCCGCGGGAGCCGGCGTGTTCCTGTTCCGCCCAGCCGACCGCGAGCGACGGGGCGACGCGCAGCAGTTCCGCGGCGGCGGTGTGCAGGGGCAGCAGGTCGTGCGGTACGGCGTCGGACCGGACCGGCTCCAGCAGGGTGCCGAGTTCCCGGGTCCTGGCCACCAGCAGGTCGCAGGCGGCACCGACGGCGCGCCGCGGGTCGGGTTCGGGCCGGGAGTCGCTCACGGCCGGGACGGCCCAGGCCGGTGCCTCGACGAGGGCGGTGAGCGTGCCGTACCGGCGGGGGTGCAGCCAGGTGCTCTCGGCGACGAAGCCGCTGGGGTCGCGTTCGCTGCCGCCGCTGGCGGGCGGGAGCCGCAGCACGCCGGGCGGGTCCGGCTGCCAGTCGGGGCCGTCGCAGGGGTGGTCGTCGAGCGGGATGCGCAGCCGGGCTGCGGTCTCCCGGAAGGCCCGCGCGGCTCCGGGGACGTCCCGGGTCTGCATGGTGAAGGCGCCGCCGATCTCGATGCCGTGCAGGGTGAACTGGGCCGTCGGGCGCAGTTCGTCGAGGAGCCGTACGAGCGCCGCCGACTCGGGCAGCGGCTCCTGGCCGGTGCCGGGGGCGGGGGGTGACTCGGGCTGGCAGGCGAACTCGGGCCGGTAGAAGTGCCGGTGGCAGTCCTCCAGGGACGGGGCGGGTTCCTCGGGCTGCCAGCCGTGCGCGAGGTGGGCGCCGTCCGGGTCGAGGCAGAGCAGGAAGTGCCAGGTGCAGTCGAGCCGGCGGAGCAGTTCGGGCCGGTGGGCCAGGAGCCGGGCGAGGCGGAGCGCGGAGGCGCCGCCCACGGGTTCGTTGGCGTGCGCTCCCGCGACGGTCAGGAGCTGCCGCTGCCCGTGCCCGGCGGAGAGCAGGTGAAGGGGCCGTCCGGCCCGGCTCCGTCCGGCCTCCCGCAGCCGCAGGACCCGCGGCGCGAAGGCGGCCAGCGTGCGGGCCTGCCGCTCCAGTTCGCCGACGCCCGGGTAGAGCGCGCGCCGGGACGACGATGTCCGCACGCCGGGACTCCGGTCAGGCGCCTTGAGAGTTGCTGTCCCCGGTGGTCTCCTTCTTGTCCAACGGGCGAATCTCGATCTTGGTTGCCATTTCAACTCCCCTTTTCCATAAGGACGTTGAGCCTGAGCCTCCCCATGGGAACTCCCGGGGCAGCGACTGTCAAGGGTGGCTCCGGGGACGGCGCCGCCGGCCGGGCCCCGCTCAGCCGACGTGCGCGGCCAGCGCCCTCTCGACATCCGCCTCCTGGGCGTTCTCGGCCGCCCAGGCCACGTATCCGTCGGGGCGCACCAGCAGGGTCGTACGGCGGTCGCCCGCCCAGTGGGCCACGGCCAGCCGGTCCGCGCGCCCCTCGCCGGTCTCCCCGGCCCCCGGGGTGACCAGGACGAACCGGCCGCCGCGCAGGGCCTCGTAGAGGCGGCCGCCGCCGGCCAGGGCGAGGTCGGGGACGCGGGCGCCGGTGAGGCGGTGGGCGCCCCGCGGGGCGGGGTACCGGTAGCCGATGCCGGTGACCTGGCCCAGGATCCTGCGACGGGCGGGGGCGAGGCGGCCGAGGACGCGGGTGATCCCGGCGCGCACGGCCAGCATGGGCCCCTTGGCCATGGCGAGGCGGACGATGGCACCGCTGCTGCGCACGACCGACCTGCCGACGGGGTGGCGTTCGCTCTGGTAGGTGTCGAGCAGGTCGGGGGACGCGTGGCCGTGCAGCACGGCGGCGAGCTTCCAGCCCAGGTTGGCCGCGTCCTGCAGACCGGTGTTCATGCCCTGGCCGCCGGCCGGGGTGTGCACATGCGCCGCGTCCCCGGCCAGGAAGAGCCGGCCGGCCCGGTAGCTGGGCACCTGGCGCTCGTCGCTGTGGAAGCGGGACATCCAGCGGGCGTCGTGCATCCCGTAGTCCCGGCCCAGGGCGAGGCGGGTGATCTCCTTGACCTCGTCGAGGTCGAGCGGCTCGTGGTCGGGGACGTCGCGGCCGCGGTGCCAGCCGATGACCCGGTAGTAGCCGTCGCCGAAGGGCACCAGGAAGGCGAACGCGTCGCCGACCGCGGCGGCCGTGATCAGCGTCTCGGGCTTCTCGGCGAGCAGCACGTCGGCGAGGACGACGGAGCGGATCACCGACCGCCCCGGGAACGGCAGCCCGGCCGCCTCCCGTACGGCACTGCGCATCCCGTCGGCGCCGACGACGTACGCGGCGCGCAGGCTCTCGGCGCCCTTGACGTGGACCGTGACCCCGTCCGCGTCCTGGGTCACCCCGGTCACCTCGGACTCGTAGCGGAAGTCGACACCGGCCTCCACCGCGCGGCGCTCCAGCACCTTCTCGACCTCGTACTGCGGGAGGACGAGGACGTGGTGGAAGCGGGAGGGGAGGGTGCCGAGGTCGAGGGTGAGCCCGTCGAAGAGGTTCATCCGGGTGACGGGCCGTCCGACGGCCTCCAGGTCGTCGGCGACGCCCCGGGCGTCGAGCTGCTCCAGGGCACGGGCGTGCAGGACGAAGGCGCGGGAGAGGTTGCTGATCTTGTGGGGGCGCTTTTCGAGGAGGGTGACCGGGACGCCGGCGGCGGCGAGGTCACCGGCCAGGAGGAGGCCGGTGGGGCCGGAGCCGACGACGATCACGCGAGGGATGGAGCCAGCCGTGCCGTTCATGGGGGCCTCCTGGGATGCAACACCCGTTGGCCAACATGCGTTGGTCAACGCTTGTTGGCAAGCGTAGGGCGGGACGGCGGGGCCAGTCAACACTTGTTGGCCCACGCTCGTTGGCCTACGCTCGTTGGCATGACCGGCACTCCCAGTAGAACCACAGGTTCCACGAACGGCCCTGCGGCGCGCCGCTCCGACGCCAGCCGCTCCGCCATCCTGGCCGCCGCCCGCGAGCGCTTCGCGGCCGACGGCTACGAGCGCGCCACCATCCGCGCCATCGCCAAGGACGCGCATATCGACCCGTCCATGGTCATGCGCTACTTCGGCAGCAAGGACGGCCTGTTCGCGGCCGCCGTCGCGCTCGATCTGCGGATGCCCGACCTGTCCCGGACGCCGCGCACCGAGGTCGGGTGGGCGCTGGTGGCCCACTTCCTGGACATCTGGGAGGAGAACGAGGAGCTCACCGCGATGCTGCGGGTCGCCGTCACCAACAAGGCGGGGACCGAGCGCCTGCAGGGCATCTTCCGGGAGCAGGTGGTGCCGGTGGCGGAGCAGGTGTGCCCCGACCCCGAGCAGGTACCGGCGCGGGCGGCGCTGTGCGCCTCGCAGCTGATGGGGCTCGCGCTCACCCGGTACGTGCTGCGGCTGCCGCCGGCCGTGGAACTGGCGCGGGAGGAGATCCTGGCGTGGCTCGGGCCGACCCTGCAGCGGTATCTGACCGCCCCGAGTCCCTGAGCGACGCGCCGAGGGCGCCGGTCGGCTTCCCTACGTCCCGTCGCGGTACGTACGGAAGGCGACCGGCGCCCTCGGTGGAGAAACTGAGGTCAGGCCTTGGGCTTGGTGACCCGGACCTTGGACTTGTCCAGCACCATCACGAGGCCCGCGATGACCGCGAACAGCACGAGCGGCGTCAGGACGTAGAGGCCCAGCGTCTGGATGACACTCAGGCCCTTGCCGGGGTCGTCACCGTCGTCGCGCGTGAGCGCGAGCGCGGGGGACGACATGAGCAGCATCATCAGCGTCGTACCGGCAGCCAGGGCGCCGGCGCGCAGGGCGTTCTTCTTGTCCACGATCCCAAAGTTAGCGGGCCGACTTGAGGGGCGCGCGTCCGGGGTACCCGTTACCCGGCCCGGAGCCCGTCACCCCTTTCGGAGCACCTCCAGCAAGTCATGCACCCGCCCCGACCCCATCAGTTCCTCCAGTGTCACCGGGCGGCCCCGCGCGTCCGCGATCGGCAGGCGCCAGTTCGGGTACTGGTCCCAGGTGCCGGGGAGGTTCTGCGGGCGGCGGTCGCCGATCGTGTCCGGGAGCCAGACGCCGATCATGCGGGCCGGGGTGCGCAGCAGGAAGCGGTGGACGGCCCGGATCTCGGCCTCCTCGTCGCCGGCGTCCGCGGCGGCGAGCAGGCCGAGGCGGGTCAGCAGGGCCAGCCACTCGGTCGTGTCGGCCGCCGCCTCGGCCCGTTCGACCTCCACCGGGCGGGTCAGCAGGCCCAGCCGGTCGCGGAGTCCGACGTGTTCGCCGGTGAGGCGGGCGGCGGTGGGCGGCAGGTCGTGGGTGGTGGCGGTGGCGAGGCAGTCGGCGCGCCAGCGGTCCGGGGGCAGGGGGCGGCCGTCGCCGTCCCAGTCCCGTTCGAACCAGAGCACGGACGTGCCGAGCACCCCGCGTCGCTGGAGTGTCTCGCGCACCCCCGGCTCCACGGTCCCCAGGTCCTCCCCGATCACCACGGCTCCCGCCCGTCCGGCCTCCAGCGCGAGCAGGGCGAGCATGGCCTCGGCGTCGTAGCGGACGTAGGTGCCCTCCGTCGGCGGCCGGCCCTGCGGCACCCACCACAGCCGGAACAGGCCCATCACATGGTCGATGCGCAGGGCGCCGGCGTAACGGAAGAGGCCTCGCAGGAGGCGGCGGAAGGGGGCGTGGCCGGAGGCGGCGAGGCGGTCGGGGCGCCAGGGCGGCAGGCCCCAGTCCTGGCCGCGGGCGTTGAACGCGTCGGGCGGGGCGCCGACGGACATCCCGGCGGCGAAGACGTCACGCTGCGCCCAGGCGTCCGCGCCCCCGGGATGCACGCCGACGGCGAGGTCGTGCACGATCCCGACCGGCATCCCGGCCTCGCGGGCGGTGCGCTGGGCGTCGGTGAGCTGGGTGACGGTGAGCCAGGCGAGCCGGGAGTGGCAGCCGACGCGGTCGCCCAGCTCGGCGCGGGCGCGGGCGGTCTCCGGCGAGCGGGGGTCGTGCAGTTCCTCCGGCCACCGCTGCCACTCGGACCCGTACTTCTCGGCGAGCGCGTACCAGGTGGCGTGGTCCGTCAGGTCCTGTCCCTCGGCCGCGAGGAAGGCGTCGTACTCGGCCTGCCGTGCGGGGGCGAGCGGTACGGCGGCCACTGCCTCCAGCGCCTCCCGCTTCAGCTCCCACACCGCGTCCCGGTCGATGAGGGCGCCCTTGTCGAGGACGGCGGAGCGCAGCCGTCCGGCGCGTTCCACGAGGGAGTCGTCGGCGGTGTACTCGGGGACGGACTCCAGCCGCAGGTGCACCGGGTCGGGGAAGCGGCGGGAGGAGGGGCGGTACGGGGACGGGTCGGTCGGGGCGCCGGGGACGGCCGCGTGCAGCGGGTTGACCTGCACGAATCCCGCTCCCGCGGTGCGTCCGGCCCAGTCGGCCAGGGCGGCGAGGTCACCGAGGTCGCCCATGCCCCAGGAGCGGCGGGACAGGAGCGAGTAGAGCTGGACGAGGAGTCCGTACGAGCGGGCGCCGGGGGCGGGCAGCCGGGCGGGGGCGACGACGAGATGGCAGCGGGCGGTACGGCCGTCGGGCGCGGCGGCGGTCAGCAGATGGACCCCGAGCGGCAGGTCCCGCACGTCGTCGCGTGTCTCCCCGTTCTCCGTCAGGACCTCCAGACGGGTGCCCGCGGGCAGGTCGAGGGCGATCCCGGCGCCGTCCGCCCAGTGGACGACCGTCGGCGGCAGCAGGCGTTCGGCGAGGTCCCGCTCGCGGTCGGCGAGGGCGGTGCGGACCGCTTCGGGGCCGCTCGCGTCGACGCCCAGGGCGGCAAGGGCGGCGATCACGGCACCGGCCGAGGCGGCGACCGTACGGTCCGGGGACGGGCTGTAGGAGGTGGCGACGCCGTGCAGCTCCGCCAGCCGGGACAGCTCCCCGTCGAGAGGAGCGGCTTCGCTCATCTACAACCCCGGCTCACTGGTCAGGGGGGCCGCGTCGGCGAGCGGCGGTTCGCTGGTGAGGGGCTCGGCGTCGGGCAGCGGCGGCTCACTGGTCAGCGGCGCCTGGGCGCAGGCGCCCTCGGCGCTGAACACGCACAGATGGGACTCCTCCTCGCTCTCCACCAGGGGTTTGAACTGGGCCGGGATCGGATGATGAACCGTTGCGGCCACGGTGGCCTCCTCGTCATGCCGTCGGGTGCGGGGGCGTTTGCCGGGTCAGAGCAGGCCTACCCCGTCGGTGCGAGGGCACTCCCCCGCGACCGTCCCCCGCGCCGCGAACCGATCGCGTCCGGGTGATCGATAGAGACGGTGTGACGGTGTGGCGGTCGGCGGCCGGGCACCGCGGGCACGAGGCCGGCGGCTGGCTGTGGACGATCGCGGCCCGCCGGCTGGTGGACGCCCGGCGGGCCCAGGAGCGGACGGCCCGGGTGGCGACGGTGGCGACGGCGGAGCCCCTGCCGGACCCCGCCCCCGCGCCCTCGGCGGAGGACCGGGTGCTGGCGGGCCTGGAGTACGGCGATGTCGGCACCGCCCTCGACCGGATCTCCCCGGAACTGCGCGAGGTCCTGCGGGCGACCGTCGTGGACGGCCTGAGCACCCGCGAGACGGCCCGCCTGCTCGGCATACCGGAGGGCACGGTCAAGTCCCGGGCGATGCGCGCCCGCGCCGAGCTCCGGGAAGCCCTGGCCCAGCTGAACCCCTCACCGACGGGAGGCACCGCATGACGACGACCTGGCACGCCTCCACGGACCTGGTCAGTCGTTACGCCGACGGCTCCTTGCCGGAAGCGGACGCATGGTCCCTGGAGAAGCACCTGGAGGGATGCACCGACTGCGCGGCCCAGGTGTCGGCGGCGGTACGCGAGACAACGGCGGGAGTGGTGCTGACCGATGTACGGAACTTGATACTGGCGGAAGTGACGCGCCCCGAAGGGGCGCGGGGCTCTGACATGTGCGGCTCCGCCGCGTGGGCGCCACCAGCCCCCACCGGCCCGCACCTGCACAAGCACCTGCGCACGCACCTGAAGCCCACCCTCTGGTCCCTCGGCCCCGCCCTCCGCGGCACCTGGCTCCTCGCCCTCCTCTCCGTAACCCTCGGCGCCCTCCTCCTGAACCGCGCCGCCGGCTACGAAGGAGCCCGCACCCTCCTCCTCACCATCGCCCCCGTCATCCCCGTGGCAGGCGTGGCCCTCTCCTACGGCCGCCACGCCGACCCCCTGCACGAGATCACGTCGGCCACCCCCTCCGGCGGCCTGCGCCTCGTCCTCACCCGCACCGCCGCGGTCCTCGGCGTCAGTCTCCCCGCCGTGACGCTCACCGGCGCCGCGCTGCCCGCCTCGGGCGCCCCCGGCGCCGCCGCCTGGCTGCTGCCGGGCCTCGCGCTCACCCTCGGCTCACTGACGCTCGCGTCCTACGTCGGCTGCCGTGCCGCGACCGCGGTGACCGGTGTCGGCTGGGGGGCCGCCGTCCTCGTCCCGGCCCTCGCCGCCCGCGGCGGGCCGCTCACCACCCGGCTCGCCGGACAGCTGGCGGCCTGCTTCGACGGCGCGCAGCCCGGCTGGGCCGCGGCCGTCGCGCTCTGCGCCGCGCTGCTGGCCGCCCGCCGCAACGCCTACGACCACATGGAGAACCGTTGAGCATACGAGTGACCGGCCTGTCCGTCCGGCACCGCAGGACCGTCGCCCTGGACTCGGTCGACCTCGCGCTCGGCACCGGTGTGCACGGGCTGCTGGGCCCGAACGGGGCCGGGAAGACCTCGCTGATCAGGGTGCTGGCCACGGTCGCCCGCCCGTCCGCCGGCCGGGTGGAGCTGCTCGGCCGGGACACCGCCGAGCACCGCGCCCTCGGCGAGGTCCGTGCCCGGCTGGGATACCTGCCGCAGGAGTTCGGCTACTACCCGGGGTTCACCGTGCGGGAGTTCGTGGCGTACGTGGCCTGGCTGAAGGAGATGCCCGCGGCCGGGACCCCCGCCGCCGTCGAGCGGGCGGTGGCCCGGGTCGGGCTCGCCGACCGCGCCGGCGCGAGGATCCGGACGCTGTCCGGGGGCATGGTCCGCCGGGTCGGCATCGCCCAGGCGATCGTGAACGAACCGGACGTCCTGCTGCTCGATGAGCCGACCGCCGGACTGGATCCCGAACAGCGCGTGGAGTTCCGGGAGTTGCTGCGCGAGCTGGGCGCCTCGGCGACCGTGGTCGTCTCCACCCACCTGGTGGAGGACGTGGCGGCGGCCTGCACGGAGGTCACCCTTCTCGACGCGGGCCGGGTCGCCTACCGGGGCACGCCGCACACGCTGGCCGCCATCGGTGAGGCGTCCGACGGCCCCGGCGACCACCCGATCGAGCGCGGCTACACGACCGCCCTGCGCGCCCACCGCACAGCGGAGGCGGTGCGATGACCGTCATGACACGGACCCCGCTGGTCACCGAGGCCCGCCGGGGTTTCGCCCCCTGGGCCGGGCTCACCGTGCTGCTGACGCTCGGAGTGGTGCTCGCCGCGTCCGCCGACCGGTGGCAGGGCGGCTGGGCGGAGACCGCCGCCCAGCTGCACAACGCCGTGCTGATCACGCTGCCTGCGACCGCGGCGGCGGGCTGCTGGCAGGGCGGCCGGGAGCGGCGGCGGGGCACGCAGGAGCTGTGGGGGACGGCCGTACGGCCGCCGCTGTCCCGTTTCCTGGTGTCCGCGCTGCCGGTGGCGCTCTGGGCGGCCGCCGGATACGTGGCCGCGACGGGGCTGGCGCTGCTCGCGACCTGGCCGTACGCGTCGGGGGACGGCCCGCGGCCGGCGCTCGTCCCCACCGACGCGTTCGTGTCGGGGGCCGCGGTGCCGGCCGGGCACGTCGTCGGACGGGTGGTGCCCTCGCGGCTCGCGGCTCCGCTGCTGGCGATGGCCGGGTATGTGGGGCTGGGGGTGACGGTGGCGGCGCACGAGGGGTCGGGGCGGTATCTGAACCCGGCGTTCTCGGTCCTGGACACCTGGGTGCCGGTGTGGTGGCAGCCGGTGGCGATGGCGGTGTGGGCCGGAGGCCTGGCGGGGGTGGCCGTACTGGCGTACGCGGCCCGGCGCCGGTGGACGGCCCTGCTGCCGCTGGCCGCCGCTGCCGCCGCGGGCACACTGCTCGTGCAGACCGGGGACGGGCTGTGGCACACCGACCCGCTGGGCCGCCGCCAGGTGTGCGACACGTCCGTCGCTCCGGCGGTGTGCGTGAACGTCCGGTACGCGGGGGCCCTCCCGCACCTCGTGGAGACGCTGTCGGGTGTCACGGGGAAGCTGAAGGGCGTACGGAACCTGCCGGTGCGCTGGGAGGACCGGGACGGCGAGCCGCGCGCGGACGAGGCGTCGCTGCCGTCGCTGACCCCGCTCGGCTGGTCGTTCGTGCGGGGGCGGCTGACCGATCCGGAGGAGTTCGCGTGGGAGGCGGTGGGCGCGCTGGAGCTGCGCGGCGGCTGCCCGGACGATCCGGTCGGCGTGACCGACGACGCGGTCGGGGACTACCTCGCGCCCCACCCCCTGCAGCAGTCCTTGGACGACCAGGACGCCGAGGGCGACGCGAAGCGCCGGGCCGCGCTGGCCGAGCGCCGGGCCGCGCGGGCCCGCCTGGCGGCGATGGGCGAGCGGGAGCGCCGTACCTGGCTGTCGGCGTACTTCGCGGCCCGGTCCGCCTGCGACCCGAGCGGGGTGCCGGCCCTGTGACATCCGCCGTGACATCCGCCATGACATCCGCCGGTCACCTGCTCTACGCCCGCTCCCGTGCCTTCCCCGCCACCCTGGCCGCACTCGCCGGTACGGCCGTCCTCGCCGTCTGGGCGGCGGACCGTCTGGACAGCTGTCTGGACCCCTACCGCCGGGTGCCGGTGGTCGCGCTGGCCCCGCTGCTGGCGGCGGCGGTGATCGGGGCGAGCCTGTCCTCGCCCTCCGAGGAACTGGACCGGACGGCGTTACGGCCGTGGTGGCCGCGTCGGCTGGCGCACCTGGCCGCGCTCACCGCGCTCGCGGCGGCGCTGCTGCCGCTTGCGGTGCTGGGGCATCCGGAGGTCTTCGGGCCGCCGGCCGTGATCCGCAACACGCTGGGCTGTACGGGGGTCACGGCGGCGGCCGCCGTGCTGCTCGGCGCCCGGCTGAGCTGGCTGCCGGTCTTCGGTTACGTCAGCGCCGTCTGTCTGGGCTCGTCGGGGGCGCACGGAAGCGCGGCGACGGTGTGGGCGTGGCCCGTGCAACCGGGTGCGCAACCGGGCGCCTGGACGGCGGCGCTGGGCGCGTTCGCGGTGGGCGGCGCACTGTACGTCGTACGCGGTGCGCGTGCCGAAGGGCCCCGTGGCTGAACCGGCAGCCACGGGGTATGCGAAGGCCCGGATCGTCAGGCGGAGATGCCGTCGATCCGGGCCAGGGCGTCGTCCGCGCCGTACGGCTGCAAGTACGGCAGCCAGCGCGGGTCCCTATGGCCGGTGCCGATGATGCGCCAGGCCAGGCCGGTGGGTGGGGCTGGTTTGTGCCGCAGCCGCCAGCCGATCTCGAAGAGATGGCGGTCGGCCTTGACGTGGTTGCAGCGACGGCAGGACGCCACCACGTTGTCCCAGACGTGCTGACCCCCGCGACTGCGCGGGATGACGTGGTCGACGCTGGTTGCGACGCCACCGCAGTACATGCACCGGCCCCCGTCGCGCGCGAACAGCGCCCTGCGGGTGAGAGGAACGGGCCCCCGGTAGGGAACCCGTACGAATCGCTTGAGCCGGACCACGCTGGGTGCGGGGACTGTGACGGTTGCGCTGTGCATATAGGCGCCGGACTCCTCCAAGGCGACTGCCTTGTTCTCCAGGACGAGGATGAGCGCGCGGCGGAGCGGTACGACGCCGAGCGGCTCGTACGACGCGTTGAGGACCAGGACATGCGGCACGGGGGCCTCCTTGGGCGTCGGCGGCGCGTGGCTCGCGCCGGGACGATCTGTGGCCAGTCTCCCCTCTTGCCTGGTGGACGCGCCACCATGTCCCGGTAACGGGCTGGGAGTGTTTTCGACCACACCGCATTCATCCCCCGGTTGCCCCCTTCTTCAAGCGGGCCTGTTCAGGCGGGGTGAGCACAGTCTCTCCTCGTTGTATCGGTGGGGCGCACACCCAGTGCCCCGTTAGTGTGGTTGTCCTGCCCGTCCGGTGACCTTTTCGTGACCTTGAACCGCCGTACGTGACCCTGAACGCCGTACCGGAGGGCAGTACGCACCGCCTGGAGGTACCCGCCGTGTCCTTGCCCGCCGTCCTACTGGCCGCCGGTTCGTCGCCGTCGCCGACTCCCTCGGAGTCGTCGACCCCGGCGGTGCCCACGCTCCAGGACGCCCAGGAGAGCGCCACGAACGCCGCGAGCTGGGTCGAGCAGAACTGGTCGACCTGGCTCGCGATCGGTCTGAAGGTGCTGCTCATCCTGGTGATCGCGGTGGTGCTGAGAAACGTCGTGCTGCGGTCGATCACCAAGCTCATCGACCGGATGAACCGCACGGCGGAGTCCGCGGAGGGCACGACTCTGGGCGGGCTGCTGGTCAACGCCGAGCGGCGGCGGCAGCGCTCCCACGCGATCGGGTCCGTGCTGCGGTCGGTGGCGAGCTTCGTGATCCTGGGCACGGCCGCGCTGACCGTGCTGTCCGCCTTCCAGATCAACCTCGCGCCACTGCTGGCCTCGGCCGGTGTCGCCGGTGTGGCGATCGGTTTCGGCGCCCGCAACCTGGTCACGGACTTCCTGTCCGGCGTGTTCATGATCCTGGAGGACCAGTACGGCGTCGGTGACTCGATCGACGCGGGGGTGGCCTCCGGCGAGGTGATCGAGGTCGGCCTGCGGGTGACCAAGCTGCGCGGCGACAACGGCGAGATCTGGTACGTCCGCAACGGCGAGGTCAAGCGCATCGGCAACCTCTCGCAGGGCTGGGCCACGGCCGGGGTGGACGTCACCATCCGGCCCACCGAGGACCTGGACCGGGTCCGGGCCACGCTCGACGAGGTCGCCGAGAAGATGGCCAAGGAGGAGCCCTGGAACGAGCTCCTGTGGGGCCCGATCCAGGTGCTCGGCCTGGACTCCGTCCTCATCGACTCGATGGTCGTACGGCTGTCCGCGAAGACCATGCCCGGGAAGGCGATGACCGTGGAGCGCGAGCTGCGCTGGCGGATCAAGCGGGCGTTCGACGCGGCGAACATCCGGATCGTGGGCGGCGTACCGACCGTACTGAGCGATGCCGAGACCCCGGACCCGACGGCCGCGGTGTCCGCACCGGCGGTGTTCTCCGACTCGGACTCCCCTCAGGTGGCGGCGACGACCCCGATCGCTCCGCAGCGGCCCGCGGCTAAGTAGTCCCGCCGCCGCAGGTGAGCCGGTAGGCCTCCCTGATCCAGGGGTGGTTCCCGGGGTCGACGCCGCAGGCCAGGGAGGCGCCGGAGTTGCCCTTGAGCCAGGTGATCACGCTGCCGTAGACGTCCCGGCCGCCGGAGCAGGTCACGGTGAAGCTCGCCTCGACGACGTTGACGCCCTCGGCCTCGACATAGCGTCCCGGGTGGCCGAGGAAGTCGACCTGCGGGTCGTGGTGCACGCGGTCGGCGGACGCCTCCCCCGGAGTCGCCAGCCCCTCGGCGTCGGCCCACTTCAGCCGCTTGGCGAGCGCGACGAGCACGCGGTGCGCGGAGACGCTTGTGTCGCTCATGTCGACCCGGGCCACGATGGTGCGTACGAGCCGGGGGTGAAAGGTGATCCGCCCGTCGCTCCTGCCCACCTTCACGACCGGGGAGACCTCGGTGAGCCGGACCTCCCGCGTCACGTCGGCCCAACGGAAGGTCCCGCCCGGGCAGGCGGGGGCCGTGGCGGTGGCCTCGGCTGCGGCCGACACCCTGGCCGAGGGTTCGGTCCCGGCCCTCTTCTCCGCCGTCGTGGTGCAGCCCGCCGTCGCCAGGACGAGTACGCCGAACACCGCCGCGAGGTGCCGCCGCCTCACTTCGCCTCCTCGGCCGGGGCGCTGCGCAGCAGTCGTACGGACAGGCGTCTTCGAGGGGGCATGGCCGGTCGCCGTTCTTCTGGTCGGTGTCGGGATCAAAGATCAGGAAGCTATGAGGGGGACCCTTCTGACCAGCGCCGACGTGGATCGTGACGCAGCTGTGATCATGGAGCCCGGGCCGCCCGGATTCAGATGGTCTTCACAGGCCCCCCGCATTCTCCGCGCCCGGGTGATGATCTAGGGTCGCCCCGCTACGGGTCCTTGTTCTGGAGCGCGACGTCGCCCAGGGGTCCGTTCCGAATGTGGGGATACACATGAGAAAGCTCGCCATAGGCGCCGCCCTGTCCGGCGCCCTGGCCCTGGCCGGTATCGCGGCGCCCGCCGCCTCCGCCGCCACCAGCACGCCCGACCTGAAGTTCACCGACGTGACGGTGAACAACGGCAAGGCCGTCGTCGTCGGCACGAAGACGGTGAACGTGCCGGTGACGTACACCCTGACCCGGCCCGTCGACGTGGACATCGAGGGCACCAAGTCGTTCGCCGGCGTGATCCTCTACCGCGGCACACTGAAGTCGCTGCAGAACCTGGTCGGGCCCGACGACGATCCCACCTGCACGACGACGGCGACGACGGCGACGACCGTCACCGAGAGCTGCTCCGAGAAGGTCGTCATCGATCAGGAGTACGGCCTGCTCGAGAACGCCGACGCCGCCGCCTGGAAGGCCGGCGGCATGTACACCTACAGCGACGGCACCAGCTCGGACGACTTCCTCAGCATCAACGCCGGCACCGCGATC
This sequence comes from Streptomyces sp. NPDC048277, assembly GCF_040652235.1. Lineage (NCBI taxonomy): Bacteria > Bacillati > Actinomycetota > Actinomycetes > Kitasatosporales > Streptomycetaceae > Streptomyces > Streptomyces sp. NPDC048277. Next base: position 114,469 of record NZ_JBEZLQ010000019.1, read on the forward strand.
TGGGGCAACCTCGGCACGGCGCAGCTGCAGCGCGCCGCCAAGCTGACCGCCGACGCCTCGCCGGAGCCGGTGGCCAAGGGCAAGACGATCACCGTCAAGGGCAAGCTGACCCGGGCGGACTGGGACGCCATGGCGTACAAGGGCTACTCGGGGCAGAAGGTCGTCCTGCAGTTCCGCGCCGCGGACAGCAAGACGTACACGAACGTCAAGGGCATCACCTCCGGCACGGGCGGCGCGCTGTCCACGACGGTGAAGGCGTCGAAGAGCGGCTACTACCGCTATGTCTTCGCCGGTACGACGACCACCGCCGCGGCGAAGGCCACGGGTGACTACATCAAGGTGAAGTAACACCTTCGCCGCCTTGGCCCCTTCGCCACCGTGGCCCCCTCGCCACAGGGCCCGTCCGGTCTCCCGGGCGGGCCTTTCGCATGTCCGTCGCATGTCCATGTCCAGGTAACGACTGCATTGCCGCGCAGGCGGGCTATTGACGCCCCCCTTCCGGCGGCCTACGTTTTCCAGCCAACAGGAAACTTTCCTAACAGTGATCAAGGGTGAGCGACTCCGGTGGGTCACCCGGGTGGACCGAACGCCCTGGTCACTGGGAAACTGAGCGGCTGGAAAGGCAGGTGTCGAACCACATGGCAGGAACCGCCGGTACGCCGGGCACTCCGCGCGTCCTGCGCGCCATGAACGACCGCGCCGCACTGGACCTGCTGCTGGAGCACGGCCCGCTGTCGCGCACCCGGATCGGCAAGCTCACCGGCCTCTCCAAGCCGACCGCCTCCCAGCTGCTGGCCCGCCTGGAGGCGGCCGGACTGGTCCTGGCGACCGGGACCAGCGAGGGACGGCCGGGGCCCAACGCCCAGCTCTACTCGGTCAATCCGGCCGCCGCCCACGCCGCCGGGCTCGACGTCAACCCCGCCCGGATCCGGGCCGCCGTCGCCGATGTCACCGGCCGTACCGTCGGCGAGTACGAGCTGCCGACCCCGGGCAGGCGCTCCGCGCAGTCCGTCGTACGGCAGGTCACCGACGCCCTCGACGGCGCCGTGAAGGCGGCCGGGCTGGCCCGCGACGACATCCACCGGGTCGTCGTCGGCACCCCCGGCGCCTTCGACCCCAACACCGGCCGGCTGCGCTACGCCTCGCACCTGCCCGGCTGGCACTCCCCCGCACTGCTCGACGAGCTCGCCGCCGCGCTGCCGATGCCCGTCGAGTACGAGAACGACGTCAACCTCGTCGCCATCGCCGAGCAGCGGCTCGGCGCGGCCCGCGGCCACGGCGACTTCGTGCTGCTGTGGAACGAGGAGGGCCTCGGCGCCGCCCTGGTCCTCGGCGGCCGGCTGCACCGCGGCTGGACCGGCGGCGCCGGCGAGGTCGGCTTCCTGCCGGTGCCGGGCACTCCGCTGGTGCGCCAGGTGACCAAGGCCAACAGCGGCGGTTACCAGGAACTCGCCGGTTCCCAGGCGGTGCCCCGGCTCGCCCGCGAGCTGGGCATCGAGGACCTGCCGACCGGGTCGCACTCCGAGGTCGCCGCCGAACTCGTCGGCCGCGCCGCGGATCACGGCACCGGGCCGCACCGCGAACTCCTGCAGACCTACGCCACCCGGCTCGCCACCGGTCTGGCCTCCCTCGTCTCCGTCCTCGACCCCGAACTCGTCGTCCTCAGCGGCACCGTCCTGACCTCCGGCGGCGAGGTGCTGCGCGCCCTCGTACAGGCCGAACTGGAGGAGCTGGCGGCCGCCCGGCCACGGCTCGTCGTCGGCGACGTACAAGAACACCCCGTGCTGCGCGGCGCGCTGGAGAGCGCGCTCGCGACCACCCGCGACGAGGTCTTCGACACCTCGCGCTGAACCCCCTCAGACCCCCGCACAGCCAGTCCTTCCCTCGCTCACCGCCCGCCCTGGGAGATCTCGCCATGCCCATACCCTCCGCTGCCCGAAAGACGGCTTTTGTCCTTACTGCGGCCGCCAGTTCGCTCGCCCTGCTCACCGCCTGTACCGGCCAGTCCTCCTCCGGCGCCTCCGACGACGCCTCCGCGAACACCACCATCAACTTCTGGCACGCCTGGAGCGCCCCGAACGAGGTGAAGGCGGTCAACGCGCTGATCGCCGGCTTCGAGAAGGCGCACCCCAACATCCACGTCAACGTCGTCTCCAACATGACCGACGACAAGATCAACCAGGCGCTGCGCACCGGCGGCGACAAGGCCCCCGACGTCATCTCCTCCTTCACCACCAACAACGTGGGCAAGTTCTGCTCCTCGGGCGCGCTGGTCGACCTCAACCCCTTCTTCAAGAAGGCGGGCATCGACCCGACGACGACGTTCCCGAAGGCGATGAACGAGTACACCCAGTTCGACGGCAACCGCTGCACGGCGCCGCTGCTCGGTGACGCGTACGGCCTCTACTACAACAAGACGGCGTTCAAGAAGGCCGGCATCACCTCCCCGCCGAAGACCTGGACCGAGTTCGAGACGGACGCCAAGAAACTGACGATCGCCAAGGGCGACAGCTACCAGCAGCTCGGTTTCATGCCGGACTACCACGGCTGGGAGACGACGACCGAGCACTACGCGGCGCAGTTCTCGCCGACGTACTTCACCTCCGACGGCAAGTCGGACATCGCCAAGGACCCGGCCTTCACCGAGGCGTTCACGCTGCAGAAGAAGCTCGTCGACGACCTCGGCGGCTTCCAGAAGCTGGAGAAGTACCGGGCGACCCTCGGCGACGAGTGGGGCGACAAGCACCCCTTCCAGACCGGCCAGGTCGCCATGCAGCTCGACGGCGAGTGGCGGCTCGGCATGGCCGTGGACGCCAAGACGAAGTTCGACATCGGCGTCGCGCCGCTGCCCGTTCCCGACGACCAGGCCGCCCAGTACGGCAAGGGCTACATCACCGGCACCATCGCCGGCATCGCCGCGACCAGCAAGAAGCAGAACGCGGCCTGGGAGTTCGTCAAGTACATCACCACGGACACCGACGCGGTGGTGAACTTCTCCAACGCCATCCACAACGTCCCGTCCACGCTCGCCGCCCTCAAGTCGCCGAAGCTGACGTACGACCCGCGCTTCAAGACGTTCCTCGACATCGCCGCGAACCCGAACTCGACGACGTCTCCCGCCTCCATCAACGGCGGTGTGTACCTGACGACGATCCAGAACTTCGGATACGACTACGAGAGCGGCAAGGTCACCGACCTGAAGGCCGGTCTGGCCGCCACGGCCAAGCAGATCGACACGGACATCGCGCAGGCCAAGTAGCGATGAGCACCATCACCCTCGCGTCGAGGCGCCGCCGGTCGGCGCTCCGGACCATCGCCTTCATGTCGCCCTGGCTGATCGGGTTCGCGGTGTTCTTCGCCTACCCGTTGCTCTCCACGGTCTACTTCTCCTTCATGCACTACGACGGCTTCAAGGCGCCGACGTGGAGCGGCACGAAGAACTGGACGTACGTCTTCGAGCACTACCCCTACTTCTGGCCCGCCCTGCGCAACACGCTGTGGCTGGTGATCGTGATGGTGTCCCTCCGGGTCGTCTTCGGACTCGGCGTCGGCATGCTGATCACGAAGATAAAGACGGGTACGGGGGTCTTCCGCACCCTCTTCTACCTGCCCTATCTGGCCCCGCCGGTCGCGGCGACCATGGCCTTCGCGTTCCTCCTCAACCCCGGTACGGGACCGGTCAACTCGATCCTCGAAAAGGTCGGCATCCCGGCCCCCGGCTGGTTCAACGACCCGACCTGGTCGAAGCCGGCGCTGACCCTGCTGGCCCTGTGGGGCGTCGGCGACCTGATGGTCATCTTCATGGCGGCGCTGCTCGACGTGCCGACGGAGCAGTACGAGGCGGCGGAGCTGGACGGCGCCTCGGCCTGGCAGCGCTTCCGGTTCGTCACGCTGCCGAACATCTCGCCGATCGTGATGTTCGCGGTCGTCACGGGCGTCATCCAGACGATGCAGTACTACACGCAGCCGCTCATCGCCGGAAAAATCGCCTCGGGTGTCATCCAGGGCGCGGGCACGCAGTTCGAGCCCGGTTATCCGGAGAAATCGACGCTCACCCTCCCCCAGCTCGTCTACAACCTCGGTTTCCAGCGCTTCGACTACGGCTCCGCGTGTGTCGTCGCTCTTGTCCTCTTCGCCCTGTCCATGGCGTTCACCGCGATCCTGATGCGGCGCCGGGGCGGTCTCATCCAGGCAGGTGACTGACGATGACCCAAGTGCTGGACCGACCGGCGAAGCTGACGCCCCAGCCGGTCTCGGCGGCCGAACGCACCGCCCGCCGCAAGGCGTTGCTGAACTGGGTGGCGGTCCACTCGCTCGGTGTCGCCGCCGCCCTGTTCTTCACGCTCCCCTTCGTGTTCGTCCTCCTGACCTCCCTCATGAGCGACAGCCAGGCGCTGAGCCGGGATCTGATCCCGCACACCTGGGAATGGGGGAACTACCGGAAGGTCTTCGACACACCGGGCTTTCTGACCTGGTGGAAGAACACGCTGTTCTACGCCGGCTTCGGCACCGTGCTGACCGTCGTGTCCTCGCTCCCGGTGGCGTACGCACTCGCCAAGTTCCGTTTCCGGGGCCGCAATCTGTCCCTGATGCTGGTGATCTCGATGATGATGCTGCCGCCGCAGGTGGTCATCATCCCGATGTACCTGTTCTGGGCGAAGCAGCTGGATCTCTCCGGCACCCTGTGGCCGCTGATCGTGCCGATGGCGTTCGGCGACGCGTTCTCCATCTTCCTGCTGCGCCAGTTCCTGATGACGATCCCGAACGAGTACCTGGACGCGGCGAAGGTGGACGGCTGCGGGGACTTCAGGACGCTGCTGCGGGTGGTGATCCCGATGGCGAAGCCGGGCATCGCGGCCGTCGCGCTCTTCCAGTTCTTCTATGCCTGGAACGACTACTTCGGCCCGCAGATCTACGCGTCCGAGAATCCCGGCGCCTGGACCCTCTCCTACGGCCTGGAGTCCTTCAAGGGCATGCACCACACCGACTGGAACCTGACCATGGCCGCGACCGTGCTGGTCATGGCCCCCGTGATCCTCGTCTTCTTCTTCGCCCAGAAGGCGTTCGTCGAGGGCGTCACGCTCACCGGAGTGAAGGGTTAACCAAGCATGAAACTCACTGTGGTCGGCGGAGGCTCGACCTACACCCCCGAACTCATCGACGGCTTCGCGCGGCTCAGGGACACCCTGCCCGTCGAGGAACTGGTGCTGGTCGACCCGGCCGCCGAACGCCTGGAACTGGTCGGCGGACTGGCCCGCCGCATCTTCGCCAAGCAGGGTCACAGCGGCCGGATCGTCACCACCTCCGACCTGGACGCGGGCGTCGAGGGCGCCGACGCGGTGCTGCTCCAGCTGCGCGTCGGCGGCCAGGCGGCCAGGCAGCAGGACGAGACCTGGCCGCTGGAGTGCGGCTGCATCGGCCAGGAGACCACCGGCGCCGGCGGTCTCGCGAAGGCCCTGCGTACGGTCCCGGTCGTCCTGGACATCGCCGAACGGGTCCGCCGCGCCAACCCGAACGCCTGGATCATCGACTTCACCAACCCGGTGGGGATCGTGACCCGTGCCCTGCTCCAGGCCGGCCACAAGGCGGTCGGGCTGTGCAACGTGGCGATCGGCTTCCAGCGCAAGTTCGCGAACCTGCTCGGGGTCACCCCGTCCGAGATCCACCTGGACCACCTGGGCCTCAACCACCTCACCTGGGAGACCGCGGTCCGCCTCGGCGGCCCCGAGGGCGACAACGTCCTGCCCAAGCTGCTCGCGGAGCACGGCGACACCGTCGCCGCGGACCTGAAGCTGCCCCCGGCGCTCCTCGACCGCCTGGGCGGTGTGATCCCCTCCTACTACCTGCGCTACTACTACGCCCACGACGAAGTGGTGCGCGAGCTGCGCACCAAGCCGTCCCGGGCCGCCGAAGTGGCCGCGATGGAGAAGCAGTTGCTGGAGATGTACGGCGACCCGGCCCTGGACGAGAAGCCGGAGCTGCTCGCCAAACGGGGCGGCGCCTACTACTCGGAGGCGGCGGTGGACCTCGCGGCCGCGCTGCTGGGCGGCGGCGGCAACCCCTACCAGGTGGTGAACACCTACAACGGCGGCACGCTCCCCTTCCTCCCCGACGACGCGGTGATCGAGGTCCAGGCGGCGGTCGGTTCGGCCGGCCCCGTGCCGCTGTCCGTCCCGGACGTCGACCCGCTGTTCGCCGGGCTGGTGGCGAACGTGACGGCGTACGAGGAACTGGCCCTGGAGGCGGCCCTGCGCGGCGGCCGGGACCGCGTCTTCCGGGCGCTGCTGTCCCATCCCCTGATCGGCCAGTACGAGTACGCCGACGCCCTGACCGACCGACTGATCGCGCACAACCGGGAGCACCTCGCGTGGGCCTGACCGCAAGTGTCCTCGCCATCGACGCGGGCAACAGCAAGACCGACGTCGCGGTGGTGGCGGCCGACGGCACCGTCCTCGCCACCGCCCGCGGCGGGGGGTTCCGGCCGCCGGTGGTGGGCGTGGAGCAGGCCGTGGACGAGGTGGCGGCGGCGGTCGCGGAGGCGTACGGCGCCGCCGGGGTCACCTCGGTCGCCCATGTCTCGGCGTGCCTGGCCAACGCCGACTTCCCCTTCGAGGAGGAGCAGTTGGCCGCCGCGCTGGACACGCGCGCGTGGGGTCCGTCGGTGGCGGTGCGCAACGACACGTTCGCGATCCTGCGGGCCGGTGTGACCGAGCCGCGCGGTGTCGCCGTCGTCTGCGGCGCCGGCATCAACTGCGTCGGCATGCGCCCCGACGGCCGCACCGCCCGCTTCCCGGCGCTCGGCCGTATCTCCGGTGACTGGGGCGGCGGTTGGGGGCTGGCCGAGGAGGCGCTGTGGCACGCGGCCCGCGCGGAGGACGGCCGCGGGCAGGGCACGGCCCTCGCCCGCACCCTTCCGGCGCACTTCGGGTACGGGACGATGCTCACGCTGATCGAGGCACTGCACCTGGAGGAGGTCGAGCCCGCCCGCCGCCACGAGTTGACGCCGGTGCTGTTCGCCACGGCGGCGGACGGCGACCCGGTCGCGCGGACGATCGTGGACCGGCTGGCGGAGGAGGTGGTGACGATGGCGATGGTGGCGCTGACCCGCCTGGAGCTCTTGGACGAGGAGACGCCGGTGCTGCTGGGGGGCGGGGTGCTGGCGGGCGGCCATCCACAGTTGGACGACGGGGTACGGGAGTTGCTGGCGTCCCGTGCGCCGAAGGCGGTACCGAGGGTGGTGACGGCGCGTCCGGTACTGGGCGCGGCGCTGCTGGGGCTGGATGCGGTGGGGGCGGGGGCGGTGGTGCAGGAGAGGGTGCGCCGGTATTTCGAGGGGTGACCCGGGGTGGGACTGGGCGGGGGTGGGGAGCGCCCCGTCAGGGGCGCGGGGAACTGCGCGACCAGCCCCCACCCGCCCGCAGCCCGCGACGATGCGGTCCCGCCCCTCCCCGGCCCGGAACGCACGCTCCCGCACCACCCCTCCGGAACCGAACCGATTCCCCCGGCGTATTCATGGGCAGGGGTTCCGCTGCGATCCGATCAAGATCCAGTGACGGCCGGTGCCGAATGTCAGTCCGGGCGGCGATACTGGGCGGCGACGCAATGACCATGGGGGAGGTCAAGTGACACACCCGCCGAAGAACAGCGCGGCACCACCGGGGGCGGGCCCCGCCCTGCCCGCGGCGACTCCCCCTCGGCGCTCCGCGTTCGCGGAGGGCCTCGACCAGGTGCGCACGGCCGCGACGACGGAGCCCGGCCGGCTCCGCCTCATCGGCGCCGTCCTCGCCCTCCTGATCGTCGCCTTCGGCGCCGTCACCGCCTGGCAGATGACCGACCGCGCGGCCGCCGCCGACGACGTGCTGCACCGCAGCCAGCCGCTCAGCTCGGGCGCGGCCGACATCTACCGTTCGCTGGCGGACGCCAACACGGCCGCCTCCAGCGGCTTCCTGGCGGGCGGTCAGGAGACGGCGGCCTCCCGCACGCGGTACGAGTCGGACATCCAGACCGCCGCCGCCAAGCTGGTCACCGCCGCCGCCGCCTCCGAGCCCGGCTCGCCCTCGGAGGCGGCCGTGGCGAAGCTGAACAAGCTGCTGCCGGAGTACAAGGGGCTCGTGGAGCGGGCCAGGGTGTACAACCGGCAGGGCTACCCGGTCGGCGGCGCCTACCTGCGGTACGCGAACGAGAAGATGCAGCAGGAGATGCTCCCGGCGGCGGAGGATCTCTACAAGAAGGAGAACGCGCGGCTGTCGTCGGACTATTCGGACGCGACGCCGTACCCCTGGGCGGCCATCGCCCTCGGCGTCCTCGCGCTCGCCGCGCTCGCCTGGGCCCAACTGCGCCACTACCGCCGTACGAACCGGCTGCTGAACCACGGCCTGGTCGCGGCCTCCGCGGCCACCGTCATCACGCTGCTGTGGCTGGTCGTCGGCCACTCCCTCGCCCGCGCCGGTCTGGACGGCTCCTACGACCACGGCGTCCGCTCGCTGAACGTCCTGCACGACGCCCGGATCGCCTCCCTGAAGGCGCGGGGGAACGAGAACCTGAGCCTGGTGGCGCGCGGCGCCGAGACGATCACGGTCGGCGACAAGACGTACGACGCGTACTACTACGACTTCGACAAGGACATGGCCGCCCTCGGCAAGGGTCTCGCCCAGGCCTCGGCGCTCGCGGACGACTCGGCCGGCAGCAAGCCTGTACAGGCGGCCGAGGGGAACATGAAGGTGTGGAAGGAGCGGCACGCCGACGCCCGCAGCGACGACGAGAACGGCGACTACCAGGCGGCGCTGGACAAGGTGATCGGTGCGAAGGGTGCGACCGGTGAGTGCTTCGACAGTGTCGACGCGAACCTGAAGACCGCCCTGGCGCACGAGGAGACCGAGTTCCGGGCGCGGGCCACCGACGGGCGGGACGCGATGACGGGACTGCCGATCGGTGCCGCCATGCTGGGCGTCGCGGCGGCGTCGGGCGCGCTGTTCGGCATCGGACGCAGGCTTTCGGAGTACCGGTGAGAGGGGGCGTGGCGATGTTCGTGCGGAGGATGCGGGCCTCCCTGCGCGGCTGGGGCGGAGTGGGCGCGATGGCGGTCGGCTGCGTCCTGGCGCTGGCCCTCGTCCTGCTGCTGCCGCTCACCCAGTCGCACGGTGAGGACGGCGACGGCGACCAGGGGCCCGGCGGGCAGGGCTTCGCCACCGGCCGCCAGGCGAAGGCGGACAGCTGCGTCGACTCGCAGGCGCAGAACGACACCTGGTCGCCGTCGAGCGCGGACGGCACGACGATCGACGCCATCAAGGCGCGTACGGGCGCCAAGCGGAAGCTGATCGTCGGTGTCGACCAGAACAGTTACCGCTGGGGCTACCGCAACCCGAACAACTCGGGTGCGGAGCTGGAGGGTTTCGACATCGACCTGGTGCACCGGATCGCCCAGGACATCCTCGGCGACCCGAACGCCGTGCAGTTCAAGGCGATCCCGACCAGCCAGCGGATACCGGCGATCCAGGACGGCCGCGTCGACATGGTGGTGCGCACGATGACCATCAACTGCGACCGGCTGAAGGACGTCGCGTTCTCCGCGCCGTACTTCAAGACCGGCCAGCAGGTGCTGGCGCCCAAGTCGTCGTCGATCACGGGCTACAACAGCACGCTGGCGCACAAGAAGATCTGCACCGCGGCCGGTTCGACGGCGTACGCCAAGCTGGACGCGGACAAGAAGTCGGGCAAGCTGGTGGCTTCCGCAGACATATCCACGACCGTGCCCAGCCAACTCGACTGCCTGGTGCGGTTGCAGCTCGGCGAGGTCGACGCGGTGGTCACCGACGGCGCGCTGGCCGCCAGCCAGGCCGCGCAGGACCCGACGGTCGAGCTGAAGGGCGCCGCCTTCACGACCGAGTACTACGGCGTGGCGATGAAGCAGGATGCGACCGATCTGGTACGCCGGGTCAACCAGATCCTGGTGGACTACCGGGCCGACGGCTGGCAGGCCTCGTACGACAAGTGGCTGTCGGCGACGCTGGGAACGGACTCGTCGGCGTCGAAACCGCCCGCGCCGCAGTACCTGCGCACGAGCTGACCCGCATCCGCGAGGCCCAGCCCCGACAAGCAAGCGAGAGGTGATCGATGGGCGTCACGGACCCCGCCGGGCCGCTGATGGACCGGGACGAGGTGGACCGTGCGCTGGCGCGGCTCGGCGCGGAGCACGAGGCGATCGAGACCTCGCTCCTCGCCCTGCAGGACCACGCGGGCCGCAGGCTCCTCGAAGGCGCCGAGCTCACGGGCACGACCCGGGAGCGGTGGACGGCCGCCGAGGCATCGATCACCCTGCTGTGGGCGTACTTCGACGCCTACACGGACGCGTTGCGCTCGGCCCGGGAGATCCGGTCCCGGCGCCGCTGGTCCAGCCGTGAGGACCTGGTGGAGCTGACCGAGCTGCTGCGGGGCGAGTCGGTGACGGTGGCGGGCAGCGCCACGGCGACGGCGAACGCGCCGACCCTGCTGTCGGCGGCGGGCCGGCTGAGCGAACGCTTCTCCCTGGCGGCCCTGGTCGACCGGATGAACGAGCTGTACGCGACCTCGCTGGACATGGTCGTCACCGCCGACGCGGTGTGGTCGGCGCTGCCCGCGCGGATCGATTTACTCGCCGCGGAGCTGCAGCGCACCCGCAAGCTGGCGCACTCGGTCGGGGTGCGCCCGGGCGAGCACCCGGCGGGCGACGACCTGGAGCGGATCACCCGCACGCTGACGAGGCTGCGCGAGGACGTGGTCTCCGATCCGCTGGGCTTCTGGGTGCCCGCGCAGGGCAGTTCGGCGCCCGGCGGCGGCCGCCCGGACACCACGGTGTACGACCGGGAGGCGCGGGCGCTGGAGGAGGTCCGGCGGGAGATCGACGCCGTGCTGACGGTACGGCAGGACGCCGAGGCCCGGCTGATCAAGCTGCGGGACGTGCTGTCCCGCGCGGACCGCACCCTCGCCGAGGCGCGTACCGCGCGCGGTGAGGTCCTCGCGAAGATCGCGGCCACCGAGGTGCCGGTGGTCAGCGGCCCGCCGACCGCGCTCCAGGAGCAGCTGGCGGCGGCCGCCGAGTACCGCAGACAGGCCCAGTGGCACCGCCTCTCGCCGCTGCTGGAGTCGCTGGAGCAGAAGGCGGAGGACGAACTACTGCGCGCCCGCGAGTCGTTGACGGCGGTCACCGCACCGCTCGCGGTGCGCGCGGAGCTGCGCGGCCGGCTGGACGCGTACAAGGCGAAGGTGGCCCGGCACGGGCTGGCGGAGGACCCGTTCCTGATCGAGCGGTACGACGCGGCCCGGCGGATGCTGTGGAGCGCGCCCTGCGACCTGCGGGTCGCGGAGCAGGCGGTGCTGCGCTACCAGCACGCGGCGGCGGAGGCACTGGGTGCGCCGCGCGTGCCGCAGCAGAGCGGTCCCGAGGACCGGAGGGGGGAGTAGACGGTGAGTCAGGCGGGACAGTCGTGCCAGCGGCCGGACTGCGAGGGGTCGTACGAGGACATGGGCGGCGGTGAGCTGTACTGCGACACCTGCGGTCTGGCTCCGGTCGTCTCGGAGAGCGGGATGGTCGGCTCGCCGCCCACCGGGCTCACGGCGGGCGGCAGGGACTCGGCGGGCAGCGGGAGTTCGCGCTCCAGCGGCCGCGGCAGCCGTGGCTCCTCGCGTACGTCGTCGCAGTCGTCGAAGTCGCGGCGCTCGGTGTCGGGACGGCTCTCGCGGTCCCTGTCGGGCAAGTCCACGGGGCGCTCGGTGTCGGTGCGCAGCTCCGGTTCGTCGACGGGTGCGTCCGGGCGCAGCCGGCTGGGCGCGGGCCTGGTCACGGTGCCGCAGGTGCCGAAGCCGGATCCGCGCGAGATGGTCCTGGAGAACCCCGAGGTTCCCGAGCGCAAGCGGTTCTGCTCGCGTTCGGACTGCGGGGCGCCGGTCGGGCGGGCGCGTGGTGAGCATCCGGGGCGGACCGAGGGGTTCTGCACCAAGTGCGGGAACCCGTACTCGTTCGTGCCCAAGCTGAAGTCCGGCGACGTGGTGCACGGCCAGTACGAGGTCGCGGGCTGTCTGGCGCACGGCGGCCTGGGCTGGATCTACCTCGCCGTGGACCGGGCCGTCGCCGACCGCTGGGTGGTGCTCAAGGGCCTGCTCGACACGGGGGACCAGGACGCGATGGCGGCCGCGATCTCCGAGCGGCGGTTCCTGGCGGAGATCGAGCACGCCAACATCGTGCGGATCTACAACTTCGTCGAGCACCTCGACCAGCGCACCGGCTCCCTCGACGGCTACATCGTCATGGAGTACGTCGGCGGCAAGTCCCTCAAGGAGATCGCCAACGCCCGCCGCACCCCGGAGGGCCGCCGCGACCCGCTGCCGGTGGAGCAGGCGTGCGCGTACGGCATCGAGGCTCTGGAGGCCCTCGGCCACCTGCACAGCCGCAACCTGCTGTACTGCGACTTCAAGGTCGACAACGCCATCCAGACCGAGGACCAGCTCAAGCTGATCGACATGGGCGCGGTGCGCCGGATGGACGACGAGGAGTCGGCCATCTACGGCACGGTCGGCTACCAGGCGCCCGAGGTGGCGGAGGTCGGCCCGTCGGTCGCGTCCGACCTGTACACGGTCGGCCGTACCCTCGCGGTCCTCACCTTCGACTTCCAGGGCTACACGACCGTCTTCGTGGACTCGCTGCCCGACCCGGACAACATCGAGGTCTTCCGGCAGTACGAGTCCTTCTACCGGCTGCTGGTGCGCGCCACCGACCCCGACCCGGCCCGCCGGTTCGCCTCCGCGCAGGAGATGGCCGAGCAGCTGACCGGGGTGCTGCGCGAGGTCGTGTCGGTGCAGACCGGGACGGCCCGGCCCGCCCTGTCGACGCTGTTCGGGCCCGAGGTCAAGGTCACGGACACGGAGCTGTTCCCGAAGCTGGACGGGGACGTGTCCCGGCTGGGGGCGCGGGCGGTGGCCTCCAGAAAGCTCGCGCTGGGACCGCTGGGCCGGCCCGGCACCGCGCCGGACGGGACCCCCGCACCCGGGGGCGACCCGGCGGCCCAAGCGCTCGGCGGGGGCTCGGCGGCCCGGACCGCCGGCGGCCCCTCGGCCGGCCCGGCTGCCCCGGCCGCACGGGCCGTCGAGGGCTCCCCCGCCTCTCCGGTGCTCGTCCGGCCGCTCGCCACCTCCGCCGCCGCGCTCGCCCTGCCGGTTCCGCTGGTCGACCCGAACGACCCCAACGCGGGCTTCCTGGCGGGCCTGATGATGACCTCGGCGCCGGGCGAGCTGCTCGGGGCGCTGGCCGCCGCGCCGGCGCGGACCGTGGAGACCCGGCTGCGCGAGATCCGCGCCCGGCTGGAGAGCGGCGGCCACGAGGCCGCCCTGACCGCGCTGGGCGAGCTGGAGGGGGAGCACCCGGAGGACTGGCGGGTGGTGTGGTACCGGGGCGTGGTGGCCCTGGTCACCGGCGACTTCGAGGGCGCGGCGCTGTCCTTCGACGCGATCTACGACGCCTTCCCCGGCGAGAGCGCGCCCAAGCTGGCGCTCGGCCTGTGCGCGGAGGTGCTCGGCCAGCTGGACAACGCGGCCGAGTACTACCGGCTGGTGTGGGCGACCGACCGGTCCTTCGTGAGCTCCGCGTTCGGCCTGGCCCGGGTGCAGCTGGCGGCCGGGGACCGGCGCGCTGCCGTACGGACGCTGGAGTCGGTGCCGGAGGCCTCCATCCACTACACGGCGGCCCGGGTGGCGGCCGTACGGGCGCGGCTGCGGCACCGGACCGCGGCGGCCGACGACACGCCGTTCCTGGACGATCTGACGGCCGCCTCCGGGCAGATCGAGGCGCTGGACGCGTACGGTCTGGACCCGGCCAGGCGTGAGCAGTTGTCGGCGGAAGTCCTCGGCTGCGCGCTGGACTGGATACTCTCCGGGGGCCAGGGAGTACAGCCCGCCGCCGGCGGCCGGGTGCTGCTCGGCAGCGGTCTGGACGAGCGGGGCCTCCGCTTCGGCCTGGAACGCTCGTACCGCACGCTGGCCAGACTGGCGACCGGCGGTGAGGAGAGGATCGACCTGGTGGAACGGGCCAACCGTTACCGCCCCCGGACGTGGGTGTAGTTGATGTCGCAGATGCCCCAGCAGGCCGCACCGGCGAAGTGCCCGAGCTGCGCGGAGCCGCTCGAATCGGGTGACCTGTTCTGCGGTGCGTGCGGGTACGACCTGTCGGCCGTGCCCGCCGCGCCGCCGGACCACCCGACCCTCACCATGGGCGGCTCCGGTGTGGGACCCTCCGGTGTGGACTGGCCCCCGCCCGAGCCGGAGAGCTCCGGAACGCCCGCTGCCCCGCATCTGCCGACCGATCTGCCCGGTACGGACTCGGGCGGCAGGCCGCTGCCCGGTTCGCCGGTGTCCCCGGCCTCCGGGGTGCGTTTCGACCGGCCGCCGGAGCCCGACGACTACCCGCTCCAGGCGCCGGACCCGCGGGTGGCGGCCTCCGCCGCCGAGACCGCCGAGCCGGCGAAGGTGTGCGTGGCCTGCCGCGCGGGCCGGGTCGACGACGACGGTTACTGCGAGAACTGCGGGCACGCCCAGCCGCGCGAACGCGACCACATGGAGCAGGAGTCGGGCCCGGTGGCCGCCGTCAGCGACCGCGGGCTGCGCCACCACCGCAACGAGGACGCGTTCACCGTCGGCCACACCGCGCTGCCCGACGGCACTCCGGCCGTGCTGGCGGTCGTCTGCGACGGCGTCTCCTCGGCGACCCGCCCCGACGAGGCCTCCATGGCCGCCTCCCGGGCCGCGGGCGAGGCGCTGCTGGCCGCGCTGCCGCAGGGCACGCATCCGCAGGCGGCGCTGCACGAGGCGATCGTCGCCGCCTCCCAGGCGGTCAACGCCCTTGCCGAGGAGCCCCCTTCGGCCCGTGAGCACACTCCGCACCAGAACGCCCCGGCGTGCACGATCGTCGGCTCGATCGTCACCTCGGGTCTGCTGGTCGTCGGCTGGGTCGGCGACAGCCGCGCCTACTGGGTGCCGGTGGACCGCGCCGCACCGGCGGTCCGGCTCACCGAGGACGACTCCTGGGCCGCGCAGATGGTGGCCGCGGGGCTGATGAGCGAGGCGGAGGCGTACGCCGACGAGCGCGCCCACGCGATCACCGGCTGGCTCGGCGCGGACGCCTACGAACTGGAGCCGCACACCGCTTCCTTCAAGCCGGACCGGCCTGGTGTGGTGGTGGTGTGCACCGACGGCCTGTGGAACTACGCGGAGTCGGCCGAGGAGATGTCCGAGGTCGTGCCCGCCGACGCGGCCCTGCGGCCGCTGCACGCGGCCCGGGTCCTGGTCGGTCACGCCCTGGACGGCGGGGGCCACGACAACGTAACAGTGGCGCTCCTTCCGTTCCCGGCACCGCCGCAGGGGGCAGGATCCGCCTGAGGCCGCCGCAAAACGGCCGCAAACGGGAAAGCGACATACGGGGCACGGACATACGGGGAAGCACCCGCGGACCGGAGGGGACCGGTCCGGACACCGTCAGCACCCACCACGGGTGGGGTGGAGGGGGACCAGAGCAGTCATGGCCATTTTGTCGAAGTCGAACGTGCCACAGTTCTCGGTGGACGTGTACCAGAACGAGTACCTGCCGGACGGCGGCCGCGAGGTCAACGCGATCGTCACGGTCACGGCGACCGGCGGCGGCACCGTCGGGACCGCGGTCGGGACGTCGTACGCCCCCGGCCAGGGCCCCTCGGCCGGGGTGGCGATCATGGTCGACTGCTCGGGCTCGATGGACTACCCGCCGACCAAGATGCGCAACGCCCGGGACGCCACGGCGGCCGCGATCGACACCCTGCGCGACGGCACCCACTTCGCGGTGATCGGCGGCACCCACGTCGCCAAGGAGGTCTACCCGGGCGGCGGCCGGCTCGCGGTGGCCGACCGCAGCACCCGGGAGCAGGCCAAGCAGGCGCTGCGCAGGCTGAGCGCGGGCGGCGGCACGGCGATCGGCACCTGGCTGCGCCTCGCCGACCGCCTGCTCTCCTCCGACGACGTCTCGATCCGGCACGGCATCCTGCTCACCGACGGCCGCAACGAGCACGAGTCGCCGGAGGACCTGAAGGCCGCCCTGGACTCCTGCGCCGGACGGTTCACCTGTGACGCGCGGGGCGTGGGCACCGACTGGGAAGTGAAAGAAGTCACAGGGATAGCCTCGGCGCTGCTCGGCACCGCCGACATCGTCGCCGACCCCACGGGACTCGCCGCCGACTTCACGCAGATGATGGAGACGGCGATGGGCAAGGAGGTCGCGGACGTCGCGCTGCGGCTGTGGACCCCGGTCGGCACGACCATCAAGTTCGTCAAGCAAGTGGCGCCCACGGTGGAACAGTTGACCGACCGCCGCACCGAGGCGGGACCGCGTGCCGGGGACTACCCGACCGGCTCCTGGGGCGACGAGTCCCGCGACTACCACGTCTGCGTCGAGGTCCCCTCGGCCGGGCTCGGCCAGGAAATGCTCGCCGCACGCGTCTCGTTGGTCGTCCCGCAGCCCGACGGCAGCGTCCAGAACCTGGGCGCACAGGGTCTGATCAGGGCCGTGTGGACGGACGACATGGTCGCCTCGACCTCCATCAACCCCCAAGTCGCCCACTACACCGGCCAGGCCGAACTGGCACAAGCCATCCAGCAAGGGCTGGATCTGCGCAAAGCGGGCGATATGGACGGAGCAACGGCCAAACTGGGCAGAGCCGTTCAGCTCGCCAGCGCCTCCGGGAACGCGGATACTGCGAAACTGCTTGCGAAGGTGGTGGACGTGGTCGACGCCGCGACGGGTACTGTGCGACTGAAAGCGAAGGTTGCGGAGGCCGACGAGATGACTCTCGAGACAAGGTCCACAAAGACTGTTCGTGTAAAGAAGTGACCTAGCAGTACACGCAGGACACCCAGACAGGCTCAGGACGAACCTGACAGAGAGGGAAGCGCCGACATGCCGACCTGCCCGAACGGACACCAGTCGGGTTCCGACGACTGGTGCGAGGTGTGCGGTCACCGCATGGCCGGTGCCGTACCTCCGCCGCCCCCGCCGGCCCCCGGCGGCTACGGCTTCCCGCCGCCCGCGCCCGGCGCCCCGGCGGGCGGCCCCGCCGGCGGCGGCCGTCACCTCTCCTCGGTGCCGAACTCGCCCGAGTCGGAGCTGTGCCCGCAGTGCCGTACGCCCCGTGAGGGCGGTGCGCCGTTCTGCGAGGAGTGCCGCTGGAACTTCCTCACCAACACGGCCACCTCGTACACCCCGGCCGCCCCGCGCCCGCCGGCGCCGGGTGCGGGCGCGGGCGCGGGCCCCGGTGTGCCGCGCTTCCAGCCGCCCGGCGCGCCGTCGTTCGGCGGCGGTGGCGACTCGTACGAGTACCAGGGCTCACGCCCCTCCCAGGTGAACCGTCCGGCCGAGCCGATCCCGTCGTTCGGCAGCGAGCCCTCGGGCCCGACGCCGTTCGCGGGCGAGCGCGGCGGCCCGTCGGGCCCCCCGCCGTTCGGCGGCGACCGCGGCCAACCTTCCCCTCCGGCCTTCGGCAACGATCGCGGCCAGTCCGGGCCGCCGCCCTTCGGTGGCGAGCGCGGTCAGTCGGGCCCGTCGGCGTTCGGTGACGACCGGGGCCAGTCCGGTCCTCCGGCGTTCGGCAACGACCGAGGCCAGTCCGGCCCGTCGCCCTTCGGCGGTGACCGCGGCCAATCCGGCCCGTCGCCCTTCGGCGGCGACCCCGGTCAGTCCTCCCCGCCCCCCTTCGGCGGCGAGCGCGGCCAGTCCGGCCCTCCGGCCTTCGGCGGTGACCGAGGCCAGTCCGGCCCGTCGCCCTTCGGCGGCGAGCGCGGCCCCTCTGCGCCGCCCCCGCAGTTCGGCGGCGCTCCGGGCCAGACCGCCGGCGGCCCGTCCGCCTTCGGCGGTGCTCCCGGCCAGGGGCCCGACAACGGTCAGGCCTCCGGTCCCTTCACCCGCGACCCCTTCGGCGGCGGCGACCCGTCCCGGCCGCCGCTCCCGCCGCGCCCCGGCGGCCCCGGCACGACCGCCGGTGGCCCTCCCGGCGCCTTCCAGCAGTCGGCCCCGCCCGCGCCGCCCGGCTTCCCGCAGGAGACCACCAGGCCCCCGGCCGGCGGCCCGCCCTTCGGCGGCGGTGACGACGACTGGGTGATCTCCCCGCCGTCGGCCGCGGGTCCGGCCGGTCCCGCCGCGCCCGCCCGGCCGGGCGGTTACGGCTACCCGCAGCCCGGCGCCACACAGGCCCCGCCCGGCCCCGGCTTCCCGCAGGCCCCGCAGGGCCCGGCGACCTGGATAGCGACGATCGGCCCGGACCGCGAGTACTTCATGGCGATGATGCAGCGCTCGGGCCCGGAGGCGGCCGGCCTCAACCTGCCCGCCTACTCCCCCGAGCAGCAGCGCACGCTCACCGGCAACCAGGTCACCATCGGCCGCCGCCGGCACTCCACCGGCGACACCCCCGACATCGACCTGTCGGTACCGCCGGAGGACCCGGGCGTCTCGCACCAGCACGCGGTCCTGGTCCAGCAGCCCGACGGCAGCTGGGCGGTCGTCGACCAGAACTCGACGAACGGCACGACGGTGAACGGCTCGGAGGACCCGATCCAGCCGTTCGTACCGGTACCGCTGCAGGACGGGGACCGGGTACACGTGGGCGCCTGGACGACGATCACCGTCCGACGAGGCTGAGCGGCAACGCCCTGCTTTCAAGGGGCGCGGGGAACTGCGCGAGCAACCACATACGACCCGCAGCCGAAGTCAGACCGGGAGCGGCCACACACACGGCCCCTCCCGGTCGTCCAGCCACACCCACTCCCCCTCCTTGTCCACCGTGACTCCGTACCGCTCCCGCCCGGGCATCCCCTCCCGCACCCACACCGCATACGCCTCCCGCGGAGTGAGCACCCCCTGGGTCAGTTCCACCAGGAACTGAAACAGCTCATCCTCAACAGCCTGAGACGGCACCCCGCCCAGATCCCCGGGCCCCACCGCCCTCTCCACCCCCCGCAACGGCACGAAGTACGCCGCCGACGGCAGGAACCTCCCCTCGGCCCGGCCGACGCCCGCCACGGTCAGCGCAAGCAACCCCGTGGCCATCGGGGTCAGGATCCGCGCACCCGCACCGCACTGATCGGCCCAGGCACGCGGCACCGCGGACACCGCACACGTCGCGATGATCCGGTCGAACGGCGCCCGCTCGGGCACCCCCCGCGCCCCGTCCCCCGTGACCACCGCCGGCCGGTACCCCGCCGCGGCCAGGTGCCGCCGCGCGGACTCGACGATCTCCGGCTCCACATCGACGGTGGTGACAAGATCGTCGTCGCCCAGCCGACGGGCCAGCAGCGCGGCGTTGTACCCGGTGCCCGCACCGACCTCCAGCACCCGGTCGCCGTCGCGCACCCGCAGCTCGACCAGCATCCGCGCCATCAGCGAGGGCTGGCTGCTGGAGGACAGCAGCTCGCCGTCCCGCAGCCGGGTGGCCAGCGGAACGTCCTCGTACGCCCCCCGCACCCACCGCTCCCTGGCCGCACGATCGGGGCTCTCGCCCCACCGGCGCTCGTACCCCCGCGCCCCGGCGACGTAGTAGTACGGCACGAACAGATGCCGGGGCACCGCCTCGAACGCCTCCCGCCACACCGGTTCCCCGGCCCAGACCCCCTCCGCGTCGATCTCCCGCACCAGCTCACCCCGCGCCGCCGCGGCAAGCCCCTCGATGTCCGAGTCGTAGGCGCCCATGCGTCCACCCTAGATCCGCGACCCCGCTGCGGGTCCTAAGCCTTGAGTCCTGGGTCCCCGCGTCTGAGACCATGTACGGGTGAGAGAGATTCGGCGCGGCACGCTTCAGGAGAAGACCTTCTACGAGCAGGTCGGCGGGGAGGAGACCTTCCGTCGGCTCGTCCACCGTTTCTACGAGGGCGTCGCCGAGGACCCGTCCCTCCGGCCGATGTACCCGGAGGAGGACCTGGGCCCTGCCGAGGAACGGCTCACCCTGTTCCTCATCCAGTACTGGGGCGGCCCCACGACGTACAGCGACAACCGCGGCCATCCGCGGTTGCGCATGCGGCACGCCCCGTTCACCGTGAACCAGGCGGCGCACGACGCGTGGCTGCGGCACATGCGGGTGGCCGTGGACGAGCTCGGTCTCTCCGAGGAGCACCGGGAACAGCTCTGGAACTACCTCACGTACGCGGCCGCGTCGATGGTCAACACCCCCGAGTGACGGCCGGCGGCCGCCCCCGCGCCCGGGTCAGCGCACGCTGACGCCGAACGCCCCGAGTCCCGCCCGCCGTACGGCGATCGACCCGAACGGCGTCCGCAGCCGCAGCCACGCCCCCGCGGACAGCAGTACGGCCTCGGCCTCGCCCGCGCCGCTCGGTCGCAGGAAGCCCAGCGACTGGGCGGCGTGCACGGCCCGTACCGGCAGCCCGGTCCCGCCGACCGTCCGGGACCAGATGTCCCGCCCGATCCGGTCGAGTTCGGCACGGGTACGGCCGTCCGGCCCCAACTCCTCGGTCCTGGAGCGGAATTCACTCACCGCGGCCGCGACCGTCGCCCGCAGCGCCTCCGGCGCGGGCAGCCCCGGCTCCGGCCCCCAGCCACCGCGCGGCGGCAGCACACCGGCCCACGGCGGCCCGGTGACGGCCTTCGGCACGGCGGCCGTAGCAGCCCGCTCGTCCACCGCCTCCAGCAGCTCCCCCGCCGAGACGGTCACGTCGAGGGTGACGTCGAGTCCGTCCTCGTACGGCTTCGCGAGCCGTACCGCGCGGATCGCCAGCACCTCGAAGGACGGCGGCCGCCCGAAGACGGCGAGGGCGGTACCGGCGGCCTGTAGCCGTACGGCCGCTCCGCGGTCGTAGTGCAGCAGCCGGGAGAGGAAGGCGGCGAGGTCCGCCGCCTCCCCGTCGTCGGCCAGGTGGAGCACCGTCATGCGGCGACGGCCTCCTCCTTGTCGTCGTCCCGGTACTCCGCGAGGAAGTCACGTTCCTCGGCGGTGATCCGGCGCGGCCGTCCGGCGTCGAAGTCGAACGGGACGATGACCGTCGAGGCCCGTACGTAGACCAGGTCGTCGTCCTTCACCTCGTAGGTGACGGTGAAGGACGCGGCCCTGATCTCGGTGACCCACAGCTCGATGTCGACCGGGTGGTGCCGGTGGACGAGCTGCCGCTTGTAGTCGATCTCGTGGCGCGCCACCACCGACCCCTGCTGGAAGTCCTTGTCCGGGCGGAAGAGGAAGTCGATACGGGCCTCCTCCAGATAGCGGAGGAAGACCACGTTGTTGATGTGGCCGTACGCGTCCATGTCCGCCCAGCGCAGGGGGCAGCGGTAGATGTGGCGCAAGATCGATCAGCCCCGGGTCAGCTTCTTGTAGGTGGCACGGTGCGGACGCGCGGCGTCCGCACCGAGCCGCTCGATCTTGTTCTTCTCGTACGACTCGAAGTTGCCCTCGAACCAGAACCACTTGGACTCGCCCTCGTAGGCGAGGATGTGGGTGGCGACCCGGTCCAGGAACCACCGGTCGTGGGAGACGACCACGGCCGCGCCGGGGAACTCCAGCAGCGCGTTCTCGAGGCTGCTGAGGGTCTCGACGTCGAGGTCGTTCGTCGGCTCGTCGAGGAGCAGCAGGTTGCCGCCCTGCTTGAGGGTGAGTGCCAGGTTCAGCCGGTTGCGCTCACCGCCGGAGAGCACGCCGGCCGGCTTCTGCTGGTCCGGGCCCTTGAACCCGAAGGCGGACACGTAGGCGCGGCTCGGCATCTCGACCTGGCCCACGTTGATGTAGTCGAGCTCGTCGGAGACGACCGCCCACAGGGTCTTCTTCGGGTCGATGTTGGCGCGGCTCTGGTCGACGTACGAGATCTTGACGGTCTCGCCGACCTTGATGTTGCCGGAGTCCGGGGTCTCCAGACCCTGGATCATCTTGAAGAGGGTGGTCTTGCCGGCGCCGTTCGGGCCGATGACGCCGACGATGCCGTTGCGCGGCAGCGTGAAGCTCAGGTCGTCGATCAGGACCTTGTCGCCGAAGCCCTTGGTGAGGTTGGTGACCTCGACGACGATGCTGCCGAGCCGCGGGCCCGGCGGGATCTGGATCTCCTCGAAGTCCAGCTTCCGCATCTTGTCGGCCTCGGCGGCCATCTCCTCGTAGCGGGCGAGACGCGCCTTGGACTTGGCCTGGCGCCCCTTGGCGTTCGACCGCACCCACTCCAGCTCTTCCTTGAGCCGCTTCTGCCGCTTGGCGTCCTTCTGGCCCTCGACCTTGAGACGGGTGGTCTTGGTCTCCAGGTACTTGGAGTAGTTGCCCTCGTAGCCGTGCAGGCGGCCGCGGTCGACCTCGCAGATCCAGCCGGCCACGTTGTCCAGGAAGTACCGGTCGTGGGTGACGGCGACGATGGTGCCGTCGTACTTGGCCAGGTGCTGCTCCAGCCAGTTCACCGACTCGGCGTCGAGGTGGTTGGTGGGCTCGTCGAGGAGCAGCAGGTCGGGGGCTTCGAGCAGCAGCTTGCACAGTGCCACGCGCCGCTTCTCACCACCGGAGAGGTTGGTGACGGCCCAGTCGCCCGGGGGGCACCCGAGCGCGTCCATGGCCTGCTCCAGCTGGGCGTCGAGGTCCCAGGCGTTGGCGTGGTCGAGCTCCTCCTGCAGCTTGCCCATCTCGTCGAGCAGCGCGTCGGAGTAGTCGGTCGCCATCAGCTCGGCGATCTCGTTGAACCGGTCGAGCTTGCCCTTGACCTCGGCGACGCCGTCCTGGACGTTCTCCAGGACGGTCTTGTCCTCGTCGAGCTTCGGCTCCTGCATCAGGATGCCGACGGTGTACCCCGGCGACAGGAAGGCGTCGCCGTTCGACGGCTGGTCCAGCCCCGCCATGATCTTCAGAATGGTCGACTTACCGGCACCGTTCGGGCCGACCACACCGATCTTCGCGCCGGGCAGGAAGTTCAGCGAGACGTCGTCAAGGATGACCTTGTCGCCGATCGCCTTACGCGTCTTGCGCATGGTGTAGATGTACTCAGCCAAGAGAAACCGTCCGGCAGCTTGAAATCTGGCAGTGGGCAGATACACCCCATCTTGCCGTACGGCCACCCCTGTGCGGAAACTCGTTAGGTCGGGGGGCTGTGACCTGGGGCTTTGCCGTGGTCGGCTCCGGGCTGCTTTCGCTGCCGGTCGTCGTCGGTCAGCCCCGGGGAGCCTCGGACGGCCCTGGGGCGCCCCAGGAAGGATCACTCGAACGCCTTCTGCCGGCGAGCAGGATCCACGCTGTGACCTGCGACCACCGCCTCCGACATGTTCGCCCCGGAGCGCACCGCCGGCGCCATCGTGATCTCCCACCTGGGCTGCGGCCAGAAGGAGTGACTGATCATCAGCGGCAGCCACCGCGGCATGATCTGGTCCGACTGCCGGATGGACGACGTCGACCTCGCGCCAAGCGTGGGCCCCTGCCGGGAGTCCGGCAGGGGGCCGTGTTGCGGGGAGCCGAGGAGGCCGGGCCCTGGCCCTAGAGGGGCGGCTTGGCGGCCGGCACGGCTTGGCGGCGCGGTGTCACTTCAGGTGGCGGGCGAGGAATCGGCCCGCTTCGTCGCCCGCGGACTGTGGGACGCCGGTGTGCCCGCCCATGTTGGCGTGCAGGGTCTTCTCCTTGGAGCCGAAGGCGTCGAACAGGTCCAGGGCCGCCTGCCGGTCGTTGCCCTCGTCGTCCCACTGCAGCAGGACGTGCAGCGGAATGGTGACCTGGCGGGCCTCCTCGAAGATGGCCCGGGGGATGAAACTCCCCGCGAACAGGACGGCGGCCGAGATGCGCGGCTCGACCACCGCCAGCCGGGTGCCGATGGAGATCACTCCCCCCGAGTACCCGACCGGGCCGTCGATCCCGGGCAGCGCCAGGAGGGCGTCCAGGGCCGCCTGCCATTCCGGGACCGACTTGTCGACCAGCGGGAGGACGAGGGCGTCGATGATCTCGTCGCCGACCCGCTCACCGGCCGCCATCGCCCGGCGCATGTCGGCGAGGGCCTGCTCGGCGCCGGGCAACCGGGGCCGGTCGCCGCTTCCGGGGAGTTCGATGGTGGCCGTGGCGAAGCCGTCCGCCACGGTGTGCCGGGCTCGGGCCACCAGTCGGGGGTACGCCTTGCGCAGCCCGAGAGGAGGGGGGCCGACCAGGATCAGCGGTGCCGGGGCCGACGTGGTCGCGGGCGTCCACAGGATGCCGGGGATCTCGCCGAGGGTGAATTCGCGTTCGAGGACAGTGTCGTCGAGACGCCGTTCAGAAGTGAATTGCATGGTCGTGCCTTTCGGGAGTGCCATTGAACGGCGCTCCCGGACGACCTATCGCCCGACCGTGACCCCGGAGGGGAGCACCCATGTCGATACTGTGTTCACGGGTACCACCTCCTCGTTCTCTTGCACGGCCTCCGGAAACGTAGCAGTGGCTGCCGTGGTCCCGCCAACGGGTTTTCGCGGGGGCTCGGTGCCACGTCCATCACGTCGACGGTGACGTTCCCGAGGTCCGTGCCCGGCCGGGACTGCCGGACGGTCCGTGCAGGGCTCGGGTCAGGAGCAGGGCCGTCGCCGTCACCGCTCCCAGGGTTCCGGCCGAGCGGAGCAGCGCTCGGGAGGAGCGCCAGGACAGGACCGACCAGGTGGACTGTGCCGACAGGAGGGATCCCGTGCTCAGCCATGAGCCTGCCGAGAGCAGGGACAGGGCGGAGCCGATCGAGCCGGCCGAGAGTGCGCTGCCGATCGATCCTACGGACAGGGCCGAGCCGACCGACCCGATGGAGAGCACGGAGCCCACCGAGCCGATCGACAGCACCGAGTCGTGCGACCACAGGGACAGGACGGAGCCCGAGGACGGTGTGCCAGGTGACTTGGTCATGCCGTCATGGTGCCCGGCGGACGGTCGCCTCGTCCGGCAGTCAGTCCGCCTTCTGCTCGTAAGTCAGTCCGTCTGCTCGTACTCCCGCCGGCGGAGGATCACCAGGACCGCGCCGCCGATCACCACCAGGCCGATGGCCACGCCCGTGATCACGCCGGTCGCCGAGTCGCCGCCGGTCGCGGCGAGGTTGACGGCGCCGGTGGTGCCGCCCACCGAGGCCGGGCTGGGCTCGCTGAGGGTCTGGGTGGTGAGGCCGGCGTCGGTGCCCTGCGTCTTGCAGTCGAGGACGCCCGTGAAGCGGCGTTCCAGGCTGTTCGGGCCGGTGATCGTGAAGTCGTAGGCCTGGTCCTCCTGGAGCGGGATGGTCACCGTTCGCGAGGTCTTCGCGGGGATGGTGTGCTCGGTGCCCATCAGCTCGAAGGTGAACGGCTTGTCGCCGGTGTTGGCCGCGGTGATGTCCACGCCGCCCTTGGCGCAGTTCTTCTCGGCCGACAGCGCCGGTATCGCGCCCTGGTCCGCCCAGTTCGCGTTCGCGGTCGCGGCGACCGTGGACTCGCTGGAGCCGGCCAGGATCTGGGTCTGGCTGCGGCTCTCGGAGGCGAAGGCGCGGCCGACCGGGACGGTGGTCGACGCCTGGACCGACAGCTCGGCGGAGCCCTCCGTGGCGTCGTCCGGGACCTTGAAGTACAGCTGGTCGCCGTTCCCGGCCGTCGTGACGGGCTTGCCCGCCTTGTCGGTGATCTTCACGCCGCTGAGGGCCGCGTCGGCCGGCGGGATCACGGTGACCGTACGCGCGTTGGTGTGGACCGTCACCGGGCCGAGCAGCCCGCCCGGGCGGCCGGACACGGCCGGCGGGTCGAGGGTCAGCGAGGCCTGCGGCTCGGACTGGTCGCGGGCGCTCTTCTCCAGGTAGTCGGCCAGCTTCTCGGCCTGCGGGTCCACGGCGTCGACGTCCGCGCCGTCCGAGTAGCGCCAGATCGCCACCTGGGTGCCGGCCGCCGCGTCCTGTTCGGTGAGGCTGCCGGCCCCGGCCTTGCGGGCGAGCGTGGCGAGGTCGTTGACCTGCGGGTAGGAGTTCTGCAGGATCCAGCGGATCCGGCCGGCGTTCTTGTTGGCGCCCAGCGAGGTGCCGCTCCACGCCGTCTCGTGGTACTTGGCGTCCCGCTGGGTGGGGTTGTGCAGATCGACGCAGTACGTCTGGAGCGTGCCGCCGCCGTCCACGGACATCTCGAACAGGCCCGCCGCGACCTGCTCGTCGCCGCCGTCGCCGTGGACCACGGCATCGCCGTAGGTCTTCAGGCCGCTGATGGTCGCCGTCGCCCCGCTCTGGCTCTGGGCGGTCCCGTCGTCGGCCGCGGCCCGGCCGGCGCCGGTCAGCACGGCGGCGGCCACCAGGCCGGCCGCCAGTGCCGCGGCGGCGAGGCGGGCCACGCCTCTCGCGGGCACGGCCGTACCGGAGTGCCTGACGGACGCACGGGGCGCCGAGGAACCAGAGAACGCAGCGAGCACAGAATTCCCCTTCGAGCAGGACCTGTTGGCCGCAGAGGGCGGTCCCACCAGCAGAATCAGCGGCCCCAGGGGCCATGCCCGGCATCCTATGGATCAGCCGGACCGGCCCTTCGCGGTGAGATGGTCGGATGAGCGATCCGATCCGCAATCGTTATCGCGGGGCCGCGGGTGAGCGGGGCTTATCGACAAATCCACCCGGTCGTCATGGTGGGCACTTCGGAGCGCATTCGCCGATAAGCCGTCAATGAGCGATCAACCGACCGCAGTTCGGCCAGTCCATGGCGAACGGTGCGTGGGGCGCACCGACGTCACGTCACGTCACCGCCACCGCCATCGGTTCCGGTTCCGGTTCCGGTTGCTGTGGGACGGCTGTGTCGACGGACTGGGCCGGTGTCTCCCAGTCAGGCTCGGGGCGGGGTGGCGCCGGTGCCGCCGTCTCCGGTTTCCCGGTCCGCCGGAAGGCCGCCGTACCGCGCGCGAGGTCGTGGCCGATCGCCACCGCGTCGATGTCGGCGGAGGCCCACTGCTGGCCCTCCCGGGTCTCGCTGCGCACCTTCAGCCGCCCCTGTACGACGACCGGGTCGCCGACCGACAGCGAGGTCACCGCGTTGGTGGCGAGCTGCCGGTTGGCCCACACCGTGAAGAAGTTGGTGTGCCCGTCCGTCCAGGTGCTCTTCTCGCGGTCCCAGTAACGCGACGTCACCGCCAGCCGGAACCGTGCCGACGGGCCTGCCGCCAGCTCCCGGTAGACCGGCTGCGTCGCCACGTTGCCCACCGCGCAGACCATCGTCTCGTTCATCACGAACCCCTCCCTCGCCCGGCCGCCGGGGCCGGGCGGATCCGCGTACGGGCCCGTCCCGTACGGCTGTGTCCACCGCGGCGACCGTGTGTGCCGAGTGCGCAGGCACCCGTGGTGTGCCGGGTGCGTCCGCCGCACTCGGGCTGATCGCCGCGGGACCAGACTGCCGTCGGCGGGCCGGGCCCGCCGCGGGCTGTGGACGGTCATCGGGACTGTGGAAAACTCCGCCGCCCGGACGGGTGAATCCGAGTGGGTCCGAGTGGGTCCCGGGAGGCCCGCGTGGGTCCGGGGAGGCCCGCGTGGGTCCGGGGAGGCCCGCGTGGGTCTGGGGGGAGGCCTGCGTGGATCCGGGGAGGCCCGAGTGGGCCCGGGGAGGCCTGCGTGGGCCCGGGGAGGCCCGAGTGGGTCTGGGGAGGCCCGCGTGGGTCTGGGGGGAGGCCTGCGTGGATCCGGGGAGGTCCGAGTGGGCCCGGAGAGGCCCGAGTAGACCCGGAGAGGCCCGAGTAGACCCGGAGAGGCCCGAGTAGACCCGGAGAGGCCCGAGTAGACCCGGAGAGGCCCGGGAAGGCCCGAGTAGACCCGGGAAGGCCCGGGAAGGCCCGAGTGGACCCGGAGAGGCCCGGGAAGGCCCGAGTGGGTCAGAGGTGAACCCCGTGTCCCCGCAGGGCACGTCCCCCGGCCGCCCCGAGAAGATCACCCCACCCCGGCCCCGGCCCGCGTCACCCGCCCGTACTGCTCGCGCACCTCCCGGTACCGCAGCAGTTCCGCCGCCACCGGGTCCAGCACCCGGGCCCGGCCGCACCCGGCCGCCGCCTCCCGCAGTCGGCGCTCCGCCTCCAGGCCGTAGCGCCGGGCCGGCCCCCGTGCCGTCATCCGGCACCCCCACTCGACCAGCGGCCCGCCGACGATCCCGGCGACCATCAGCAGCACCGGAACGCCCAGGTTGGGCGCCAGCACCCCGGCGATCTGCCCCACCAGCCACAGCCCGCCCACCACCTGCAGGAGCGTCATCGCGGCCTGGGCGAGCACCGCCACCGGCCACCAGCCGGGGCGCGGCGGGCGCCCCGGTGGCAGTCCGGCCTGTGCGGCGAGGTCGTCGAGCGCCTCCGGCAGTCCCTGCGAGCCGCGTACGGCGGCCTCGCGCACCGCCTGCGCCCAGGGCACGGGCAGTCCGGCCGAGGCCCGTTCGGAGACCGTGCGCACCGCCTGCTCGACGCGCTGCCGGGCGGTCGCCTCCTGCTCGGGCTCGGGCTTCTGCAGGCGGCTGGTGGGCGCGTCGCCGCGCTTCCGGCGCCAGCGCCACAGCCGCAGCCAGGGCGTGCCGCAGGCCCGGTTGGCGTTGCGCAGCCAGGCCCGTTCGGCGGCCTCGCCGGCGGCGGTGGCGCCCACCGCGTCCGCGAGCCGGGCGGCGAACTCGTCGCGCGCCTCCTCGCTGAGTCCGGCGCGCCGCCCGGTGGCGTAGACGGGGCGCAGCCGGTCGGCGGCGGCGTCCACGTCGGCGGCGACACGCCGGGCCGCCGCGCCCCGTTCGGACACGAACTGGCCGAGCATCTCGCGCAGATCGCCGACGCCTTCGCCGGTGAGCGCGGACAGCGCGAGCACGGTGGCACCCGGTTCGCCGAACTCGCCGAGCGCGACGCCGTCCTCGTCGAGCAGCCGGCGCAGATCGTCGAGGACCAGGTCGGCGGCCTCGCCGGGGAGCCGGTCGGTCTGGTTGAGGATGACGAACATGACCTCGGCGTGGCCGGCCATGGGCCGCAGATAGCGCTCGTGGAGGACGGCGTCGGCGTACTTCTCCGGGTCGACGACCCAGATCACCGCGTCGACCAGTTTCAGGATCCGGTCGACGTGTTCGCGGTGCTGGACGGCCGCCGAGTCGTGGTCGGGCAGGTCGATGAGGACCAGTCCGCGCAGTTGTGCGTCCGCCTCCGGGTTGTGCACGGGGCGCCGGCGCAGCCGGCCCGGGATGCCGAGCCGGTCGACGAGGGCCGCGCCGCCGTCGCTCCAGGTGCACGCGATGGGCGCGGCGGTGGTGGGGCGCCGTACGCCGGTCTCCGAGATGGCGACTCCGGCGAGCGCGTTGAACAGCTGGGACTTGCCGCTGCCGGTGGCGCCGGCGATGGCGACGACGGTGTGCTGGCCGGAGAGCCTGCGCCGGGCCGCCGCCTCGTCCAGGACCCGGCCGGCCTCGGCGAGGGTGTGGCTGTCGAGGCGGGTGCGGGACAGGCCGACGAGTTCGCGCAGGGCGTCGAGGCGGGAGCGCAGCGGGCCGTCGTAGGCCAGCGGGACGGGGGCCGGGGCGCCGGGGCCGCGGGTCTCCAGGACGGGCACGGCGGGTTTGGCGGTCTCGGTGACCCGGCGGGCGATGAGTCCGTCGTCCCAGGCGCCCTCGGCGGTGGCCTGGTCGTCGTCGGACGGCTCCCGTTGCTCCCGCACGCGTGCGTGCGGGACGTTCTCGGCCTCGGCGGCGGTCCGGACGGGGTCCGCGGCGTCCGCCGGGCCGGTGCGGCCCGTGGCGTCCGTGGCGTCCGTGGCGTCCGTGGTGCCTTCCCCGGTTCCGTTCCGGTCCTGTGGTCCGTCCGCCGCGAGGCCGGGCACGGGCTCCCGTGCGGCGTCCGGCGCGGAGCCCCCCGCGGTCAGACCGCTGTCGAAGTCACTGGTGTAGTCACTGGTGTGATCCATGCGTTCCATGTGATCTGTGTGGTCGTGGTCAGTGACGGCGGTCACCGGTCACCTCTCCTTCTGGAGGACGGACAGGGCGGCGATGAGTTCGGCCTGGGGTTCGGGGTGGACGTCGAGGGCGTCGAGCGGGGCGAGACGGCGTTCGCGTTCGGTGTGGATGACGCGGTCCACGTGCTCGGTGAGCAGCCGTCCCGCGCGGTCGCGCAGCCGCAGCGCGCCGTGCGCGCCGATGCGCTCGGCGAGCCGCTCCCCCGCCGCCCGGGTACGGCGGCCGCCGAGCAGCACGGTGGCCACGAGGACGGCGACGGACTCGGAGTCGGGCGCGACACTGCGGTCGAGCTCGCGCACCTCGTCCTCGGCGTACTCCTCCAGCTCGCGCCGCCAGCGCCGTACGGCGAGGCCGATGCGGTGCTCGGCGCTCTCCAGGGAGGGGTCGCGGTCGGTGAGCCCGGGGGCCCCGGAGGCGGGCTCGCGGCGCCAGGCGTCGTCGACGCGCTCGTCGGCGGCGGTGACGGCGCACAGCAGCAGTGCGGCGAGGCTCTCCACCAGAGCGTCGAGGAGTTCGCCCGCGGCGCAGTCGAGGGGGAAGGCGCGCCAGCGTTTGAGGGCGTCGCCGGCGAGGACGGCTCCGCTCTGCAGCCGGGCACGCACGCGTGTGTGCTCGCTGTCGTACGCCGAGTCGACGGCTGAGGTCAGGCGCAGTGCGGCGGCGTACTGGGCGGCGGCCGCGCCGGCCAGCTCGGGCAGGCGGGCCTTGAGGGAGTCGAGGACGCCGTGGGCGGTTCGGGCCAGGGTGTGCGTGCGGGCGCCGGGGTCCTGCGCCTGGTGGACGAGCCAGGCCCGCAGCGGGGCCACGGCGGTGGCCGGAAGCAGCCCGCCGCCCCACGCCGACTCGGGCAGTTCGGGCACGGTGAACCGGGGCAGGTCGCCGAGCCCGGCCTTGGTGAGGAGGGCGCCGTACTGCCGGGCGACCTCGGAGACGACCTGGTGGGGGACCCGGTCGAGGACGGTCACCAGGGCGACGTCGTACTCCTTGGCGGTGCGCAGCAGGTGCCAGGGGACGGCGTCGGCGTAGCGGGCCGCCGTGGTCACCATCACCCAGACGTCGGCGGCGCACATCAGTTCCGCGGCGAGGACGCGGTTGTCGACGACGAGGGAGTCGATGTCGGGGGCGTCGAGGAGGGCGAGGCCGCGGGGGATGCTGTCGGCGGTCTCGACGCGCAGCACGCGCGCGTGGTTCTCGCCGGGCAGCAGGAGGTCGTCGCCGGGTTCCCGCTTCGGTACCCACACGCGTGTGAGGTCGGGCAGCACGCGCATCCCGCTGAACCAGTGATGGTCCTCCGGGTGGCAGACCAGCACCGGGGTGCGGGTGGTCGGCCGCAGCACGCCCGCTTCGCTGATGCGGCGGCCCACCAGGGAGTTGACGAGGGTCGACTTGCCGGCGCCGGTGGATCCGCCCACGACCGCCAGGAGAGGCGCTTCGGGCTCTCTGAGGCGGGGCACCAGATAGTCGTCGAGCTGTGCGAGCAGTTCGTCGCGGTTGGCACGCGCGCGTGGAGCCCCCACCAGGGGCAGCGGGAAGCGTGCGGCGGCGACACGGTCGCGCAGGGCGGAAAGTGTGTCGAGCAGCTGAGGCCGTACGTCCAAGGTCACCACATGCGAAGAATGCCCAATTTTAGGGGAATTCTGAAGCATATAGACATGTCTGCGCGCCGACAGAACACAACGGATGGAAGGGACGACTGGGACGGAAGCACAGTCCAGGCATAACGAGTGCACAACACCCGGTGCGTCAGGCGCCAAAAGCGATGCACGATTCGTACCTGCCTGCGATTATCAGGACCGCTTCACCGAACCTCCACATTGAGCCACGGAGGCGAAGCAGCAGGGACACGGATCGGGGAGTTCTATCCTTGTCCCCGGCAACGTCACGGACCCGCCCGCACCCGGGCAGTGCGTACGAGGCCAGCACAGCCGGCCCCCGTAGCTCAGTGGATAGAGCAGGCGCCTTCTAAGCGCTTGGCCGCAGGTTCGAGTCCTGCCGGGGGCGCCCAGTCTCCGCCCTCCTTCCGGAGGGCTTTTCGCTGAACCGACGCCTCCGTATCTGACCGAAACCCGCTGTCGCGGGGAGGCCTCGGCGCGGCTCAGCCGAAGCGGCCCTCCACGTAGTCCGCCGTGCGCGGGTCGGTGGGGGTGGCGAACATCGTGGGGGTGGCGCCGTGTTCCACGACGGCGCCGGGGGCGCCCTGTTCGGCGAGGAAGAACGCGCACCGGTCGGAGATGCGGGCGGCCTGCTGCATGTTGTGGGTGACGATCACGATCGTCACCTCGTGGGCCAGGTCGCGGATCGTCTGCTCTATGCGGAGCGTCGAGGTGGGGTCCAGCGCGGAGCAGGGCTCGTCCATGAGGAGGACCTTGGGGCGTACGGCGAGGGAGCGGGCGATGCACAGGCGTTGCTGCTGGCCTCCGGACAGTGCGCCGCCGGGCTGGCGGAGCCGGTCCCGTACCTCCTGCCACAGGCCCGCCTTGGTCAGGCACTCCTCGACGAGGTCGTCCCGGTCGGCGCCGTTGAGACGGATGCCGGTGAGCTTGAGGCCCGAGGTGACGTTGTCGTGGATGGACATCGCGGGGAAGGGGTTCGGCTTCTGGAAGACCATGCCGATCTCCCGCCGGGTCTCGGTCAGACGGCGCCGGGGGGCGTAGATGTCCTGGCCGTCCAGGAGCACCTCACCGGCCAGGGTGGCGGCCGGAATGAGCTCGTGCATGCGGTTGAGGATGCGCAGGAAGGTGGACTTGCCGCAGCCGGAGGGGCCGATGAGGGCCGTCACCAGGCCGGACGGCATCAACAGCGACACGCGGTCGAGGACTTTGCGGTCGCCGAACCAGGCCGAGATCCGGCGGGTGTCGAGGGTGGCGCCGGCCACCTCCGGATAGGGGGGCAGGGGGAGGGTGGTACCGGCCTCGCCACTGGTCTGTTCGGTCACTGCACGTCCTCGGTCGGCGGTCACATCAGGTTGGGGAGGAGCTGCGCCGCCTGGTCGGCGACGGTGAGGCCGAGGACACCCAGCAGGGGGACGCCGAACACCCAGGTGTGGCGGCGGCCCCAGCGGGCGTGGCTCCACGCGACGGCCGCGGCGGCCAGCACCAGGGCCTGGCCCCACAGCACCAGCGGCAGCCAGGCCGAGGACTGGACGGCCATCGGTGTCTCGGCCTCGGGCAGGGCGCCCGGCGCGACGCCCGGGGCCGACGCGGCCTGCACCTGGGAGACCAGGTCCGCGTCCACGCGCAGGATGCCCCGGGGCATGAACGGGGTGCCGTCGGCCGTGACAAGCGTCAGGCGGCTGCGGCCCGCCGCAAGTGCCACCGGCTGCGGGTCACCGCCCCGGCGGAGGTCGAGGACCCGGTAGGTCTGTCTGCCCTGGCCCGTCGTCACGGTGAACTCGTCCCCGGGCCGCAGTTCGCGCAGGTGCAGGAACGGGCCCCCGAACGTCGTCTGGCGGCCCATGACGACACTGACGCCCGCCTGCCCCGGAAGCGGTGTGTCCCTGCGGTGGCCCGGACCTCGTGACAGGTCCTGGGCCGTGGTGCCCTCACGGACGACCTCGTGCAGGTGCAGGGCGGGGATGGTCAGGAGCGCCAACGGGGTGCCGGGGTCGATCGCCCCGCCGACCGGGGTGACCCCGTTGGCCAGGGTGCTCCGCAGGGCGGCGTAGTCGACCTGCCGGTCACGGACATGGCGGAGGTCGCCCAACGGGCCGACGTCCAGGACGAATCCGAGCAGCAGCGCGCCCAGGATGCTCAGCGCGACCCCGAGGACACGTACCCCGGGCCCGGCGGTGCGGGTCCCCGGGGCCCGGGCGGGCTCCGCCGGTGACGGGTCGGACGACCCGCCGCCGGACGGAGCCCGCACCACGGCGGTGGACGAGGTCATCCCACCCTCACTGACCTGGACGTGGCCGTGCCGTTGGCGTAGCCGGACCGCTTCGCGGTGACGGTCACCGTGATCAGGTGCCCCTTGTCCGTGCGGGTGAGCAGGTACGTGGAGTGCGTCCCGCCGCGGATCGCGTGCCCGTCGCGCTTCCAGACGTAGGTGTACGACGCCGCCGCCGGCGTCCAGCTGCCCGGCTTGGCGGTGAGCCGCTTGCCGGCCTTCGCGGTCCCGGTGGTCGAAGGACGTGCCGTGTTCTTCAGGGCCGGGCCGAGGGCCACGGTCACGGCGGGGCTGGTCGCGGTCGTGTTGCCGCCGCTGTTGCCGGCGGTCACCCGGCAGGCGAGTTTGTGCGTGTAGTCGGCGGCGACGAGGGCACGGGTGCGTGCGGTCGCGCCGCCGATCGCGGTGCCGTCACGCAGCCAGGCGTACGTGTAGGAGGTCGCGCCGTTGAAGGTGGCGCTGCAGGTCACGGTGGAGCCGACCTTGGCCGTGCCGGTCACCTTCGGCGCCGAGACGACCGTCGGGGGCTTGACCTTGACCGTGTAGGGCAGCGCGGCCGAGGCGGAGGGCGCGTACGCCGAGGCGTCGGACGGGGTGAACTCGGCGGTGAGCGAGTGACCGCCCGCGGCCAGGGCGCCGGTGGTCAGCGACGCCGTTCCGGCGGACACCGCGACCGGGCCGCCGAGGGCCTGCGTGCCGTCCTTGAACTGCACCGTTCCGGCCGCCGTGGCGGGCGCGACCGCGGCCGTGAGCTTGACCGAGGTGCCTTCGACGACCGGGCTCGCCGGGGCCGCCGTGAGCGTGGTCGTCGTCGCGGCCACGGACCCGGCCGGGTCGGTGTTCTGGTACGCGGTGTTGGAGGTGAACCAGATCGGGGAGCCGAAGTCGCCGTACGTCGCCGAGCCGAAGGCCCCCCGGCAGGTCAGGGTGAAGTCGTACCGGCCCTGCAGCGTCTGGAAACCGGCCTCGTTGGCGTAGTCCCGCATCGTCTCCGTCAACGGCACCACGATGCCGCCGGCGGACGACGTCTGGTACGTGCTGATCGGCGAGTTGCTCACCACGACCTTGCCGTCCGACGGAAAGCCGGAACCGGTCACGGAGACGATGAGGTTGGTGG
Source organism: Streptomyces sp. NPDC048277 (assembly GCF_040652235.1). Lineage (NCBI taxonomy): Bacteria > Bacillati > Actinomycetota > Actinomycetes > Kitasatosporales > Streptomycetaceae > Streptomyces > Streptomyces sp. NPDC048277. The sequence goes on from NZ_JBEZLQ010000019.1 coordinate 149,361, forward strand.
CCGGGCCGGGGCACGCGCCGGAGGTGGTGAGGGTCATCCCGCTGGTGTCGGTGCCCGTGGCCGGGCTGACGTCGAGGGTGCCGAGGGAAGCCGCTTGGGCTCCGCTCGCGCCGAGACCGATCGCACCGGCGACGAGCACGGCGGCGATACCGGCCGCCGGCAGGGAACGGCGTACTGAGGTGAACGTCATGGCGTGTGTCTTCTCCTGGGCTCAGTCCTGCGAGCGGTCGGTTTCGGGGAAGTCCAGCAGGCGGCGCCTGCGGACCGACTGGACGAAGAGCGTGCCCAGCAGTACGAGGGCGGCGGAGACGGCCGCCAGGAGGGCCGCGCCGGTGCCGGTGGCGGCGAGGGACCCCTTGCCGCCGCTGGAACCGCCGGTGACGCTGGTGCCGATGCCCTCGGAGCCGCCGGAAGTACTGCTGCCGCCGTCCGAACTTCCCGCGGTGGCCGTGTCCGTGGGACTGGCGGTGTCGGTCGGCGACGAGGTGTCCGTCGGGGTCGCCGTGTCCGTGGGGGTACCGGTCTCCGTCGGCGTGGCCGAGTCCGTCGGGGTCGAGGTCGCGGGCGGCGACGACGAGGCGGGCGGGCTGGTCGTGGCGCCGCCGCTCGGGTCGGTGTCCTGGTAGTCGGTGTTGGAGGTGAACCAGATCGGCGCGGTGAAGTCGGCCAGGCTGGTGCCGTTGAACGCGGTACGGCAGGTCAGGGTGAAGTCGTACCGGCCCTGCAGTGTCTGGAAGCCGGCCTCGTTGGCGTAGTCCCGCATCGTCTCCGTCAGGGGGACGACATAGCCGCCGGCGGGCGTCGTTCCGTAGGTGGTGAGCGGTGAGTTGCCCACCACGACCTTGCCGGCGGCCGGGAAGCCGGAGCCGGTGACGGACACGATCAGGTTGGTGGCGTTCGACGGGCACGCACCCGCCGAGGTCAGGGTCATGGTCTCGGTGTCCTTGCCCTTGGCGGGGGCCACCTCCAGCTTCCCGGCGGCGGCCGCGTGCGCGCCGGGGGCGGCGAGCAGGCCCGCTGCGCCGCAGGCCAGCAGCAGCGTTCCGAGGCCGGCGGCAGCCGGCCGGGACAGGCGTTTCGACGACACGGTGTGGTCTCCTCTGGCTCGGGGCTCGTGTGCTCGTGCGTTCGTGTGGGCGTGCTCAGTCGCTCGATCCGGACGCGGCTGCGGCGCGGGCCCGGCGTCCTCGCGCCCAGAAGAGGGCGACGGCGAGCAGGGCGACGGCGAATCCGGACGTCGACAGCACGACGAGCGTGGTGTTCGAGTGCCGGACCGGGGACTCGGCGGCCGTCCGCACGGCACCGGTCGTGCCGTCGGGGGCGCCGGAGGCGGCCGGTGCCTCGGCTCCGGAGCCGTTCGGCGCCACCGACGGCACCACCGCACCGCTGCCCGGCGAGGCCGACGCGGCCGGCTGCGACGACGCGCCCGCCCCTGCGCCCGCGCCCGTGCCCGCTCCCGCTCCCGCTCCCGCTCCCGCTCCCGCTCCCGCTCCCGCCGGGGTCTTCGCCTTCGTGCCGTCCCCGTACGCGCTGTTCGAGGAGAACCGCAGCGACCCGCTGAAGTCCCCCGCGCTCGTCCGCGAGAACGCCCCCTTGAGGCAGCTCAGCGTGAAGGTGTAGGTCCCGTGCAGCGTGTGGAATCCGGCGGTGGTGGCGTAGTCCCGCATGGTGTAGATCAGCGGGATCGACGCGCCGCCCCCGGACGCCTTCGGGTAGGTGGCGAGGGGCGCGTTGCCCACGACGATCTGGCCGCCGTGCGGGAACCCGGCACCGGCGACCCGTGCGATGACGTTCGTCGTGCCCGACGGGCAGGGCGTGCCCGTGGTGATGGTGATGGGCTGGGTGTCGCTGCCGTGCTGGGGGGAGACGGTGAGCTGCCCGGCGTCGGCCGCCCAGGAGGGCGAACCGGCGAGCACCGTCGCCGCCGTGACCACCGCCAGCGCCGCCGCACGCCCGGCGGCCGGGGCCCGGTCCGTCCCGGCCACGGCGGGACGGCGGCGCACGGCGCCCGTGCCCCGACGGCGCAGCCGACGTCGTACGAAGAAGACCGCGACTGCCGCGGCCACCAGCAGGAGCAGGCCCAGGACCGTCCACGGCACGGCCCAGAAGCCGGCCGCCGCGGTGACCCGGGGCCGCACGGGCGGCGGGACGTCGCCGCGTACCGGAACCGGGTCGACGGTGACCGTCGTCGTGTCCCGCACCGTGGGCAGGACGCCCGTCGCGGACGCGGTGACCGTCAGGGCGGAGCCGGGCAGCAGCTCGGGGATGTCACGGGGCCCGCGGACCGTGGCGTCGCCGCCGAACAGGTCGCTCACGCGGACCGCCTGACGCGCCCCCAGCCGGACGTTGCCGGTGTTGCGCACGGTGTACGTGACCGTGGCGGACCCGGCGGCGAAGGGGTTGAGCGTGCCGTGGTAGCTGGTGTGCGGGCCGTCCACGGAGAGCCGTGCGTCGAGCTTGCCGGCGACGCGCAGGTAGATGCGCGCGCCCACGCGCTGGTCGACCCGGACCTTGTTGCCCTTGGCGTCCGTGCGGGTGGCGGCGAGCGAGGCGACGATGCCGCCCGCGTGGTCGCCGGGGGTCACGTGCTGCGGCACGGTCAGGGTGAAGGGGACGATGACGTGGGACCGGCCGGGTATCGTCACCCGCCCCTTGCCGAGTTTCAGCCAGGAGCCCACGGCCGTCGACTTCTTGTCCGCCGCGAGCACGTCGAAGCCGCCGTCGGCGGTGATGAAGGCGTCGCCGCCGTACAGCCGCAGGGTGATCGGCCTGGTGCCGTAGTTCCATACGGCGACGTAGTCCCGCAGGGCCGCGCCCGGGGTCACGCTGTAGGAGAGGTTCGGCCGCTGGTCGGGCTTCTTGGCACCCGACGGCTGGATACCGAAGGTGGTGCGCCCGTGCGGGGCGGCCGGGGTCGACGAGGGCGCGGCCCACGCGGCGGCCGGGAGGCCGGCGAGCACGCAGACGGCGAGGAGGAACGCGGCGAGGCGGCGGGCTGTGGCGGTGATCATGTCGGTCGTCCGATCGGGCGCGAGCGCGGGCTAGGACGGAAGCAGGGCGAGGTACGGCGGTGGTGCGGCGGAGGTACGGCCGTCCGCCCCGAAAGGCAGTCGGGGCGGGCGACCCGTACCGGGAAACCAGGGGGTGGGTCCGGGGCGGGCGGAGGGGCCCGTCCGCCCCGGACCCGGGGTGACGCCGGGGGGTAGGGATCGGCGTCACCCCTGGCCATCCGGGAAGGTCAGATGGCCGTCAGGGTGAGCGTCGCGGTGTAGGTGCCGGCGACGGTCGAGGTCGGCACGTTGAGCGCGAGGTCGGCGCCGAGGTGCGCGGTGCCGAGGCCCGTGCCGACGGCGAGCGAACGGGACGACTTCAGCCCGGCGTTGCCCGCGTCGGCGGGCGCGACACCGTTCGCGGCGGCGACCGCGGCACCGGCCGTGACGGTCTGGGCCGAGGACTTGTCGACGACGTTCGGGGTCCAGCCGAGGTTCTGGCCGTTGATGGAGTGCGTGCCGCCGTCGGAGAAGTCCGACACCTGGCCGCTCACCGACCAGCCGGGGTTGCCGGCACGGGTGTCGGTCAGCGTGACCGGGTTGATCTTGCCCGCGGTGGTCAGCAGGTCGCCGTTGGTGTTCAGCACGGGCGAGGGCAGGGTGACGTTCGGGTTGTCGACGCTGATGACCAGCGCACCCGGGTTGACGGTCGTGGTGATGTTCTCCGAGGCGGTGACGCCGGTGAACGCACCGATCGTGTAAGCGATCTGGGCCGAGTCCGACCCGGTGTACTTGGTGGTGTCCGCCGGGACGAAGGTGGCGGAGAAGGAGTGCGCGCCGGTGCCCAGACCGGAGGTGCTGTAGGTCGCCTGCCCGCCCGAGACCGGCACGGTGGCCAGGGTGGTCGTGGTGGCGCCCACGGTGTCCTGGAACTTCACCGAACCGGCGGCGCCGTTCGGCGTGACGGTGGCCGTGAAGCCGACCGTGCTGTACTGGGCCGCGGTACCGGCCGGGGAGACGGCGAGCGCGGTGGTGGTCTGCTGGGCCGGGGCCGTGTTGACCGTGTAGGCGACCGCGGTGGAGGAGGACACGTCGTAGCCGGTGCTCGTCGGCGTGAAGTCCGCGGTGAGGGAGTGCGAGCCCGTGGCGAGGTTGGCCGTGCTGAAGGTGGCCGTGCCGTTGTTCACGGTGACGGGGGCGCCCAGCGCGGTGCCGTTGTCGCGGAACTGCACGGTGCCCGCGGCGGCGGCCGGGGCCACGGTCGCGGTCAGCGTGACGTCGGTGCCCGCGGTGACGGGGCTCGCCGGGGAGACCGCCAGGGACGTGGTGGTGGGCGTCTTCACCGACGGGTCGGTGTTCTGGTACGCCGTGTTGGACGTGAACCAGACCGAGGCCGGGAAGTCACCGAGGCTGGTGGCGTTGAACGCCGTGCGGCAGGTGACGAGGAAGGTGTACTTGCCCGTCAGGGTGGTGAAACCGGCCGTGTTGGCGTAGTCCCGCATGGTCTGCGTGAGCGGGATGATCAGGCCGCCGTTGGTGTCCGTGCCGTACGAGCTGATCGGCGAGTTGCCGACGACGTTCTGGCCGGCCGCCGGGAACCCGGAGCCGGTGACCGACACGATCACGTTGGTGGCGTTCGCCGGGCAGGCGCCCGACGTGGTCAGGCTCATGCTGGAGGTGTCGCTGCCGGTCGCCGGGGTGACGGTCGCGGTGCCGATGTCAGCGGCGGACGCCGACGGGGCCACCAGGCCGACCGTCAGCAGGGCCACCAGGCTCGCGAGACCGCCCGCCGTGACCCGCGAGAGTCTGAGCTTCCACACGGTAGTGCTCTCCTTCTTGGAGGACTGCTTGGGGGATTGCTTGGAGAACGCAGGTGTTTCGGAGTCGACCGGCCCGGTCACGGGGTCTGCTTGCTGGTGTCGCCGCAGTTCGCGTTGGTCGCGAAGCCGTACGTGTTGATCACGTTGGCCTGCTGGCAGACGAGGGAGTTGGACCCGACGAACACGGTGCTCCAGGGCGCCGTGCCGATCTTGGAGGTCGGGATCACGTTGTAGACGTCACGCTTCACGCCGAAGCTGCTGTTCAGCGTGTTCGGCGCCACGTCGTCGATGGTGCCGAGGATGGCCCGGCCGCGGACGTCCGCGATGGTCTGCGAACTCTGCGCGTCGTACTGGGCGATGGAGAACGGAGCGATCGACTTGTCGTCGAGGACGCGGCCGTCGTGCTCCTCGACCGGCGAGCCGTTCTTGGTGTCCTTGATGCAGGGGTAGACACCCGCGACCACGTCGGCGTCGGTGATGCCCATCGTGGACTCCCAGAAGGAGCGCGTACCGGAGCCCGCCTGCGGCAGGTAGACGGTGACGTCGTAGTTGGGGCCGGTGCCCACGTAGTTGGGGTCGCAGTGGTAGATCGCCTTGAGGTCGGTCAGGGCGAGCTTGCGCGGGATCTGGCTGGTCGGGGTGATCGCGTAGCTGACCGCGTCCACGGCGAACGGGACGTAGGTCAGGCCCGGGGTCGCCGCCGCCAGGTTCAGGCTGGAGGAACGGGAGAAGTCCAGGCAGCCGTTGTTCGCCGCGAGCGAGTTCGACAGGGCGGTACGGCCGGCACCCGAGCCGTTCGGCCGGGCGATGGTGCAGCCCGGCGTGGTGGCGGGGTCCTTGGTGGTGATGTTCGCCGAGCCGACGGCGTCGTACGAACCGATGACCTTCTGGCCGCCTATGGTGATGACGTTGGCGAGGCCGTTCATCACGCCCTGCGTGGTGTCGGAGCCGACACCGGACAGCTGACGGTAGGTCGGAGTGCCGGACGGGTCGGCGACGGCCATGCCGGCGCTGACGGTACCGGTGAGGAGACCGGCGATACCGACGGCTGCGATCGCAATCTTCTTGCTGTTCACGTGGGTTTACCCCTCGGGTAGGCTTGCGCCGGGTGATGCCCGGCGCCGGTTTCTGACAGTTCGTTGGCGCGGACCTGTCGATCGTTCGGGTGCGGGCATCACCTCTCTCGGTCGCGTGGTGTCAGGCCCCTCGCCCGCCAGGCCGCGACACCGGCCGCCAGCTGCGGTGCCACCCTCGGCAGGAGGGGGCCGGCGGCGGTCGCGGCTAGGCCGACGACGAGGGCGATCAGGAGGGTGTAGCGCGCGGCGCCGAGCACCCAGGGCGGAGTGAGCGGGGCGGGGCCGCCGCTCGCGGCGGGGGCCGTGGCGGACGGCGATCCGGACGGTGCGGCCGACGGCGAGGACGAAGGGGACCTGGCCGCTCCCCCGGTGCCGCCCGCGGCCGTGCCCGCTCCCCCGGCACCGCCGCCCGTCGTGCCGCTGCCGCCCGAGGATCCGGAGCCGCCCGTGCCGCCGGCCGACCCGCCCGGACCACCGCTCGTGCCACCGGAGCCGGAGCCCCCGGAACCGGCGCCCGCCCGGGACGCGATGGCGTCGGCCGCGGCGGCGGTCTGCTTCCGGAGTGCCTGCGGCAGCGGCGCGTACCCGCCCGGCAGGGTCCCCGCGGCCACCCCCGGCCGCTGCCCGCTGCCCACCGCGAACCTCAGCAGCGCGGCGAAGTCCTGGCCCTCCTTCTCGGTCAGCTTCTCCGGCACGGTCGCGGCGTAGGTGAGCAGCGTCAGCGGATAGGCGCCCGCGGAGGCCGTCCTCGGGTCGGTCGCCAGCACGCCCGGGACACCGCTGGGTCTCATCGCCGCCTCGCCCGCCAGCAGCGTGGTCGGGGTCGGGGCCAGGAACTTCCCCGCCGCGTTCTGCAGCTTGGCCGTCACCAGGCCGTAGCGGCTCGCCGTCGCCGTGTCGGTCACGGCGAGCACGGCCCGCTGGCCCGCGGGCTGCGCGGGGTTCTTCTTGTAGGCGGGCGGGATGGTGGTGTTGTCCCAGGTGGTCCGGGCCAGCGTGTCGCCGCGGGCGACGGCGCGGGCGGCGGCGTGCATGTCGGTGGCGTACGGGTGCTTGTCCTGCACGCACAGCGGGTTGTCCGGGTGGTCGGTGAACTGCTGGCAGAACGGGTCGCTCTTGGGGTAGTCGGTGACCGGCAGCCTGATGCCCTTGTAGGCCGGGTTGACCGTCATCCCCGAGAAAGAGGCGTCGCCGTAGCGCCCCTGGTTGTCGGCGGTGCCGTCGAGGAACTCGCGGGCGGCCGGGTCCTGGCCGACCCAGTTCCACAGCTGCCAGGCCGAGTCCGACAGGGCTTCGGGCACGATCGCGTCGCCCAGGTTGCCGCCGAAGTCCAGGTCCGCGTAGTCCGGGTTGTACTTGCGGAACTCCGGGTCGCGGGCCAGGTTGAACGGGTTGTGCTGGGTGCTGGGAGCGAAGCGGGAGTTGCCGTCCTGGTACGACTCGGTGAGCAGCTTGGCGACCAGCCTCGGGGTGAGGTCGAGCGAGGTGAGCCGTCTGCCGTCGCGCGCCTTGACGGCCGCGGGGGCGTTGAAGCCGGCCCGGCTCTCCACGAAGAAGCCGAAGGTCAGCCCGGAGAGGGTCACCGGTGCGTAGACGGGGCGTTGGCCCGCGGGCACCTGGTCGGCGGTGGCCGGGCGGTTGAGGAAGACCATGCCGGGGCTGCCGGAGACCAGCTTGGCGCGGGCGGTGTCGTCGGTCACCTGGGCGTAGCCGTAGATGGCCTTGTCGCCGGTCCGGCACAGGGCGGGCTGCCAGCGCAGCATCGCCTCGGCGACCGGTTCGTCGCCCAGGGTGCTGCGCTCGTCGGCGCCGATCGGGCAGAAGTTGCCGATCGGCTCGAACGACAGCGGTACGACGATGCGCTGCTGCCAGTTGGTGGCGCTGAGCGGCGAGGACTGGAGCAGGCCGTTGGGCTGGGACCGGTACGGGCCGCCGTCCACCTCGCTCTCGCCGCGCGGCACGACGACCAGCCAGCACTTGCGTCCGGTCGTCGGGTCCGTCGCCCCGGCCGGCACCGCGCCGCAGCCCAGGCCCGGCGCCTCCAGGGAGGTCTGGGCCTCGAAGTAGACCTCGCCGGTGCCGTCGGAACCGGTGCGGGCGTAGGGGACTTCGTTGGTGCTGTTGGAGTCGTAGAACTCGTTCCAGTTGCCGGTCTTGACGACATCGCCGGTCGCCGAGTGGAAGGGCATGTACGAGATGCCGGTCGGGGTCGGCGGCGGGAGCTGCTGGGCCGGGTCCTTGAGGCCGCCGTAGGTGAGCTGGCGGGTGTTGGTGTACGCGCCGGCGCCCTGGCTGCCCGCGCCCGCGCCGAGCGCGGAGGAGCCGCCGAACTGGCACTGCTCGGGGTCGGGGCCGCTCGACCCGTCGCCCCAGCACTGCATGATCTGGAGGTAGTCGGCGGCGTAGTCGGTGTCGGAGACGGTGGGCGTGGCGCCCTTCCAGGAGATCTTGATCACCTGGTTGACCAGGTGGGTGGTCTGGCTGACCGTCACCTTCAGGTTCGCGTAGGCGCCGCGTCCCGTGACGGTGACCGCGGATCCGCCGCCCGCCGTGGCGGCCGGGGTGGCCGGGGTGGCGGCGCCGGTCACCGCGAGGGCGAGGACGAGGGCGACGAGCAGGCCGGCGAGCGACCGGCGGGCGGTGGTCATGAGCGGCCCCGCTTCGCGCGGAGCCGGGAGTTGATCAGGGGCGGTCCGACGGTGAGGGCCAGCAGCAGGACGCCGGCCAGCGCCATCAGCGCGCGCTGCATGCCGCTGCCGATGCTCCTGGACGTCGAGACGGGCACGGCGTACGCGCCACCGCTGCCGCCGCTCGCCGTCGAGCCGCCGGCCGTGCCGACCACCTGGCCGGTGTCCGGGTCGACCGAGGGGCTCGCGCTCCCGCCGGCCCCGGCACCCGCGGCCGTACCGCCGCCCGACCCTCCGCCGGAGGCGGCCCCGCCGGAGCCGCCGCCGGTCGAACCGCTGCCGCCGCCGGTCGTGCCGGTGCCGCCGGCCCCGCCGGTACCGCCCGAGCCGCCGGTGCCGCCCGCGGTTCCGCCGCCCACCACGGTCGGGGTCTTCGCGCCGCCCGTGCCGGTGGCGCACTGCGCCGTGCCCTGCTTGTCGCAGGACGGCGGGTAGGGGGCGGTCTTGGCGAGGGTGTTGCTGCCGTCGCCCGAGAACGTGGGGTTGTGGCAGTTCTTGATGTTGATCGACTCGACGTCGACCCCGGGGATCTTGCGGACCTGGTTCAGGCCTGCCTGCACGAGGTTGATCGGCAGCGGGGAGTAGCCGAGGTCGTCCACGTGCTGCTGCCCCTGGCAGAGGAAGTAGTACGCGAAGGCGCCGAGCGTCTTGCCCTTCTGGGTGTTGAAGTTCGACTCCAGCCTGGTGGGAATGATCATGTAGCTGTAGCTCGACAGCGGATAGGCCCGTGCGTCCGGGTCGGTGTAGACGTCGTCGAGGATCTGGGTGAGATAACCGGGCGAGGAACTGTCGTCGTTGATCCGCGCCTTGAGCAGGGCCACGGCGACGTTGCTGGCCTTCGGTTCCACGTAGTAACCGGCCTGGTTGAGCACCTTGGCCACCGGGAAGCCGGTCGTGTACACGGCGTACGAGTACTCGACGTAGGTGATCGTGCCGACGTTGCCGCCCTGGGCGACATAGCCGGAGACCCCGTTCGAACCCGACTGGGCGACGAAGCCGCTGCCCGGGACGAGCGGGTAGTTGGAGGTCGTCCCGCAGGGCGTGCTGCGTCCGGCCCGGCGGCAGTAGGCGTCCCACACGGAGCCGTACCGCCTGCTCATCCAGGTCGTGAACTGCGCGGTCGTGCCCGAGCCGTCCGAGCGCACCACCGGCACCACCCGGCGGGCCGGGAGCGCGGCGGCGAGGGCCGGGTTGTCGGCCTTGATCGCCGGGTCGTTCCAGGTCGTGATGGCCCCGGTGAAGATCCTGGCGATGACGTCCCCGGACAGCCGGAGGTTGGTCACCCGGCGGCCCGCGATCGTCAGGTTGTACATGAAGGACGTACCGCCGGCCACGATCGGCATGTACGCGTACTTGCGGGACGGCGGCGGGTCGACCACGCCCGAGTCCTTGATGCCGTACGGGATCTCGGACACCGCGTAGTCGACGGTGCCGTTGCGGAACTGGTTGCGGCCGTCGGAGGAACCGGTGCCGTTGTAGTTCACCGTCATGCCGTACTGCTTGACGTTGGCCCGCCACTGGTCCAGGGCGTTCTGGCTCCAGGTGGAGCCGGCGCCGGAGATCGGGACGTAGGTCTCGGCGGCGGCGGGCGCGAGGGTGCAGTAGAGGAAGGCGATCACAAGGGCGGTCAGGGTCCTGGCGCGGGCGGTCCTGACGGTCCTGGCTCGGGCGCGTGCGGGGGCTGCCGGGCGTGATCCGGACATGGCGGGTTGGCTCCTGGCTCCTCGGTCGGGTTTCCCGGGTCGGGGTGGTCAGCGGTGCCCGGCGGGTGGCCGGGCGTCGGACGGGGCGGGGTCCGGCCCGGCGCGGCGGGCCGTCATGCGCTCGACGTCACGGCGGGAGGCCAGCACCCTGCGGTGCAGCTGGCCCCGGGTCAGGTCGCCGGGTCCACGGCCGCCGATCACGCGGGCCAGCAGGAAGAGCAGCAGGACGAGGGCCATCAGCAGGGCGGCGGAGCCGAATCCCCGGGCGATGTAGGCGGGTTGGGGCGAGCGCACCAGGTCGAAGGTGGCCAGCGGCAGCGAGATCTGCGGATCGTGGAGCGGGTCGGCGTTCAGTCCGGCGTTGACCCCGGAGGTGAGCAGTACCGGCGAGGTCTCGCCGATCCCGCGGGCGGTGCCCAGGATCACCGCGGTGGCGAGGCCGGAGCGGGCGGTGGGCAGCACCACGGTCCACACGGTGCGCCACTGGCTCGCGCCCAGCGCGTACGACGCCTCGCGCAGCGAACCGGGCACCAGCCGGATGACCACGTCGGCGGCGCGGATGACGATGGGCAGCATCATCACGCTGAGCGCCAGCGCGGCGGCGAAGCCGGACTTGTCGACTCCGAGGACGAGGATGACCGTGGCGTAGATGAACAGACCGGCCACGATCGACGGAAGCGCGGTCATCGCCTCGACGATGGTCCGTACGAAACGCGCGTAGCGTCCGGGCACCTCGTTGAGGAACACCGCGCAGGCGAGCCCGAGCGGAATGGTGACGGCCAGCGAGATGGTGATCTGCTCCAGGGTGCCGACGATCGCGTGCACCACGCCGCCGTCGGTGAGCGGCTGGAGCGGGCCGGTGCTCGACATGTCCTGGGTGAAGAAGTTGAGGTGCACCAGCGCCCGGTGACCTCGCCACAGGGTGAAGGCGATGACGAAGACCAGGGCGGTCAGCAGCAGTACGGCGAGGCTGTGCCAGAACACCGCGGTCACCCGGTCCCGTACGGCGACTCCGTTCTCGTCGAAGGAGACCAGCACCGCGTAGAGGGCGACGAAGAGCACGTAGGTGACGACCACGAAGCCCAGCACCGAGTCGAACGGGGCGACTCTGACGAACAGCAGGACCGTCAGGGCGACGGACCCCACCGCGGCGGCGGCCAGGGCGAGCAGGTCGGTGGCGCGGACGGCGGAGGTGTTGCGGCGGACCTCGGGGGTCTCGTCGGGCCGGTGGGCCACGGGTGCCGGTGGCTCTGCCGGTGGCTGGGCCTGTGCTTGTGCCTGGTCGATGAGGTCGCTCATGTCAGGCCTCCGTCCCCGCGCCCGAGCGGCTGCGCGCCACGATCGAGGAGGCGATGAAGTTGACGACGAGGGTCAGCAGGAAGAGGGCGAGTCCGGCGGCCATCAGGGCGGACATGCCGAAGTCGCTCGCGGAGCCGTAGCGCAGGGCGATCAGCGCCGAGACGGAGTTGGCGCCGTTCTGCAGGATGTGCGGCTGGACGGCGAAGACCGGCGAGATGATCATGTACACGGCGATGGTCTCGCCGAGGGCCCGGCCGAGCCCCAGCATGGTGCCGCCGATCACCCCGCCCAGGCCGAAGGGCAGTACGACCGCGCGGATCATGCCCCACCTGGTCCCGCCGAGCGCGAGCGCCCCCTCCCGCTCGCCGACGGGCGCCTGGGAGAACGCCTCCCGCATGACCGAGCAGGCGATCGGCGTCACCATCAGGGCGACGACCGTCCCGGCGATGAAGGTGGACGATGTGTAGACCGTGCTGGTCGCCAGCGGGTCGCCCGGATCGGTGCCGTCGACCTTGAAGACCGGGATCCAGCCGAAGTAGGTGGAGATCCACCGCGACAGCCCGACGATCCGGCCCTGGAGGAAGAAGGCCCCCCACAGCCCGTAGACCACGCTCGGCACCGCCGCCATGAGATCCACGAGGCTGATCAGCGTCCGCCGCAGCCGCCGCGGCGCGTACTCCGAGATGTACAGGGCGGTGCCGAGTGCCAGCGGCAGGGCGATGCCGATCGCCACCAGGCCGATGAGCACGGTGCCGGTGAGTACGGCGGCGATGCCGAAGTGGTGGGAGTCCGGCTCCCAGGCCGACGTGGTCAGAAAGGACCACTTGGCCACGCGCAGCGCCTGAGCCGCGCGGTAGCCGAGGAAGACGCCGACCAGCAGCATGATCATCAGCACCACAGCGCCGCTGCCGCGCGCCGCGCCCCGGAAGAGGCGGTCCCCGAGTTCGCCCGTGGCCCGTAGTCCGCGCGGGGTCTCGGGGAGCTCCGGACCCGCCGGGCCCGGCTGCCCGAGCCCGGGGACGGTGGCGCTCATGACGCACCCGCCCCGGCCCGCGTCCCTGCCCGGGAGAGCGGAGGTTCCTCACCCTCGGCCTCCGCCGGGGCCGGCCGAGCCGGACCGGGCAGATGCAGCCCGCGCAACCGCGGCCTGCTGACCAGCCCCTCGCCCAGCTGGGCGACCGGCACCGCGGCCAGGAACAGGTTCACGTTGTGCTGGCACTCCCGATGCCGCTGGTACGACCGTCCGGCCGTGGCGACGTCCCGCCCGTCGAGCTCGACCCGCCAGGTCCAGGTACCCGGCACATCGGCCATGACGAGCAGCGCCCGTGCGTCCGCGACCCGCTCCCGGAGCCGGGCGACGGTGGCCTGGCACACGGCGAGGTTCTCGAACGCCGCGGCGCAGCGCCCGAGTTCACGGTTGTTGGCGCCGACCAGCCGCCATCCGACGGGTCTGCGCCCTCTCTCCGGTCTTCGTTGTCCCTCCGGGCCCATAGGCAGGGCCATGCCAAGGTCCTCGATCGGCACATACAAAAAGCGTGGGCGGACCATGGGGACCACCCCCCTCCCCTATGCGTTTTTTTCGCCGCTGACCGAAAAAATCCCCTTGGTGTCGGCGCACCCGAGATTCTTCGGCTGTGGAGGTCCTGTGAACACGGACGAGCGAAGGCCGAACGGAACACAAATGAACGGGAGGTGCTGGGGAACCCAACGTGACAACGATCAAGGCTGTCATCACGCTGCGCTCCGAGCGTCGGACGGAGCGGCGCGGGCGGATCACCGCCCGGTGTCACGCCCGGTGTCACGCAACGTGTCAGGCCCGGAGGAAGGCCAGGACCGCCAGTACCCTTCGGTGGGTCTCGTCGGTCGGGGGCAGGTCCAGCTTGGTGAGGATGCTGCCGATGTGCTTGCCCACGGCGGCCTCGGAGACCACCAGCGCGCGGGCTATCGCCCCGTTCGACCTGCCTTCCGCGATCAGTGACAGGACCTCCCGCTCGCGCGGGGTGAGCCGCTCCAGCGGATCGCGGCGGCGGCGCAGCAACTGCCGTACGACCTCGGGGTCGACGACGGTGCCGCCCGCGGCGACGTCCGCCAGGGCGGCGACGAACTGCTCGACCTGTCCGACGCGGTCCTTGAGCAGATAGCCGACGCCCGTTCCGTCGCCGGAGTCCAGCAGGTCGGAGGCGTACGTCCGGTGGACGTACTGGCTGAGGACCAGGACCGGGAGGGCCGGCCGCCGCTCGCGCAGCCGCAGCGCCGCGTGCAGTCCCTCGTCCTGGAACCCGGGAGGCATGCGCACGTCCGTCACCACGATGTCCGGGGAGTGCTCCTCGACCGCGCCGATCAGCGCCGTGGCGTCCCCTACGGCCGCCACCGCCTCGTGGCCGCAGCGGGCGAGCAGACCGATGAGCCCCTCCCGCAGCAGCACGCTGTCCTCGGCCAGAACTACGCGGAGCGGCCGGTCCGTTCGCAAGGGAACTCCACGCGCAGCAGGGTTGGTCCGCCGTGCGGACTGGACAGGGAGAGTCTGCCATCCAGGACCGACACCCGGTCCGCGAGCCCGGTCAGCCCGCTGCCGGATCCGGCCGCCGCACCGCCCCGGCCGTCGTCGCGCACCTCCAGGAACAGCCGTCCGTCGCGGTGCCCGCCCGTCACCTCCCCGCGGCTCGCCCCGCTGTGCCGGGCGATGTTGGCGAGCGCCTCGCGGACCACGAAGTACGCGGCGGACTCGACCGCCGCCGGAAGCCGTCCGTCCAGTTCCAGGTCCACGTCCACGGGGACCGCCGAGCGGTCCGCGGCGTCGGTGACCGCCGCTTCGAGGCCGTGGTCCGTGAGCACCTCGGGATGGATGCCGTGGATGAGTTCGCGCAGCTCCGCGAGCACCTCGCCCGCCTCCCCGTGGGCCTTGGCGAGCTGGTCGGCGAGCGGCCCGGGCGGCACGTCCAGGCGGGCCAGACCGAGCGTCATCGTCAGCGCCACCAGCCGCTGTTGGGCCCCGTCGTGCAGATCGCGCTCGATACGCCGCCGCTCGGCCTCGAACGCGTCCACCAAGCGGACGCGCGAGCGGGCCAGTTCGACGACCCTGGCCCCCAGGTCGCCCTCGCGCGGCGCTATCAGCAGCCGCGTCAGCTCGGCCCTGGCGCCGGCCGCGACCCCCAGCGCATAGCCGCCCAGGGCCAGGGCGAGCAGTCCGAGGACTGCGGCCCCGAAGGCCGTCGGCCAGTCGGTGACCGTCCACACCTTGAGCACCTTGGTCTCCCGTCCGTCGCCGGCCGTGGCCAGCAGCAGCGGGGTCGCGGCCACGGCCAGCGGGACGAGCAGGCCGGCCGTGACCGCGAGGGCGTCGACCGGCCACAGCAGCCCGGCGAACAGCAGGGCGTGGCCGAGCTCCCGCCAGGTCGCCTGCTCCCTGAGGCGGGTCGTCAGCCAGGGCCGCAGTCCCCCGGCGGCGGGCTCCCGGTGCCGGTCGGGGGCCGGGTCCCGGTCGATCAGGCGCAGCCGGTGCCGCTCGGCCCAAGCCACCGGGATTCCGGCGAGGGCGAGGAGGACGAGCAGCGGGAACCCCACCAGGACGAGCGTCAGGGCACCGCCGACGACCGCCGTGCCCAGGATCCCCACGAGGGCGACAACGCCGGCCAGTGCTCCGGTGAGCAGATAGCCGGCCGCCCGCCACGGCCACGACGAGAGCAGGAAGCCCGGCCCCGCCATGGCCTGCCACGCATTCCGAGGATGCATGGGCGCCACCGTAGAAGGCCCGGTCCCGTCGGCACCATCGGTCCAGCGGGTGGGGTGGGGGTAGGGCTGCCCCTACCCCAAGGCTCGTTCCTGCCGCAGTGTGCGGCGGTGCCCCCACCAGGTTTCGTAGCGACACCGACACCGAACAGTGGGGGGCAGATGGACGAGGACGCGATCCGGTTGCGGTGCGTCAGCAGGCGGTACGGGTCCGGGGACGGCGTGGTGACCGCGCTCGACCGGGTCTCGCTCGCCTTTCCCGGCGGGACGTTCACCGCCGTCATGGGGCCGTCCGGCTCCGGCAAGTCGACGCTGTTGCAGTGCGCCGCCGGGCTGGACCGGCCCACCTCGGGGTCGGTCACCGTGGGCGGGACCGAGCTGACCACGCTGGGCGAGACCGGGCTGACGCTGCTGCGGCGTGAGCGCGTCGGGTTCGTCTTCCAGGCGTTCAACCTGCTGCCGTCCCTGACCGCCGAGCAGAACGTGGTGCTGCCGCTGCGGCTCGGGGGCCGCCGCCCGGCGAAGGCACGGGTGCGCGAGGTCCTCGACCAGGTCGGCCTCGGCGACCGGGCGCGGCACCGGCCCGGCGAGCTGTCCGGCGGCCAGCAGCAGCGCGTCGCCCTCGCCCGGGCCCTGATCACCCGCCCCGAGGTGCTCTTCGCCGACGAGCCCACCGGCGCCCTCGACTCACGGACGGGCCGTGAGGTGCTGAAGCTGCTGCGCGGCATGGTCGACGCGGAGGGCCGGACGGTCGTCATGGTCACCCACGACCCGGTGGCCGCCTCGTACGCCGACCGTGTCGTCTTCCTCGTCGACGGGCGGGTCGAGGGCGAGCTGACCGGGGCGGGGGCCGAGGGCATCGCCGCGCGGATGACCCGGCTGGAGGCCGTACCGTGCTGAGTGTCGCCCTGCGCACCCTGCGCACCCGCTGGACCAGCTTCCTGGGCAGCTTCGTCGCCCTCTCGCTCGGGGTCGCGCTGACCGCGGTGACGGGCCTGGCCCTCGCCTCGTCGCTGGACGCGCCCGACCGCCGGCCGGAGCGGTTCGCCCTCGCGCCGGTCGTGGTCAAGGGGGCGGACGCGCTGCGGGTGCCGACCCCGGTCGGGGTACGGGTGCAGGGGCTCGCCCGGCCGCGGGCCGTGCCGGAGGAGGTCGTCGCGCGGCTGCGGAGGCTCGGCACGGTCGTCCAGGACCGGTCGTTCGCCGTCCGGGCCCGGGGCGGGCCGGGTGACCTGGTGGGGCATCCCTGGTCCACCGCCGCCTTCGCCCCGTACGGGCTCGACGCGGGCCGCGCACCCCGTGCGGCCGGTGAGGTCGTCGTCAGCGGCGGCTGGGCGAGGCCGGGCGAGCGGGTGCGGACCGACCGCGGGACCGTGCTGGTGGTCGGGACCGTCGCCGGGCGCGGCTTCGAGCACGCCGTCTTCTACACCGACGCGCGCGCCGCCGAACTGGAGCCGGTCAGCACCCAGTCGGCCGTGGACGCGGACGCGGCGACGGTGCGTACGGCGGTGCGGGGCAGCGGCGGTGACGGCGCCGACGTCCGGGTTCTCACGGGTGCCGGGCGCCGCTACGCCGACGCGGATCCGGACCGGGACGGCGCGGCCCTCACCGCGATGAACGCCCTGTTCGGGACCGCGGGCGGGGTCACCGCCTTCGTGTCGGTGTTCGTGGTGGCGTCCACCTTCGCGTTCTCCGTCGCGCAACGGCGCCGGGAGTTCGGGCTGTTGCGCACGGCCGGGGCGACTCCGGGCCAGATCCGCGCGACGGTGGTCGCCGAAGCGCTCCTGGTCGGGGTGCTCGCCTCGGCCGCCGGCTGTGCGCTCGGCCGGTACGGGGCGCCCCGGCTGGCCGCGTGGGTGGTCGACGGCGGTGCCGCCCCGGCCTGGTTCCGCATCGGCGGCGCCGTCTGGCCGTACGCGACGGCCTTCGCGACCGGTCCGGTCGTCGCGCTGTGCGGTGTGGTGGCCGCGTCCTGGCGGGCGGGCCGCACCGGTCCCGCCGAGGCGCTGCGCGAGGCGTCCGTGGACGGCCGGACGATGACGCGGGGCCGGCTGCTGTGCGGCCTGGGGCTGCTGCTGACCGCCGTCGTGGCCCTCGCCCTGGCGCTGCTCGGCGACCCGGGTGACCTGCTGCACCGCAAGAGCTATGTCAGCCGGCCGATGCTGCTGATCACCGCGGTCGCGCTGCTCGCGCCGGTGGTGGTGCGCCCGCTGACCCGGGCGCTCGCCTGGCTGCCGGCCCGGCTGCCCGGTGCCGGCGGCATGCTGGTGCGGGAGAACGCCGCCGCGGGCGTCCGGCGTACCGCCGCGATCGCGGCCCCGGTCCTGGTCACGGTCGCGCTGGCGGGCTCGCTGCTCGGCGCCACCGCGACCCTGGACAGGGCCAGGGCCACGGAGACCCGCGAGCGGACCGCCGCCGCCTTCGTCGTCACCCCGGCGGGTGAGGCGGGCTTCGACGCGGCGACCCTGCGCAGACTGCGCCAGGTGCCGGGCACCACGGTGTCCGCCACCTCGTCGAGCGCCGTCTACCGGCTGGAGGACGGTGTCGCGCTCATCAGGGACGAGGCCCGCGCCGCGGACCCCGCCGCGCTCGCCGCCACCACCCGGCTGCCGGTCGTCTCCGGGAGGACGGGCGACCTCGACGACGGCTCGATCGTCGTCAACGAGGAGTGGCGGCGGCACACGCCGGGGCAGCGGGTACGGGTGTGGCTCGGCGACGGCACCGAGAGGACGCTGCGGATCGCCGCGGTGCTGACCGCCGGGACCGGGGACAACGGCGTCTACGTCACCCCGCGCAACGCCCCGGGCGCGCCCGTCGACCGGGTCGACGTGGCCCTCGGGGACGGCGCCGACGCGGGCGCCGTGGCCGCGGGGCTGCGGGCCGCGGTGGGCCCCGGGGGCGGGCGGGTCCTCTCCAAGGACCGGTGGGTGCGGGCCGGTCACCCCGAGGCGAACCGGACGACCCGTACCGGCTTCCTGCTCGTCCTCGGCATCGCGCTCCTCTACACCGGTATCTCCGTGGCCGGCACCATGGTCATGGCGACCTCCGACCGGGTGCGCGACCTGGCGGTGCTGCGGCTGGCCGGGGCCACCCGGTGGCAGGTGCTGCGGCTGGTGGGCGCCGAGGCCCTGACGGTCGTGGCGGTCGGCGGCGTACTGGGGCTCCTCGTCGCCGCGGTGAATCTGGCGGGTATGTGGGGCGCCCTGGCCCTGCTGTCGGTACGGACCACGATCGAGCTGCCCTGGACGGCTCTCGGCGCGGCCGTGGGGGCCTGCGCGGTGCTCGCCGTGGTGTCCTCCGTCGTCCCCGCCGCGGTCGTCCTGCGCCGGCGGGCCATGGATCCGGCGGGCGTACGGGAGTGAGCCGTCAGGCGTTCCCGCGGCAACGGCCGTGACCCCCAAGTCGGCCTGCGCGCTCGGGGGTTGGCCGGGACGGGTCAGGCCGCCTCCGACCAGCGGGCCAGGGTTTCCTGGGGGTCCTCCTCGGCGAGTTCGGCCAGGAGGGCGGTGACCTCGTCCCGGTCACCCACGATCCGCACCGGACGGCACCCCTGAGTGATCATCACCGAGCCGTCGCGGCGCTGCTGGTATCCGAGACTGGGGACGCGGGCCATGGTTCTGTCCTTTCGCCGAAGAGAGGTCGGGTGCGGTGGGACCGCCGAGGAAGGTGAGGAGCGGGCCCGCCATGGCCGTGGTGATCAGGGCCATCAGCACCATGACGGTGAACAGGCGCGGGCCGATCAGACCGAGGTCGCGGCCGATGCCGAGGATGACGATCTCGGTGAGGCCCCGGGTGTTCATCAGCGCGCCGAACACCGCGGCGTCCCGCCAGCCGCTGCCGGTGAGCCGGGCGGGCACGGCGACCCCGGCGAACTTGCCCACGACCGCCACGACCAGGACCAGGGCGAGCACCCCGAGACCCGACCGGCCGAGCCCGCTGATGTCCGTGGACAGACCGGTGAGGGTGAAGAACACCGGCAGGAGCAGGGCGGACATGCGCTCCAGCGGCTCCGCGACGTGTTCCTCCAGTGCCTGGTCGCCACGCGGCATGACCAGGCCGAACGCGAACGCCCCGAAGATGGCGTGCACCCCGATCCACGAGGTGACGTACGACGACAGGAGCACCCCGGAGACGATCAGGACGAGGAGCGTGCCCCGGTTCTCCCCGGCGGCGGAGCGCCGCAGCAGCCGGCGCAGCAGAGGCCGTACCACCAGGATCATCGTCGCGCCGTAGGCCAGGGTGAGGGCGACGACGGCGGCGAAACCGGCGGGGCCGTGGGCGCCGGCGAGGGCCACCACCAGGACCAGCACGCACCAGGCCACCACGTCGCCGGCCGCCGCGCAGGCCATCGCGAGCACGCCCACGTCGGTGCGGGCCAGTCCGCGGTCGCGGATGATGCGGGCGAGGACCGGGAACGCCGTGATCGAGAACGCGGTGGCCATGAAGAGGACGAACATGCCGAGGCCTACGCCCTTGGGGGCCTGCGAGGCATGGAGCAGGGCGGCCGCGCCGCCGCCGAGGACGAAGGGCACCGCCATGGCGAGGAGGGCGGTGGTGCCGACGGACCGGCCCCGGCCGCGCAGCCGGCGCGGGTCGAGTTCCCAGCCCGCCAGGAACATGAAGAGGGCCAGGCCGAGTTGGGCCAGCACGGAGAGCGCGGGCCGGGCCCCGGCCGGGAAGAGCCGGGAGGGCAGGTCCCCCGGCAGCAGACCGAGGAGGCTGGGCCCGAGCATCAGGCCGACGGCGATCTCCACCACCACCGGGGGCTGGCGCAGCCGTCGTACCAGGTGGACGAGTACGGCGCTCACCGTCAGGACGACCGCCAGATCGGCGAGGACGACCGCTTCCGGCGGCAGGGCGTGGGGCGCGGACATCGGGGGGCCTCAGACCACGACCCGGCCGGCGGCCGAGTCCCGGGTGGCCCTGGACTTGCGCAGGTCGCGGGTGACGATGGCCTTCTGCAGCCAGCGGTCCGTGCCGTCGTAGCGGGCGGTGAACGCCCTGCGGCCGTGTACGGCGAGGTAGTTGTCCACGACGAGCAGGGTGCCCGCGTCGACGACGACGTCCTGCTGGACCCGCTCCAGCTCCACCACCAGCTCCTTCAGGGCCTGTTCGGCCGCGGTGTCGCCCTCGACGCAGCGCATGAAGAACGGGTCGATGCGCAGATAGGGCGAGTCGGCGGCGCCGAAGAGCACGGCGACCGGCTCGGGCGTCTCGCGCATGGCGCGCATCCGCCGCAGGCCGGGGTGGTCGGGCTGGTGGGCGGCGAGCTGCCGCAGATGCTCGTCGTCGGGGAGGATGTAGAACCGCCGCTCGGAGAGCACCTGCCGGCTCTCGGCGGATATCCGTACGTCCCGCACGGAGGCGAGGGTCGTCGGCACCCGGTCGTGGTTGCGGACCCCGAAGAGAAGCAGGTAGTCGCAGCGGCTGGGGTGGAAGCCGTCCTCGGTGTGCCACTCCAGGAGGACATCGCTGCCGTGGCCGCTCTGCTCCCGTTCGTCGCCGGCGATCGGCACCACGTGGTGGATCATCCGGCCGGACTGCAGGGTCGGCCAACTGAACACCTCCCCCAGGCAGTTGGCCATCAGGGCGAGGAAGAACTGCTCCCGGCGGGCCCGCTCGGAGGCCGTGGCCCAGGTGCCGGGGGTCGGGCCCACCGCGGTGTCGTCGACGGGGAAGCCGCGGACCAGGAACGCGGCGGCCGGGTCCTCGCGCCGGAAGTCCGCGACGAACCGGCGCAGCCCCAGCGGCAGTCGCGCGACGAATTCCCACGCCCGGTCGTGGAACTCCGGTTCCCCGGGATCACAGCCGGTCTCCGCCAATTCGCCGATCACCTTTTCCAGTGCGGCCGTCTCGTCGCGGGACAGGTCATAGCTGAGCACGCCAGGGTATTCGGACATGAAAAACGCCCTTTCCGACCGAAGGAAATCTGTGGGTGGACACCGTGCGGCGGGGCATCGCGGCAGGGAAGCCGGACGGGGGCACCGTCGGCGCCGAACAGCGGCCGGCGCACCGGGAAACTCGCCGCGGATCTGTTTGTCCGGCTTACCAGAAATAATCTGCCAGTGTCCGGGCCCCGCCTCAAGGCATTCCACCCGGCACCAAAGTGCCGTGGCTTCAAGTGGCCAATTCCATCGGCCTCGGTCGGGCTTTCAGAATGCCTTGCGGTGGCCTCCGCCGCGCTTGCGTTCGTACATCTCGCGGCCCGCCGCCTCCCGGCGGCGCCATTCGCGGGCGAGTTCGGCGCGGAGGCGGGCGTCGGTGCGGGAGGCGATCCAGGCGCTCTCCCGGAGCAGTTTGCGGTAGCTCTCGAAACGGCGGTGCGAGAGCGTGCCGTCGGCCACCGCGGCGAGGACCGCGCAGCCCGGTTCGGCGTGGTGCTCGCAGTCGTGGAAACGGCAGCGGGCCGCCAGCTCCTCGATCTCGGCGAACACCTGGGACAGGCCCTGGTCGGCCTCCCAGAGTCCGACGCCGCGCAGGCCCGGGGTGTCGACGATCAGCCCGCCGCCGGGCAGCGGCAGCAACTCCCGGGCGGTGGTGGTGTGCCGGCCCTTGCCGTCGCTGCCGCGCACCTCGCCGCGGGTCTGCACCTCGGCGCCGAGCAACGCG
The DNA here is from genome assembly GCF_040652235.1 of Streptomyces sp. NPDC048277. Taxonomy (NCBI): domain Bacteria; kingdom Bacillati; phylum Actinomycetota; class Actinomycetes; order Kitasatosporales; family Streptomycetaceae; genus Streptomyces; species Streptomyces sp. NPDC048277. The sequence continues at coordinate 171,274 of NZ_JBEZLQ010000019.1, forward strand.
TTGACCAGCGTCGACTTTCCGGCGCCGGACTGCCCGAACAACGCGGCGGTGCCGCCCGCGAGTTCACCGGCGAGCGCGTCGATCCCCTCCCCGGTGACGGCGCTGACCGGCAGCACCCGGGCGCCGGGGGCGGCCGCCTCGACGTCGGCGACCAGGTAGGTGCTGTCCGGCACGAGGTCCGTCTTGGTGAGGGCGACCAGTGGCCGGGCGCCGCTGGACCAGGCCAGGGACAGAAAGCGTTCCAGGCGGCCGAGGTCGAGTTCGACGGCGAGCGAGACGGCCACGACGGCGTGGTCGATGTTGGCGGCGAGCACCTGCGCCTCCGACCGCGCCGACGACGTGGACCGCAGGAACCGGGTACGGCGCGGCAGCAGCGCCCGCACCACGGGGCCGGCACCCGCGCCCAGGTCGACGGCGACCCAGTCACCGGTACACACGACGGCATCGGGATCCCCACCGGTACGCACGGGCCGGGTGTCGGCCCGCACGACGGCGGTGCCGCCGACTGGGGCCCGGGGGTCGGCGGGCGAGACGGGGGTGCCGTCGGCGGGGACCGGGGTGCCGACCGGCGAAACGGCGGTGCCGTCGGCGGGGACCGGGGTGCCGACCGGCGAAACGGCGGTGCCGTCGGCGGAGGCCGGGGTGCCGACCGGCAAAACAGCCGCGCCATCGGCAGAAGCCGCCGTGTCGGCCCGCAAAGCAGCCGCGCCATCGGCAGAAGCCGCCGTGTCGGCCCGCAAAGCAGCCGCGCCATCGGCAGAAGCCGCCGTGTCGGCCCGCAAAGCAGCCGCGCCATCG
>NZ_JBEZLQ010000019.1:172167-172326 GCF_040652235.1 Streptomyces sp. NPDC048277
ATCGGCAGAAGCCGCGGTGTCGGCCCGCAAAGCAGCCGCGCCATCGGCAGAAGCCCCGGTGCCGGCCCGCAAAGCAGCCGCGCCATCGGCAGAAGCCCCGGTGCCGGCCCGCAAAGCAGCCGCGCCATCGGCAGAAGCCCCGGTGCCGGCCCGCAAAGC
>NZ_JBEZLQ010000019.1:172423-219042 GCF_040652235.1 Streptomyces sp. NPDC048277
AGCAGCCGCGCCGTCGGCAGAAGCCCCGGTGTCGGCCCGTAAGGGGGTCGGTGCGTCGGTGGGAGCCCGGCGGGGGGCCGGGGCGGGTGCGATCACGATCTCGCAGCGGCCGCGGTCGACTCGTGCGACCCGTCCCGGGACCAGGCCCTCGGCGGCGTACGGGGCGAACTCGGCCGCCCAGGCCGCGTCCCAGCCGTAGGCCGCGAGCGGATCGGACGCCTGGTCCGGGGACGGGCTGTTGGTGCTCAACGGGGTTGCTCCCTCGTGCGGTGGGACTGCTGTCAGGCGGCGGGGCGGGGCGCCACAGCCCCGCCTCTCCCATCCTGCGCGCTGCCGGCGCCCTCGCGCCGCTCCTTCCAGGCCTCGTCCCACCAAGGGATGTGACGGTCGATCGGGTCGATGGGCATGACCGACTTGAACATGTCGTTCTCCACGTTGGCCAGGTGGGCGTCGTACGGCTTGCCGACGGCCGTGAAGGCGTGGTGGATGCGTTCGCGGCGCCGGTCGATGGCCGCCGCGTTCCGCTCGAAGGTGCTGGCCGGCTGGAGCAGGACGTAGGTGCGCGGGTCGCCGTAGGTGTGGCGGGGCGACTCGGGCGGATAGCAGGGGGCGAAGGAGACCACGAAGAACCGCTCCCCCTCGATCATCGCGTACCAGGGCTCGTCGGGGTCCGGTTCGTCCTGGAAGTAGACGGTCGGATAGAGCTCGGCGAGCGTCCGGTAGAAGCGGCGGGTCAGGTCGACCAGGGCGTCGAGGGTGTCGCCGGCGGAGGGGTCCTCGAAGGTGATGATCATGCCGTCGTAGGCGTTGTCCCGGGCGGTGCGGAAGAACTCGGCGACGGTGTCCCGGTGCCCGCGCAGCTCTGTCTCGAAGTCGCCGGTGGTGACGGTGACGGGCGGGCCCATCTTCGACGCCCTGGCGAACGGGCAGTACGTGCGCTCGGAGATCTCGTCGAAGCTCATACTTCGCTCACTGCCTTCCCTTTGGCCGGCGCGGTCGGGGCCGAGGCCGTGGTGGAGGCCGCGGCCGCGGCCCGGCAGCCGATGGCGTAGAACCACCAGCCGGCGATCACGACGGCGACGAGGGCGTAGAACATGACCGCCGGAGCGAAGTGTTCGAGCAGGAACCCGCAGAGGACCGGGCCGATCGCCACCCCGACGTGGACGAGGTTCTGGGCGCCGAAGTAGCTGCCGCGCAGCCGGCTCGGCGCGATCGAGTCGATGAACATGTACTCGGCGGGCACCACGATCACCTCGCCGAGGGTGAACAGGGCGACGGCGGCGACCAGCAGCACGGCCTGCGTCGAGAGGGACATGGCGATGAGGCCGACCACGAACGCCGCGGTGCCCCAGGTCAGCCAGCGCATCAGGGTGTTGTCCTTGAGCCTGCTGCCGACGAGGTACTGGGTGGAGATGACCACAACCGCGTTGGCCGCCGAGATGTAGGCGACAAGCTGGTAGGCGGTGTCGCGGCTCTCCACCATGACCAGGTACTGCGACATGAAGGTCAGCAGCGGGCCGTAGACGACGATGCTGAGGATGCCGCCCAGGGTGAACCAGAGGAGCGCGCGGTCGGCCCGCATCACCCGCAGCACCTCACGGAAGTTGAGCTTCTCCTCCGACTCCGACTCCAGCTCCGGGTCCGACTCCCGCTCCGTGGTGGTGCCGCCGGCAGCGGCCGCCGTGAAGCGGCTCCGGAAGACGATCAGCGGGAGGAGCGCGACGACGATGACACCGGCCGCGAGCAGGAACGGCCCGCCGGAGCTCGCGGCGACGGACGCGACGCCCAGGAACGGGCCGACGGCCGCACCGATGTTCTGCAGCGAGTACCGCAGCGAGAACACCTTCGCCCGCTGCTCCGAGGGGACCAGGTCGGCGAGGAGCGCGTTGGCGGTGACCCCCATGGAGGAGGAGGCGGTGTTCGCCACCAGCAGCAGGGCGAGCACCGTGAGCGGGCCGTGGAACGCCGGCAGCGTGAGGTAGACCAGGACGAGGACGCCGTCGAGGGCGATCATCAGGTCGACCTTGGTGAACCGGTCGGCGAGGTAGCCGCCGTAGACGCTGGCGACCGTGCCGACCAGGAGGGCGGCGCCCAGGACATAGCCGACGGTCGCGCCGCCCATGCCGGCCTGGTCGTGCAGGAAGATGGGCATGTAGGCGAGGATCGCGAAGAAGCTCAGCGACCGGGCCATGGCGCAGAGCAGCAGGATCCGCACGGCGGGCGGCAGCCCCCTGACCATCGTCAGCAGGTCTTTCATGAGAGGCCTTCCGTGGGGGGTGTGTGAGGGGCGGTGCCGTCGCGGCCGGCGGCCGCGACCGTCTCGACGATGTCCACGAGGGACTTCTTGATCTCCGCCATCCGGGCGTCGTCGAACAGCCCGGGATGGTGGCCGAAGAGGATCTCGATCCGCTCGCCCGGGATCACCGTGATGCCCAGCGGGAAGTGCGAGACGCCCTTGGCGCTGTGGGTGCGCTCGGTGACCCGCAGCGCGTCCGGCCCGTCGGCCCGGCCGTCCTGGTCCGGGGGGTCCGGGTAGTTCTGGAAGACGTAGTACGTGTCGAAGAGTTCGCCGGCGCCCGCCAGCCGCTGCACCTCGGTGAGCCCCAGGTGCCGGTGCGGGAACATCTCCAGCTGCTCCTCCTGCACCCGGGCCAGGGTGGCCGGGACCGGCTCGCCCGGGACCCGGCGGACCCGCAGCGGCACGGTGTTGATCAGCAGGCCGACCATGGTCTCGATGCCGGCGATCTCCGCCGGGCGCTCCGAGACGGTCGTACCGAACAGCACGTCGTCACGGCCGGTGAGGCGGCCGAGGAGCAGGCCCCAGGCGGTCTGCAGCGCGGTGTTCAGGGTGACCCCGGCCCCGGCGGCGGCGCGGCCCAGCGCGGCGGTCAGCTCCTCGGAGAGCAGCAGGCCGGTGGTGTGCGGCAGCACGCCCGGCTCCGGTGGCGCGTCCCCGGCCCTGGTCGGTGCCGGGACCCCGGCCAGGTAGCCGCGCCAGGCGTCGGCGGCCGCCGCCCGGTCCTGCCCCGCCAGCCAGGCCAGGTACTCCCGGAAGGGGGTGACGGGTCCGGGCTGCTCGCCCCGGTAGAGGGCGAACAGTTCGTCCCAGACCAGGGGGGTGGACCAGCCGTCGAGGAGGATGTGGTGGTCGGCGACGAGCAGCGTGTGCCGGGTGGCGGAGTACCGCAGGAGGGTGAACCGCAGCAGCGGGGGGTGCGCGAGGTCGAAGCGGAGCGCCGCGTCCTCGGCGAGGGCGGCCGCCGTCCGTTCCTCCTGCTCGGCGGGGGTCAGGCCGGACAGGTCGTGCACCCGCCACGGTACGTCCACGCGGTCCCGGACCACCTGCACGGGTGTCTCCAGGCCGCGGTGGACGAACCCGGCGCGGAGGTTGTCGTGCCGCATCAGCAGGGTGTGCGCCGCCTCCCGCAGGCGCCGCTCGTCCAGCGGTCCGGCCAGGTCGAAGAGGGACTGGCCCTGGTACGGGTCCGGTCCCTCCGGGATGCCGGCCGCGTGCAGGACCAGGCCCTGCTGGAGCGGGGCGACGGGGAGGACGTCGGTCAGGCCCGGGTAGTCGGATTCGAGGGCGCTCAGCGCGGACTGTTTGAGGGCGACCAGGCCCACGTCCGAGGGGGTGAGGCCGCCGAGTTCCGGGTGGCCGGCGAGGCCGCCGAGTCCGGACAGCACCTCGGCCCAGCGGTCGGCGAGGGCGGCGACCCCGGCCGTGCCGAACCGGGACGGGTCCCACCGCCAGCGGACGGCCGCGGTGGCGCCGTCGGCACTCGGGCGAATGTCGACGCGGAGGGCGTATGCGTTGTCGTCGGCGGCCTCGGTGGACTCGGTGGACTCGGTGGCCTCGGCTGCCTCGGTGGACTCGGTGGCCTCGGTGGCCTCGGCGGACTCGGCGGACTCGGCGGACTCCGGTGGCAGGAAGCGAAAGCGGGCCTGGGAGCCGGGGTACCGGGAGAGATGCTGTCCCGTCTCCGGACCGGTGAGCAGCGCACGGTAGTTGGCGCCGCCGGCCGGGACCGTACGGATCTGTTCCTTGACCCGTTTGACCGCGCGGGCCAGCGACTTCGGGTCCCCCAGGGCCTTGCCGAGGTCGGCGAGGCCCGGGGAGAGCCGCACCGGGTACGGCGTCCCGGACGCGCCGGTGGCGATGTCGATACGCAGCGCCGAGCGGACGTCCGCGACCCGGTCCCGGCGCCACTCGACGATCGCGGGTGCGAGGGCGGCGAGCGCGATGTGCTCGGGGCCGCAGCGGAACATCGCGGGGAGGTCCCGCAGCAGTGCGCCGGCGAGGTCGCCGGTGACCGTGCGGTCGAGCACGCCCGGTCGCCCGCTGTCCGGTCCCGGAGCTTCTCCCAGCGGGGGGTACTCCGGGTCGGGGGTTTCGAGGATCCTGAGCCAGTCGTCCAGTTCGGCGGCGGCCACGGCGGCCGGGTCGGGTGCCTCGGCCGCCTCGGCGGCGCGGGCGACGAGGGCCTCGACCGTCTGGTCGCGGAACACGTCGCGCGGGCTGATCAGGAAGCCCTCCGCACGGGCCCGGCTGACCAGCTGGATGGAGCGGATGCTGTCGCCGCCGAGGTCGAAGAAGCGGTCGTCCACACCGACCGCGTCGAGACCGAGCACCTCGGCGAACAGCCCGGCCAGCGTGGCCTCCCGCGGGGTGCGGGGCGGGCGTACCGTCCGTGAGGTGAAGTCCGGCGCGGGCAGCCGCCGGGTGTCGAGCTTGCCGTTGGGGGTGAGCGGCAGGCGGTCGAGGACGACGACGGCCGCGGGGACCATGTGGTCCGGGAGCCGCTGGGCCGCGTGCCGGCGGAGTTCCTGGCCGAGCGCGCGGGCGTGGTCCACGGACTGGGGGTCGTTGGCGAGTTCGTGGAGGGGGAGGTCGGTGCGGGGGCCTTCGGCCGTGAACACGTCGGTCAGGCCCGCCTGTTCGGCCTGTGCGGTCGCCTTCGGTGCGAGGAACAGGGCGTCGAAGAGGTCCTCGTTCGCGCCGGGGGCGTCGGACCAGGTGGTGTGGACGGTGTAGCCGAACTCGGCGCCGAGTTCCGCGAGTTCCTCCGGGCAGATGCCGGGGCGTTGCCGTCGGTCGTCTGCGGCGGCGTCGTGGCTGGTCGCGCAGTTCCCCGCGCCCCTATGGGGCGCGTCTGTGCCCAGGTCGCTCACCAGGGTCGCCGCTCCTGAGGTCACCCTTCGGTCGGTCGCCACCTCTGCGGCCACCCGGCGGTTGGGGATGCCGGTGACGCGGAGGAGTTCGGGTTTCTCTTCGGTGAGCGTGGTCTTCAGTGCGGCCGGTGCGGACCACGGCAGCTCGGGTGCCCCGGCCAGGGAGAGCGGTCGCGCGCCCCGCTTGTGCAGCACCACCTCGTAGCGGTAGTCGGTCAGTTCGTTGTTCAGCCGACCGCGCTTGAGGCGGATGTCGACGCCCGCGACGTCCGGGACCTCCTCCGCTATCCGGGCGAAGAAGGCCGGGTCGAGGAGGAGTTCGCTCTCCAGGTCGTCGAGGTGGGACACCATGTCCCGTACCGCGGCGAGGGTTTCGCCTGCGTGGGCGCCGTTGTGCAGGGTGATCGCGGTGAGGAAGGCGCGCAGCAGACGGAAGTTGCGGATGTCGCCGAGGAAGATCCGGCCGCCGGGCTCCAGGAGGTCCATGGCCGCGCGGAGCACGTCGAGGAGGTAGCGGACGCTGGGGAAGTACTGCGCCACCGAGTTGACGACGATCGTGTCGAAGCGGGACCCGGCCAGTTCGCCCACCTCGTGGGCGGCCAGGCTGTGCAGGGTCACCCGGTCGCGCAGTTCGGTGCGTTCGACGCTCGCGCCGAGGGTCTGGATGAGTGAGGGCGAGAAGTCGACGCCGGTGTACGCGGTCACGTGCGGGGCGACCCGGTAGAGGATGAGGCCGGAGCCGACGCCGATCTCCAGCACCCGGCGGGGGCGGAGTTCCAGGATGCGGTCGACGGTCGCGGCCTGCCACTCCCGCATGTGGTCGAGAGGGATGGGCTCGTTGTCGTAACTGCTGTTCCAGCCGGTGAAGTCCTGTTCGCCGCCCAGGTCCTGCTGTTCGCTGTAGCCCTGTTCGTGGATCTCCTGCCAGCGGTCGACGTGCTCGATGTCGTCCGCGGCGCCGGGTCCGCCCGTGACCGTGTCGGGGACGACGTAGCCGATGAGCTGCTGGTGTCCCGGGGTGTCCTCGCGGACCACGACCACCGACTGGGCCACGCCCGTGTGGGTGTCGAGGACCGCCTCGATCTCGCCCGGTTCGATGCGCATGCCGCGGATCTTCACCTGGTCGTCGGCGCGGCCCACGAAGTCGACGACTCCGTCCGGCCGCCGGCGGACGAGGTCGCCGGTGCGGTACATCCGGGACCCCTCGGGTCCGAACGGGCAGGCCACGAAGCGCTCCGCGGTCAGGCCCGGCCGGTTGAGGTAGCCGCGGGCGAGGCCGGCGCCGCTGATGTAGAGCTCGCCGACGACGCCCGGCGGCACCGGTTGCAGTGCCTGGTCGAGGACGTGGACGCGGGTGTTGGGCAGCGGGCGGCCGATCGGGACCGAGTCGGTCTCGTAGCCGTCGCCGCCGGAGCCGCACTCCCAGTAGAGGGCGTCGACGGTGGTCTCCGTCGGACCGTACGCGTTGATCATGCGGCGGCCGCGCGACCACTTGGCGGCCAGGGCGGGCGGGCACGCCTCGCCGGCGACCATCAGGTTGCCGCAGTCGGCGAGGGCGTCCTCGGCCATGCCGCCCAGGATCGTCGGCGAGAAGGTGATGTGGGTGGGGTGGTGACGGGCCATCAGGGCGCGCTGCCGGTCCGGGGAGAGCAGTTCGTCGGGGGAGGTGAGGATCACCGTCGCCCCGGCGAGCAGGGTGCAGCACATCTCGCAGAACGTCGGGTCGAAGTTGATCGAGGAGAACTGCAGGAAGCGGGACGTGCCGTCGATGCGGAAGCGGTCGAGGTAGCCGCGGGCCAGGTTGGGGATGCCCCGGTGGGTGACGGCGACGCCCTTGGGGCGGCCGGTGGAGCCGGAGGTGTAGATGACGTAGGCGAGGTCGTCGAGGCGGAGCGGGAGGCGCCGGTCGGCGTCCGTGGGGGCGGTGGCGGGCATCCGGTCGAGTTCGGCCGGGGCGGCCGGGTCGTCGAACTCCAGGCGCGGGACGGCACGGGCGTCCTCGGGCAGCTTGGCGGCGACCTCGCCGGTGGTGAGGAGGAGGGCGGGGCGGGTGTCCTCGACCATGAAGCCGAGCCGCTCCGGCGGGTAGTCCGGGTCGAGCGGCAGGTAGACACCGCCCGCCTTGAGGATGCCGAGCAGCGCGCAGAGCAGCTCCGGGGAGCGGCGCAGCGAGAGCCCGACCACGTCGTCCCGGCCGACGCCCCGGGCGATCAGCCAGTGGGCGATCCGGCTGGAGCGCCGGTCGAGTTCGGCGAAGGTGAGCTCGGTGTCCTCGTGGACCAGGGCGACGGCGTCGGGGGTGCGGGCGACCTGTTCGGCGAGCAGGTCGGGGTAGGTGGCGTCGGGGAGGCCGACGGCGGTGTCGTTCCAGTCCCGCAGGATCCGTTCGCGTTCGCGTTCGCCGAGGACGTCGATGGAGGCGAGGGAGCGCCGCGGGTCGTCGGCGACGGCTTCGAGGACGCGCAGCAGCCGTTCGGCGAAGTCGGCGGCGGTGGCGCGGTCGAACAGGTCGGTGGCGTACTCGACCTCGCCGCGCAGTCCGTCGGGGCGGCCGGCCGCGTCGAAGCGCTCGGTCAGCTCGAAGGTCAGGTCGAACTTGGCGGTGTGGGTGGGCACCGTCTCGTGGGCGGCGGTGAGTCCGGGCAGCCGCCAGTCGGGGGCCACGTTGTTCTGCAGCACCAGCATCACCTGGAAGAGCGGGTGGTGGCTGGTGGTGCGGGCCGGGTTGAGGACCTCGACCAGGTACTCGAAGGGCAGGTCCTGGTGGTCGTAGGCGGCGAGGTTGCCGGTGCTGACGCGGGCCAGCAGGTCGGTGAAGGAGGGGTTGCCGGAGGTGTCGGTGCGCAGCACCAGGGTGTTGACGAAGAAGCCCACGAGGTCGTCGAAGGCGCTGTCGGCGCGTCCGGCGAGCGGGGAGCCCAGCGGGATGTCGGTGCCCGCGCCGAGCTTGGTCAGCAGGGTGGCCGCGGCGGCCTGCAGGACCATGAAGAGGCTGACCCGCTCCTGCCGGGCGAGGGCGAGCAGCCGGTCGGTGAGCCCGGCCGGCACCTCGAAGGGGACCACGTCACCGCGGTAGGTGGCCTCCGCCGGGCGGGGGCGGTCGGTGGGCAGGTCGAGGAGCTCGGGGGCGCCCGCGAGCCGGTCCCGCCAGTAGGCGAGCTGCCGGGACATGGGGCTGTCCGGGTCGTCCGGGGAGCCGAGGACGTCCCGCTGCCAGAGGGTGTAGTCGACGTACCCCACGTCCGGAGCGGAGCTCTCGGGCGCGGTGCCGTCGAGGTGGGCGGCGTAGGCCTCGCACAGGTCGCGGACCAGGGGGGCCAGGGACCAGCCGTCGCTGGCGATGTGGTGGATGCACAGCAGCAGGACGTGGTCGTGGTCGCCGGTGCGGAACAGGTCGAAGCGGGCGGGGATCTCCGCCGCCAGGTCGAAGAGGTGGGCCGCGGCGCGGTCCAGGGCGGCGGGCAGCGCCTCGGGGGTCACGTCGTGGACGGCGAGGTCGACGTCCGCCGCCGCGGCGGGCACCACGACCTGTTCGGCGCCGTCCGGTCCGTCCGCGAAGTACGTGCGCAGGCTCTCGTGGCGGGCGACCAGGTGCCGTACGGCGGCGCGCAGGGCCGCCAGGTCCGGCTCGCCGCCCGTCAGGCGGACGGCGACGGGCAGGTTGTAGGTGGCGCTGGGGCCCTCCAGGCGGTGCAGGAACCAGAGCCGCTGCTGGGCGTAGGAGAGCGGGACGCGCGGGCCGCGTTCCATCCGGCGCGGGGCGGGGCGGGCCCGTCCGGCGCCGGCGAGGCGGCGGGCGAGGGCGGCGACCGTACGGTCCTCGAAGACGGCGCGGATGGGGAGTTCGGCGGCGAGTCCGGCGCGGATCCGGGCCACCAGACGGGTGGCGAGGAGCGAGTTGCCGCCGAGGTCGAAGAAGCCGTCGTCGGCGCCGACGGTGTCGATGCCCAGTACCTCGCCGAAGAGGACGGCCAGGGCACGCTCGTGCTCGGTGGCCGGGGCGCGCCCGGACGGCGAGGAGCGGGTGAAGTCGATCGGTGGCAGCGCCTTGCGGTCGACCTTCCCGGCGGGGGTGAGCGGGAAGCGGTCGAGCACCGCGATCCCGGCCGGGACCATGTGCGCGGGCAGCCAGTCGCCCAACGCGGCTCGCAGGTTGGCCGGTTGGGGGGTGTGTCCGGCGGCGGGCACCACGTATCCGGCGAGGTGCGGCGCGCCCGGGGCCTCCTCGCGGGCCACCACGCGGGCCTGCGCCACCTCGGGGAGCCGGCGCAACGCCTCCTCGATCTCGCCGAGTTCGACGCGGTAGCCGCGGATCTTGACCTGTTCGTCGGCGCGGCCGACGAACTCCAGCCGGCCGTCCGCGTGTTGGCGTACGACGTCGCCCGTGCGGTACATCCGGCCGCCCGGGGAGCCGAACGGGCAGGCGACGAACCGTTCGGCGGTGAGCGCGGGCCTGCGGTGGTAGCCGCGGGCCAGGCCCTCGCCGGACAGGTACAGCTCGCCGCTCCCGCCCGGGGGCACGGGGGCGAGGCGCTCGTCGAGCACGTGAACGCCGGTGTTCCACAGGGGCGTTCCGATGGAGACCGGCTCACCGGTCCGCACCGGGGAGAGCAGCGACCAGATGGTGGTCTCGGTGGGGCCGTAGAGGTTCCACACCTCGGCGTGGCCGTCGGCGGCGAGGAAGTCGGCCAGGTCCTGCGGCAGCGCCTCGCCGCCGCACAGCAGCCGGGTGCCCGCGGGCAGCTCGCGCGGGTCCCAGCCGGCCTCGCGCAGCAGCTGCCACAGGGCCGGGGTGCCCTGGACCAGGGTGGGGCGGGCGGTGGTGAGCCGGCGGCGCAGCGCGACGCCGTCCACCGTGACGTCCCGCGGGACCAGGTGGAGCAACGCCCCGCTGGCGAGCGGCAGATGGAGTTCGAGGCCCGCGATGTCGAAGGAGACGGGGGTGGTGGACAGCACCACGTCGCGGGGGCCGACCTCGTGGAGCGAGGCCATGAAGGCGAGGAAGTTCGCCAGTGAGCGGTGGGTGACGACCACGCCCTTGGGGCGGCCGGTCGAGCCCGAGGTGTAGATCGTGTACGCCGCCTGGTCGAGGCCGTGGCAGCGGCCCACCGGGTTGCCGGGGGCGGGACCGTCGGAGGACTCGTTCTCCCCCAGGTGGAGGCGGGGCAGCGCGCCGCCGACGCCGTCGAGAGCCGCGTCCGTCTCCGGGGTGGTGACGAGGGCCCGGGGGCCGGCGTCGGCGACCATGTAGGCGAGCCGGTCGGCCGGGTAGCCCGGGTCGAGCGGCAGGTAGGAGGCGCCGGACTTGAGGGTGCCGAGCAGCCCGTACACCAGCGCGGGCGACGGCGGCAGCGCCACGGCGACGGTGTCCTCGGGGCCGACGCCGAGGGCGATGAGCCGGTGCGCGACCCGGTTGGCGCGGTCGTTGACCTCCCGGTAGGTGAGCGTGGTCTCCCCCGACACCAGGGCCGGGGCGTCGGGGGTGCGCGCGGCCTGTGCCTCGAAACGCGCGACGAGGCCCCCCGGCCAGGGGGCCAGCGGGCCGGTGTCGTCGGCCGTGAGGTGCGCGGTGCGGGTCAGCTGGACGGTCATGAGACGCGGACCTTCTCCCGTGCCGGACCCGCCGGAACCGTGTCCGTGCCGGCCCCGCCTCCGGCCGCCGCCATGGCGGTCCAGCGCTCGTCGATGTGGGCCACGCAGGCCGCCCGGGTGCCGGGGCCGTGCACGGTGTCCCAGCCCGCGGGTACGGCGGCGAAGTCGGGCCAGAGCGAGTACTGGCCCTCGGCGTTGGCCAGGACACGGTAGACGGCCGACTCGTCCTCGAACGGATGGGTGCTGCTGCTCGTGCTCATGGCTCACTCCCCGCCCACGAAGTCTTCGATACGGGCCGCGAGGGTCTCGGCGTCGGTGACGCACAGCTTCAGGCCGTACGACTCCGACTCCATGACCTCGGCCGTGAGTTCACCGCGCACCGCCGAACGCCAGTCGTCCAGCGTGAAGTTGTCCCTGGCCAGCAGGAGCAGCAGGTCCGTGTCGACGGGTTCGGGACGGTAGGCGGTGAGGGCGCGGGCGTAGAGGCGGTGCGCCTCGTAGATGCGGCGGGCGAAGGCGTTGGCGGCCCGGTCGTCGGCCTTGGCTGCGCCGAAGACCGCGGCCGAGGCGTCCCGGATGGCGGTGTCCTCGTCGAGGTCGGCGGGCGCGACGGCCGGGAAGGCGCCGGACGCCCCGGAGACCCGGATGATGTCCTCGCGGAACTGGACGAGGAGTTCCTGGGCGTCGGGTTCACCGGTGGAGTGCACGTCCAGGTAGCCGTCGATGGCGACGGTACGGCGCAGCCCGAGCCCGCGCTCCTCGGCCAGCCGGGTCAGCTCCAGGGCGATCGCCCCGCCGGCGCAGGCGCCGACCAGGTGGAACTCGTCCTCGCCGAACTCGTCCTCCAGCAGGTCGGCGTAGAGCTCCGCGATGCCCTCCATGGTGTCGGGCACGGCGCGGTTGCCGGTGGCCATCAGCAGCGGCGACTGGAGGCCGTAGCAGCCGCGGTCGGCGCCCAGCAGCCGGACCAGGCGGGCATAGCCGTCGACCATGCCGATGCCGGCGTGCAGGAAGACGATCGGGGTGCGGGCGCCCTGGTTGCTCATCCGGATGACGGCGCGTTCGCCGTTGGCGGCCTGGGGCTGCGCCTTGTTCGAGGTCAGGCCCTCGATGGAGCGGAACCGCAGCAGGTCGCCCATGTTGAGGGTCCAGCCGAGCCGCTGGTTGATCTGCTCGATGGTGACCAGGGCGAGCAGCGAGTCGCCGCCGGTCTCGAAGAAGTCGTCGGAGACGGTGACGTCCCGGTCGAGCGTGGTGCGCCAGATGTCCAGCAGGATCTGCTGGACCAGGGTCGGCTCCGAGGCGGTCCCCGGTTCCAGGAGGGTCGTCTGTCGCGTACTCACAGCGCGCGTTCCTTTCGTGTCGTGTGGGTCCGGGCTCGGTCAGGCCCAGCCGCCGGTGAAGCCGACGACCTCGCCGGTGACGAAGTCGGCGCGGCCGGAGGTGAGGAAGACGATCAGGTTGCCGATCTCGCGGGCGGTGCCGAGCCGTCCGATCGGCAGCAGACCGCGCAGCCTCTCCTTGCCGTCCTCGGTGCCCCAGGCCTCCTCGGGGTAATAGGTCTCGCTCTCCAGGAAGTTGGGGGCCACGGCGTTCACCGTGACGTAGTGCGCCGCGAGTTCACGGGCGGCCGCGCGCGCGAACGCGGAGGACGCGGCGCGCAGCGAGCTGTAGTAGGAGAAACCGGCCTCGGGGCGGACGGGGGCCGCCGAGGTGACCAGGACGATACGGCCGTGGCCCTGCCGTTTCATCTGGGCGGCCGCCTTGGCGACCACGGCGACCGGGGCGACCAGGAGCGCCTCGGCGGCGGCCCGCAACTCGGTCACGTCCGCCTGCTCCACCGGGAGGTACTTGCCGGGGTAGACGTCGTTGCTGATCACCGCGTCCAGGCGGCCGTACCGCCGGATCGCCCAGGTCACCGCCCCGGCCGGGGTACGGGCCGGGCAGGCCACGGCCGATGGGTGAGCGGCCTCGAACTTCTCCCGGTGCTCCGGGTCCGTGAAGGTCTGGTCGTGGCACACGACGGTGAACCCGGCGGCACCGAGCGCACCGACCGCGCCCGGCCCTGCGTAGAGCGTCGCGTGCGTGACCACGACGACGCGCTCGGCCGGAGGCACATCGGCCGGACCCCCGGCGGCGGGCCTCACCTCCGGTCCGCCGACGGCGGGCCTCACCCCCGGTGCCCCGGCGGCCTCCGGGTCCGCGGCCCCCGCCGCCGCGCCCGGTCGGTCCCCGGCGGGCAGCAGATCCGCTGCCGACCGAGCCGCTGCCGGCAGATCCCCGGCGGGCAGCAGGCCCGCTGCCGACTGAGCCGCCGCCGACAGGTCCCCGGTGGGTGGCAGATCCGCTGCCGAAGGGTCCCCGATGGGTGGCAGATCTCCGGCGGGTGGCAGGCCCGCTGCCGACCGGGCCGTCGTCGGCCGGGCCGCGGGGGGCGAGACCGTCGTCGGTGTGTTCACGGTGGGCTCCCGACGGTCAGGGCCGGAGCCGGGGCGGAGGCCGGTGCGGAAGGCGCGGGTGCGGTCGTGGCGGCGCCGGTGCGGGTCGTCGCCTCGTCGACGAAGGACTGGAGCAGCGCGAACATCTCGTCGTCCGGGAAGAGGATGTCGTGGTGGCTGCCGGTCGGCCGCTCCTCCAGCGTGCTGCCCGGCACCAGTGCGTGCAGGTGGCGTGCGGTGTCCGGGGGGGTCATCCGGTCGGTGCGGCTGGTGACGATCAGCGTGCGGGCGGCGGTGCGGTGCGCCGCGTCGTTCGCGTCGTAGGCCATCAGCGCGTCGTTCAGCCTCGCGTAGCGGTGGAAGAGTTCGAGGTTCCCGTAGGGGTAGAGCACGAACGGTGCGAGGCGGACCGGTACACCGAAGAGCATGTTGGGGTCGAGGAACATGGTGAGCACCTCGCGGGCCCGCGCCGGGTTTCTGCCCGCGCCGGCGAGCAGTCCCTGGAACTGGGTCTGGAACGGGGTGCGGGTGGCGCCGGGGCCGAAGTTGAGGTCCGGGTGGAGCATCGTCAGCGAGCCGGCCCGGTCGCCGAGCCGGGCCGCCGCGGCCAGTGCCACCGGGGCTCCGCCGCAGACGCCGATCAGGTGCACCGGACCGGGGCCGTACTCCTCGACGACGGCGAGGGTCTGGGCGATCTCCTCGGCGAAGTCGCCGCTCGGGGTGGGCAGGGACGCCCAGTCGCCGAAGAGATAGGGGTTCTCGTAGGTGACGACCCGGTGGCGGGCGGAGAGCCGGTCGAGCCAGGGGGCGAAGAGGGTGGCCGGGACTCCGCAGGGCGGTACCAGGACGATCGCCTCGTCGCCGGGGTCGCCGACCGCGTAGCTGTCGAAGGCGGGCAGTCCGGGGGCGGTCACCCGGTGGGCTCCCGGGAGGGCGGCGGCGCCGGAGCGCACGGACCCCGGCGCCCCGGCCGACGCGTCCGCGAGCGCCCGCCAGGCGCCGGGTCCGCCGAGTTCCAGGTCGCAGAGGTTGCTGAGGGCGACCTCCAGGCTGGACGGGGTGTCCGGCGCGGGCGCCGTGAACCGGGGCGCGGTGAGCCCGTGGGCGGCACCGAGCCGGGCCAGCACCTCGTCGCACCGGGCCACCGCCCGCGCGTCGAGGGCGGCGGCCTCGGCCTCGTCGGTGGGGAACACCCGCAGGGTGCCGTCGGCCGCGGTCAGCAGCGGCTGGGCCAGGTCGAGGACGGTCAGCAGCGCGGCGAGCGCCGTGCCGCCGGCACCGCCGTCGGCCGGGTGCTCGGTGCCGGCCATGTCAGAACGTCTTTCCGCGCGTGGTCTCGGTGACCATGCGGTTGCCGGGCCGGCGGTTCTCGCCGTTGACCAGGACGCTGCCGTACTTCTCCAGGCTGATCCGGCCGCCGTACTCCTCGATGTGGTCGCTGTCCGGGTAGACGTGGACGCTGGAGGGGACGTAGCGGGAGGCGAAGCCCATCCGCATGTCGTTGGTGTGGCCGAGGTGCGGGTAGGAGGCGTGCATCAGGGTGGACCAGAAGACGATGAACTGGCCCGGCCGCATGATCTGGGCGACGGCCGCGTCCTCGTCCGGCGTCCAGTCCGGGTCCTTCTGGAGCTCGCGGTAGTCGTAGCCGAAGAAGCCGCGGCGGATGCCGTCCTTGTCGACCGCGTTGATCTTCTCGGGGTCGTAGTGCATCTTCTTGGTCTCGTCGTAGAACATCGTCCGGTGGGTGCCGGGGATGAACTGGAGGCAGCCGTTCTCCGTGGACGCCTCGGTGAACGCGGACCAGACGGTGATGGTGCCGCCGAAGCCGGAGTCCTCGGGCCACAGGATCTGCGGCTTGCCGGAGGCGTTGGCGAAGGTGTCGGCCTGGTGCCAGTCGGTGCCCTCGTCACCGGGGTGCTTGGGGAAGAACTCGGTGCGCCAGCAGATGACGTCCGGGCCCAGGATGCTCGCCACCCGGTCGACGATCTCGCGGCGGCCGATGTGCGAGGCGAGGAAGTCGTGGTCCAGGTGGCGGTCGTAGTTGGCGATGTTGGTGGCGCCGGAGACGGCGTCCTCGGCGGGGTAGACGGCGTCCGAGCGGTCGAGCAGTTCCAGGCGGGTGGTGCGCCAGATCTCCCGCATCTCGTCGGGTTCGTAGAGGGTGAACGGGCCGATGAAGCCCTGCTGGTGGAAGCGCCGGAGCTCCTCCTCGGAGAGTGCGAACGACTGGCCCGTCTCGGGCAGGGTGGTGGTCATTCCGGGGGCTCCTAGCGGGATACGGCGGCGAGCTGGCGGTTGACGGCGGCGCTGAGGACGCCGAGGTTGGCGCCCTTGCTGAGGGTCGAGATGTTGAGCGAGAGCTCGAACCTCGTGTTGACGGTCTGCAGCATGTGGATGAGCGAGAAGGAGGTGCCGCCGAGGTCGAAGAACTCGTCGGTGTCCTTGAGGCCCTCCACGCCGAGGAGTTCGGACCAGATCGTCCGCAGCGTCTCCTCGACCGACGCCTCGGCGGCGGTCTCCGTGCCCGCCGCGTCGCGGGTCTCCCGGGTCTCGGCGAGGCGGGCGTCCAGGAGCTTGCCGAGGACGGCCTGGTCGAGCTTGCCGTTGACGGTGACCGGGATCTCCTCGATGCACAGGTACAGCGACGGGGCCATGTAGTACGGCAGGGAGCGGGCGACCTCGGCGCGCAGCTCGGCGGCGAGGGTCTCCGGGTCGGCGTCGGTCACCGGGTAGGCGACCAGGCGGGGGTCGCCGCCGCCGAAGTCGGCCGCGGTGACGACGGCGTCGCGGACGGCCGGGTGCTTCCTGAGGCAGGCCTCGATCTCGCCGGGCTCGATCCGGTAGCCGCGGATCTTCAGCTGGCGGTCGGCACGGCCGACGTAGGCGTACTCGCCGGGGCTCACCTGGATGCCCAGGTCGCCGGAGTTGTACCAGCGTTCGGTGGTGCCGTCGGCGGCGGTGCGCTCGAAGAAGCGCTCGGCGGTGAGCTCCGGGTGGTCCAGGTAGCCGCGGGCGAGTCCGGCGCCGGCCACGTACAGCACGCCCTCCGCGCCCGGCGGCAGCGACCGCCCGTCCTCGCCGACGACGTCGATGCGCAGGTCGGAGAGGGGGACGCCGATCGGGCTGGGGCCCTCGCCGGCCAGGTCCGCCTCCTCGACGCGCCGCCAGGTGACATGGACGGTGGTCTCCGTGATCCCGTACATGTTGATCAGCGCGGGACTGTCCAGGCCATGGCGGGCGGCCCACGGAGCGAGCGTCCGGTGGTCCAGCTTCTCGCCGCCGAACACGACGTACCGCAGGGCGAGTCCGGAGGCGGCGGTGTCGGTCTCGGCGCCGGTCTCCGCGTCGGCGTTGGCGAGGTTGCGGAAGGCGGACGGGGTCTGGTTGAGGACGGTGACGCGCTCGCGGCGCAGCAGCTCGTGGAAGGCGCGCGGGTCGCGTGCGGTGTCCCGGGGTACGACGACCAGCCGGCCGCCGTGCAGCAGGGCGCCCCAGATCTCCCAGACGGAGAAGTCGAAGGCGGCCGAGTGGAAGCCGGCCCACACGTCGGTCTCGTCGAAGCCGAACACCTCGCTGGTGGCGGTGAACAGCCGCACCACGTTGCGGTGTTCGATCTGCACGCCCTTGGGGGCGCCGGACGAACCGGACGTGAAGATCACATAGGCGAGCCCGGCGGCGTCCGTGGCCGCGGTCGGCACCGTGTCGCCGTCGGCGGGTTCGGCGTCGACCGGCACCGCCCGCGCGCCGGTGACCAGGTCCGCGGTGTCCGCGCCGGTGACGACGAGGCCCGAGTCGCACTGGCCGAAGACGAAGTCACGGCGCTCCGCCGGGTAGGCCGGGTCGACGGGGACATAGCCGGCGCCCGCCTTGAGGATGCCGAGCATGCCCACGATCAGGTCGCGGCCGCGCTCGACGCACAGGCCCACCCGCCGGTCCCGGCCGGCGCCGGCCGCGGCGAGGACGGCCGCGAGGCGCCCGGCGCGGGCGTCGAGTTCGCGGTAGGTGAGGTCGCCGTGGGCGTCGGTGACCGCCACGGACTCCGGGTACCGGCGGGCGACGCGTTCGAAGTTCTCGTGCAGGGTGGAATTCGCGCCAGGATTCACGGACATAGACCTTTCCGGTAACGGTTCACGATATGGATCGAGAGTTCGGAATTCGACTTCACCGACCTTCCCCAAAAAGGTCTCAGATACCTTCGCACCAGCTCAAGGGGCGACTTCTGGCAGCAAGGTGCAATGGCGCCAAGTGTCCATCGGGGGAAAGCGGTTCAGGAAAACCGATAGGCGCGATCACCCATTCCGAACGGAATTCCGGGAATTTCGGCGGGTGCTCACAGCCACCCCGCCCGTTCCGCGAGGACGCCCACCTCGAAGCGGCTGCGGGCGCCGAGGCGGGAGCAGATCCCGGACATCATGCGCCGGGTGGTCCGCAGTGAGAGGCCCAGTTTGCGCCCGGCGCCCTCGTCGGTGAGTCCGCGCTCCAGCAGCCGCAGCAGCTCCAGCTCCTGTTGCGACGGCCCCTCGACGGCCGGCTGGCGGGCCGCCCCGAAGGGCACCGCCTGCTCCCAGACCAGGTCGAACAGGGCGAGCAGGGCGTCGATCACCCCGGGTGTGCGCAGCACGACCGCCCCGCCCCGGCCGTCCTCCGGGCTGAGCGGCAGCAGCGCGGTCGTCCGGTCGGCGATCAGCATCCGGGCCGGCAGCGAGGGGATCGTCCGGACCTCGCCGCCGAGTCCGGCGAGCCAGTGCGCGTACTCGGTGGTCGACCGGTCGTTGCGGACGCTGTCCAGGAAGACGGTCCGCAGCCGCACCCCGGCGCGCAGGCTCCACTCGTCCAGCGGGCGGCTGGCCTCCAGGGCCTCGGGGCTCTGCGCACCGCCGGGCAGGAACGCCAGGAGTTCGCTGCGGGCGGTGCGGGCCGCCTCGGACAGGTGCGCCCGGACCTCGCCCGGCCCCTCCAGGAGCTCCATGCCCTGGGTGCCGTGACCGGCCCGCTGCGCCGCGTAGAGCGCGCCGAGTTCGGCGATGTACGCCTGCATGGCGGCCAGCTCGCGCTGCTGGCTCAGGATTTCGGACTCGCGGCGCCGGATGTGCGCGGCCAGGCCCAGCTCGGGGCTGATGGCCGCCACGTCGGCGGCGGCGCCGCCCGCGCGGTCGAGCATACGGAGCCGGGCCAGCCGGTCGAGCGCGGAGCGCACCTCCGGCTCCGGGAGGCCGAGCTCCCGGGCGATCCGGGCCGCTCCCCAGTCGGGCTCCGCGATCACGAGCCGGTACACGTCCACACAGGTCTCGTCCTGGCCGATCAGCGCAGCGAGGGAGGAGAGAACGGGGTCGGCCCCCCGCTCCCTCCGACCGGCCTGCTCCCCTTGTTCCGTTTGTTCCGTCCGTTCCCCGTCACCGGGTTCCGTCTGCGTCGGCACGTTCCCCCGTGCCTCTTGCGAGTCCCTGCCTGACACGACACACCACTCCAGTTCCGCACGGAAGGATCTGTACCGGGGCCGGCCGCGCGGTGGGCCGGGCCGGCCGCCCGCTCAGTAGTGCACGCGGCGGTTCTCCGGGGTCACCCGGTAGCGGACGCTCCACAGGCTGCGCCGTACGTAGGTGCGCTGCAGCCAGCGGTCCCGGCCGTCGTAGCGGGCCGTGAACGTGGTGCGGGCGTGCACTCCCTTGCGGTTGTTGATGAGCAGCGCCTGGCCCGGGCGGAGCCGCACCCCGTGCGCCACCTCCCCGCAGACCTCCTGGAGCCGTTCGAGGGCGGCGCTCGCACCGCTGGTCAGCGGGTGGACGCCGTTGGCCGAGATGGCGATCTCCGGGTACTCGTCGCTGCCGCTGATCAGCGACACCGGTTCCGAGAGCACCTCCGCGCCGCCCGCCACCCTGCGGGTGTAACTGCCGGGCGCGTTGAGCCGGAACAGCGGGGAGCGGAGCGTCTCCAGGGTCCCGGGGGCGAGCGCCGCCGAGATGTCGCGGGCGTCGGCGTAGTGGGTGGCGGCGACGCCCTCGTG
Source organism: Streptomyces sp. NPDC048277 (assembly GCF_040652235.1). Classification (NCBI taxonomy): domain Bacteria; kingdom Bacillati; phylum Actinomycetota; class Actinomycetes; order Kitasatosporales; family Streptomycetaceae; genus Streptomyces; species Streptomyces sp. NPDC048277. The sequence goes on from NZ_JBEZLQ010000019.1 coordinate 191,627, forward strand.
GTCGGCGCGCAGGCAGCTCAGCACCAGGAAGTCGGGGTTGGCTATGTCGTAGCGGCCGATCGCGTCGTACATGATGTCGCTGTGGAAGTTGAGGAAGACCTCCGACCCCTCGTTGGTCTGGGTCTTCGCGCCGCCCTGGACGGGGATCACGTCGTGGACGAGCTGTCCGGCCTTCTCGGTCAGTACGCCCATCGGCTCGCCGATCAGCCCGCTCAGGCCTAGCAGCACGCCCTCGGCGACGAAGGTCGGCTTGCTCCGGGACGGGCCGCCGTCCGAGGGGGTGTCGGGCAGGTACGCGTCCACCGGCAGGTTGTCGACCAGGGCGACCCCCGCGGTGTCCACGTGCCGGCCGAAGTCGAGGATCTGCTGAAGCGTTTCTGTAGGAAGTCCGGCGAAGATCTGCAGATAACGGGTCATCGACCGGTCGATGTCGGCACCGGGGTCGCCCGACTCGGCCAGTCCGGCGCCCAGTTCGTCCCGCGCCCGGTCGGACAGCGCGATCCTGGCGAAGGTCTGCGGCGCGTCGACACGAGGAACGCTGTCGGCGAGGATGCTCATCTCTGGTCACACTCCCAGCAGTTCGGGTTCGGGGAACAGGGCGTCGGGGTCCTGCAGTACGTCGTGCAGGCGCTGCGCCAGGTGCAGCGCGTCGTCCTCGTCCGCGGCGAGATGGGTGGCCGCCTTGCTGCCGCGCAGCGCCGTGACCGGAACTCCCGCGACCGCACCGGGGACCAGGCCCTTCCGGCGCTGGAACTCCTCCAGGTCGACGAAGCCGCCGATCACCGCGACCAGCGGCCCGGTGGTGAGCCGGACGGTGTCGATGTTGGCGCCGTGGAACGCGGCGAAGGCGAGGTCCGCGTCCTGCTCACGGTCGTAGCGCAGGACGGTCGAGCGCTGGTTGAGGACCACGGCGGCGGCCGAGGCACCCTGGGTGCCGATGACCGAACCCGCCCGGAACGGCGCCCTGTTGAGCCGGCAGACGATCTCCACCCGGTTCTTCTGCGCGAGCCGCACGGACCTGCGGTGCAGCACCTTCGCCCCGTAGAGCGACATCATCGCGGCGATGTCGTACGACACCTCCTTGAGCAGCCGGGTGCCGCTGACCAGGTGCGGGTCGGTGCTGTAGATGCCGTCCACGTCGGAGTGGATCTCGCAGCGCGGGGCGCCCAGCGCGGCGGCCAGCGCCACCGCGGAGAGGTCGGAGCTGTTCTTGCCGAGCCAGGTCGGCCGACCCTGGGAGTCGGCCGCCTGGCCGCCGGGCACGACCACCACGTCGTGCTCGCGCAGCGCGGTCCGGATCGGCTCCGGGTCGGAGTGCTCCAGCCGCGCCCACATGAACGCCGAGTCGGTCACCAGGCCGAGCTGGTGCCCGGCGAGCACGGTGGCGCTGCGGCCCGCCCGGTGCAGGGCGGTGGCCAGGAGCTGCGCGCCGACGGTGTCCGCCAGGGTCAGCAGACCGGCCACGGTCTCGTCCTCGGGGTGCGGGTTGACCCGGCTGAGCCGGTCCCGGAACTGCTCGGTCTCGCCCGGCTGGCCGCTGACCACGATCACCAGCTTGGTGCCGTCCTCGTCGATCCGGCGGCCCAGCGCCTCGGCCAGCGACCCGTACGACGCCAGGGTGCGGAAGCTGGAGCCGCCGAACTTCAGTACGGACGGAGCGGAGGGGGCAGTCACAGAGTGCCCCGTTCCACCAGTTCCTCGGCGATCTGCACGGCGTTGAGCGCGGCACCGATGCGGAGGTTGTCGGCGACCAGCCACAGCCAGAACGCGCGGGGGTTGCTCTGCGTGATCCGGACCCGCCCGACGTGGACGAGGTCCGAGCTGCCCACGGCGGCCGGCGTCGGGAACTCCTTCGGGTCGTCCCGGTCGTCGACGACGACCTCGGGGAGACCGGAGAGCACCTCCATCAGCTCGGCGCGCTCCACCGGTGTGTGGCACTCGACGTAGACGGCCTCGGAGTGGCAGTTGGCGACCGGGACCCGGACACAGGTCGTGGTGACGTCCAGGTGCGGCAGGTCGAGGATCTTCCGGGACTCCTGGAGCATCTTCTGCTCCTCCAGGGTGAAACCGGAGTCCAGGAAGCGGTCGATCTTCGGGATCACGTTGAAGGCGAGCGACGGCTCGAAGTGCCGCGACTCGAACTTCTCGCCGGCGCCGTCCAGGGAGGCCCTGCTGGACTCGTGCAACTCGTCCATGCCGGAGTAACCGAGGCCCGAGGCGGCCTGGTAGGTGCTGACCACCACGTGCCGGATGCCCCAGCGGTCCTCGACACCGCGCAGCAGCCGGACCAGCGGGATGGTGGAGCAGTTCGGGTTGGCGATCACACCGCTCTTCGGGGCGCGGTCCAGTTCGTGGGCGTTGACCTGCGGCACGACCAGCGGGGAGTCGGGGTCCATGCGGAAGGCGATGGTGTTGTCGATCACCAGGGTGCCGGCCGCGGTGGCGACCGGGACCCACTTCTCGCTGACCGACGTGCCCGCGGAGAAGAAGGCCACGTCGGCCTGTGCGAAGTCGAAGTTCTCGATCGCCTGGACCTCGTACTCCTGCCCGCCGACGGTGAGCACGCGGCCCGCGGACCGGGAGGAGGCGACCAGGTGCAGTTCGCGGTAGCGCAGCCCGCGCTGCTCGATCAGCTCGATCAGGGTGCTGCCGACGGCGCCGGTGGCACCGACGATCGCCACCCGGGGCGCGGCGGACGGGTCGGCCCCGCCCGGCTGGGACTCGGCGGAAGGTGTGGCGGTGGTCATCGGGAATCTCCGATCGTGAGCTTCTCGGCGCCGGCGGCAGCGGCCTGCGCGGGCTCGGGAACGTCGGCCGGTGCGCTGCCGGGCTGCGCGGCCGCGGCCGGCTCCTCGGCCTTGGCCGGGCGGCGGCGCGGTCCGAAGGTCCAGCCCAGGTTCACGCCCAGGCTGGCCGCGACGATCAGCGGGATGCCGAGCGCCTGGACGAGGCTGATCCGGTGGCCGTAGACCGCCCAGTCGCTGAGCATCGCGACCGCCGGGTAGATGAAGGCGAGGACGGCGATCTTCGGGGTGGGCAGCTTCTGGTACGAGGAGTACATGAGGACGTACATCAGGCAGGTGTGGATCAGGCCGAGGCCGACCAGCCAGCCCCAGCGCATGCCCATGCCCGACATGGCGCCGAAGGAGGCGAAGGGCAGCAGCAGCGGGATGCCGAGGGTCACCTGCACCAGCGCGACCAGGTGCGGCCGGACCCCGGTGACCCGCTTGGTGATGACGGTGGACAGGGCGTAGAAGAGGGCCGCGAGCAGCGCCTCGCCGAGGCCGACCAGATACGCCGAGTCGCCGCCGCCCTCGAAGTCGGAGAGCGAGACCCCGGCGGTCAGGATCAGACCGGCGAAGGCGACGACCAGCCAGCCGAACTTGGCGGCGGTCAGCTTGTCCCGGAACAGCAGCACCCCGAGCAGCACCACGTAGAACGGCTGGGTGTGGTAGACGACGGTCGCCACGGAGATCGAGGTGTTCTTGTACGACGAGAACAGCAGGACCCAGTTGAAGACGATGAAGACACCGCCCAGCGCGGCCAGGCCCAGTTTCTTCGGGGTGAAGTTGTGGTTCCTGAAGAATCCGCGGGCCAGGCAGTAGAGGCCCAGCGCGACCGCGCCGAAGACGCAGCGGAAGAAGACGACGTTGAACGGGGAGGCCCCGGACTCGATGACGAAGACGCCGAGGGTGCCCGAGAGCACCATGGCGATCGTCAGTTCCACCGTTCCTTTCAGCTCCGTGCTGGTCGAACGTTGGTCGGTGCTCATGGACAGTCCCTCCTCGGAGACTTCGGGGGTGGCCGCGGGTCGGGCCGGCGGGGGGCCGGCCCGCCGGTCAGTGCAGGGGGACGGCGTAGTGCAGGCCGCCCCGGGTCCACAGCTCGTTGAGTCCGCGCGGCACTCCCAGCCCGGAGGCGCCGCCCAGGTTCCGTTCGTAGATGTCGGCGTAGCTGCCGACGGCGTCGAGGACGCGCTGCGCCCAGTTCTCGTCGAGGCCCACCGCGGGGCCGTGCGGTCCGGCGAGCCGGGCGGCCTCGTCGAGCGCCTCGGCCCGGTGGCCGGGGCCCGCCTCGTCGACGTGGTGCTCGGCGGCGGTCAGCAGTTGCAGCACCCAGCGGCACAGCCGGTACCAGTGCGCGTCGTCGTCCAGGACGGCGGCGCCCATCGGCTCGCGGGAGATCGAGGCGTCGAGGACCCGGTGGTTCCAGGGGTCCGGCAGCGCGGCCCGCTCGCCCGCGAGGGCCGTACGGTCCAGGACGTAGGCGAGGCAGTCGCCGTCCGCGTACGCGGCGAGGGTCGCGGCCGGGGTCGGGAAGGCCACCGGCTCGACCGCCACCAGGCCCCTTCTCCCGTACCAGGCGGCCAGGTTGGCGGCGCTGGTGGTGCCGGCCTGCACGGCGAGGCGGGCCCCGGCGAGCTGCTCCGGGTGGTCGATCCCGCTGTCCGCGCGGACCATGAAGCCCTCGCCGTCGTAACAGGTGACCCCGGCGAACAGCACCGGCCACGCCGCCTCTCGGCCGAGCGTCCAGGTCAGGTTGCAGACGGTCAGTTCGGCCTCGCGGGCCACCAGCCGGTCCAGCCGCTCGGCCGGGTCGGACGGCAGCCATTCGACCGCCTCCGGGTCGCCGAGGGCCGCGGCGGCCACGGCCCGTGCGATGTCGGTGTCGAGCCCCGCCCAGCGCCCGTCCGCACCGCGCTGCGAGAGCCCGGCGATGCCCCGGCTGACGGCGGCCCGCAGCGCACCGCGCGCCCGGACCTCGCCGAGGGTGCGGAACGCGGCCGGAGCCGAAGCGGCCGTGGTCAGCGGGGAGTTGATCTCGGTCGCGATGCTCATGACAGACTCCACTGGCGGACTCGGACGAGTTGTTCGCGGTCGAAGCGCCGTTCGTTGTAGCCGAGCATCTCGATCAGGCTCTGCGCGGAGAGCGGTCGCACGGACTCGGTGTCCGCCGGCTCCAGCGGCATCGCGCCGGGCCGCGCCCAGCGCAGCAGGCCGTGCGGATCGACATAGGCGCGGGAGACGTTGGCGTTGTCCTGGTGCAGACAGAACGGCACGTCGAGGTGGCCGCGGGCGAAGGCCCGCACCAGCGCGGAGCCCACCGTCGGGGCCAGGTCGAGGGTGCTGTCCACCAGCATCCGGGCCTCCTCGTACAGGCCCGTCGCGGTGGCCGCCACCGGCTCGGGGCGCTCGGCGGCGTCGGCGGCGACGGCGGCGGCGAACTCCAGCGCGTCGACGTTCTCGGCGACGGTCGGGATCCGGAACGCCTCGGCCGGGGTCTTCACGATCAGCCGCTCGGTGCCGCTGCGCACCGCGAGGCGTGCGCTGTCCTCCAGGATCCGGAAGGAGCCCATCGGGGTGCGCGGGTAGACGCCCATGTAGGTGTAGAGGACGACATGCCAGTCGGTGGCCCCGAGCCGCTCGCCGGCCAGCCGGCGCAGCGCGGCCAGTGCCTCCAGGTCCTGGGCCTGGTTGGTCTGCTGGGCGTAGCTCAGCGAGATGCTGGACAGGCCGTGCTCCCGGAAGAACAGCGCCTCCAGCACGCTGAGCGCCACCAGCAGGCTCGGCGGGCACAGCTGGCCGAGCATGCAGCCGCCGAAGCTCTCCAGATGCATCTGCTCGTCCTGGGCCGCGAGCAGATCGCAGCAGCGCGCCCAGGCGTCGGTGGCCTCGGCGAGCGGCACCCTGCTGTAGGGCAGGCAGTACGAGACGGGACCGCCCTCGGTGGCGTCGATCCCCGCCTCCACCATCGCCTGGAACAGCGGGTACGGCAGCGCGGAGCCGTGCCTGACCTGGATCGGGAAGTCGGGTCCGGCCAGGTCGCCGAGCATGTCCCGGGTCGCCTGCGGACCGTGGGCGACCAGCGGGAAGCCGTTGAGCTCGGCGCCGGTGCGCAGCGCCGCACGGGCGGAGTCGTGGTCGTTGACCCGGGTGTAGCTGTCCAGGGTGATGGTGCCGACGGCGGTGGCCCGGGCGGCCCGGACGCCCCGCAACCCCTCGCGCATGACGGGAAGTTCGGCGAAGCCCATGCGCGGCTGCACGACGAGCCGGCCGGCGTCGGCGGACTTCCGGACGAACGCGGAGAAACGGCTGCGGCTCGGGCCGGGGGCGGCCACCGGTGCCACCAGACCCCGCGCCGGGCCGGTGCCCGTGTACTGTCCGGGTGCTCCGACGGTGTTCATGCGGCCGCGTCCAGCGGGGCGAGTTCGAAGAGGTCGGCGGCCGTGGTCGCGGAGGTGCCGGAAACTCCGGTGATCCCGCCGGCCGCGGGGAGTGCGGGCCGGGCGGCCGACTCCAGTCCGGAGAGGAATTCCTGGAAATCCTGCAGTCCGCCCTCGGACTCGAACACCGCGTCAAAACCGCCCGTCACGAGTTCCTTGACGAATGCGATGTTCTCCGCGCCGCGCACACCGAGTTTTCCGCCGATGACGACACGCAGGTCGGCGAGGCCGGGATCCTGACGGATCTTCCGGATCAGCCGGAGGCCGTCGAGGTGCCCGTGACCGTTGACCGTGCTGATGACCAGGACGTCCGGACGCTCGGCGCGGCACTCCTCCATGATGAGTTCATCAGGCACGCAGGCGCCCAGATTGCGCACTTCTCCGCCGTGTTCCTCCAGTAATAGCTGGAGAAAAACGAGGTTCCACATATGTGCGTCGGAGGAAACGCTCGAGACGACGAACTTCCGGCCCTTACGCACTAGATTGTTCGACACGTATTCCTCCTCCGTAGCATGACCAGCGGACTCCAAAAATCATGTCCGGGTGTGTACAAGGACGTCCAGGGAAGATCCCCCGGAATACGCGATGCCGGGAATCATCCGGTCCGATCTGCGGGTTGAGGCTGTGCGGGCGGTACCGCACACCTGGCGGCGGTACCGCCTCCGGTCAGCTGTCGGCCGGCGTGGCGTACTCCCCTGCCATGCACTCCACCGTCCGGTCGATGAACAGCCGCATCTCCCGGCTGATGCGCCGGCCGCGCCGCCAGGCGAGCTGGGTGTAGACCTCGAACGGCGGGTCCCAGGCCAGCTCGGTGAGCGCCCCCGCGGCGATGTCGTCGGCCACGGTCATCCTGGGCAGCAGGCTGACACCCAGCCCGACCGTCAGGCCCCGCTTGATGGACTCGATGTTGCCGAACTCCAGGAACGGCACCGGCTCGCCGGTCCCGTCGTTCAACTCGGCCTCGAACAGCTCCCGGTAGGCGCAGCCGGCCTCCGGGGCCAGTACCTGTACCTCGCGCAGCTGCTCCAGGGTGACCTTCTCGTCGCCGGCCAGCGGATGGCCGGGCGAGGCCACCAGGACCAGCGGTTCGCGGCCCAGCACCTCGCTCTCCACACCCGAGTGCCGGGTCTCGGCCTCCATCAGGAAGCCCATGTCGAAGGTGCCCTGACGCAGCGAGTGCAGGGTCTCGGCGCACAGGCTGGGCCGCAGCACCAGGTGCACCAGCGGATAGCGGTGCAGGAAGAGCTCCAGTACCGGCGGCATCCGGTAGGAGGTGACGCTCTCCATGGTGCCGATGGTGAGGACGCCCGAGGGCTCTCCCTCCCCGAGGGCGACACCACGGGCCTCGCCCGCGAGCGACAGCATCTGTTCGGCGTAGGGCAGCAGCCGCCGACCGGCCGGGGTGAGCTGGATCTTTCCCGTGAGCCGCTCGAAGAGCTCGACCCCGAGCGATGCCTCCAGCCCCTTGATCTGCGCCGTCACACTGGACTGCGCGTACTTGAGCTCGGTGGCGGCACGAGTGAAGCTGAGGAGTGTGGCGACCTTGTGGAAGGTCGTCAGCTGACGGATGTCCAAGGTGACTCCAAGGCAGGATCGGTGGAGGGTGGCCGGCGAAGAGAACTCACCGGCGTGCGGCCCGGCCGCGGCCTCACGGGGTGACCGACGTCGGCCCCTGGTTGTCCGCGAGGGTGACGGCACCGGTGGCGCTCCCGCCGGCGGTCAGCGACGTACCGGCGGCCACTCCCAGGCCCAGGCTCAGCCCCAGGGCCAGGGTGGCCGCGGTGAGGAGACCGGTGAATCCCTTGAACCCGCTCGGCTTGTTCCGCACGTCTGTTTCCCCTTTGAGTTGGTGAGGTTCTCGCTCGGCTGCACCGATACTCGAACCGCCCCTTCCCGAACCGGTCCCCTCCTGTTCCCGGCCCCGGTACCGCCGTTCCCGTGCGGCCGGGAACGGCGGTACCGCCGGTGCGGGAACCGCCGTACCGACGGTGCGGAAATCGCCGTACCGGCCATGCGGAAACCGCCGTACCGGTTTGCCGGGAAGGGCGGGAACGGCCGCGCGGGAACGGCTGTCACCGTCCCGCGGGTGCCGCCGTTCCGGTCCTGCGGGCAACGCCGTTCCCGGCGCCGTGGACACGGCGACGCCGCTTCCGCCGGTACGACCGCGCAGGTCCGGCGGGTACGGCCGGGCCGGTCCCGTGGACACGGCCGCGCCCGGCAGGCGGAACCAACGATTCCCCCATCGCTGTACCGCCCTCCGCCCCCGGCCGGTAACTGAGGGTGTCAACCCCCGGGACGACCGCCTATGATCTCGCCGGTACGCACGGCTACTGACAGGGGACGCGGGAACCGGTGAGGCGACCAACCACCGCCTCGGCCGGCAAGGGGGGCATGTGGAGAACGCGGAGTACGAGGAAGGCAAGCAGCAACAGGCCGTACGTTTCAACATCCTCGGCCCGCTCGAGGGTTGGTCGGGTTCGTCCAGACTCCATCTCGGCGGACCCGTGCAGGAACGGGTCCTGGCCATGCTGCTGCTCGAACCCCACAGACTCGTACCGGTCAGTCGGCTTGTGGAGGCCGTCTGGAGCGAGGCTCCGCCGACCACCGCGGCACACCAGGTCCGCAAGGCCGTCGCCCATCTGCGCCGGCGCATCCCCGGCGGCAGCGGGCTGATCCTCACCCAGGGCCCCGGATACCGCGTGACGGTCGACGGCACCCGCCTGGACCTCCTGGAGTTCACCGACCGCACCGCCACCGCGAGCCGGGCCATCGCCGAAGGGCGCGCCGCGAACGCCGTCGCGGCGCTGCGCCGGGCCCTGGCGCTCTGGCGCGGTCCGGTGCTGTCCGGCATGGACGGCCCGGTGATCGAGGCCGCCGCGACCGCTCTCGGCGAACGGCATCTCGCCGCCGCCGAGCAGCTCCTGGAACTCCGTCTCGGCCTCGGGGAGGCCGCCGAACTCGTCACGGACCTGCGCCGGCTGATCTCCGAGCACCCGCTGCGGGAGACCCTGCGCGGCCATCTGATGGTCGCCCTCTACCGCAGCGGCCGCCAGGCGGAGGCGCTGGAGGAGTACGGCAAGGTCCGCGAACTCCTCGCCGAGGAACTCGGGATCGATCCCGGCCGCCCGCTGACCCGCCTCTACGAGGGCATCCTCCGGGAGGCCCCCGAACTCGCCGCCCCGGAACGGCCGACGCCTCCGGCGCCCCTGGCGCCCTCGGCCCCCTTGCCCACACGGCCCGATCCTGCTTCCGGTCGGACCGTCCAGCCTGTTCAGGCCCTCCAGCCCGGCCAGCCCGGCCCACTCGGTCAGGCCCTCCACCCCGGCCAAGCCCTCCTGCCGTCGGTTCAGCCGGATCACGCCGTTCAGCGCGTCGAGCCCGCGGCTGCCCCCACGTTCACCCCCGGCCCCGCTGTCGGTACCGGTGTGCCCGTGTCCGGTGTGCCCGTATCCGGTGTCCCCGTGCCCGCCCTGCCCCCCGTCGCCATGACCGGCGCACCCGCCCCACCACTCGCCGCCATGGCCGGCCCACCCGTCCCGCCACCCGCCCTCGTGGCCGGCGCACCCACCGGGCCGGGCACCGGCGTGGCCGGAACCGCGCCGTCCGCGTCCCCGGCGCCCTGTACTCTCCCCTACGACCTCGCCGACTTCACCGGCCGTCGTGAGGACCTCGCCGCCCTGCTCGCCTGCATTCACCGAAAGAACGATTCTTCGGGCGCGGCCGGGCATGCGCCGCATTCCGACTCGGCCGGTACGCCCGCGCAGCGCACCACCATGGTCGCCATAGACGGCATGGGCGGCAGCGGCAAGACCTCGCTCGCCGTGCGCGCCGCCCGCCAGGTCGCCGCCCTCTTCCCCGACGGCCAACTCCACATAGACCTGCAGGGTTTCACCCCCGGCGAGCGCTCCGTCACCCCGGCCGCGGCCCTGGAGAGCCTGCTGCGCGCGGTCGGCACGCCCGCCGAGCGCATCCCCGACGACGCCGAGGGCCGTGCCGCGATGTGGCGGTCCGCGCTCGCCGACCGCCGGGTGCTGCTCCTTCTGGACAACGCGCACGACACCGCGCAGATCCTGCCGCTCCTCCCGCCGGCCCACGGCTGCCTGGTCCTGGTCACCAGCCGGTCCCGGCTGTTCGACCTCGACGGCGCCGAGTGGATCTCCATCGGCCCCATGTCCCACGGGGACGGCGAGCAGCTCCTCACCGAGATGCTCGGCACCGCCCGGGTCACCGCCGAGCCGGATGCCACGGCCGAACTGGTCGAACTCTGCGGCCGGCTCCCCCTCGCCCTGCGGATCGTCGCCGCCCGGCTGCGCAACCGGCCCCGGTGGACCGTCCGCTACCTCGCCGACCGGCTGCACGACGAGACCCGCCGGCTCGAGGAGCTCAGCGTCGGCGAGCGCAGCGTCGCCGCCAGCCTGCGCCTGTCGTACCAGGCGATGGACGAGGAACACCGGGCCGCCTTCCGGATGCTGAGCCTGCACCCGGGGTCCGACCTCGACGCCCACTCGACGGCCGCCCTGCTCGGCATGGATCCCCGCGGTTCGGAGACCATCCTGGAGCGGCTCCTGGACGTGCACCTCCTCCAGCAGCCGGACATGGACCTCTACCGGTTCCACGACCTGGTACGGAACTTCGCCCAGAGCCAGCGCGGCCCCGCCACCGAACGCGACGACGCCGCGGCGGTGGAACGCCTTCTGGACTACTATCTGGCCGCCTCCGAGGAGGCCTGCCAGCTGCTCTTCCCCGGCCGCAAACGCAGTGCCACCGGCATCGGCGCCTTCTCCGGTGAGCTGCCGCCGCTCCCGGGCCCGGAACGCGCCGCCCAGTGGTTCGACCGCGAGCACACCAGCCTGCTCTCCGCCGTCACCCTGGCCGACCGCCACGGCCTCGACCGGCACACGGTCGCGCTCACCCGGAACATCGTCTTCCAGCTCAACACGCGTGGACGGTTCGAGGACTTCCGGGACCTCAGCCAGATCGCGGTGGCCGCCGCCCGCCGGCTGGAGGACCTCGCCCTGCTCGGCGTGAGCCTGTCCAACCTGGGCGTCGCCTGCTGGAAACTCGGCCATTTCGACGAGGGGATCGAGGTCGTCAGCGAGGGCCGGGACATCGCCCGGCGCCTGGGCGACAAGCACACCGAGGCGCACAGCGAGTCCACGATCGGCCTGCTCCTGACCGTGCTCGGCCAGCACGCCGAGGCGCTGCCGCACCTGGAACGCGCCATCGCCCTGGAGCGCGAACTGGACATCCCCCGGGCGGAGGCGGAGACCCTCACCAACCTCAGCACCCTGCACGAGCAGCGGGGCAGGTACGCGGAGGCCGCCGAGGCGGCCCGGCAGGCCCTGGCGATCCACCGGGACGTCGACCACCGCGACAACGAGGTGATGGCCCTCACCGACCTCGCCTTCGCGCATGTCGGTCTCGGCGAGTACGGGGAAGCCCGGGCCTGTCTGAGACGCGCCCGTGAGCGCTGTGACGACTTCAGTCCGCCCGGCGACTTCGCCCTGGTCCTCGCGCTCTCCGCCGAGGTCGCCCAGTGCCTCGGCGACCACGCCGAGGTCGAGGCCTGTGCGGGGCCCGCGCTCCGGCTCGCCCACGCCAGCGACAGTCCCACCCGCCAGGCGCAGGTCGAGAACCTCATCGGCCGGCTCCGGCTGCGCCGCGGCGAGTACGACGAGGCGCTCGCCCTGCACACGCACGCCCACCAACTGGCGTCGGCGATCCGCTACCGCGTCGAGCAGGCCCGTGCCCTGCTGGGCATGGCCGCCGCCGCGGAGGCGCTGGGCGACCCCGGCACGGCCGCCGCCCACCGCAGGGCCGCGGCCGCGCTCGGCACCTTCACCGGCGCACCGCCCTACCAGGCACCGGCATCGGCGCCGCCCAAGACGGTGCACGGGATCGTCTGAGGAGGCTCAGGTCCGGTCGACCAGCTCGCTCAGGGTCGCGGCCAGTTCGCCGACCGACTGTTCGCGCAGGAGGTGGTGGGCCGGTACCGGGATGTGGAGGGCCGTCTCCAGCGTGCGCTGGAGGGTCAGGGCCGTGAGGGAGTCGAGGCCCTGGGTGTGCAGGGGACGGTCGCGGGCGATGCGGTGGGCCGGGGGGATGTCCAGGTGCTGCGCCAGCTTCCGGCACAGGAACACCTCGAACACCCGCCGGCGGTCGTCACCGGGGGTCTCGCGCAGGGCGCCCAGGTTCAGCGCATTCGTCGTCGGTATGACTGACACGGTCTCATCGTCCTTTCGTCTGACGTGGGAGGGGCGTGGGTCGCGGTCATGGGTCGATGTCATGCGCCGCGGTCGCGGGTGGTGTTCGCGATCGTGCGTCACGGTCGTGGATCGCGGGACGCGGGACGAGGTCGCGGGTCCCGGGTCGCGGTCGCGGGTCCGGGTCGCGGTCGCGGGTCCGGGTCGCGGTCGCGGGTCGCGGGTCCCGGGTCCCGGGCCGCGGGTCCCGGGTCCCGGGCCGCGGGTCCCGGGTCCCGGGCCGCGGGTCCCGGGCCGCGGGTCCCGGGTCGCGGTCATGCAGTGCGGTCGTGCGTCGTGTGGGCGGGCCGTGGCCCCGGTGTGTCCCTCGACCGGGTCGGCGCGGTCGAGGGAGGTCGGGGGGCGGGGGCATTGGGGGTCCGTGCGCCGTCAGGCCGCTCGGGCGCCGGCGACGTGCCAGCCGCGTGGGTCGCGGTGGGTCGCGAGGCGTTCCGGGCGGTGCCAGCCGGCCACCGGGCGGGGTACGAGAGGACTGACGTCCGCGGCGGCCAGGGCGGCCGCGCGGGCGAGCAGGACGGTGGTCAGGGCGGCGAGCTCGGCGGGGCTCGCCTGTCCCTTCACGACCTTGATGACCAGGGCGCCGTCCGCCCCCTCCGGCGCGCTCACTGAGGCGGGTTGCCGTGCTTGCGCGACGGCAGGTCGGCCTGCTTGCTGCGGAGCATCGCCAGGGCGCGGATGAGGGTGGAGCGGGTCTCGCGCGGGTCGATGACGTCGTCGATCAGTCCGCGTTCGGCCGCGTAGTAGGGGTGCATCAGCTCCGACTGGTACTCCTTGATCTTCTGGGCGCGGGTGGCCTCCGGGTCGTCCGCCGCCGCGATCTCCCGGCGGAAGATCACGTTCGCCGCGCCCTCGGCGCCCATCACCGCGATCTCGTTGGTGGGCCAGGCGAGGGCCAGGTCGGTGCCGATCGAGCGGGAGTCCATGACGATGTACGCGCCGCCGTAGGCCTTGCGCAGGACGAGGGAGATACGGGGCACGGTGGCGTTGCAGTAGGCGTAGAGGAGCTTGGCGCCGCGGCGGATGATGCCGTTGTGCTCCTGGGCCACGCCCGGCAGGAAGCCCGGTACGTCGATCAGCGTGACCAGCGGGATGTTGAAGGCGTCGCAGAACTGCACGAACCGCGCGGCCTTTTCACTGGCGTCGATGTCCAGGACCCCGGCGAAGGAGGCCGGCTGGCTGGCGACGATGCCGACGACGTCGCCGTCGAGCCGGGACAGCGCGCACACCACGTTGGTCGCCCAGTCCGCGTGCACCTCGAAGTAGTCGCCGTCGTCGACGATCTCCTCGATGACGGTACGGATGTCGTAGACCCGGCCGGGGTCCCCGGGGACCAGTTCCAGCACCCGGTCGGTGCGCCGGTCGGCAGGGTCCGAACTCGGTGTCCTGGGCGGCAGCTCGCGGTTGTTGGACGGCAGCAGCGACAGCAGGTGCCGTACGTCCTCCATGCAGCTGCGTACGTCGTCGTAGGCGAAGTGGGCCACACCCGAGGCGCTGGCGTGGACGTCGGCGCCGCCCAGGTCGTTCTGGGTGATCTCCTCGCCGGTGACCGCCTTGACCACGTCGGGGCCGGTGATGAACATCTGGGCGATGTCGCGGACCATGAAGACGAAGTCGGTCAGGGCGGGCGAGTAGGCGGCGCCGCCCGCGCAGGGGCCGAGCATCACGCTGATCTGCGGGATCACCCCGGAGGCGCGGGTGTTGCGCTGGAAGATGCCGCCGTAGCCGGCGAGCGCGGAGACGCCCTCCTGGATACGGGCGCCGGCGCCGTCGTTCAGGGACACGAGCGGGGCCCCCGCCGCCACGGCCATGTCCATGATCTTGTGGATCTTCTGGGCGTGGGCCTCGCCGAGGGCGCCGCCGAAGATCCGGAAGTCGTGCGCGTAGACGAAGACGGTACGGCCGTGGACCGTGCCCCAGCCGGTGATCACGCCGTCGGTGTAGGGGCGCTTCTTCTCCAGGCCGAAGCCGGTGGCGCGGTGCCGGCGCAACTGCTCGACCTCGGTGAACGAGCCCGGGTCCAGGAGCAGTTCGATGCGTTCGTGGGCGGTCAGCTTGCCCTTGGCGTGCTGGCGCTCGGTGGCCTTGGGGTCGTGGCCCGTACGGGCCAGGTCCTTGATGATCTGCAGCTCGGTCAGCCGGTCCACCTCGCAGGCGTCCGGGGCGTCCGGGGCGGTCTCCAGCACGGGAGTCCCGGGATCGATGACGGTCATGATGCCTGGGCCCTTTCCTTCCTGTTCCGGGTGTCGATGAGGGCGTGCGTCTGGACGGAGGACGGATTGTGGGCGCGCAGCACGGTGCGCAGGCCCGGTTCGACGGTGGCGATCCGCTCCACGGCGTCCCGGGCGTAGAGCCACTCGGCGGGCACGGAGTACATGGAGACCCGCCAGTCCTTGTCGCCGGCCGCGGCCGCGGCGCCGACATGGCCGTCGCACAGCGGTACGTTGCGCACCGCCCAGCCGGTCGGGCGCCAGGACTCGGCCGCCTCGCCGAGGTAGTCGATGTCGGCCGCGCGGGCCAGGCCGGTGCCGAGCCCCTTCAGATAGGCCTCCTTGCGGGACCACAGCCGGGCGAAGGCCATCTGCCGCCGGTCCTCCGACAGCCGGGTGATCTCCTGCTGTTCGGCCGGGTGCAGCGAGGACAGACAGGCCTCCACGGTGTCCGGCGACGGCAGCACCTGGACGTCGACGCCGACCCGGGTGCGCGCGATCGCGACCATGGCCAGACCGTGGCTGTGCGAGAGGGAGAACTCGGGGGCGCCGGGCAGGTCGACCAGGACCGGACGGCCGTGCCGCTCCTCGCACTCCTCGCACCACTCCCGGCCGAGGGGAAGCCGCTTGGGCGCGACACCGGTGTAGACCGAGAGGACCCGGCGCAGCCCCACATGGGCGGCGGCGTACATCTGCCGGTCCTCCTGGCGGCGGTAGGCGGCGGCACGCCGTCGCTCCTCGATGTCGAGTTCGCCGACCGGTACGTCGCGTTCCGAGGCGGGCGGCGGCAGCAGCCAGATGTGCAGGTCCGACGCGCCCACTTCCAGGGTGGAGCGCGGGACGTTCGGTACGAGGGGGAGGTTCACGGGCGGCTCCCGGTTCCGGTGGTGTGGGCCGGCGTCCGCGTGGCCGGGGGTGGCCCGGCGGGTGCGTCGCCGCGGTCGGCGGCGGCCGCCACGAGTGCGGCGGCCAGCGAGATCAGGCCGCCCGCCCAGAGGGCGGAGCGGGTTCCCAGGTAGTGGGTGACGGTGCCGACGAAGAGGGCGCCGAGCGGGGCGGTGCCCTGCAGGATCAGCGTGTAGACGGCCATGACGCGGCCCCGGTGGGCAGGGTCGCTGCCCAGCTGGACGCGGTGGTTGGCGGCCTGGGCGAAGTACAGGGACGCGAAGCCGGTCGGGACGAGCAGGACCAGTGCCGTCGGCAGGTTCGGCGCCCATCCGGTGGCCGCGGCGAGCGCGCCGAAGGCGCAGGCCCAGCCGGTGACCAGGCGGGCCGGGGGGCGGCCCCTGCGCAGGGTGCCGGCGAAGGCGGCCAGCAGTGAACCGGCGGCGAGCGCGGCGGTGAGCAGCCCGAAGGACGCGGCGTCCGTGCGGAACACGGTGCGCGCCATGAGCGGCAGGGTGAGCTGGAGGTTGAGGCCGAACAGGGCCACCGCCGCGACCAGGGCCAGGGTGGCCACCAGGTCGGGGCGCGACCGGAGTTCGGCCAGGCCTTCCATGACCCGGGCGTCGGCGGCCGGGCGGGGCGGGCGGTGCAGTTGCCCGGGCCGCATGGCGCGCAGCCCGGCCACGGTGGCCGCGTAGCTCACCGCGTTGAGGAGCATCACGGTGCCGGTGCCGGTGGCCGCGATCAGCAGCCCGGCCAGGGACGGGCCGAGCACCCGGGCGATGTTGAAGTAGGCGCCGCTGAGCGCGGAGGCGTTGGGCACCAGGTCGGGTCCGACGAGTTCGGCGATGAAGGACAGCCGGGCGGGCACCTCGACGGCGTTGGCGACGCCGAGGGCCGCGGCGAACACGCAGACCTGCCACAGCCGGGCCGCGCCGGAGACGACCAGCAGGCCGAGCGCCAGCGCGAGCACCCCGGAGACGACGTTGGCTCCGGTCAGCAGGGCGCGCTTGTCGTGGCGGTCGGCGAGCCGACCGCCGTACAGGGTCAGCAGCAGCATCGGGGTGAACTGCAGCGCGGTGACGGTGGCGAGCGCGGTGCCGGAGCCACCGGACAGGTCGAGGACGAGCCAGTCCTGGGCGACGACCATCATCCAGGTGCCGGTGGCGGACACGACCTGGCCGGCCGCGAAGAGCCGGAAGTTCCGCACGGTCAGCGAGCGCAGGCTGCCGGTCAGCAACCGGCGGGTCGGTCCTTCGGTGACGGCCGGTGTCATGGCCCGTCCCGTTCCGGCAGGCACTCCTCGAAGAAGGCGAGCGCGCGCAGGTGGTAGGAGCGGGCGGTGCGGCCCAGGCTGATGTTGTGCCCGGCGTCCGGCTGCCGGTCGACGACCACCCGGGGCGCGGCGCTGAGCCGGGCCCGCAGGTCGTCGAGGGCGTCGGCGTCGTGCCGCCACCACAGTTCGTGCTCGGCGAAGGTGAGCCGTACCGGGACGCGGATGTGCGGGGCGAGCGTGTCGAACACCCCCGGCCAGTCCGGGGCGGCGCTCAGCTCCCGCTCCGGGATGGGCTTGACCAGGGCCGCGCTGAACTGGAAGGTGGCGGGCGGGTACAGGGCGAGCCGGCCCCAGTTGTACTTCCAGCGGGCCCGGTCGGGTCCGGCGAGCAGTTCCGCGGAGCGCGGGGCGTAGCGGTGGCCGCAGCCGGAGATGTCCAGGCCCAGCAGTCCGGCCGGCGGGGCTTCGGCGGCCAGGGTCAGGGCCAGTTTGCCGCCGAAGGAGTGGGCGAGCAGGAACGTTCCACCGCCGATGTCGTACTCGGCGCCGAAGCGGTCGAGCGCGGCCCGCAGCACGCGGGCCTGCCCGGCTAGGTCCAGGCCCTGCGGGAGCCCGGTCGCGGAGTCGCCGTAACCGGGCCGGTCGACGGCGAGGACCGCGAACCCCAGATGCGCCCCCAGCGCGCAGAGGGAGGCGTCGGGCTGCGCCCCGCCGTCGAAGTACCCCGCGCTCATCCCGGCACCGTGCAGGGCGACCACGGTGGCCCGCGGCGGGCCCTCGGGTGCGCTCAGCAGGGCCGACAGGGTGTGCCCGGCGGCGTCGAGCGTGATCCGCCGCACCCGCGGGCCGACGGACAGGGACGCGGTGCCCATGGCTCACCCCACCTCCGGGGAACCGAACCAGTGGTGGAGGGCGACGACGAGGGCGTCCACCGAGGTGGCGAGGTCGGTGCGGGTGGACACGGAGGCGGTGGACACGGAGGCGGGAGCGGGGGCGGTGGAGACGGCGCCCGTGGGCCGGGGGGCTGTCGGGGCGGCCGCCGTACGGGGATCGGGTGCGCCGGTGCCTGACAAGGCGGACTCCGCTCGGGATTCGGGTTCGGAGGCGGGACGGGTGGTGGCGTCGATGAGGGAGCCAGGGCCGGTCGGCGAAGGGCCGCCGCCCGTCGTCCAGGCCACGTGGCCGTCGGGGCGGATCAGGAGCGCCGTCGCGCCGGCGAAGACGCCGAGGTGGTCGGGGGCGGCGCGGACCACCGTGACCCGGTCCGCCCACGGGGCCGCGGCCGCGCGGAGTTCGGGGTTGTCGGTGAGGTCGAGGAGGACACCGCGGGCGGCGTGCAGCAGGGCCGTCGTGGTGGTCTCCGTGCCGTCGGCCGTGTGCAGCGGGCGCGGCGGCAGGCGGCGGCCGAGCAGGGGGTGGGTGGCGGGGCCCAGGTCGTAGCCGACGTTCAAGTGGCTTACGACACCGGCCAGGTGGCGGCGTACCTCCGGCAGCCCCATCAGCTCGGTGAACACGGCCCGCAGCGGATCGGCCTCGGGACCGCCGAGGAAGATCATGCCCTGGGCCCGGGTGTTCATCAGCAGCCGGGCGCCGACGGGGTGCCGTTCGCCGTGGTAGGTGTCGAGCAGGCCCTCCGGAGCCCGGCCCCGGACCACCGCGGCCAGCTTCCAGCCGAGGTTGACCGCGTCCTGCACACCCGTGCTCAGCCCCTGGCCGCCGGCCGGCAGATGGACGTGCGCGGCGTCCCCGGCGAGCAGCACCCGGCCCTTGCGGTAGACGGAGACCTGACGGGTGGCGTCCGTGAAGGAGCTGACCCAGTCGGCGCCGCCGCCGGCCAGCGACTCGCCGGTGATGCGCTCCCAGGCGGCCGCGACCTCGTCGAACTGCACGTCCTCGGGCCGGTCCCCGGCCGGGGTGCCGTGCTCGCAGACGATGATCCGGTCCACGCCCGGCGCCAGCGGCGCGGCCATCACCATGCCGTTCTCCAGCCGCTCCCCGAGGAAGCGGGGCCGGATCTCGCAGCCGGTGACGTCGGCCAGGTACATCCGGCGGGTGGCCGGCAGGCCGGGGAAGTCGAACCCGGCCATCCTGCGCACCGCGCTCTGGCCGCCGTCGCAGCCCACGAGGTACGCGGCGCGCAGCCGCCGTTCGCCCTCGGGCGTGTCCGCCACGATCTCGATGCCGTCGGCGTCCTCGGCCAGCTTGGTCAGCTCCCAGCCCCGGCGGATGTCCGCGCCCAGTTCCCCGGCCCAGTCCTCCAGGACGGCCTCGGTCTGGGACTGCGGGACGCCGCGGGCGCCGAAGTGGGCGTCCTCCAGGACGGTGTAGTCGAACTGGACGCCGCCGAAGTGGCCCATCGGGCTCTTCTCCAGCTGTCCGAAGCGGGGCAGCAGCCCGCGCTGGTCGAACGCCTCCATGGCGCGGGCCGTGAATCCCAGCCCCCGGGACTGCCCGGTCGGCTCCGCCAGTTTCTCCACGACGACGACGCGGGCGCCGCCCAGCCGCAGTTCCCCGGCCAGCATGAGGCCCGAGGGCCCCGCGCCGACAACGATCACATCCGTGTCCACAGCACTTTCCTCTCCGAGTCGGACAAGGGGGACGAGCAAGGGGGACGAGCAAGGCAAGTCAGATGGGGACCCGGGGTCACAGGCCCGGGTCGGGGCGGCCGAACCAGTGGCGGATCGCCGCGGTCGCCGCCCAGGGGTCCGTGCCGGCCCAGGCGACATGGCCGTCCGGGCGGACCAGCAGCCCGTCGGCGTCGTACAGGGGCGACTTGGCGTCGTACGGCCGTGCCTCGGCCTCGTACGGCCGTCCCTCGGCGGCGTGCAGCGGCCCGGTGGCGTCGGGCAGTACCGCGACCGGGGTGACGCGGTCCGACCAGACCTTGCCGAGCCAGCGCAGTTCGGCGCGGGCGGACTCGGAGACGAGCAGCAGCCCGCGTCCCGTGCGCAGCAGTCCGGCCACGCTCACCGGTCCGTCCGGCGTCGGCAGGGTGCCCAGCGGCAGCCGGGCGCCGAGCAGCGGATGGGTGCCGCCGCCCACGGGGTGGCGGATGTCGAGCCCGGTGATCATCGCCGCGAGGTGCTGCCGCGCGGGTCCCGCGGCGATCAGCTCGCCGAGCAGGGTGCGCGCCGGTTCCACCGCCCGGTCGCCGAGCAGCAGCAGTGCCTGCACCCGGATGTTGGCGAGCACCCGGCGCCCGACCTCGTGCCGTTCGTCGTGGTAGGTGTCGAGCAGGCCCTGCGGGGCCCGGCCGCAGGCCACCGCGGCCAGCTTCCAGCCGAGGTTGGCCGCGTCCTGCAGCCCGAGGTTGAGTGCCTGGCCGCCGCTGGGCATCTGGCGGTGGGCGGCGTCCCCGGCGAACAGCACCCGCCCGTGCCGGTACTGCGTGAGCTGCTGGTTGGCGTCGCCGAAGGCGTTGAGCCAGACCGGGCGGCCGCCGCTCAGGTCCTCGCCGGTGACCCGCCGCCAGGCGCCGACGACCTCGGCGAAGGAGGGCGGGCCGGTCCGGGCGGGGGCCGGGGTGCCGAACTCGTGCACCATGACCCGGGTGGTGCCGCCGGGCATCCGGGCCGCGATGGCGAGGCCGCGGTCGAGGCGTTCGAAGCGCCGGTCGGGGATGTCGATCCCGGCGATGTCCGCCCGCAGCAGTTCCCGTCCGGCGGGGGTGCCGGGGAAGTCCGCCCCGGTCAGCCGGCGCACGGTGCTGTCCTCGCCGTCGCAGGCGACGAGGTACGCCGCCCGCAGCCGCCGCGGTCCGTCCGGGGTCTCGGCGACGACGTCCACGTGCCCGTCGCGCTGGGTGAGTCCGCGCACCTCCCAGCCGCGGCGCACATCCGCCCCGAGGGACTCGGCCCACTCCTGGAGCAGTTCCTCGGTCCGGGTCTGGGGCACCTTCCACTGGCCCGAGTGCGGGCTCGGCATGGTCAGGTCCATGGGCACGCCGCCGAAGTGGCCGCGCGGTTCACGCGGCGGATCGCCGAGCGCGGCCAGCAGCCCGCGGCAGTCGAACAGTTCCACGGTGCGGGCGTGCAGGGTGGAGGCGCGGGACTCCGTGGTGGGGGTGCGCAGCCGCTCCAGGACGACCACGTCGGCGCCGCCCAGCCGGAGTTCACCGGCGAGGAAGAGCCCCACGGGGCCCGCCCCCACCACGATCACACGGGTTGCCGCCGGGCCCTTGGCGGGCCGGGCCGGGGAGCTGTCGGTGGCCATGGTCAGCGGCTCTTCTCCGCGTGGTCCTTGGCGTGCCGCAGCGTGGCACGGCTGTTGGTGCTCAGCGCGCCCTGGACGTACTCGCGGGCGTCCTCGACCGTGGCGTGCGCGCCGAGGATCCGCGCGATGTTGTCCGGGTTGAGCACGACCGTGTGCTGCGAGGTGGCGGCGACCCCGCGCGGGTACTCCTCGAACGTCCACAGCCCGGTGTGCAGGGTCATCAGGGCCGGCAGGGTCACCTGCTTGTAGGCGATCGCGCGGTGCGGGAAGGTCACCCGGTACGACTTGGTGGTGTGCGTCGAGCCGTCCTTGGCCCTGGTGTCCATCTCCAGGACCTGCAGACCGGGCGTCGGCTCCTCGAACCCGACGCGGGCCACGTGCGGCAGCCGGTCCACCCACAGGTGGGCGTCGTTGATGAAGTCGTAGACGTCCTTGGCCGAGCCCTCGATCAGCACCGTGTCCTCGAAGGAGAAGGTCAGCTCGCGGGCGGAGTGGGCGCGTTCGACGTTCTCCTTCAGGGCGGCCAGCTCCGAGCGGGAGTTGCGGTCGACCGCCTCGTCGATCCAGGCGAGGCTCGCGGGGTCGTCGTCGACGGCCCGGTAGTCGTGCAGCAGCCGTACCAGCGACTCGCCGCCCCGCTCCTCGATCTCCCAGGCGCCGCCCATCGCGGCGACCGGGGGCGCGGAGACCTCCTGACGGAAGGTGATCCGGCGGCCGTCCGGGTCCAGGGTGCGGCGCGAGGTCCAGTTCTTGGCCTCGCCGTTGGCGGTGGCCCAGATCCGGATGCGCTCCTCGCGCTCGTCCTTCTCCAGGTGGTCGACGTGGATGGTCGGGGGGAAGATCTGCGGCCAGTTCTGCACCTCGGCGATCAGCCGGTAGACGGCGTCGGCGGGGGCCGAGACGGTGATCTCGTGCGCTACCTGGCGGGTGGTCGTTGCGTCCGTCGTGGTCACGTCCTCGTCCTCTTCTTCGGGTGGTCCGGCTGGGGTTCCTCAGGGGGTCCGGATGGGGTCAGAAGTTGCCCAGGCCGCCGCAGACGTTGATCGCCTGCGCGGTG
This sequence comes from Streptomyces sp. NPDC048277, assembly GCF_040652235.1. NCBI lineage: Bacteria > Bacillati > Actinomycetota > Actinomycetes > Kitasatosporales > Streptomycetaceae > Streptomyces > Streptomyces sp. NPDC048277. The sequence goes on from NZ_JBEZLQ010000019.1 coordinate 213,750, forward strand.
ACGGACGCGGCGGTGTCGGAGGCGAGGTAGCCGACCATGCCCGCGACCTCCTCCGGCGTGGAGTAGCGGCCGAGCGGGATCTTGGCCTGGAACTTCTCGAGGATCGCGCCCTCGGTGGTGTCGTAGGCGGCGGCGTAGCCCTGCCGGACGCGCTGGGCCATCGGCGTCTCGACGTACCCGGGGCAGACGGCGTTGACGGTGATGCCGGTCGGCGCGAGCTCGTTGCCGAGGGCCTTGGTGAAGCCGACGACGCCGTGCTTGGAGGCGGAGTAGGGGGCGCCGAGCACCACGCCCTGCTTGCCCGCGGTGGAGGCGATGTTGACGATCCGGCCCCAGCTGCGGCCGCGCATGCCACCGGTGTTGAGCACCTCGCGGGTCATCCGGAAGACGCTGTTGAGGTTGGTGTCGATGACGTCGTCCCAGAGCTCGTCCGCGATGTCGGCGGTCACTCCGCCGCCGCTGCGGCCGGCGTTGTTGACGAGGACGTCGACGGCGCCGAAGCGGTCGACGGCCGACTGGACGAAGTCACGGACGGCGTCCGCCGAACGGACGTCCAGGGCGGCGCCGTCGGCCTCGATGCCCTCCTCCTGGAGCTGCTTGACCGTCTCGGCCACGTTGTCGGCGTTGCGTGCCCCGATGAAGACCTTGTGCCCGGCGGCACCCAGCTGCCTGGCGACCGCCAGTCCGATTCCGCTGGTGGCCCCGGTGATCAGGGCGACCCGCTGCGTCTTTTCCGGCATGCTCTTTCAACTCCCTTGGCTGGAGGGCTGGTTGGGGGATGCGCCGCCGCCGGTCGGGGGGTGTGCCGGCGGCGGCGGTTCAGCGGAGTGGGGGGGATGACGGAACGTCAGGCGGCGGTCTGGGTCGCCTCGTCCAGCTGGGCGTTGACCGCGTCGATGAGGGCGCGGGGCGTGTTGCTCTCCGTCAGGACGTCGTCGTCCAGGACGATGCCGTACTCGCGCTCGATACGGCCGCCGGTCTCCAGGAGCGCCAGCGACTCGTAGCCGAGGTGCTCGAAGTCCTCGTCGAGGATGTCGCCGTCGAGGTCGACGGACTCCTCGGCTCCGGCGCCCTCGATCAGGATGCGCTTGAGGTCGTCGAGGGTGAACTCGTGCTTGTCCACGTGCTGTTCCTTTCGGGTCAGTTTTCCGGTCGGAGGGGCGGGGGTCAGGGCAGGGCCCGTACCACCGCCGCCGAGTTGAAGCCGCCGTGGCCGCGGGCCACCACCAGGGCGGTGCGGACCCGGGCCTCGCGGGGGCGGTCGGTCACCAGGTCGAGGTTGTGCTCGGGGGACGGAGTGACGTGCACCGTCGGGGGGATCACGCCGTCCCGGATCGCCAGGAACGCGGCGGCCAGGTCGAGGGGCGCGGCACCCGAGTACAGGCGGCCCGTCATCGTCTTGGGGGCGGTGACCGGGACGGCCGCGGGGCCGAACACCGCGGTGAGCGCCTCCGCCTCGATCCGGTCGAGCTCGGGATCGGCCGCCGCGTCGGCGAACACCACGTCCACCGCATCGGCGCCCAACTCGGCGTCGTCCAGGGCGAGTTCGATGGCCCGGCGGAGCGCCGGCGGGCGCCCGCTGCCCGGCTTCGGGTCGAACGTGGCGGCGTACCCGGCGACCTCGCCGTAGATCCGCGCGCCGCGTGCCCGTGCCGTCTCCTCGGACTCCATGACGAGCAGCGCGCCGCCCTCGCCCGGCACGTACCCGTCGGCCGCCTCGTCGAAGGGCAGATAGGCCCGGCTCGGCTCGTCGCTCGTGGTGAGCCCCTGCGCGGCGAGCTGGGCGACCCAGCCCCACGGGCAGATGGAGGCGTCCACGGCCCCGGAGACCACCAGGCCCGTACCCTTGCGGATCTGGCGGCGGGCCTGGGCCACCGCGTCCAGACCGCCGGCCTGGTCGCTGACGACCACGCTGCTGGGGCCCTTCATCCCGTGCCGGATGGAGATCTGGCCGCTGTTGACGGCGTAGAACCAGGCGAACGACTGGTACGCGCTGACGTACTGGCTGCCCCGGCTCCACAGGGCCTGCAGCTCGCCCTGGCCGAACTCGAAGCCGCCGGAGGAGCTGGCCGTGACCACGCCCATGCCGAACTCGGGCAGGTCACGCGGCCGGACCCCGGCGTCCTCAAGGGCCCAGTCGGCGGCGACCAGGGCCAGCCGGGTCATCCGGTCGGTCTGCGGCAGCAGCCGGCTCGGCAGGTGCTCCTCGGCCTCGAAGCCGGGTATCTCGCCGGCCAGCCGGGCCGGGTACTGCGCCGGGTCGAAGCGGGTGATGCGGCCGATGCCGCTCTTCCCTGCGAGGGTCGCCTCCCAGTAGTCCTGGACCCCCAGGCCGTTGGGCGCTGTGACGCCGAGGCCCGTCACCACCACCGCGGTCATGCCATGCTCCTCTCGGGACGGGCGAGCACCATCGCGCTCTGGAAGCCGCCGAACCCGCTGCCCACCGTCAGCACCGCGTCGGTGAGCTGCTCGCGGGCGGTGACCGGGACGTAGTCCAGGTCGCACTCCGGGTCGGGGGTGTGCAGGTTCGCCGTGGGCGGTACGACGTTGTGCTCCATGGCCAGCGCCGAGGCCGCGATCTCGATCGAGCCGATGGCGCCGAGCGAGTGCCCGACCATGGACTTGATGGAGCTGACCGGCGTGCGGTAGGCGTGCTCGCCGAGGCTCTTCTTGAAGGCGGCCGTCTCGTGCCGGTCGTTCTGCTTGGTGCCGGAGCCGTGGGCGTTGATGTAGTCGATCGCGTCCACGTTCATCCGGGCCTCGCCCAGCGCCACCGTGATGGCCTCGGCCATCTCCGCGCCGTCGGGCCTGAGGCCGGTCATGTGGTAGGCGTTGGAGCGGGTGGCGTAGCCGGCGATCTCGGCGTAGATGTGCGCGCCGCGGCGGCGGGCGCTCTCCAGTTCCTCCAGGACGAACACCGCGCAGCCCTCGCCGAGCACGAAGCCGTTGCGGGTGCCGTCGAAGGGCCGGGACGCCTGCTCCGGGTCCTCCCGGCGCGGGGTCGTCGCCTTGATGGCGTCGAAGCAGGCCATGGTGATCGGCGAGATCGGCGCGTCGGACGAACCGGCGATCATCACGTCGGCCGAGCCCTCGCGGATCAGCTCGACCGCGTAACCGACCGAGTCGATACCGGAGGTGCAGCCGGTGGACACCACCGTGTTCGGGCCCTCGGCGCCGACCGCCCAGGCGACCTCGGCGGAGAAGGAGCTCGGGACGAAGTAGTTGTACAGGTGCGGTATGGCGTACTCGTGGTCGACCAGGTGCAGCCGGCCGCCGTCGCTGACGATCCGGTACTCCTCGTCGAGGCCGGTCGTGGCGCCCACCGCGCTGCCGATGGTGACGCCCACCCGGTGCGGTTCGTGGGCGGCGAGGTCGATCCCGCTGTCGGCGACGGCGCCGCGCGCGGCGACCACCGCGAACTGGGCGGCCCGGTCCATCCGGCGGGCCTCCTGCGGGGCGAGGCCGTGCCGCTCGGGGTCGAAGTCCATCTCGGCGGCGACCTGCGAGCGGAACGGGCCGGGGTCGAAGAAGCTGATCCGCCGGGTCGCGGTACGGCCCTCGCTCAGCAGCTCCCAGAAACTGTCCTTGCCGACGCCACCGGGGGCGAGGGCCTCGATGCCCGTGATGACGACGCGACGGCCGGTCATGCGGACGCCTCCCAGGTGTAGAAGCGGGTGGCCATCGCGTCGGCGGGCGACCGCCAGGTGGCCGGGTCGTACGCCTCGATGAAGGGCTTCAGGTCCTCGCTGATGCGGACGAACCGCTCGTCGGACTTGGCCTCCTCGATGAGCCGGCCGCCGTTGTCCGCGTCGAAGTCCTGCAGATGGAAGTAGAGGCCCCGGTACTGGAACAGCTGACGCCGCCGGGTACCCATGAGATGCGGCATCTCGGACTCGTCGAACGCGCCGAACAGCTTGGCGACATCGGCTGCCGAGCCCGGTTCCATGCGTGCCACGATCAAGGTGCTGTGCATGAAGCTCTCTCCTTGTGATGGTGCGTGGGACAGGGGGAGCGGAAAGTGGGTCGCATTCCGCGGGAAAAGCCCGGTGTTGCGGGAAGCCCGGTGTGCCGGAGGCCCGGTGTGCCGGGAGAGCGGGCGGCCGGCGGGAACCGGGCCCGCGTCGGCCGTGGAGCCGGTGCCGGTCGTCAGTCGACGCCCCGGCAGATGTGCGGGTGGTCGCGATCGATCTCGTCGTCCTCGCCCGCCAGCCGCCAGGCGGGCGGTGGCGGGGTCGCGGGCCCGTGGCCGTCCGGCAGGACGGCTACGACTCGTACGACGCGGCGGTCGTCCCGTGGGTCGAAGTACATCTGGATCGCGCCTCCCCGGGGGGTGTGGTCAGTCCTTGATCTCGCAGATCACGGCACCGGAGGTGAGGGCGACGCCGACCTCGGCGGCGAGGCCCTTGACGGTGCCGGCCTTGTGCGCGTTGAGCGGCTGCTCCATCTTCATGGCCTCCAGGACGACGATCAGCTCGCCTTCCTTGACCTCCTGGCCCTCCTCGACCGCGACCTTGACGACCGTGCCCTGCATCGGCGAGGCGAGGCTGTCGCCGGAGGCGACCGGGCCGGACCTCCTCGCCGCCCGGCGCCGGGGCTTGGCACCGGCGGCCAGGCCGGTGCGGGCCAGGGTCATGCCGAGCGACGCGGGCAGCGAGACCTCCAGGCGCTTGCCGCCGACCTCGACGACGACCGCCTCCCGGCCCGCCTCGTCCTGGGCCTCGGCGTCGGTATCGGATGCCGGGACCGTGAAGGGCTTGATCTCGTTGACGAACTCGGTCTCGATCCAGCGGGTGTGAATGGTGAAGTGGCCCTCGGCAGGGGCGAAGGCGGGGTCGCGGACGACGGCCCGGTGGAAGGGGATCGCGGTGGCCATGCCCTCGACCTGGAACTCGTCCAGTGCGCGGGCGGCCCGCTGGAGGGCTTCGGCGCGGGTGCGGCCGGTGACGATCAGCTTGGCCAGCAGCGAGTCCCAGGCCGGGCCGATGACGCTGCCGGCTTCGACGCCCGCGTCCAGGCGGACACCGGGGCCGCAGGGCGCGTCGAAGCGGGTGACGGTGCCGGGAGCGGGCAGGAAGTTACGGCCCGGGTCCTCACCGTTGATCCGGAACTCGAACGAATGCCCCCGCAGCTCCGGGTCGCCGTAACCGAGTTCCTCGCCGTCGGCGATCCGGAACATCTCACGGACCAGGTCGATGCCCGCGACCTCCTCGGTCACCGGGTGCTCGACCTGGAGGCGGGTGTTGACCTCCAGGAAGGAGATCGTGCCGTCCTGGCCGACCAGGAACTCACACGT
>NZ_JBEZLQ010000020.1:0-204044 GCF_040652235.1 Streptomyces sp. NPDC048277
GCGGAGCTGCCCAAGACCCGCTCCGGCAAGATCATGCGCCGACTGCTCCGCGATGTCGCCGAGAACCGCCAGCTCGGTGACGTCACCACCCTGACGGACTCCACCGTCATGGACCTCATCCAGGCGAAGCTGCCCGCGGCGCCCAGCGAGGACTGAGCACCCACAGACAACGGTGCCCTGCGCGTTGGAGCGCGCCGGGCGCCGAGGGTCAGGCTCCCGGACGCAGACCGAGCCAGCCCGGTGACGGGTCGCCCTTCACCTCACCGAAGTACAGGGCGAAGGTGTGTTTCCAGCGCTCGATCGCCGCGCGGTCGGCCATGAAGCGGGGGAAGCCGTCGAGGTTGCCGTTCGGACAGGCGTGCCGACGCGGATGACGCGGAGCCGCAGCTCGCTGGACGAGCGGCCCCTGAGAGCGCAGAGCCGCACGCCGGACCTGTGGGCAGGGTCGTCCAGGCAGCGCGCGACTGCGTCGTGGAGGGCATCGAGCGCACTCTGATCACACCGGTACTCCAGCGCGATGTCAGCCAGCACGGTGATCGCTATCGGCCGTCGCACACGCGACCGCAGCACGCAGCCGACGGCCGACGGCCGACCATGATCCCGCCGTTGCTGCTCACGGGGTTCTTCCAGGCTGCATCAACCCGGCCCGCGCAGCGGTCAGGACAGAGGCTGCTCAGTGGTAGGGATCGGAGCCGACCTGCGGTGGCTGTCGACGAGACCGCCGGCGGGCGCCCACGGACACCAGGCCCATGAACACGGCACCCATGATCCCTTTCACCTCGTCGACGGCGAAGTACATCACCCGGCATAGGTGGCGACGTCCTTCCGGGTGCCGTCAAGGACGACGCCGGACGCTGAGCTCGCGGCGAGTCCGGCAACGAAGCACGCCCACAGCACCTGGTCGGCGACGAATGCCTTCACGCGGGCGAGGAACTTCATGGTGACGTCCTTCGGGATGAGGGAGGAGCGGGGCCGACGCGGCCGGTGGATCCCTGCGCTCCGGGACCTCTCCGATCCATGGTGTAGCGGACTACACCATGGCACCCGGTCGGAGCGTCGCTGCAGACGGGGGGTGCAGCCCACTACACCCCCGGTTGGGGAGCGCACCCCCTCGATGCGGCAGCCCTTCGACCGAGATCCTCGAACTCGTCAGTCGTTCCACGCTCACTCCGGTGAGCCGACCCCGAGGAGGGGACAGCCGTGCAGGCACCACATCTCTCCCGCGTACTGGTCGTGGGCGCGTCCGCGGCCGGACTCACCACGGCGGAGGCGCTCCGACGGAAGGGCCACACCGGTCCGATCACCGTGCTCGGTGACGAGCCGCACGCGCCCTACGACCGGCCGCCGCTGTCGAAGCAGGTACTCTCCGGCGCCTGGGAACCCGAGCGGGCGGCACTGCGCACCCGAGAGGCGCTGTCGGAGCTCGAAGCCGAGTTCGTGCTGGGTGACCCGGCGGTCGCACTGGACACGGCGACACGGACCGTGCGCACTCGCTCCGGAAGGGAACTGACGGCTGACACCGTCGTGATCGCCACCGGGGTACACGCTCGAGCGTTGCCCGGACAGAGCGAGCTGGCGGGCGTCCATACCCTGCGCACTCTCGATCACGCACTGGCGCTCCGTGCCGACCTGCTGGCCGCCCAGCGGCTCGTGGTCGTCGGCGAGGGCGTGCTCGGCTCCGAGATCGCGTCCACCGCACGCACCCTAGGCCTGGACGTCACGCTGGCCGGCCCGCTGGCGGCGCCGATGGCCCTGCAGGTGGGCCCGCTGGTGTCCGGTGTCCTCGCCTGCCTGCACACCGAGCGGGGTGTCCGGCTCCGGCTCGGCGACGGCGTGATCGGACTCACCGGCCACCGTGGCCGGGTGACCGGTGTCCGGCTCGCCACCGACGAGGTGCTGCCCGCCGACGTGGTGGCCGTCTCCATCGGAGCCGTCCCTGCGACCCAGTGGTTGGAGGGCAGCGGGCTCGACCTCGACAACGGCGTGGTGTGCGATTCCCGGTGCCGGGCGGCCGAGGGGATCTACGCCGTAGGTGACGTGGCCCGCTGGCACCACGAAGGGCTCGGCCGGCTGATCCGCCTGGAGAACCGCACCAACGCAACCGAGCAGGCGATGGCGGTCGCCGGAGCCGTCCTCGGCGACGAACGGCCGTACACCCCTGTGCCGTACTTCTGGACCGACCAGTACGACGCCAAGCTCCAGGTCCACGGATTCGTGCCCTCGGACGCCGAAGCAGAGATTGTGGAGGGCGATCTGACAGCCCGTCGGTTCGTCGTCCGATACCAGAGCGCGGGCCGGGTCACCGGCGTCCTCGGCTGGAACATGCCCAAACAGACCCGGCTGCGCCGCCAGGAGATCGTCGACACGATCGCCGCCCCCACCCCTACCCCCACCCGCTGAAAGAGCAGGAGAAGAGCCATGAAGATCGTGATCGACGAGAGCAAGTGCGTCGCCGCCGGACAGTGCGTCTCCGCCGCGATGGACGTCTTCGACCAGCGCGAGGAGGACGGCATCGTCGTCGTGCTGAACGAGAACCCGCCAGCCGAGCTGGCCGACGCCGTCCGCGAGGCGGCGGCCGTCTGCCCCGCGCTGGCCATCCGCATCGAGGGCTGAATCTCCCCTTCCCTCCTCACCCCCCCCACGCCATTCCTGGAGGTACACCATGACCGAGTCGACGCAGACCACCCCCACCACACCGCCCACCGAGTATCCCGGTACCAGGTCCGGCCGGTGCCCGTTCGCACCGCCGGCGGAACTGCTGGCCCTGCACCAGGGCAAGCCCCTGTCCCGGGGGCGGATCTGGGACGGCAGTACTCCCTGGCTCGTCACCGGTCACGCCGCCCAGCGCGCTCTCCTGTCCGACCCGCGGGTCAGTTCGGACGACAAACGACCGGGGTTCCCGCACCCCACCCGGGCCCAGGCCGAGAACGCCCCACACCACCCGCTGACCGTCTTCAACGCCGACGGCGCCGACCACACCAGAATCCGTCGGACGCTGACGAGTCCGTTCACCCGGAAGCGGATGGAGCAGCTCCGGCCGGACATCCAGCGGATCACCGACGGCCTCATCGACAACATGCTCGCAGGCCCCAACCCGGTCGACCTGGTCACCGCACTGGCGCTGCCGCTGCCCTCGCTGATGATCTGCGCACTGCTCGGCGTGCCTTACGAGGACCACGACTTCTTCCAGGAGCACGCGTCCGTCGCGACCAGGCGGTTCAAGACCGCCGAGGACGACCGGCGGGCGTCCGAGGCCCTCGGCGGCTATCTGGCCGAGTTGCTCCGCGCCCGGATGGCCGGGCCCTCCGACGACGTGCTCTCTGACTTCGCCACGCGTGTCGAGGCGGGCGAGCTCACGCTCGCCGACGCCGTCACGCTGTGCACGATCCTGCTGATCGCCGGCCACGAGACCAGCGCGAACATGATCACCTTGGGTACCGCGCTCCTGGTCGAGCACCCGGACCAGCTGGCGCGGCTGCGCGAGAGCGACGACCCCGCGTTCCTCGCGAACGCCGTCGAGGAACTGCTGCGCTACCTGACCGTCCCCCACCTCGGCCAGCGGCGGATCGCCCGCGAGGACATCGAGATCGAGGGCGAGACGATCCGGGCCGGCGAGGGCATCGTCGTCCCGCTGCCCGCGGGCAACTGGGACCCTGAGGCGTTCCCCGAGCCGGAGAGGCTCGACCTCGGTCGCAAGGCGAGCCATCACCACACCTTCGGCTGGGGAATCCACCAGTGCGTGGGCCAGCAACTTGCCCGTATCGAACTCCAGGTCGTCTTCGGCACCCTTTTCCGCCGCATCCCAGACCTGCGTCTCGCGGTGGGCCCGGACGCACTCGAGTTCAAGGGCGACTCGCTCGCCTACGGCATCTACGAGCTTCCGGTCACCTGGTGACCGGGGCACCAAACTCCTTCGATCTGTGTCGAGTCGAGGGACGCTCTCCGGACCGCGTTGCGGGCTCCGTACCCCTTCGAGACGCGACTGCCGAGGCAGCACCCAACGCAGGTCGGCTGTAGCCGTCCCGCCCGCTCGCCTGAACGGAAGACCCGTGATCGACACTTTGCTGCGATACGCCCGTCGTCGGCCCTGCGCCGTCGACGCGGGGCTCGCTCTGGCCCTCTTCGCGTGTTCTCTCCTGGCATGCCCGGGGTTGTTCGAGGCCCACGACGCGCGGATCACGGCATGGCCCGCCGTCCTGGCTTCCGGTGTCTCCTGCGCCGCTCTGCCGTGGCGCCGTACTCGTCCGCGGGCCAGCTCCTGCCTGCGAGGTTCTGACCGCTGACGGCGGTGGTGAGGGCGACGCCCGATGTCGGTTCGACGTCGTACTGGCCCAGCTTCGTCGTGCTCCTCACCGACTTGGACCTCGACTGTCGCGACGCCCCGTCGTACTGCTGCCACCTCGGCGGACGTCCGTTTCGATTCCTCGGATATGGCAAATCCCGGACTACGTCTTCACCACGATGCACGGTCTGCCGCAGTCGGGCGGGCGCAGCAACCATTGCCGACCCGCACTCGATAGCCGATCATTTGCGATCGACCGTATGGCACTCGTCGAGAGCTCCGGCTAGTACACCGCCAAGGTCAGAACGGCGCGGCGATGTCACTGAGTTACCGGCGACCTCGCGAACCTCTGTCCTGTCACTGCTTGGTGGGGTTCCAGCGGACGCGAGTGAAGGCGGCGTGGGGGACTTGGGGCCAGACGTGGAGTGTGACGGGTACGTCGTGGTCGGCGGCGCGGGCGGCCAGTCGTACGGCGTCGTCCAGCAGGATCTCGTGCGAGCCCACCTGGATGAGCAGCGGGGGCAGGCCCGTGGGGTCAGTGAAGGGTCGAGGTGGGCCTTGCCGGTCGCGCTGGCGCCGGACACCGTGAGGTCGGCCCAGGGCGAGAACACCGTGGCCGACGCAGGCTGGGGCAGGCCCGCCTCCCTGGCCGCGACCAGTGTCGCGACGGTCAGGCCGCCGCCCGCGGACTCGCCGACGAAGGCGATCCGGTCGGCGGGGATCGCCTGGTCGAGCAGCGCGCGGTACGCGGCCACCGCAGCGCCGGGACACGTCCGCGGCCAGGCCCGCCGCGTCGGCCGCGGAACCGATGGCGTACGCACCACCGTGGAAGTACAGCAGCATCCGGGACGGATCGTTGCTGGGGGTGCTGGCGGTGACGACGGGGACGTCGCCGAGTTGCCCCGCCACGGCCCGCTCGACGTCGGAGGCGACGTCACCGAGCACGCGCCCTGTTCCACGAGATGATGACCTCGATACCGCTGCCGCCCGACGTCACCACGACCGCCGGTGGTGCCTCTCGTGCAAGGGGTGCGGATCCGGAGGGTGGTTGTGTCGGTGTTCAGCGGGGCGGGCCGAGGATGATCTGGCCGTAGAGGTCGGCGGCTTCCGCCATCCGGTCCTTGGATATCTCGAACCCCTCGGGCCGGGGGGTCGACAGGTCGCGTCCGGCGTGCTGGAACATGCCCTCGATGCCGCCCGGGGTGCAGATCATCAGCAGATCGGCGGTGTCGGAGGTGATCCGGTAGCCGTGGGGGACGTTCCTGGGCAGGTAGACGATGCCGCCCTCCGTCAGCTCCATCTCCCGGTCGTCCGACCACAGCAGGGCCGTGCCCTTGATGAGCATGAAGATCTCGTCCTCGCGGGTGTGCATGTGGTACGGCGGCGCCTCGCCCTTGGCGACGCTGAACCGCCCGACGGTCAGCCGGCCCTCGGTGGCCGCGCTGTCCAGGAGTACGGCGAACTGGCCGCCGTCGAGCCATTCGAGTTTCTGCTGCTGATCGGGCTGTGCGAGATAGGCCATGCTCACGGCGGAGTCCGTCCTGTTGATCGGCATGCGAATGGTTCAGCGACGGCAGAGAGCGGGCTGCGGTGGCGACCAGCCCGCCCGCCGTCGGCGGTCCTGGCCGCCGGCGGCGGCGTGGGGCGGGACGAGGTCCTGGGGTCAGTCGGCCGGGCCCGGCTTGACGACGGTGTCGACGAAGTCGCCGATGGCCGCAAGGGTCGCTTTGAGCTGTTCGATCTGCGGGAAGTGGGCGGCGTCGGGGATGGGCACGAAGCGGCTGTTGGGGAAGGAGTCGGCGTAGCCGCGGCCGTAGACGGGGTTGGCGATGCCGTCCTCCTCACCCCACGCGACCAGGACCGGGAGGGTGACGCGGCGCAGCCTGCCGCGGAGTTTGGGGTCGTAGGTGAAGCCGGGGCCGCCGTAGACGGCGAGGGTCTGCTGGTTGGCCGCTGCGGCGGCGCGCTGCCGGTCGGTGAAGGTGGAGAAGTCGGGGCGGAAGGCGGCGTTGGCGAAGGAGAGCTTGGTGACCGCCTGGGGCGGCAGGGTGCGGGGGTCGATGACCTGGTTGGCCGGCATGTTGGCGTGGATACCGACGGCGTTGAGGAGGGTGAGGGCGCCGATACGGCCCTTGGTGTCACGCAGAGCCATCTCGGCGGCGATCCAGCCGCCGATCGAGTTGCCGATCACCATCACACCGGTCAGGTCCAGGCTGTCCAGCAGATCGAGGTAGGCCACCGCCAGGTCCGCGACGGAGTCGCACCACTCGGGACGCGGCGTGCCGTCGAAGCCGGGGTGGGTCGGGGTGACCGCGTGGACGTGCTCCGAGAGGGCGGTGGCCAGGCCGGTCATCGTGCGGGGGCCGGCACCGCCGTGCAGGAGCAGGACACCGGTTCCCTCGGTGCGGGCGCCGTACTCGTCGATGGTGACGGACAGGCCGTCGGCGAGGTCGACGGTGCGTGTGGTGGAGGCAGCGGTCGGAGCGTTCACAGCAGTGGTCCCCATTCGTGAGAGCTGACTCGCATGAAGCTAGACGAGCCCGCCACTTTATGCAAGTTGACTCTCATGAAGAGAGTTGACGCTCATCAAGGGGATGATCGCCGGGCTCCGAGGACGGCACGGCGAACCTGCGGGGACTCAGGCGAAGTCATCGGCCGGGGTCGTCTCATAACGGCCCATCACCTCCGCGACGGTCCGCGCGTCCGCCTCCCCGCCACCGGCGATCACGTCCCGCAGGTCCCGGAAGTACTGCACGGACCGATCCGGCGTGAAGGTGTTGAGCATGACCAGTGGCTCGTCGCCCGGATTGGCGAAGGTGTGCGGGGCGCCGGGCGGCACCATCACCGACGTGCCGGCCGGGGCCTCGTGAACGGCGCCCCCGACGGTGATCACGGCAGCGCCCGATATGACGCAGAAGCCCTCGTCATGGCCGGCAGGCCGATGCTGCGGCGGGCCTTCTCCGCGCGGGGCGAGGGTGATCTCGGCGACCCCCAGCCGGTGCACGGCCGTCCCGCCGTCCTCCAGGATGCGGATGCGGGCCGGGCCCAGGTCGATGACCTCGCCACCCTCCGGCCCGACGACCGAGACCTTGTTCACGGAGCCGTCCTCTTTCGTGAGAGTATTCTCTCGTGAGGGTAGAGCGCTCGCTTCATGGGATGCAGGCCTTCCCTCATCAGGGTTCAACCCGCCCGAGCCGCGGACAACGAGAGGTGGACCGGTGGGAACACCAAGCACGACAGGGCGTGCCAACCAGAAACTGCGCACCCGCACCGCGATCGTGCAGGCAGCGGCCGAGCTCAGCCGCACCGGCCGCGAAGTGACCATGCCCGAGGTGGCCAAGGCGGCCCTGGTCTCCGAGGCCACCGCCTACCGCCACTTCCCCGACCTGCTCAGCCTGTTGCGCGAGGCCGTCACCGGGCAGCTGCCCACCGCCGCCGAGGCACTGCAGCCCGTCACCGACTCCACCGACCCGGTGGAGCGGGTGGCCGCCGCGACCGAGGCGCTGCTGCGCCACATACTGAGCCGCCAGGGCGTGGTCCGCGCCATGATCGCGGCCACCATCGTGCGGCCCGCGGAAGCCTCCGCCCGCCCCGGGCTGCGCTTCGGACTGATCGACCACGCGCTGGCGCCGGCCGTCGACAGCGACACGCTGCAACCCGCCGCGCTGGACCAGCTCAAGCGCGACCTCTCGGTCGTCATCAGCGCCGAGGCACTCTTCAGTCTGACCGACCTGAACGGACTGGACCCGGAGCAGGCCATCGCCAGCCTCGTGCATACCGCGACGACCCTCACCCGGGCCGCGCTACGGGACAGCGAGCTCGCCGACGGCCGTGCCGGACCGGACGCCACGCCCCCTCCTCAAACGGATGCCTGAGGTACTCGGCGGCATCGCACCCCGACCGCCGCTGACCAGAGGCGGAAGCGCGTGCAGCCCGTACCCTCAGCTTCGCCCGTGGCGTCGTAGGCGGGTGAGGGCCAGAGGCCCGAGCACCGGTATCAGGATCCAGCACAGGTACGCGTACGCAGTGAGGAACGAGACCGGGACGGATACCAGGAAGGCCACCGCGGCTGCGCCGACTCCCCTGGTCGCCTGGGAGAACACCTCCGGCGTAGTGCCCGCCCGGCTCAGGCCGGCGCGACGGATCTCCCGGATCATCAGCAGGAACAGTGCGCAGGCGGAGAACTGCACCGTGGCGTAGAAGCCGAACCGGACCTGGAACGCACCGTCGCCGCCGATCACGTCGGTCGCGAACGGAGTGACCACCAGCAGGAGCAGCCAGTACACGGTCAAGTTGGTCAACCGGCCGCTCACGGCCGCAACATGCCGGAACACCCGGTGGTGGGCCCGCCAGTGCGCGGCGATCACCACGAAACTGATCAGAAACGCCATATAGCCGGCGCGGTGGTCCGCCGCCGACCGCAGCAGCGCACTGTTCGTCGAGCCCTCCGGAACCGGCAGTTCGAGTGCCAGCAGCGTCAGTGCGATAGCGATCACCGCGTCGCCGAAGAACGTGAGCCGCTCGGCCGCGGCCGTCCGGATCTCCACTTCCTCGGACGGTTCACGCTCGGTCGGGACAGTCGTCATGACAGAGGGACTCCACGGTAGGACGGAAGGACAGTCCGCACATGCCTTCTCCAACTGAACGGACAAGGGCTGGACGGTGGGCCAGGCGGCATGTCACGGCTCGCCCCGGCGGAGACAGGGGGCCCGGCGTGCATGTCGGATCCGTATGTCTACCGGCCGAGTTCGACCACAGCTTCGTGGATCGCGGTCAGCGCATCATGCCGGGCGTACTCCGCCGCCAGCTCCGTGGCGCGCTCCCGATAGGCCGCCTCGGTCAGCACCCGCTCCACCGCCGCACGCACATCCTGTGCCTTCGGGCGCTGGGTGGCCAGGTTGATCGCCGCGCCCGCCCACGCGGCACGCGCCGTCACCTCGGTCTTGTCCTCCGTCTGGCCGGCCAGCACCATGGGAACACCGTGGCCGAGTGCCTGCTGCACCCCGCCGTAGCCGCCGTTGCTCACCAGGACGTCGGCGTACGGGAGCAGGTCGTCGAAGGGGATGAACTCGGCCACTCGGGCGTTCGCCGGCACCCGCTCCAGCTCGGCGTCGCGTCCCAGCGTCGCGACCACCAGCACGTCCAGGTCGGCCAGGGCATCGAGCGTCGGCTGGACCAGCTCGGTGAAATCGACGTTCGACGCGGTCCCCTGGGACACCACGACCACGCGGGGCGCCGACGCGACCTCGTCCCACCACGTCGGAAGCTGCGACTTCCGGCCCGACCCGAGAGGCAACGCGCCGACATAGCGGATCGAGTCCGGCAGGTCGCCGCGCGGATAGTCCAGCTGCGCGATCGACAGCTGCAGAAACCGGTCCGGAACACACGGCATCCCGTCCATGATGAACGGCGCCTGCTCCGTCACCCCGCAGGAGGCGAGCACCTTCACCAGGTGCTCCTGCGTCGAACCGAACAGCGCTTCCTGCACCATCGTGTTCGCTGCCCGATTACGCTCCCTGCCTTCCGGCGAGCTGTCCGGGGCGAGACCGAGTCCGAACGGCGCGGTGTCCTCACTGCTGATCGTCAACGGCACCACCCCGAGCCCGACCACCGCGGCCGGCCGTGCCCCCGCCGCCCCGAGCAGCACCGGCCACGCTCCGAGGAAACCCGTCTCGTGGAACAGCACCACCGGCTCCCCCTCGGCCGCCGCGAGCAGTTCCTGGACCGTGCGGTGCTGATCCGGCACCGGATCGATGAACAGGTGCCGCAGCCCGAAACCCAACTGCTCCGGCCCCGGCGCTATGGAGAGGATCTCCGGGAACAGCGCCGGCACGTTGTCGCCGTCGAAGTCGGCAGCACCCAGCAACGGCGCGAACCGAGCGCCGACCGCCTCCACCGCACCGCGGTAATGCGAACCGGTGGTCACGGTGACCTGATGACCGCGCCGCACCAGATCGGCGGCGATCGCACGCATCGGCGTGAAGTGCCCGTAGATCGGCGACGCAGCGACAACAACTCGCGTCATGCAAAGAGCCTCTTCCTGTGAAAGGCCACGGCCATTCCGTCAGGCCGGGCCCCATTGAGCTTCTCCCGCACCATGATCAGGCAGTTCGGACGGCATCGGTAGCGAATGAAATTGCTTTTGCTTATCGCACATTGCGATGAAAGGCGGACGGTGGAGCTACGGCAGATCAGGGCGTTCGTCGTCGTCGCGGACGAGGCCAGCTTCACGCGCGCGGCGGCCAGGCTGAACCTGGTGCAGTCGGCTGTCTCGGCCGCGGTACGGAACCTGGAACGGCACCTGGGGGTGGAGCTGTTCGAACGCACGACCCACCACGTGCATCTGACCCAGGCAGGCCGGCTGTTCCTGCCCGAGGCCAGGCGGACCCTTGCCGCCGCGCAAGAGGCCCAGCACGTGATCGAGCAGTTGCGGGGCGGACTGCGCGGCGAGGTCCGACTCGGCGTGATACAGACCCCCCGGCATATCGTCGCCCAACCAGCCCTGCTCATCTCGGAATTCCGCGCCACACACCCCGGCGTGACCGTGTCCATACAAGCCGCCGGCAGCGTCAAGCACGCCGAAGACCTCCGCAAGAAGCGCCTCGACGTCGCCTTTGTGATCCTCCCGCCCGAGGCCACGCCCGGACTCGACATGTACGTCCTGACGTCGGAGAAACTGCAGCTGCTGTGCCACGCCGACCACCCGCTGGCCGGACGCGACCAGGTGGAGCTGGTGGAGCTGGTGGACCAGCCGTTCATCGACACCCCGGCCACCTGGGGCAACCGGCTCGCGACCGACGCGGCCTTCGCCCGCGCCGGACTCACCCGCAAGATCGCCTACGAGATCGGCGACGCCGGCGGTCTGGCCTCCCTCGTCAAACACGGCCTCGGAGTAGCCATCGGCCCGATGTCGTTCATGCATCCCGAGGACGAGATCCGGGCGGTCCCACTCGGTTCCGACGCGCCCAGCCTCACGCTCTCACTGGCCGTGCCCGCGGGACAGGCCGTGAGCGCCCCCGCCAGGGCCCTGATCCGAACGGCCCGGGAGCTGTCCGAGGCCGCGAGGTAGATGGACATTCACCTGTTCGCCGGTTGAGCCACTCTCCAATCGACCATGCCACGCCATCCCGCCGTTCAGGGACGTTTGCCGGTCCGGACGTTCGGGCTCTCACGGCGGGATGGCCATACGACGGCCTCCGTCGCGTCACCCGCTCTGGAATGTCCTGCTCGTCCTCGGGAGGGAGCAAAGGCAGGAACAGCGGGGCCGCTTGCATCCCAGCCTGCAAGCGACCCCGCTGTTCGTCTGCCGTCTCAGCCGACAGGGTTGGTTCCGGCGATGACGTTGGTCAGAGGGCCGTAGCCCTCGCCCTGGACATCGACATAGTCGGGAGATGCCCGTGATGACCTCCAGCGGGCGATGCGGCACCTTCCTCCCGGAGCGCAACGGGACTTGGGCCGACTGATCACACGCATCGATGAGGAATTCGAGCGCCGTACCCTGCCCGACCCCAACAATATTGAGTTGGCGGTGTTCGGCTGGTGGTGGACCAGAATGCGAGAACGCTGATGAGCCTCGAACCCGCGCCCTCAATCGAACGCCACCGTCACCCTCCGCGACGCTCCCCAAGATCTGTGCCAGAACAGAGAACTGACATCGGTCAGATGCTCACGTCCTCGGTGCCGTCGCGTCCACCGGTGTCGACCTCATCCAGGAGGGTGACCCCGGGCCCAGGCCGTCAAGCGCGTGGGATCACTGGACGAAGGCGATGATGAGAAACACGAAAGCGGCGATCAACGGGGCGGCGTACGCGGTCACACTGAGAAAGAGCTTGAGCCGGTTCCGGCGGTGAATCCGGCGGCCCTCGGGGGTGTCGGTGCGCCAGGCGGGATCGACCTCGATCACGCCGTCGATGACGTCGGGCGCGACGCGGCGGGCGTCCGCGGCATCGAAGGAGTACATCGGGGAGCCACGGCCGCCGACGGGGTAGTTGTAGCCGTAATGCACCCTGTATGTGACACCGGCCCGGTCGGCGACGTGCCGGAGAATGTAGCCCTCCGGCCTGATGTGCCAGAGCCTGCCGGTGCGGCCGTGAAAGATCCAACGCACCTGCTGATCGGGATCTTTTCGCACGGCGGCCTCCCCCGGCCCCATCCACACGCCAGGCTCATCGTGGCACCCGCCGCAAGGTCTGTCGATACCCCTCCAACCCGGTGCAGCCTTGCCTCAGACGCCATTTCAGTTGGTGTGATCTTGCGGCAGTCTGAGGTGATGACTGCCGCGCTTGTCGAACGGTTGGCGCCGGAAGACCTGTGGGACCTGTTTTAGCGGGTGGTCCCGCCGGCTCCGGAACGCCCGCAGGGCGGAGGACATCGTCGGCGGGGGAACCGTGAGGTGCCGGCCGGGATCATCTTCGTGGCCGCCTCGGGGTGCACCTGGAACCAACTGCCACCGGGCTTCGGCCTGTCGGGCGTGACAGCCTTCCGCCGGTTCACCGAATGGAGCGAGGCCCGAGTGTGGGCCAAGCTTCACCGCCTGGTCCTCGACGAACTCGGTTCCCGCGGCGGGCTGGACTGGTCGCGCTGCACGATCGACTCCGTCAGCGTCCGGGCCCTCAAAGGGGGCAGCTGACGGGACCGAATCCGGCCGGCCGAGGCAAGAGGGGTTCGAAAGTCCACCTCATCGTCGACCGCAGCGGCCTGCCCCTGTCGATCGGCATCTCCGCCGCGAACCTCCACGACAGCCAAACTGCACGGGGACAAGGGCTACGACTACCGGCACCGCCTCGCCCGCAAGGGCATCGAGTCGTCCCGACGCCTGGGCCGACACCGCTGGGTCGTGGAACGGACCGTGTCCTGGCTGTCCGGCTGCCGACGCCTCCACCGCCGCTACGAACGAAAACCGGAACACTTCCTCGCCTTCACCGCCATCGCCGCGACCCTCATATGCCACCGCCGACTCACCAACTGAAATGACGTCTAAGAAAGCTGGCCAGATCGCGGGGCTGGAAGTTCTGCGCATCATCAGCGAGCCGACCGCCGCCGCTCTCGCTTACGGCTTCGACAAGGACGACCAGACAATTATCGTCATCCACTTCGGCGGAGACGACTGGGACCAGCGCATCGTCGACGATCTCGTCAAGCGATTTGCCGATGACCACGGCGTAGACCTCGCCAAGGACAGGACAGCGCTTCGACGCCTGCGCGAGGCCGCGCAGAGGGCGAAGGTCGAACTCTCCTGGTGTAGAACTCAAGGACGTCGACTACGTCCTCCTCGTCGGCGGCTCGACACGTATGCCCGCGGTCATCAAGCTGGTCGACGAACTAACCGGCGGAAAGGAACGCCAACGCGTGCGTTCGGACGACCCGGTCGCCGTCGGTGCAGCCCTCCAAGCCTGTATTCGCAAAGGCCAGGCCAAGGACGTCCCGCTGCTCGACGTCGCCCCGTTATCTCTCGGTGTCGAGACCAAGGGCGGCATCATGAACAAGCTCATCGAACGCAACACCACAATTCCGACCAAGCGGTCCGAGATCTTCACAACGGCGCGGGACAACCAGACGGAGCTGGAGATCAAGGTCTACGAGGGTGAGCACGAGCGCACGGCCCACAACAAGAAGATCGCCACGGTCACACTCACCGGTCTGCCTCCGGCGACGGCCGGCATTCCCCAGATCGAGGTCGCGTTCGGCATCGACGCCAACGGCGTCATACACGTCTCCGCCAAGGCCTGCGCACCGGCAAGGAACAACGCGTAACGGTCACCGGCGGATCTGCCCTGCCGAAGCCTGTCCTTGATCGCATGAAGGGTGAGTCGGCACGGTACGAGGAACAGGAACGTCAGCGCCGCACATCCGCCGAGATTCGCGACGAGGCCCCCAGGCCGAGGCTGAGGTCGTGGTCGGCGAGCTCAAAGAGGCCCTGAAGAACGGGGACGACACAGTCATCCGCGAGACCACAAAGAAGGCCAGAATCATCGCCCGGAAGCTGCACCGTTGAGATACCACCGGGGTTGCTCGGCTGCCTGTACTCGGTGCATCGGCGTCCGCCCGTTCATCACTGCGGGGCAATCCCTGCCCACGATCGAAGACCTCTGACTGCTCACTCACCGTCATGAAGCAGCAGGCGTTACCCACGAATACGCGACACCTCACCATGCGATCACACCAGTACCAAGGCCGTGAACGGCACGCCGTCGCGGCTGGTGACGCCGTGCCTGAGCCAGTCCTGCTCCACGGCGCGGACGGACTCACGCCTCCGGCTGTTCCAGCCCGCCACACGCTCGAACAGCTCGACCACGTGCGGCCCCTCGGCCGGGTCGGCCTCCTGCGACACCGGACGCGGGGGGACCGTCGATCAGCTCGTACGTGCGGTGATAGCCGAAGGGGATCTTGCCGTGGGGGCGGCCCTCGCCGACTGCGGAGTTCACACCACGCAGCGTACGCACCAACAGGAGTCTGGCCTCCTTCTCCACGTCGTTGATGCCACTGATCAAGGAGTGCCGGTCACCGTAGTTGCGTGGGGTGAAGGTGCGGTCCAGGCTGGTCACGTGGATCAGGTATCCGCCCGCCTCCGCCGCGTCGACCAGGGCCACGCCCCGGCCGGTCTCACGGGCGAGCCTGGACACCTCCCACAGCACCAGCACGTCGCCGGGTTCGCCGAAGGCGCCGGACGTCAGGTCGGCCAGCAGCTTCTCGAAGTCGTCGCGCACCTTGGTCGCGAACTTGGAGGCCGAGCCGGTGTCCCTGTACGGCTCGCCCCACGTCCACGGACCGTGATCGGCTTCGGCGGCGATGTTGTCGCGGTGCTGGTCAGTGATGCTGCGCGCGGTCTTGACCTTGCCTTTGGACACACGCAGGTACTCGCGTGCTGCCCCTGTCACGGTTCCCGTGGCCAGGGCCCCTCCCCGTCCCTTACGGTCGCGTTATGTCACCTTCACAGTCAACCGTAGGTGTAATCATGACCGTGGACGACGACCCCGGGGTCTCCCGTGCCGTCGCCCGGGACCTGCGGCGCCGCTACGGCGCGTCGTACCGGATCGTGCGCGCGGAGTCCGGGGAGTCGGCGCTGGACGCGCTGCGGGAGCTGAAGCTGCGCGGCGATCTGGTGGCCGTGATCCTGGCCGACTACCGGATGCCGCAGATGAACGGCATCGAGTTCCTGGAACAGGCCCTGGACGTGTACCCGGGCGCCCGGCGCGTGCTGCTGACCGCGTACGCGGACACCAACGCGGCGATCGACGCGATCAACGTCGTCGATCTCGATCACTATCTGCTCAAGCCGTGGGATCCGCCGGAGGAGAAGCTCTACCCGGTCCTGGACGACCTGCTGGACGCGTGGCGGGCCAGTGACTACAAGGCGGTGCCGATCACCAAGGTCGTCGGGCACCGCTGGTCGGCGCGGTCCTCGGACGTACGGGAGTTCCTGGCCCGCAACCAGGTGCCGTACCGCTGGTACTCGGTCGAGGAACCGGAGGGGCAGCGGCTGCTGGCCGCGGCCGGCACCGACGCGGAGCGGCTGCCGCTGGTGATCACACCGGACGGCACGCCCCTGGTGGAGCCGGAGGCCCCGGAGCTGGCCGCGCGCGTGGGGCTGGCGACGACGCCGACGGCGGACTTCTACGACCTGGTGGTGATCGGCGGCGGGCCGGCCGGGCTCGGCGCGGCGGTGTACGGGGCGTCGGAGGGGCTGCGGACCGTCCTCGTGGAGCGGTCGGCGACCGGCGGACAGGCCGGGCAGAGCTCCCGGATCGAGAACTACCTCGGCTTCCCGGACGGCGTGTCGGGGGCCCAGCTCACCGACCGGGCCCGGCGGCAGGCCCACAAGTTCGGCGCGGAGATCCTGACCGCCCGCGAGGTGACCGGACTGGAGATCAACGGCGGCGCACGGGTGGTGCGGTTCGCGGACGGCTCGGCGGTCGCGGCGCACAGTGTGATCCTGGCGACCGGTGTGCAGTACCGGCAGCTGGAGGCGACCGGCTGCGTCGACCTGACCGGCTGCGGCGTCTTCTACGGCTCCGCGCTCACCGAGGCGACCGCCTGCCAGGGCCACGACGTGTACATCGTCGGCGGCGCCAACTCGGCCGGCCAGGCGGCCATGTACCTGTCCCGTTTCGCCAAGTCGGTGACGCTCCTGGTGCGCGGCGCCGACCTGTCGGCCTCGATGTCGTACTACCTGATCCAGCAGATCGGCGAGGCCCCGAACATCTCGGTGCGCAGTCACACCGTGGTCGACGCCGCGCACGGCGCCGAGCGTCTGGAGCGGCTCACCCTGCGCCATGTGGAGACCGGGGACCGGGAACAGGTCGAGGCCCAGTGGATGTTCGTGTTCATCGGGGCGGCGCCGCTGACCGACTGGCTCGGCGACACCGTGCTGCGGGACGGGCGCGGGTTCATCCTGGCCGGGCCCGACCTGACCGTCGACGGACGGCCGCCGGCGGGCTGGGAGCTGGACCGGCCGCCGTACCACCTGGAGACCAGCATTCCCGGCGTGTTCGTGGCGGGCGACGCACGCGCCGAGTCCGCCAAGCGTGTCGCGTCCGCCGTCGGAGAAGGAGCCATGGCAGTGATGCTCGTCCACCGGTACCTGGAGCAGTCATGAGCGGGCGGCCGATGCCGTGCAGTCCGCAGGAGATCGGCGCGCTGTTCCTGTTCGAGAAGCTGGAACCGGAACAGCTGGGGCGGCTGTGCGCCGCGGGCCGGGTGGAGCTGTTCCAGCCCGGTCCGGTCTACACCGAGGGTGACCCGGCCACCTGCTTCTACGTGATGATCGAGGGCACCGTGGTGCTCTCCCGCCGGGTCGCCGGGGACGACGTCGAGGTCACCCGGACCTCGCAGCCCGGGGTGTACTCGGGCGCCATGCAGGCCTACCTCGGGGACCGGGTGCGGCAGGCGTACAACAACTCGATGCGGGTGACCGAGCCGACGCGGTTCTTCGTGCTGCCGGCGGACACGTTCGCGGACATCATGCAGGACTGGTTCCCGATGGCCGTGCACCTCCTGGAGGGCCTGTTCTTCGGGTCGAAGAACACCCAGGCGGCGATCGGGCAGCGCGAACGGCTGCTGGCGCTCGGCTCGTTGTCCGCCGGGCTCACCCACGAGCTCAACAACCCGGCCGCGGCGGCCGTGCGGGCCACGTCCACGCTGCGCGAGCGGGTGGCGAAGATGCGGCACAAGCTCGCGATCATCGCCGAAAGTCCGTTCTCGCGGGAGCAGTTGGCCGGTCTGATCGAGATCCAGGAGCGCACGGCGGAGCGGGTCGCCAAGGCGCTCACGCTCAGTCCGCTGGAGGCCTCCGACCGCGAGGACGCGCTCACCGACTGGCTGGAGGACCACGGCTGCGACAACGGCTGGCAGCTCGCGCCGACCTTCGTCCAGGCCGGGCTCGACGTCGACTGGCTGGAGCAGGTCGCGGCGGCCGTGGACGAGGAGATCCTGCCGAACTCCATCGGCTGGCTCAACTACACCGTCGAGACCGAGCTGTTGATGAACGAGATCGAGGACTCGACCACCCGGATCTCGCATCTCGTCGACGCGGCCAAGCAGTACAGCCAGCTGGACCGGGCGCCGTACCGGGTCGTGGACGTGCACGAACTCCTCGACAGCACGCTGCTGATGCTGTCCGGGAAGATCGGGCAGGACATCACGGTGGTCAAGGAGTACGACCGTACGGTCCCGGCCGTTCCCGGCTACCCGGCCGAGCTCAACCAGGTGTGGACCAACCTCATCGACAACGCGGTCTGTGCGATGAAGGACGGCGACGGCGACAGCGGCGGTGAACGCGGCACGCTGACCGTGCGGACCGCCCTCGACCACGACCAGTTGCTGGTCGAGTTCCGGGACACCGGGAGCGGGATCGCGCCGGAGATCAAGGACCGGATCTTCGATCCGTTCTTCACGACCAAGCCGGTGGGCCAGGGTACGGGTCTGGGGCTGGACATCTCCTGGCGGATCGTCGTGAACAAGCATCACGGCAGCATGCGGGTGGAGTCGGTGCCGGGCGACACCCGGTTCCAGGTGCTGCTTCCCCTGACCGCCGAGGCATCCGAGACAACTGTGGAGACGGTATGAGTGGCGACACCCCGATCGACCCGGACGTTCCGCCGAGCGGCGACGGCTGTGTGGAGTGCGACGCGGCGGGTGGCTGGTGGTTCCATCTGCGGCGGTGTGCGCAGTGCGGGCACATCGGGTGCTGCGACGACTCGCCCGCGAAGCATGCGACGGCGCATTTCCGTTCCACCGGGCATGCGGTGATCCGTAGTTACGAACCGGGCGAGGGGTGGTTCTGGAACTACGAGACGGAGGAATTGTTCGAGGCCGGGCCGGAGTTGGCGCCGCCGGTGAGCCATCCGGCGGATCAGCCTACGCCGGGGCCTGCGGGGCGGGTGCCGAAGGACTGGGCCCGGGTGTTGCGGGGTTGAGTACCCAAGGGGTGGGGGGTTCTGTGACATCGGCTGCTGCGGGTGCGTTGTGGCTGGTCGCGCCCACGCGGCGGAGCCGCAAATCGACACAGCCCCGCGCCCCTGGTATCTCGGCTGAGCCCTTGTCAGGATGGGGGCGTGTCACAGAGATCGTTTAACACCCCCCTGATCGGGCGGGATGAGGAACTGGGCCGACTTGGTGGAGTGCTGGAGGGTGCCCGGAGTGGGCGGGGGCGGGCCCTGTTGGTCGCCGGGGACGCGGGGGTCGGGAAGACCCGGTTGTTGGACGAGGTCGCGGCTCGGGCGGGCGCGGGCGGGATCACCGTCGTCACCGGGCACTGTGTCGATCTCGGTGATGTGGGGCTGCCGTATCTGCCCTTCACCGAGATCCTCGGGGTGCTGGCCGCCGATGGGCGGTACGCGGACGTCCTCGCCGCGCATCCGGTGGTGGAGCGGCTCCTCGGCGCCGCGTCGGACCGGGGCCGGGACGCGGATGCCCGGCTGCGGCTCTTCGAAGGGGTCGCCGGGCTGTGCGCCGATCTGGCCGCTGCCGCGCCCCTGCTGCTGATCCTGGAGGATCTGCACTGGGCCGATCAGTCCTCCCGGGATCTGCTGCGGTTCCTGCTCAGCCGGGGTGTGCTGCCCCGGCGGCTCGCGGTGCTGGCTTCGTACCGCGCGGACGATCTGCACCGGCGCCATCCGTTGCGGCCGTTGCTCGCCGAGCTGGTACGGCTGCCCGCCGTGGAGCGGCTGGAGCTGCGGCCGTTGCCGGATGCCGAGGTGGCACGGCTGGTGCGGGCCCTGGAGGAGCGGCCGCTGCCCGAGGCGACCGTGCGCGACATCGTGGAGCGGGCCGAGGGGAACGCCTTCTACGCCGAGGAGCTGGTGGCCGCCTCCGACACGGACGGCATGCCCACCGGGCTCGCCGATCTGCTGCTCATCCGGGTCGAGCAGCTGTCGGAGACGGCCCAGCAGGTGCTGCGGACGGCCGCGGTGGCCGGGCGCCGGGTCGGGCACGATCTGCTGCGGGACGCGGTCGGGCTGCCGGAGGAGGAGCTGGAGTCGGCGTTGCGGGAGGCCGTCGGGCGGCAGCTGCTGGCTCCGGGGCACGGGGACACGTACGCCTTCCGGCACGCCCTCGCGCGTGAGGCGGTGTACGCCGATCTGCTGCCCGGGCAGCGGTCGCGGCTGCACGGCACGTTCGCGAGGCTGCTCGCCGCCCGCGGGGGCGGCGCGGAGACGGCGGCCGAGCGGGCGCACCACTACCGGGAGAGCCATGATCTGCCCGAGGCGCTGGCCGCGTCGCTGGAGGCCGCCGATCACGCGCGGCGGGTGGGCGCGCCCGCCGAGGAGCTCCGGCATCTGGAGACGGCTCTGGACCTCTGGCCTGCGGTGGCGTGCGGCGCACGGCCCTCGGGTGAGGGGCTCGACCCGGTGACGTTGACGCTGCGGGCCTCGGCGGCGGCCGCGCACGCCGGTGAGGTGCACCGGGCGGTGTCCCTGACCCGGTCCGCGCTGGCCGGCACCGGTCAGGACGCGGATCCCGAACTCGCCGCCCGGGTGCGGTACACCCTCGCGGGGAACCTGATGACCGTCGACAACCTCGCGGCCGCGTTCGCCTACAGCAGCGAGGCGCTCGCCCTGATCCCCGCCGATCCGCCGTCGCGGACCTGGGTGTGGGCGGCGTCCACCCATGTCATGGCGGCCCGGCAGGTCGGGGACGACGCGACGGCGCTGCGGGTCGCCCGGCAGGCCCTGGAGGTCGCCGACCGGATCGGCGCCACCGCGGCCCGGGCCGACCTGCTGATCTCCCTGGCCCGGCTGGAGGGCGGCGGCCGCGGCACCGGGGAGGGGCGTGAACAGCTGCGGGAGGCGCTGGAGCTGGCCCGGTCGGCCGGGGACACCTCGGTGGAGATGCGGGCGCTGTTCAATCTCGCCGTCGGCTGTTTCGAGTCCGGCGAGTTCCAGGAGTGCCTGCCGTGGATCGCCGAGGGGCTCGACCGGGCCCGCCGTTCGGGGCTGCTGTCCTCCCCGTACGCCTCGGAGATGCGGTATCTGCGGCTGCTGGTGCTGTACACGCTGGGGCAGTGGGACGCGTGCGTACGCGCGGCCGAGGCGGACACCGCGCCCGGATTCGCGAAGGGACCTGTGCTGTACCTCGCGTTGGCCCGGGGCGAGGCGGATGTGGTCGAGCGGGCCCGGGCGCTGCTCGGGGAGCCGTTCGACTGGATGGGCTCGCTCGTCGGGGGCGTCGTGCTCACCGACGCGGCCGCGCTGCGGGGTGACGCGGAGGAGGCCGTGGCGCGGATGCGGGCGTCGGTCGCGGCGCTGACCGACGAGTCGGGGCGGGCACCGGACGTGGCGGTCCGGCTCGCGGCGCTCGCGCTGGCGGCGGTCGCGGACCGGACCACGGCGCTACGCGGCACCGAGGGCGGGAGCCGGTGGACGGAGCTCGCCGACGAACTGGTGGAGCTGGCCCGGGCCACGGCCGCCCGGCAGGGACCGGAGGGGCAGGCCTGGCTGGCCCGCGCGGAGGCGGAGTGGACCAGGGCCGTGTCCGGACCGGACACGGCGGCCTGGGAGAAGACGGTGGCCGCGTTCGCGTACGGCGATGTGTACGAGCGGGCCCGCGTGCGACTGCGGTATGCCGAGGCCCTGCTGGCCGACGGCCGGGGTGCGGAGGCGGCCGAACAGGCGGGCGCGGCGCGGGAGACGGCCGTGGCCCTGGGCGCGCTGCCCCTGCTGGAGCGGCTGGACGCGCTGATACGGCGGACCGCGCGGGACGACGACCGGGTCGCGCCGGCCGACCGGGTCGTCCCGCTCACCGCCCGCGAGCAGGACGTGCTGCGGCTGCTGGCGCTCGGCCGCAGCAACCGGCGGATCGGCGAGGAGTTGTTCATCACCGGCAAGACGGCGAGCGTCCATGTCTCCAACATCCTGGCGAAGCTGGGCGCGGCGAGCCGTACGGAGGCGGTGGCGATCGCCTATCGCGAGGGCCTGATCACCCCGGAGCCGACGGCCCAGGGGTGATCAGGAGGGTTCTTCAGCGGTTGTCGCAGTCCAGGCCGGCCAGGTCGACGGAGTCGGCCATGGCCTGCATCCCCTTGTCGTTGGGGTGGATGTGGTCGCCGCCGTCGAGGAACGGCAGCATCCGGGCCTGGTCGTAGGGGCTGCGCAGGATCCGGTCGAAGTCGGCGACCCCGTCGAACTCCCCGCTGGTGCGGATGTACCGGTTCACTTCCTGGCGGACGGCCTCGCCCGCCGGGTCCCACTCCGACCAGCCTTCGAACGGCCCTACGGTCGAGGCGACCACGCACTTCCCGGCCGCGTGCGCCCGCCGGACGATCTCGCGGTACCCGGCGATCAGGTCGGCCGCCGTGACCCCGGTGTGGGCCTTGATGTCGTTGACCCCCTCGAAGAGGAAGACGGTACGGACGCCGGGCTGGCCGAGGACATCGCGGTCCAGCCGGTTGAGGGCGGACTGTCCGGCGCCGTTCGCGAGGACCTTGTTGCCGGAGATGCCCTCGTCGGCCACGCCCTCGACCTCGGTGTGCGCCTTCTGGAGGCGGCGGGCGAGGTAGTCGGGCCAGCGGCGTTTCTGGTCGCTGGTGGACGCCCAGCCGTCGGTGATGGAGTCGCCGAGCGCCACCACGGCCCCGGTGGCCGGGGCGGACGGCCGTACGGAGACGGAGTCCAGGTACCACCAGGAGCCGGTGGTCTCCGTCCAGTTGGCGGCGCTCTCCTCGGCGGTGTGGTCGCCCTGGTCGGTGTAGGAGGTCTGCATGGCCATCCAGTGGCCGGTGGCCGGGCCCGCCGCGTCCGGGCTGTGCAGGCTGACGACCAGATCGCTGCCAGCGGCCAGCCTGCCGGGCAGCGGGTCGCTCCACGCGGTGGCGCCGGCCGGCACGGTGACCGTGCGGGCGCCGTCGAAGGTGAGCCGCCTGTTGCTGCCGGGCCTAAGGGCGGCGCCCTGGCTCTGCAGGCCGACGTAGACGCTGTCCAGGGTCAGCGGGCGGTCGCCGAACGCGTTGGAGAGGCGCACCCGCAGGGCGCTGCCGGCGGCGCTGGTGTGCACGACCAGCCGGTAGCCGCGGTCGGCGGTGCCCTCTCCCATCTGGTCGGCGCTGGCCCCCCAGGTGACGACGTCGTGCCGGGCGGCGGCGGCCCTGTCGGCGGGCTCCCGTATGAGGGCCGCCTGGGCGGTCCCGGTCTGGCAGGCGGCCGTCGCCAGGAGAACGGCGGCGAGGATCGGCACCCGTGCGAACCGGCCGGTCACCGCGTGAAGTCCTTCAGGGTGACGGACTGGCCCGGCTTCAGCGTGACCGTGCGTGCCGTGCCGCCGTACTCGACGGTGGTCGTACGGCCGCCGACGCTGCGGATGCGGGCCTCGGTGGGCCTGCCGTCCCGCCAGCGCAGGTCGACGACGAAGCCGCCGCGTGCCCCGGCCCCGGTGACCGAGCCGGAGGCGGCCCAGGCGTCGGGGAGGGCGGGCAGGAGTTCCAGGTGGCCGGGGCGGGAGTACAGCAGCATCTCCAGGATCGCCGCCGGGGTGCCGAAGTTGGCGTCGATCTGGAAGATGCCCCGGCCCTGCCCGACCTCGTAGATGTCGAAGAGGTTGGCTGCGGTGCCGTTGCTGCCGTTGGAGGACGGGCGCAGGTTGCGGACGACGAGCTGGTAGGCCTTGTCGGCGTCCTTCAGCCGGGCCCAGCACAGGGCGCGCCAGGCGTTGGCCCAGCCGAAGCTGTCCATGCCGCGGGCGGTGAGCAGGGCGGTGGCGCCCTTGACGAGGTCGGCGGGGGTGGAGCCGTCGGGGCGGATCCGGTCGCCGGGGAAGAGGTTGATCAGCGGCGAGAGGTGGCGGTGGGTGGTCTCGCCGAGGTTGTCCGGGGACATCCACTCCTCCAGCCAGCCGGTCTTCGGGCTCACCACCGGCAGGTAGAGGCGTTCGCGGAGACCGCCGATGGTGCCCGCGTATCCAGCATCCCTCTTCAGCTCGGCGGCCGCAGTGCGGAAGTTCCCGAACAGGGTCCAGACCGATTCCTGGGCGTAGGTGATGCCCTTGGCGTCCAGCGGCCCCTGCTCCGGCGACCAGTCGCTGTCCGCGATCAGCACCTCCTTCCCGTCGTCCAGGGTGGTGGTGAGCAGCCGCGCCTCCCAGAACTCGCAGGCGCCCCTGAGGAGGGGGTAGATCTTCTCCAGGTGGGCGCGGGACCGGGTGAACTCGTAGTGCTCCCAGAGGCTCTGGCACAGCCAGGCGTTGCCCGCCGGGTGCCACCACCAGCCGCCTCCGCCGAAGGGGTTGGTGGAGATGGCGACGGTCCAGCCGGCGACCTTCCCACGGGAGTTGCGGTAGCGGTTGCGGGGGTCCTGGAAGAGCCGCTGGGTGGTGTCGGTCCAGGACGGGAACTGGTCGACGCAGTAGTCGGTGAAGGCGTCGAAGCACTGGGACAGGCCCAGCCGGTCGGACATCCAGTAGTTCATCTGGATGTTGATGTCGGTGTGGTAATCACCCATCCAGTCCGGGTCGTTGCCGTCCAGCCAGACGCCCTGGAGACCCATCGGCAGACTGCCGCGCGACCCGGCGATCATCAGGTAGCGGCCGAACTGGGCGTAGGCGGCCTCCAGTTCGGGGTCGGGTTCGCCGGTGTCGGCGCGCGCCTGGACGCGGGCCCAGGTGTCCAGTTCGCGCTGCTCGGCCGTCGAGGTGCCGAGCGCGAGGTCGAACTGCCCGAACAGCGCCCGGTGGTCGGCCGCGTGGGTGCGCAGCAGTGCGTCCACCGGGTGCCGGGCGGCCGCCCCGACCTTGGTGCGGGCCAGGGCCCGCGGGTCGAGGGAGGGATCGCGGTAACCGGCGGCGGCGTCCGGCGCGTAGTTCGTGCCGCCGCCCACCACGACGGTCAGTTCCCGGCAGTCGGTGAAGCTGATGTGCGACCCGCTCACCCGCACGCTGCCGCCGCTGCCGTACGCCTCGACGGCGGCGCCGTAGGTCAGCCCGTTGGCGAAGGCTCCGGCGAACGACTCGGCCGTGCCGCCGGTCTCCCCGTGGGTGCCTTCGAGGGTGACCGTCCCGGTGTAGCGCCCGCCGCCGTCCTGGCCGAAGTGCAGCACGAGCACGTCGTCGGGGCGGCTGGCGAACACCTGCCGCCGGTAGGTCACTCCGGAGCGGACGTACGACGCCGTCACGACACCGTTGTCGAGGTCGAGGGTGCGGCGGTAGCCGGAGACGGCGCCCAGGTCGTGGTCGGGGATCTCGACGGTGAGCCGGGCGAGCAGGGTAAGCGAGCCGAAGTCGGCGCGTCCGTAGGGGAATTGGCCGTCGGAGTCGAGGGTGTCGTTGAGACCGCCGGTCCACAGGGTGGCGTCGGTGATCAGCAGGAGTTCACGGCCGGAGTCGTTGCCCGCGAGGGCACCGAGCCGGCCGTTGCCGACGGGCAGCCCCTGCGCGATCATCGACCCGTCGTCGGCGGGCGCCTGCCACCAGAGCTGGTGACGGGGCGTGGTGAGCGGTTCGGTGGAACGCTGCGGGGCGGCGGAGGCGGTGAAGGAGGGAAGCGAGGCGAGGGCTCCGGTGGCGGCGGCGAGCGCCAGAAAGCCGCGTCTGCTGGGGTGGTTGTCCATGGGGTTCCAATCCAACGTCCGTGAGGGGGCGCCCCGCCAGGGGCGCGGGGAACTGCGCGACCAGCCCCCACCGGCCCGCAGTTCCCCAACAACGCACTTTCCGAAGCGACCGACTACCGAGGCGACTTGGGAACGTCGATCCGGTCGACGTCCGGCGCGTACCCCGACCCGCTGTCGAAGCTGATCGTGTTCGCACCGGCCTTCAGCACCACCGGCACGCTCACCGACGTCACGGTCCCCCAGTCCCCGGTCGACGGGAACTTGTGGCTGGTCCCGGCCCCGGCGTTGGCCGAGATCGTGGCGGACCGGGAGTCACCGCTGATGTAGGCGACCTTCACCAGATACGTCCCCGCCTTGTCGACGACAACGTTGTTGAAGGTCAACTTCCCGCCCTGGTACAGGTTCCCGACCTTCTTCTGCCCGGAGCACGCGTCGCACCCGGCGACGGACGCGTTGCCGCTGAGCGTGTTGCCGCTCGCCTCGGCCTCATAGGCGGTGGCCGTCAACGCGGTGCCCTTCGGTGTCACGGTGAACAGCCGCGAGCCGTGCGCCGGCAGCGCCTCGGTGATCTTGTTCTGGAAGCCGCCGAGGTTCTCGTGGTTCCACAGGTCCCGGACCGACGCCTTGCCGGTGAAGCCCAGTGCCGTCCAGTCGGCGGTGACCGCCGCAGGCGAGTCCGCGAGGTTGAACAGCGCGACCGTGTACGTGCCGTCGGCGTTCTTCGCCGCCCAGACCTGCTGCGGGTCGGACGGGGTGACCGGGCGGGCCGGCGGGTTGTCGCTCTGGTCGATGCCGATGACCTCGCGGTTGGTCAGCAGGGAGACGCCGTAGTCGTCGAGCTCGGTGAGGTCGTCGCCGGTGAACAGGGGCGACTTGGCGACGGCCCAGAGCGTGGCGTAGCTCTGCCGTTCGGCCTTGGTGAGGCCGTCCATCGCGCCGTTGCCGACGTCGAGGGAGTCGAGGTCGTTCCAGCCGCCGGGGCCCGCCGTGCCGGTCCAGGCCGGGGTGTCGTCCCAGCGGTCGTCGACGGAGTTCTCCCAGCTGACGAGGGTGTTGCAGTAGCACTCGACGTCGGTGTCGATGCGCCAGCCGTTGGTGTACTTCTTCCAGTCGGCTGCGTGCCCGAAGTCCAGGGACCAGGAGACTTCCAGGTGGATCGGCCGTCCGGTGGCGGCGATCGCCTGGTGCCAGGCGGCGACGTCGGCGATGTTGTCGTACTGGTCGCCGCTCTTGCCGGAGCCGGGGCCGACGCCGTCGAGCTTGAGGAAGTCGTAGCCCCAGTCGGCGATCAACTGGGCCTGGGAGTCTATGTATTTCTGCGCGCAGGGTTTGTCGAAGTCGAGTTTGTAGGCGCTGTCCCAGCCGTTGGTGGTGCGCAGGTCGTCGTAGACGATGTCGGCGGTGGTGCAGCCGTCGGCGTTCCAGACGGCGGTCCTGCCGTCGCCGTACGCGCCCTTCTCCAGGCCGACGGGGAGGTAGATGCCGGCCTTGAGGCCCTTGGCGTGGATGTGGTCGGCGACGGCCTTCATGCCGCTGGGGAAGCGGGCCGGGTCGGCCTTCTGACGGCCGTACTGGTCGTAGCCCTGCTTCCAGTTCCAGTCCATCCACCAGCCGGCGTCGATGTTGACGTGGTCGTAGCCGTACTTCTTCAGCTTGCTCGCCAGGGCGTCGGTCTGCTTGAGGACGTTCGCCTCGGTCAGGTAGCTGTAGTCGCCCTGGTCGTTGAGGCCCGGGTACTTGGACGACTGCATGCTCCAGCTCGACCAGCCCATGTAGGGCTTGGCGGCGATCGGGGCGGGGGTGTCGGCCTGCGCGGCGGGCACGGCGGCCGCGAAAGCGGCCGTGAGCGCCAGTACGAGGACGGTTCTCAGCCCGCGTGCGGGCAGGACGGAATACGAAGGTGACCGCATGGGCCCTCCAGGGATCGGGGTCTCGGGCGGCTCAGCCCTTGCCCGCTGGGGTGGGAGAAGAGGTGATGAAGGACTGGATCGCGGCGGCCGCGGCCCCGCGTGCCCACTCCTCGAAGGGGAGCGGGCGGGTCTGTACGTCGCACCGCGCGGCGGAGCCGAAGGCGGCCGCGGTGAACGAGTCGAGGATTTGCTCGGCGAAGAGGTCGTGGGCGGCGAGTCCCTCGCCGGAGATGATCACGCGTTCGGGGCCGAAGAGGTTGGCGACGGTGGCGATGCCCCGGCCGATCGCCTCGCCCGCGCGGGCGTACACCTCCCGCGCCCCGGGCACGCCCTCGTGAGCGAGGGCCACCGCCTCGGCGGAGTCGGCCACTTGACGGCCCGTCACCTCACGCATGCGGGTGACGATCGCGGCGTCCCCGGCGATCGCCTCCACACAGCCGCGGTTGCCGCAGTGGCAGAGGGGCCCGGCCGGGTCGATGGCCACGTGCCCGATCTCCCCCGCTACCCCGTGCGCGCCCGACACCACCCGGCCGTGGACCACCAGTCCGCAGCCGATGCCGGCGCCGACGGTGACCACGGCGAAGTCGGAGAGCCCGACCCCGGCGCCGAACCACTGCTCGGCGACGGTCAGGGCGCGGACGTCGTTCTCGACGACGACCGGCAACCCGGTGGTCATGGCGGCGAGTTCGGCGAGGGCCACGTCCCGCCAGTCGAGGAAGGGCGAGTAGCGCACGACCCCTTCGGCACGGTCCACGTCGCCGGACACGGCGATGCCGAGACCCAGCACGGGGGCGCCGAAGTCCTCGGCCTCGGTGCGCAGTTCATGGGTCAGCTCGGCGACGGAGGTCAGGACGGCCCTGGCGGCGCGGTCGGTCACCGGCAGCCGTCGGGCCAGGCGGATCCGGCAGCACAGGTCGGTGAGGACCGCTATCACCTCGTCGCCGGTCACCTTGACCCCGATGAACAGTGCGCGTCCGCCGTCGACCCGTACCAGGTTGGCGGGGCGTCCGAGCGCGGGCCGGGCCTCGCCGTCGGCGTCCTCCGCGAGATATCCGGCCGCCAGCAGTGGCCGGACGGCCTTGGTCACGGCCGCCGCGGACAGGCCGGCCCGGCGGGCCGCCTCCAGTCGGGTGAGGGGGCCGTGGGACAGGACCGTGGTGAAGATCTGCGAGACGGCCGGCGTGTGGGCCGGAAAGGTCTCGGCACGGGTGGTGGAGCGCATGGCCGGGAACTTAGGTGGCTTATTTTCCGCTGTCAATAAAAGAAACAGGAATCACCTGAAGGTTGACTGTGAGGTTCCAGTGGCCTTCAAATGGCGGGTGTGGAGGGGAGGTTGCCACGGGATCCGGCGTTGTCGGTGCCGGGCCGCACAATCGCCGTATGACGACGATCGACTGGCACGAGCTGACCCACGCCTACGGTCCGGCGGACGACATCCCCGGCCTCTTCGCCCGGCTCGGCGGCACCGAGGACGACACGGTGTGGGGCGAGTTGTGGTCGGCGCTGTGCCACCAGGGCTCGGTGTACGAGGCGAGCTGGGCCGCGCTGCCGACGCTGGCCGGCATCGCACACGGCCGGGCGCCGGGCGGGCCGGTGGAGGCGGTGGTGCTGGCGGGGGCGATCACCGCGTACGCCGAGGACCCGGGCCGCGTGGAGTACGAGCGGGAGATCGGCGAACTCCTCGCCGTCGGCCGCGAGTTGCTCGCGGCCCCCGGGCTCCCCTCGGCCCTGTTCGTGAACCTCCTCCAGTCCGTGCTGGCCTTCGAGGGGGCCGGTGTCTGGTCCGAGGCGCTGGAGGGGGTGAACAGCGAGGAGTACGAGCTGGAGTGCCCGCGGTGCGCGGAGGGGCTGTTCGTCGCGTTCGGCCGGTACGGCACGTTCGTGTCCGCCGGGGACCATGTGACGGGGCCCGGGGCGGCCCGGTCCGCGGCGGGCCTGGGCGAGCTGGTACCCGCCCGGCCGGACCGGCTGACGGGGCTCGGTGCGCGGCTGTACGGCGAGGCGGTCCGGGCCGGGCAGCCGGAGGTGGCCGAGACGCTGACCCATGTCTTCGGGCAGGGGCGCTGTCCGTCCTGCGACACGGTGTTCGCGGTGGCCGAGCTGGTGGCGGAGCAGTGGGTCTGATCCGGGTGCCCGGCCCCCCGGCAGGGCACCCGGACCGGCGGTGCGGCGCGTCCGTCAGTGGCGGGCGGCCGGCGTGTTGGCGGCGGTGACGTCGACCGCGGCCCAGGCCTGGTCGACCGTCCGGTACTCGACGCTGCTCGCGCCGTAGAGGTCCGTGGCCGCCTTCAGCGTCGCGACGCGCGCGTCGTGGAAGTCGGTCGAGGAGACCATGTACCGGGTCAGGGCGCGGTAGAAGATCGCCGTGGCCTTGGCGCGGCCGATGCCCGTGACCGTGGAACCGTCGTAGGTCGGCGAGTTGTAGGTGGTGGCGCCGATGGTCTTGCGGCCGCTGCCCTCGGCGAGCAGGTAGTAGGCGTGCGAGGAGACACCTGAGCCGGCGTGCACCTCCGCGTCCGCCACCTCGGGCGACCAGTAGTCGACCGTGCCTTCGAGCTTGTCGAGCGAGGGATGGTCGAGCCGGCGCAGGAACTTCTGTGCCAGGCCCAGCTTCTCGCCGAGGAGGTAGTTCGGCGGGTTCTTCGGGTTGTTGGCGAAGAACTCGACGTTGGAGCCGAAGACGTCGGCCAGCGACTCGTTGAGCGCGCCGGGCTCGCCGAACTGGTTGCCGTCGTTGTCGACATAGGTCGGTTCGAGCTTGGCGGTCGCGTCCACCACGCCGTGGGTGAGTTCGTGGCCGGTGACGTCGAGGACGACCAGCGGCTTCTTGATCTCGTCGCCGTCGCCGTCGCCGTACAGCATGCAGCCGCAGGTCGAGTCCCAGAAGGCGTTGCCGACCTTGCTGCCCCAGTGGACCATGGCGCGGGCGGGCTTGGAGTTGTTGGCTATGCCCTTGCGGCCGAAGGCCTTCTTGTAGAAGTCCAGGGTCTCGGTGATGCCGTACTGGGCGTCGGCGGCGGCGCTGCCCCGGCTGGTGGTGGTGCCGTTGCCCCAGCTGTCGGTGGTGCTGGTGAACTTGGTGCCCTGGGCGAAGCTCTCGGTCTCCTTGCCCTTGGCGTCCCGGGTCTCGGTGCCGTAGCGGGTGGGGTCCTTGAGCAGGAAGCTCGTGCGGGCGGTCTGCGTGGTGGTGAGCGCGACCTTGCCGACGAAGAGGGACCTGCCGGAGCCGTGCGCGGTCACCGGGTAGTGGGGGGCGGCGGAGACGGACGCGCCGGCGAAGGCGTCGGCCCGGGTGCCGATGCCGGTGGCCGGGTCGACGGTCTCGCCGCGCCGGCGGAGGGTCTCCAGCACCTTGGGCGAGAGGAACTGGTCGCTGTCGGGCGTGTTGCTGCGCACCTTGCCGGTGAGCGCGTCGACGACGACCGTGCTGGAGCCGCTGTCGCCGTCGACCGTCACCTGGTAGGCGAGGGCGGCGGCGCCGTCGCGGGCGTCCACCACGAGCTGTGCGGTGCCGGCGTCGCCGTCGGCGGCCGAGGCTGCCTTCTCCTCGGCCTGCCGGGCCGTCAGCTTCGCCTCGGTGGTGGCGGGCCGCACGGTGTGGTCGGCCGCACGGGTGACACCGGTGTAGGCCAACCGACGGGAAAGATGGACGACGAGGTCGCCGCCGAGTACCGGCATGCCCCGGTGGGTGCGGACGAAGCGGACATGGCGCGCCCCTTCGGGGTCGATCATCACGTCCTGCGGCTGGAGCTCGTCGCCCGCGCCGACTCCGGTCGCCGTCGCATGGGCGAAGGCCGCGGCCCGCGCCGCCACCACCACCTGCTCGGCCGTGGTGGCGGCCGTCTGCTGTGCCCCCGTGGCAGGACCGGCCAGGGCCGTGTCGGCCAGGCCCGTGGCGACCGCCACCACTGCGACGGCGACCGCCACGCTGCGTATGTGCGCGCTACGCACTGATCAGGGTTCCTTCGTTCAGACGGCGATCGGGGTCGCCGACCGCCGTGCGGCATGGCGCTGTCGGGCGCCAAGGGGGCTGGTCGGGCCCCGGGCCGCAACCCTTCCGGACAAGTCATGTCCATGTAAAGCGCAGTTCGTCGCTTTTCTTGCGTTTCGTGGCAATACTTTGCGAAAGCGCACCGCACAGTGATCAGCGGATGACCAACTGTGCGTCGACTGTGGAGATGTGACGGGATGCGAGAAGGTTCCCCGCACCGAATGTGACCCATCTCGCATCGGACACGGCACGGAGAGGAGCAGGGTCCGGATGGTCTCGGCAACGGTGAGCAGATGCGCGGTACTCGGGGCGGTGGCGCTGTCGCTGCTCGGGGTCCCGGCCCAGGCGGCGCCCGGAAGGGCGGGAGCGGAACCCCGGCCGGCCGCCGCCCTGCCGGCACCCGACACCGCGGGGCTGGCCGCGGTGCTGGACTCGGTGGTGGCGAAGGGGGCGCCCGGCGCGATGGCCCGTGTCGACGACGGCACGCAGGTCTACAGGACCGCGCGCGGCATCGCCGACCGGAGCACCGGACGCGCCCTCACGACCGCCGACCGCTTCCGCATCGGCAGTGTCACCAAGACGTTCTCGGCGGTCGTCCTGCTGCAGCTGGTGGACGAGCACAAGCTCGACCTGGACACCTCGGTCAACGACTATCTCCCGGGACTGCTGCCGGACGACCGCATCACCGTGCGCCAGGTGCTGAGCCACCGCAGCGGTCTGTACGACTACACCGACGACCTGTTCGCCGACAGCGTCTCCGGCTTCGAGGCGGTGCGGAACAAGGTCTTCACCTACCGCCAGCTGGTGGATCTCGCCCTGAAGAAGCCGCGCACCAACGCGCCGGGCGCCGCCTACTCGTACTCCAACACCAACTTCGTGGTCGCCGGCATGCTCATCGAGAAGCTCACCGGGCACAGCGTGCGGACCGAGTACCAGAACCGCATCCTCGGGCCGCTGAAGCTGAGCGACACCTTCTACGTCCACCCCGACACGAAGATCCCCGGGCAGCACGCCAACGGCTACCTCACCGCGGACGAGGCGGGCGCCGACCCGGTCGACGCCACGGACCAGACGGTGTCCTGGGCGCAGAGCGCGGGCGCGATCATCTCCAGCGCCCGCGACCTCGACACCTTCTACTCGGCACTGGCGCGCGGAAAGCTGACGTCCGCCGCGCGCCTCGCCGACATGGAGCGCTTCAGCCGCGTCAACTCCACCACCTCCTACGGCCTGGGCCTGCGCCGCCGAGACCTGTCCTGCGGGATCTCGGTGTACGGCCACACGGGCGCCGTCCAGGGCTACTACACGTACGCCTTCACCACCAAGGACGGCGGGCGCAGCCTCACCGCGCTCGCCAACGCCTCCAACAACTCGGCGGTGCTCAACACGCTGGCGGACACGCTGGAGTCGGCGTTCTGCGGCAGGCGGGCGGCGCCGCGGAGCACCGGGACGCCGATCGAGCGGGAGGACGTGGCACCGGCCGCGCCGCGGGAGCAGTAGCGTTCCGACCCTCAGGAGGGAACCTCGCGCCCGGGCCGGACGTTCTACCGGCGACTCCCCCACCGGGCGCGGTGTTCGGCCCCCTGACCTCGCGGAGGCGGCGCGATGAGCGAGCTGGTCCCCGGGGGCAATCTGCCCCTGCCGGGCGGCGCGCTGACGCTGCGGGTGCCCGGTCCCTTCGACATGTCGGCCCTGATCACCGGCGAGAGCGGCAAGGTCGGCGGCGACGGCGACTTCGTGTTCTACAACCAGCCCGACGCGCCTGGCATCCGGCTGCGCGGCGACACGCTGACCGTGGAACCGGCCCTGCTGCGCGCGGGCGCCGAGCGTGTCACCCTCACCGTCACCGCCGCCGAGCCCGGCACCCCGCTCGGCCGGCTCCCCGCCTCCGCCCTGCACGTCACCGACCGCCTCGGCCGCACGGTGGCCCGCTTCGCCCCGCCGCGCCCGGGGACCGAGACGCTCCTGCTGCTCGCCGAGATCTACCACCGGGGCACCGGCTGGAAGCTGCGCGCGATCGGGCAGGGGTACGCGGACGGGCTGGCCGGGCTGGCCCGGGACTTCGGGGTCGAGGTCGTCGAGGATCAGCAGCCCCCGGCCGGCTTCCGCCCCACCATCCCCTCGCAGCGCACGGCGACCGGGCCGCCCCGTCCCTCGACCGGCTCGCTCCCCGATCCGGACGGCCTGCTCGGTCTGGTCAACTCCGCCCGCGCCCGGGCCGGCCGCCCTCCGGTGGCGCCGGACGCCCGGCTCACCTCCGCCGCCCTCGCCCACGCCGGCGCGATGGCCGACGCCGGCCGGCTCGCCACCGAGGGCCGCGACGGCGTCTCGGTCCACCAGCGGATCAGCGACACCGGCTTCGGGTACGTCACGGTCGGCGAACACCTCGTCTCCGGCCCGCGCACCCCGGCCGAGTTCGTCGACTACTGCCTGCGCACCGAGGACGCCCGGCGCACCCTGCTCGACCCGGCCTTCACCCACGCCGGCCTGGCCCACGTCCGCGCCCCGCGGGACGGGGACACCTACTGGACCGCGCTGTGGGCCAGACCCCTCACCCAGGCCGAACTGGCCCGCACCCGCACCGAGGTCGTCGACCTCACCAACCGGGAGCGCACCCGGGCCGGGCTGCGCGCACTCGCGGTGGATCCGCAGCTGGCGACCGCCGCGCAGACGTACAGCACGGACATGGCGACCCGCGACTTCTACTCGCACACCTCCCCCGAGGGCACCCAGCCCTGGGACCGGGCCGCCGCCGCGGGCTCCCGGCGCCGCACCATCGGCGAGAACATCGCCTGCGGGCAGCGCTCGGCCGCCGAGGTGGTGGACGGCTGGATGAACAGCCCCGGCCACCGGGCCAACATCCTCAAACCCGACTTCACCCACATAGGCATCGGCTTCGCGGGCGGCGGCCGGGCGGGCACCTACTGGACCCAGCTGTTCGGTGCCTGAACCGAGACGTCCGCGATCTTGGCGGAACGGGTCCGTCCGGGACACCATGCCCGACATGAAGGGTGATCTCTTTTCCAGTCGGCACATGGTGGCACCGGCCGTCGAACCGGGCATGACGGTCGAGAACGCGAAGTGCGTCAAGTACACGGTGAACGGCGAGATGTACGCCCGCCAGGGCGCGATGATCGCGCACCGCGGCAGTCTGCGGTTCGAGCGCAAGGGCCAGGGCGTGGGCGGCATGCTCAAACGCGCGGTCACCGGTGAGGGACTGCCGCTGATGTCCGTGCAGGGCCAGGGCGAGGCATGGTTCGCGCACGAGGCGCAGAACTGCTTCATCGTCGAGATCGAGCCCGGCGACCAGTTCACGGTCAACGGCCGCAACGTCCTGTGTTTCGACGCCTCGCTGTCGTACGAGATCAAGACCGTGAAGGGGTCGGGTGTCACCGGCGGCGGTCTGTTCAACAGCGTGTTCACCGGGTACGGCAGGCTCGGGCTGATCTGCGACGGCAACCCGCTGGTGATACCGGTCTCGCCGCAGTCCCCGGTGTACGTCGACACGGACGCGGTGGTGGGCTGGACCGCGCAGCTCGGGACCTCGCTGCACCGCTCGCAGTCCATCGGCTCGATGCTGCGCGGCGGTTCGGGCGAAGCGGTCCAGCTGATGCTCCAGGGCGAGGGGTTCGTGGTGGTACGCCCGAGCGAGCTGACCCCGCAGAAGGCGCAGCAGCACTGACAGCCCCGTGTTGACCAGGGGCGTCCCGGCGGGTCAGGGTGCGATCGGCGCGGACTCCCACCCCCGCGCCGAAAGGGTGAACCGTCTTGATCGGCATCTCGGACATCGAAGCCGCGGCACAGCTCATCGCCGGACACGTGGTACGCACACCGACCGTGCCCAGCCCCGGTCTGTCGGAACTGCTCGGCGCTCCGGTCACCGCGAAGCTCGAACTGCTGCAGCGCACCGGCTCGTTCAAGGCGCGCGGTGCCACGGCGAAACTGCTGTCGCTGAGCGAGGCCGAGCGGGCGGCCGGCGTGGTGGCCGTCAGCGGCGGCAACCACGGCATCGCCCTCGCCGTGATGGCCGCGGACCTCCAGGTGAAGGCGACGGTGGTCATGCCCCGTACGGCGCCCGCACGGTCGATCGGGCTGGTCGAGGCGGCCGGGGCGTCGGTGCGGCTGACCGACGGCATGGGCACGGCGTTCGAGCTGGTGACCCGGCTGCGGGACGAGGGGCTGACCCTGGTCCACCCGTTCGACGACCCGGTGGTGATCGCCGGACAGGGCACGGTGGGCCTGGAGTTCGCCGAGGACGCGGACGACCTGACCGATGTGATCGTCAGCATCGGCGGCGGGGGCCTGATCGCGGGCGTGGCGGCGGCCCTGCGCGCCGAGCGCCCGGGGGTGCGGGTGTGGGGTGTGGAGACCGAGGGCGCGCAGGCCATGTCCGAGGCGCTGGCGGCGGGCGGCCCGCTGCCGGTCGCGGTGTCGTCGATCGTGACGACGCTCACCGCGCCGACCGTGTCGCAGCTGACGTACGACCATGTGTCGGCGCTGGTGGAGGAGGTCCTCGTCGTCCCCGACCGGGAGGCCGTACGGGGCAGTCTGGAGTTCGCCGAGCACGCCAAGGTGTGGACCGAGCCGGCCGCCGGGTGTCTGCTGCCCGCCGCCCGTCAGGTGCGGGAACGGGTCGGTGACGGAGCACGGATCGGGCTCGTGGTGTGCGGGGGCAATGTGACACACCGGGAGATCGCGGAGTGGACCGAGCGCTTCGGTCTCGGCTGACCAGCGGACCGCATCCGGGCTTTTACCGTCGGTTACCCGCAGGTCGGGGCCCGGCCATGCATTGTTTTCCTCAAGTCCCGCACCACTGGCGCTGGTTGAATAAAAGGCAAGAAGGGGCTCGGAGTTGCAGATCCTTTGAACAAACCCGGGCGCGCCCCCCGTACTCCTGGTCAAGACGAGGCAGGGGTTTCAGCGAGGGATGACAATGGTCAAGGCGCATGTCTCCGCACAAGAGTTGGTCGCCGGAAGGTACCGGCTCCTCGAAGTCGCCGACCGCGAGCCGAACCGCATCAGCTGGTACGCGGAGGACGTGCAGGCCGAGCGACCTCGCCTGGTGACCCAGATCGTGCTCCCCGGGGTCCTCACCGACGACATCGTGCGCCGGGCCACCGCCCGCGTCCTGCGCTCCTCCGAGGTCATGAGCGCGCTGCGGCCCGGCCGCGTCGCCATGGTGATCGACGCCTTCGAGGAGGCGGGCGCGCTGTGGACGGTCACGGAGCTGATCGACGGCACCCCGCTCAGTGAACTCCTCGCCCGGGGGACCACGTTCAACTGGGTGCGGGCCGCCCGGATCGGCCTGGAAGTGCTCGACGTGCTGGAGGCCGCGCACGGCGACGGCTACACGCACGGCGAGCTCAGCCCCGGCCAGATCTTCGTCCGCGACAAGGGCCCGGTCGTGATCACCGGGTTCGGCCTCGCGGGCGCGACCCTGGCGCCCAGGGTCACCGCACCGTCGTACGCGTCACCGGAGCAGGCCAGAGACGAGCGCATCGGCCCCTCGGCCGACCTGTGGGCGCTCGGCGCGATCCTCTACACGATGGTCGAGGGGCGGCCGCCGTTCCGGGACCGGGGCAAGCCCGACGCCACCTTGAAGGGTGTGGACCGGCTGCCGTTGCGCACCCCGCTGCGCGCCGGGCCGCTGACCCAGGTGGTGCAGGGGCTGCTGCGGAAGAACTCGCGGGAACGGCTGAGCCGGCCGGTGGTGCGCGACGCGCTGACACGGGTGCTGGACGAGGACCCGGACGCGACGGCGGAGCCCGCCCCCGTGCCCCGGCTGCGCGGTGCCTATGTGGCCGCGCGGGCGTCGGGCTGGAGCAGGACCACCATGATCGGCGGGACCGCGCTGGCCGTGGTGACCGTGTCGGTCGCCGTCCTGGCCGCGACCCAGGGGCTGCCCGGCAGCAACTCCGCGAGTTCGGGTCCGACCGCGTCCGCGACGGCCCCGGACCCGGGCAACCGCACGGACGGCAGGGGCGGCACACCGAGCGCATCCCCCTCCCCCTCCGCTTCCCGGACGTCGGCGTCGCCCGGTCCCAGCCCGTCGGCCTCCGCCTCGGCCACGGCCGGCGCCCTCCCGGCCGGCTTCCACCGCTACACCGCCCCGGAGGGGTTCTCCGTGGCGCTCCCGAGCGGCTGGAAGCGCCTGGAGACCGCGCGGGAGACCGGTGCCTACCGGGTCACGTTCGGCCCGGGCGGCGACGACCTGCGGACCCTGGCGATCACCTACAGCACCACGGCGGGCCCCGACCCGGTCGCCGTCTGGCGGACCGACGTGGAGCCGCAGCTGGAGAAGCTGGACGGATACCAGCGGATCGGCCAGATCAAGGCCACCACCTACCAGGGCTACAAGGGCGCCGACATGGAGTGGCTGTCCGGAACCGGCGCCGACCGGGTGCACACCTTCGGCCGCGGTTTCCTGCTCGGCGGCGGGCGCAGCTTCTCGCTGCGCATCACGACGTCGGCCGGCACCTGGGACGACGCCGCGAACCAGCTCGCGATGAAGACCTTCCTGGCGACGTTCCGGGAGTCGTAGGACTCCGTCGCGACTTCGTCGACGGGCTGGCAAACCCGCGTCAATGCGCCGATATAGGCTGCCGGACTGTACGCATGCAGTCCGGCAGCCTTCAGGAGTGTCCTCCGTGACCCTAGCGATCGACCCGTCCGAGACGTCCACC
The DNA here is from genome assembly GCF_040652235.1 of Streptomyces sp. NPDC048277. Lineage (NCBI taxonomy): Bacteria > Bacillati > Actinomycetota > Actinomycetes > Kitasatosporales > Streptomycetaceae > Streptomyces > Streptomyces sp. NPDC048277. The sequence goes on from NZ_JBEZLQ010000020.1 coordinate 37,896, forward strand.
CCGTCCGCCCCGTCCCCGGCTCCCCTCTCCGACCTCGTGGCGCGGGACGCCCGGGAGTTCGGTGCCTATGTGCGGACCGGAGGCTGGACGTTCGGGCTGATGGTGGCCCGCAGTGTGCGGCCGGGCGGACAGGGCGCGGAGGAGACGCCGAAGGTGTCGGCGAAGGAGTTCGCCGAGCTGGCCGGCTGCTCCCCGGAGCGGGTCATGCGCTACTACAAGGCCTGGGACCGGGCCGCGGACGACGGCCTCGTCCCGCACTTCGAGGCACTGGCCCCCGGCCAGGAGGTGGAACTCCCGGACTCCGACGCGTGGTTGACCTACTACGTCTCCCGCAACAGCGCGACCTCCGAGCGCGGCACCGCCATCGCCGAGGCCGCCGAGGCCGAGGGCATCCGGCCCACCAAGGCCCTCGAGGTCGCGGAGAACCCGACCGCGCTGCGCGCCGCGATCCTCGCCGACCCGTCGACCGCCAGCGCCGCCCGCACGGCCCTCCTCGACCGCATCAAGGAGGACCCGGACCTGCAGACCGTGCTGGCCCGGGACGTGGTCCGCACCGCCGACCTGAAGAAGGCCGTGGCCACCGCGAGCCGCTCGGCCGACCGCATCGGCTATGTCCGGCAGATCGCCGAGTCCGGACAGATCAAGACCCCGGCCGGGCAGACCGTCGACGCACCCGTCGAGCTGCGCCAGGAGGCCGAGCGCCATCTCTCGCTCCTCGACGAGCTGGACGAGGACGAGGACACCGGCGAGTGGGCGACCGAGGCCTACGACACCATGAAGAACCTGGTGGTCGAGGCGGTCGAGGCCGACCCCGAACTCCGCGTCCAGGAACAGCGCACCAAGTTCTACAGCAGCCTGCAGAAGGCGACCAAGGCGTTCGAGGAGCTGACCTTCGACGACGCCCAGGACTTCTACGAGGACGACATGGTCCAGCGCCTGGAGGAACTCCAGCAGGCCATCGGCTCCTGCCTGGCCGCGCTGCGCGGCACCAAGGGCAATTCCGTTCAGGATTGAGCGTTTTTCACGCGGGAGGGGTACTAGAGGGCACCAAGCCGATCGTTCTCGGAGGCCACTCGCGTGAACCCCATCGTGCACAGGACCCTGGTGGTACAGCTCCGGGCGGACGGGACGGGCCGCTGCCCCGTCCTCGCCCATCTGTCGTACGACGCCGGTGACCCGTTCGCCGTCACCGCGGTGTTCGCCCTGGACGGCAGGGTGCTCGCCCGGTGGCGGCTGGACCGCGAGATGCTGAACGACTCCCTGAGAGAGCCGGTCGGGGTCGGGGACGTGCGGTTGCGGCCGGTACGGCAGGGGCGCTGGAGGGAAGTGCGCATGGATTTCCTCGGCGACCCGCTGCCCGGCGGTGAGCGGCACCACGCGGTGGTGTTCGTGTGGGCTCCCGCGCTGGCCTCCTTCCTGAGCGACACGTACATGGCGGTGCCGCCCGGCCGGGAAGAGGTCCCTGTCGACGACGTACTCGCGGAGATCCTCGCCACCGGCTGAGTAGCCGTACTCATGTCCATGCCCAAGCGCTGCGGCCACGATGGGGCTCCCACGACAAGGAGTCCGCGATGACCGCAGTGCACCCCGCCCCGCGTCCCGTCCGCCACGAGGTGGCGCGCCGTGTGCCGCCCGCCCTGTTCGCCGGGGTGGTGGTGGCCGGCATGGCCGTGTCGGCGTGGGGAGCACGGGACCGTACGACCTGGTTCCTGGAGACGGTGTGGGTGCTGGCGGGGCTGCCGCTGGTGGTGCTGACCTGGCGGCGATTCCCCCTCACCGGGCTGCTGGCCGGGCTGCTCTCGGCCCATGCGCTGGTGCTCGCCGTCGGCGGCCACTACACCTACGCCGAGGTGCCGGTGGGTGACTGGGTGCGCGACACCTTCGGCCTGGACCGCAATCCGTACGACCGCTTCGGCCACCTCATGCAGGGTTTCGTGCCCGCGATCCTGGTCCGGGAGCTGCTCGTCCGTACCTCCCCGCTGCGCGGCAGCCGCTGGCCGGCTCCGCTGACCGTGTGCGCGTGCCTCGCGTTCAGCGCGTTCTTCGAGCTGCTGGAGTGGCTGGCGGCGGAGATCGGCGGACACGGCGCGGACGCCTTCCTGGCCACGCAGGGCGATGCCTGGGACACCCAGTGGGACATGTTCTGCGCGCTGATCGGGGCGACGGTGTCACTGCTGCTGCTCAGCCGGGTGCACGACCGGCAGCTGCGGACGCTGGAGGCGGCTCAGCGGACGGTGTGACGGCGCCGGGCCCACAGCGGCACGGCGTACCAGCACACCAGGTACCAGACGACGACGGCGGAGACCGCCCAGGTCACGTAGCCGCCGTCGGTGGCCACCCGGAGGATCAGCACCAGTGAGGCGGTCATGGTGGCCAGCAGCAGGAAGAGGCCGATCGAGGTCAGCCGGGCCGCCAGCCGGACCGCCTCCGGTTTCACCCGCTGCCCGGCGACCATCCGGTGCAGGGACACCGGGCCGATGAGGGCGCCCGTGGCGCAGGCGCCGAGGACGACGGTGACGATGTAGATCGTCCGGTCCGCGTCGGACAGCTGGGCGTACTTCTGCTGGAAGACCACGGTGAGCAGGAAGCCGAAGAGGATCTGCACGCCGGTCTGGGCGACGCGCACCTCCTGGATGAGCTCGGTCCACATCCGGTCGGCGCGCTCTTCCTCCGTCTCGTCGCGTCCCGTCCGCCGCGCCGGCTCGCTCATGCGATGCGTGTAACCAGGCGGAAGACCGTTCAAACAAGGGGGCGCGGGGGCCCGGCCGCCGGGAGCGGTGGCATCCGCTCCGCTCCCGGCGGTGCGGGCTACCAGCGGTTCTCGACCTGGTCCTTGATCCGCCGGTCGTAGAGCTCGCGGATCGCGGTGACCGTCTCCTCGGGCAGCTGCGGGAGCTTCGCGGCGGCCGCGTTGGCGCGGGCCTGCCCGGGGTTGCGGGCGCCCGGGATCACCGTGGTCACACCGGGCTGCTCGATGATCCAACGCAGGGCGAGCTGGGCCGGGGTGTATCCCTCGGGGGCGAGGGCGGCGAACTCGGCGGCGGCCTCGACGCCCGTCGCGTAGTCCACGCCGGAGAAGGTCTCGCCCTGGTCGAAGGCCTCGCCGTGCCGGTTGTAGGTGCGGTGGTCGTCGGCCGCGAAGACGGTGTCCTTGGTGTACTTGCCGGACAGCAGGCCGGAGGCGAGCGGCACGCGCGCGATGATGCCTACGCCGGCCTCCCTGGCGGCCGGGAGCACCTCCAGGAGCGGCTTCATACGGAACGGGTTGAGGATGATCTGCACGCCGGCCACGCCCGGGCGGGCGATCGCGGTGAGCGCCTCCGCGCAGGTCTCGACGCTGACCCCGTAGGCCGCGATGCGCTCCTCCTCGACCATCGTGTCGAGGGCGTCGTACACCTCGCCGGAGGAGTAGACCGGGGTCGGCGGGCAGTGCAGCTGCACCAGGTCCAGGCGGTCCACGCCGAGGTTGCGGCGCGACCGGTCGTTCCACGCGCGGAAGTTGTCCAGGACGTAGTTCTCCGGGATCTGGTCGACCCGGCGGCCCATCTTGGTGGCCACCAGCACATGGAGGTCCGGCCTGCCGCGCAGGAAGGTCGCGATGGTCTGCTCGCTGCGCCCGTCGCCGTACACGTCGGCGGTGTCGAAGAAGGTCACCCCCGACTCGGCCGCCGTCTCCAGGACGGCGAGGGCGTCCTTCTCGTCCACCTCGCCCCAGTCGGCGCCGAGCTGCCATGTGCCGAGGCCGACGATCGATGCCCGCTGTCCCGACCTGTCGATTACGCGTTCGTCCATGGCGCCAGTCTGTCATCCGCCACCGACAACGGTGTCATGGCCCGGGGCCACCCCGCCCACCTGTGAATCCTTCACTCACACGGGTGATTGCGTTCGACAGAAATCAGGAGTGCGTCAACCCGGCCCCTAGCGTGTCGGCGTGACTGATGGTTCAGCGAACAACAAGTCCTGGAACGACGGCTGGAGCCGTCGGGGTTTCCTCCGGTCGGCCGCCGTGCTGGCCGCCGTACCCGTGCTGCTCGCGGCGGACCCGGCCGTGGCCGCCGCCGAACTGCCCGGTTTCCCGCCGGAGGTCGCCCTGTACCGCTCGGCCTACCGCAACTGGGTCGGCGAGATCACCGCGGACGGGCTGTGGGCCTGCGCCCCGGCCGACGCCGAGCAGGTGCCGGCAGTCGTCGACTGGGCCTGGCGCAACGGCTGGCGGGTACGCGCGCGTGGCTCCTCGCACGGGTGGTCGCCCCTGACGGTCACGGAGGGGACGGCCGCCGACGACAAGGTGCTGCTCGTCGACACCGCGACGCATCTCACGGGGCTCGCCCTGGACTCCGGTGGGGAGGGCCCGGCGGTACGGGCCGGGGCCGGCGTCGGCCTGGAGGCGCTGCTCACCTTCCTGGAGGGCCACGGCCTCGGGCTCACCGCCACGCCCGCACCCGGCGATCTGACGCTGGGCGGGGCGCTGGCGATCGACGCGCACGGCACCGCCGTACCGGCCGACGGCGAGGAGCCGCTGCCCGGTCACACCTACGGCTCCCTGAGCAACCTGGTGCTGTCGCTGACGGCGGTGGTGTGGGACGAGGACGCCGGGGCGTACGTCCTGCGGACGTTCCGGCGCGACGAGGCGGACTGCGCGGCCCTGCTCACCCATCTCGGCCGGGCCCTGGTGACCGAGGTCGTGCTGCGGGCCGGGGCCGACCGCGGTCTGCGGTGCGTCAGCCGGACCGACATCCCGGCCGGCGAGCTGTTCGCGGCGCCGGGTTCCGGCGGGCGGACCTTCGACGGCTTCCTGACGCGGTCCGGGCGGGTCGAGGCGATCTGGTTCGCCTTCACCGAGTACCCGTGGCTGAAGGAGTGGAGCGTCGCTCCGACGAAGCCGCTCACCTCACGGCACGTCACCTCGCCGTACAACTACCCCTTCTCCGACAACGTCCCGACCGTGGTCGCCGACCTGGTGGGGCGGATGGTGTCCGACGCGGCCTGGTATCTGGCGCCGGTGCTGGGCAACGCGCAACTGGACGTGGCGGCGCTCGGGTTGGTGACGACGCTGTCCTCGGACATCTGGGGGGCGTCGAAGAACACGCTGCTGTACATCAAACCGACCACGCTGCGGATCAACGCGAACGGGTACGCGGTGCTCACCGAGCGCAGTGAAGTGCAACGGGTGGTGCACGAGTTCACGTCGTTCTATCGCGAACGGCTCGCCGCGTACGCGGCGTTGGGACGGTTCCCCGTGAACGGATCGGTGGAGATACGGGTGACGGGACTGGACGACCCGGGGGATGTCGGGGTGGCCGGCGCCCAAGTGCCGTTGCTGTCCGCGCTGCGGCCGGAGGATGGGGCCGACACGGCTGTGTGGCTGGATGTGCTGACGCTGCCGGGGACACCCTACGCGGAGGCGTTCCTGCGGGAGTTGGAGAGGTTCCTGTTCGAGCGGTTCGACGGGACTCGTGTCGAGTGGTCCAAAGGGTGGGCCTATACGGAGTCCGGTGTGTGGAGTGATACGGAGGTGCTCGGTACGACGATTCCGGCGTCCTTCGGTGCAGCGGTGTGGAATGCGGCGGTCGGGACGCTGGACCGCCTGGACCCGCACCGCGTGTTCGGCAACGGGTTCCTGGACGGGCTGCTCGTGGCTCGGTAGAGGGGCACTCGGAAGCAGTAGCCCTCTCCCACGTCTAGAGCGTCAACTGGGCCTGGAGGGCCGGGCCGTAGCGGTCGGCGATGTCGTCGATCACGGAGTCGCGCAGTCGTGGGCCGCGGGCGATGCCGTACATCACGCCCAGGCCGATGAGCTGGGCGACGGCGAGTTCGGCGCGCAGGCCGGGGTCCGGTCCGGCGAGCCGGGCGGCGAGGGCGTCGACGACGTGGGCGCGGAAGTTGGCGCGCAGCACGTCGCCGTGGTCGCCGTGCAGGGGCGCGAAGACGATCCGCAGCAGCGGGTCGGCGCCGCGGTCGCGCTGGCTCTCCAGGACATGCCGGACCATGTGGCGGCCGAGGTCGTCCAGCGGGGCGTCCAGCAGAGCGGCCGCGTCGGCGTCGAAGGACATCACGCGGGCGAACAGGCCGTCCTTGTTGCCGAAGTACTTGAGGACCAACGGCGCACTGACACCGGCGCGTTCGGCGACGTCCTTGAGGGTGATGTCGGCGTGCGGGTGGCGGGCGAGGAGGTGGCGGGCGGCCTTGAGGATGGCCGCCTTGGTGGCCTCCGCGTCCCGGCGGGCGGGCGCGGCTGCGGTGGGGGGTCGGGTGCTCACACCGCTCATGCTCCCTCCAGCGCGTCGTCGCGGGCGCCCTGCGTGCGGCCCCCGGCGCGCAGGGTGTCGTCCGGAGCCCGGTCGCCGGGTATGGACAGGGCGGCGGCGCTGGCCGCGAGCGCGACGGCGCAGGCCATCCCGAACGCCAGCTGGTATCCGTGCAGGGTGGCGATCGGGGTGCCGCCGACCAGGCTGGTGTGGTGGGTGAGTACGGCGGCCACGGCGGCGCTGGAGGTGGCCTGGCCGATGGTGCGCATGAGGACGTTGACGCCGTTGGCGGACGCGGTCTGCCGCGCGGGGACGGCCCGCAGGATCAGCGTGGGCAGGGCGGAGTAGGCGAGGGTGGTGCCGGTGGCGACGACGGTGGCGCCCAGGACGATCATCCAGAGGTCGCGGCTGTCGGCGATGCGGACGACGTATCCGCAGGCGATGACGGCGGCGCCGAGGGCGAGGGTGACGCGCGGTCCGCGCGCGGCCGAGATCCGGGCGGAGACCGGGGAGAACACCAGCATGATGATGCCGCTGGGGAGCAGGCAGAGGCCGGTGGCCACGATGGACAGGCCGAGGCCGTATCCGGTGGCCTTGGGGGCCTGCACCAGCTGGGCGGTGACCAGGGAGTTGGCGTAGAAGGCGAAACCGGTGAGCAGAGCGGCGACATGCGACAGGCCGACGCGCGGCCTGGAGACCAGGTGCAGGTCCACCAGGGGCCGCTCGGTGCGCAGTTGCTGCCACCACCACAGGGCCATGACGAGGATCGCGGCGCCGAACAGGCCGAGGATGCGCGGGCTGCCCCAGCCCCACTGGCCGCCCTGGGAGACACCGAGCAGCAGACAGGTCAGGCCGACAGCCAGCCCGAGCGCGCCGAGCACGTCGAACCGGCCGGGCTCGCGCACCGGGGACTCCCGGACCGCCCACCACACGGCCGCCACACCGAGCGCGCCGAGGAGGCTGGTCAGCCAGAACATGGTGTGCCAGTCGTAGTACTGCACCACCAGCGCCGCCAGCGGCAGGCCGAGGGCGGCGCCGATGCCGACGGTGGAACTCATCAGCGCCACCGCCGACCCCCGGCGCTCGGCCGGGAGTTCGTCGCGCAGGATGCTGATCGACAGCGGGACGACGGAGGCGGCGGCACCCTGGAGCGCACGGGCGGCGATGAGCACGGCGATGTCCGAGGACAGGGCGCACATCACCGAGCCCACGGTCATCAGGGCGAGGGCCCCGGTGAGCACCCGGCGCTTGCCGTACATGTCACCGGCCCGGCCGAGCACCGGGGTGAGGACGGCCCCGGCGAGCAGGGTCGCGGTGACCGTCCAGGAGACGGTGCCGGCCGAGGAGTGGGTGAGCCGGGGCAGGTCCGGCAGCAGGGGGACGACCACCGTCTGCATGACGGCCATCAGGATCCCGCCGAAGGCCAGTACCGGGATGGTCAGCCGCTGCCGCAACAGCGGAGCCGCGGCGGGCGGATCCGCGGGGCCGGCGGTCGGGGCGGGCTGGTCCATCGGCACTCCTGCGGGCGGCACGGATATGTAGGTGAATTCGAATTCATCCTATCGGGTGAATTACCTTTCACCAGCCCGGGCCGTCGCCACCGGGCCGCTACGACCGGGCGTGCAGAGCCCGCGCCGCCCGCGGTCCGAGCCACCGCTTGAACCGGCGCAGCACCTCGAGCCGCCCGGCCGCCTTGTCGATCCCGTAGTAGAGCTGCGGCGGGACGTACGGCAGCAGGGGCGAGTGCCGCTGGCCGAGCAGGGCGAACATGCGGTGCGGGGGCAGGCCGATGTAGCGGGGGAGGTTCTCGTACCACTGGGCGCTGAGGCGGGCGGCGCTCTGGGCGGAGAGCAGTTCGGCCCTGCGCCGGTGCTCGTAGGCGGCCAGGGCCTGCGGCAGGGTGTCGTGCTCGCGCAGGGCGTCGGCGAGGCACATCGCGTCCTCCAGGGCGAGGGTGGTCCCGGCGCCGATGGAGTAGTGGGTGGTGTGGGCGGCGTCGCCGAGCAGGACGAGGTTGCCGTGGTGCCAGTTGTCGTTGGTGAGGGTGCGGAAGGTGGGCCAGGCCGCCGAGGAGCCGCCCAGCAGGGCGTGTCCGTCCAGGATGCCGGCGAACAGCTTCTCCAGCAGGGCCAGTTGGTCGGCCTCGCCCAGCGCGTCGAGGCCCAGGCCGGTGAGGGTCTCGGGGGCGCATTCGATGACGCAGGTGCTGTGCCCGGCGTCGTACGGGTAGCCGTAGCACCAGACCCAGCCGTGCTCGGTCTCGGCGAAGGCGAAGGTGAAGGAGTCGAAGACCTGGGTGGTGCCGAGCCAGACGTAGTGGTTGCGGCCCTCGGTGACATGGGCGCCGAAGTCGTCGGCGCGCCGGGTGCGCAGGAGGCTGTGGATGCCGTCCGCGGCCACCACCAGGTCGGCCTCGGGGAGCTTCTCGGGCGTGATCTCGTCCTCGAACTCCAGCCGCACCCCCAGGGACCGGGCGCGCTCGGCGAGGATCTCGAGGAGGCGGTGGCGGCCGATGCCGTGGCCCGGGTCGCCGGGCTGCCGGGTGACCTGGTCGCGGACATGGGCGACGCCCTGGTTCCAGCGCACCGAGCTCTCCTCGATGGCGCGGGCCGACTCGGGGTCGTGCGCGTGGAGCCTGTCGAGCAGGGCGCGCCAGTAGGTGACGCCCCAGCCGTAGGTCGAGCCCTCGGGGTTGCGTTCGTGGACGGTGATGTCGTGGGACGGGCTTTGCCGCTTGAGCAGGATCGCGAGATACAGGCCGGCGGGCCCGCCTCCGACGCAGACGACCTTCACGCACACACCCCTGGGATTCACCGAACGTGGTCAATTGGCACCGCAGGGTAGCAGCGCACGCGGGTCCGGCCGGGTTTTCGAATCGCGCCAGATTGACGTCGTGATCCACGGCACCCGGACGGCGGACCGCCGCGAAAGATCGACGGACACCGCCACGTCCGGGCAAGGAATTCCCCGTTCCGGGGTCGGTCGGCCCACCGCCACAGCAAGATCATCTTCGTTCAATCTTGTATGACATGTAGTCAATTGTCCTGATCGCAGCCAACCCGATCCGGGCGATTTCTCCTGCTCCGGAACCGGCGGATAGGCATACGGGGTCATCACCCGCACCCACCACAGGAGCATCCGTATGCCCGACCTCACCCGCCGTCGCGCGCTCACCGCGGCGGCCGCCCTCGCCGCCGCGGCCGGCGCCCAGAGCCTCGTCGCACCCGCGGCCACCGCCACGCCCCACCGGCACGGGGGATCCCTCGAACCTTTCGACGAGGTCTACAAGGGCCGCCGGATACAGGGCCGCCCGGCCGACATGGGAGGCATGGGCGGCGGTACGGGCGGCGGTCACCACCACGAACACGGCGCCGGATACGCGGTGTTCGTCGACGGAGTGGAGCTGCACGTGATGCGGAACGCGGACGGCAGCTGGATCAGCGTGGTCAGTCACTACGACCCGGTGGCCACCCCGCGCGCCGCCGCCCGCGCGGCGGTCGACGAGCTGCAGGGCGCCGCGCTGCTGCCGTTCCCCGCCAACTGACCGCCCCCGCAAGGACTTCCGGAGCCTCGAAGCACATGACCGTACGCAAGAACCAGGCCACTCTGACCGCCGACGAGAAGCGGCGGTTCGTCGCCGCCGTCATCGAGCTGAAGCGCAGCGGGCGTTACGACGACTTCGTGCGCACGCACAACGCCTTCATCATGTCCGACACGGACGACTCGGAGCGCACGGGCCACCGTTCGCCGTCGTTCCTGCCCTGGCACCGCAGATTCCTGCTCGACTTCGAGCAGGCGCTGCAGTCGGTGGACTCCGCCGTGGCACTCCCCTACTGGGACTGGAGCGCCGACCGCACGGTCCGCGCCTCGCTGTGGGCGCCGGACTTCCTGGGCGGCACCGGGCGCAGTTCGGACGGGCGGGTGACGGACGGGCCGTTCGCCGCGGCGGGCGGGAACTGGCCGGTCAACGTCCGCGTGGACGGCCGTACTTATCTGCGCAGGTCGCTCGGCACGGGCGTGCGCGAGCTGCCGACCCCGGCCGAGGTCGACTCGGTGCTGAACATCGCGACGTACGACATGGCGCCCTGGAACAGCGCCTCGGACGGCTTCCGCAACCACCTGGAGGGCTGGCGCGGGGTCAATCTGCACAACCGGGTCCATGTCTGGGTCGGCGGGCAGATGGCCACCGGGGTCTCCCCCAACGACCCGGTGTTCTGGCTGCACCACGCCTTCGTCGACAAGCTGTGGGCGCAGTGGCAGCGCCGGCACCCGGAGGCGGCCTATGTGCCGGGCGGCGGGACGCCGGACGTGGTCGATCTGGACGAGACGATGAAGCCGTGGAACGACGTGCGGCCGGCGGACCTGCTCGACCACACGCGGTTCTACACGTTCGACGTCTGAGACGCCGTGATCAGGCCTCCGCCGTACGGCACTCCGGGTGGCCCCAGCCCTGCGCGTTCTTGGCGATGGACTCGCCCGCCGCGTAGGAGCGGCCGCACAGGCAGCGGCCGGGGAACTTGGCCTTGATGGTGCGGGACGCGGCAGCGGAGCCGCCCGCCGCCTTGCCGCCCGCCGCCTTGCGGGGTGCCGTCTTGCGGCGCGGGGCCCCGGCGGAGGCCGCGGGTGTCGGGGACGGCGGGGGTACCGGGGAGCCGAGGGCGCTGCCCGCGGCCTCCTGGACCTTCGCCGCCTGGCTGGCCGCGCGGTCGGCGAAGTCGTTCAGGGGGTCGCCGTCGACCTGGTGGGCGGGGACGTACCGGAAGTCGACCGCGCGGCCGTCGAGGAGTTCGTCGATACGGACGACCAGGTCCTGGTTGGCGACCGGCTTGCCCGCGGAGGTCTTCCAGCCGTTGCGCTTCCAGCCGGGCAGCCAGGTGGTGACCGCCTTCATCGCGTACTGCGAGTCCATCCGCACCTCGAGCGGCACGTCCGGGTCGGTGGCCGCCAACAGCTGCTCCAGGGCGGTCAGTTCGGCCACGTTGTTGGTGGCCTTGCCGAGCGGCCCGGCCTCCCAGCGGGCCGGGGTCGCCGCGTCGTCGGACACCACCCAGGCCCAGCCCGCCGGTCCCGGGTTTCCCTTAGAAGCCCCGTCGCACGCGGCCACCACTCGTTCACGCATGGGCCCGATCATGCCACGGCCGGGCGCGGTGCCCGGCCGTGGCCCGCGTCCGGCCCGCGACCGTCGCGCGTCCGTCCCGCGTCCGTCTCGCGTCCGTCCTGCTCAGACGTCCTTGGACGAGGGCATGTCACCCTCGGTGGTCGTGATGTCGATCACCGAGAAGTTGGCGCCCTGCGGGTCGCTGAGCGCCGCGAACCGGCCGAAGGGGCTGGTCATCGGACCGAAGCGGAGTACCGCGCCGAGCTTGGTGGCCTTGGCGACGGCCTCGTCGCAGTCGGCGACGGTGAAGTACAGGTTGATGTACGAGGGCACCTCGGGCGGGAAGTCGTCGGTCATCCGCATCCGGCCGAGGACGGTCTGCTCGCCCAGGTTGAACATACGGAAGTCGACGTTGTCGTCCTCGATCTGCCTGGCCGTGTAGGGGAAGACGGCGCTGAAGAAGGGGTCGGCCTTCTCGGGCTCGCGGGTGAAGACCTCGGCCCAGCAGTAGGCGCCGGGCACGGCCGTCGCCTCGAAGCCCTCGTGGACCCCGCCCTGCCAGATGCCGAACACCGCGCCGCTGGGCTCACGGGCCAGGCACATCGTGCCGAACTCGCCGACCTGCATCGGCTCCATCAGCACCTCGCCGCCGCTCTCCCGGATCCGTGCGGCGGTGGCCGCCGCGTCCGGCGAGGCGAAGTAGAGGCACCACTGCGACTGCCCCTCCTGGCCGGGCATGGGCGGTACGACGGCGGCGACGGCCTTGCCGTCCGCGTAGGCCTGGGTGTAGTTGCCGTACTCGGAGGACGACTCGCCGAACGTCCAGCCGAGGACCTCGCCGTAGAAGCTCTTGGCCCCCTCCAGATCGCTGAACATCGCGTCGGCCCAACAGGGGGTGCCTTCAGGTTGTACCGCCATGGCCGCGGCCCTTCCGATCGTGCGGATTCTCCCGGTTCCTCACGCTAGTCACCCGGCGGAGCGCCCGCGCGCCGAACGCCGGACTCCGGCGGACACTGGGTGGGGGGCGACGGCCTTCGGCGGACGGGGCGCGGTATGGCGGACGTGATGCGGGCGTGGTCGGTGGAGCGGCCCGGACCGGTCGAGGCGGATCCGCTCCGGCTCGTCGAGCGGCCGGTGCCGGTGCCCGGGGCGGACGAGCTGCTGGTCCGGGTGCGGGCCTGCGGGGTGTGCCGCACCGATCTGCATGTCACGGAGGGGGATCTGCCGGTGCACCGGGCCGGGGTGACGCCGGGGCACGAGGTGGTCGGCGAGGTCGCGGGCATGGGCGCCGGAGTGACGGACTTCGCGGTCGGCGACCGGGTCGGGGTGGCCTGGCTGCGGCACACGGACGGGGAGTGCGCCTACTGCCGACGGGGCGCGGAGAACCTGTGCCCGCTCTCCGAGTACACCGGCTGGGACGCCCACGGCGGTTATGCGGAGTACACGACGGTGCCGGCCGGCTTCGCCTACCGGCTGCCCGGCACGCTCGATGACGTGGCCCTGGCGCCGCTGCTGTGCGCCGGGATCATCGGCTATCGCGCACTGCGGCGGGCGTCGCTCCCGCCGGGCGGCCGGCTCGGGCTCTACGGCTTCGGGGGCAGCGCCCATCTCTGCGCCCAGGTGGCCCTCGCCCAGGGCGCGACCGTGCATGTGCTGACCCGGGGTGCCGAGGCCCGGCGGCTGGCGCTGGAGCTGGGCGCGGCCTCGGCGCGGGACGCCTACGAGCAGTCGCCCGAGCCGCTGGACAGCGCGATCCTGTTCGCGCCGGTCGGCGATCTGGTCCCGGTCGCGCTGCGCGCCCTGGACCGCGGCGGGGTGCTGGCGGTCGCGGGCATCCACCTCAGTGACGTACCTCCGATGAATTACGAACGCGAACTGTTTTACGAACGCGAGTTGAGGAGTGTCACCTCGAACACCCGTGCCGACGGGAGGGAGTTCCTGGCCCTCGCCGAGCGGCACGGCGTCCGTGCGACCACCCACACCTACCCCCTGTCCGAGGCCCCACGGGCGCTGCGGGACCTGAAGGCGGGGCGTTTCGACGGGGCTGCGGTGCTGGTGAACGACCTCTCCTGAATCCAACCCTCCGCGCACCCGGGCACAAGAGCGGGCGACCGGCGCGCGATCATGCGGAGCGCCCCTTTCCGCACCAGGCACCGGGTTTGCGCAACCAAGGCAAACAGCCGCCCCGTGTGCGCCGTATCCGGAGATCACCAGGGCTGTTTGGCTTGTCGGTGCGCACCACCACCTCGCACACCACCGACCTTGCGGGTCACCTCTGTTCACCGCTCTGCTGGAGGGAATGTGTCCACACCGGACAGCGTCATCGGTTCCGCCGTCGACGAGCCCGAGCCGGATCCGAGCGCCGACGGGCAGCTCACCAGTCTGAGCACCCGGGCGGCACGCCAGCTCGCCACGACCACCAAGTCCGAACCGCAGATGCAGGCCATCACCTCCCGATGGCTGCTGAAGACGCTGCCGTGGGTGGACGTCAAGGGCGGCGCCTACCGGGTCAACCGGCGCCTCCAACTGCGCACCGGACGCGGCCGGGTGAGCTTCGAGCAGAACGGCGGGAACGACATCCGGGTCATCCCGCACACCCTCACCGAACTGCCGATCCTGCGCGGTTACGACGACCTGGACACGCTGGCCGAGCTCGCAGGACGGTTCCAGCCCCGCGAGGTGCGCGCCGGGCAGGTGCTGTTCGAGGCCGGGCAGCCGGTCACCGAGACCTACCTGGTGGTGCACGGCCGGTTCACCCGGTACGCGGCCGGCAAGTACGGCGAGGAGGAGATCGTCGGGGTCGTCACCGACGGCGACCAGATGGGCGACGAGGCGGTCGGCCAGACCGACCCGCTCTGGCTCACCTCGGTCCGGGCGGAGACCGCGGGGGTGGTGCTGGCGCTGCCCTGGCCGGTCGCCGAGGAGATCATCGGCCGGGTGCCGTCGCTGGGCGCCCATCTGCAGGCCCATGTCGACCGGCAGCGGCTGCCGATGAACCGCAAGGGCGAGGCCGAGGTCCCCGTGCAGGCGGGCCACAGCGGCGAACCGACCCTGCAGGGCGGCTTCGTGGACTACGAACTCGCGCCCCGCGAGTACGAGTTGTCCCTCACCCAGACCGTGCTGCGGGTGCACTCCCGGGTGGCCGACCTCTACAACAACCCGATGGACCAGACCCAGCAGCAGCTGCGCCTCACGGTCGAGGAGATCCGCGAGCGCCAGGAGTGGGAGCTGGTCAACAACCGGGAGTTCGGGCTTCTCCACAACATCGACTACGGGCAGCGGATCAGCTCCTTCACCGGCCCGCCGACCCCGGACGACATGGACGAGCTGATCTCCATGCGCCGCAAGACCAAGGTCCTCCTGGCCCATCCCAAGGCGATCGCGGCCTTCTTCCGGCAGTGCAACCGGCGCGGTCTCGTGCCCGCCTCCGCGAACGTCGACGGGCACGAGATCCCGGCCTGGCGCGGGGTCCCGATCTATCCGTGCAGCAAGATCCCGATCAGTGACGACCACACCAGCAGCATCATCGCGCTGCGCACCGGCGAGGCCGACCAGGGTGTCGTCGGCCTCTACCAGACCGGCATCCCGGAGGAGTTCCAGCCGGGGCTCAATGTCCGCTTCATGGGCATCAACGAGCAGGCCGTCGTCAACTACCTGGTCACCGCCTACTACTCGATGGCCATCCTGGTCCCCGACGCGGCCGGGATCCTGGAGAACGTCCAGCTCGGCCGCACCGCCGACTGACGGCCTGGAGCACATCCATGACCACGACCACCACCTCCTACGCCCTGCCCGGTCCGCCCAACATCGCGCAGAGCCTGCGCCCGTCCCGGCGCACCGGGGCGGTCCCCGGACTGCACTACCGGCCGGCCGTGCCCGCCGACCCCGAGAAGGCCGCCGAGCTCGACCGCCGGCTGGAGGCCTGGGCCCGGGAACTGGACCTGTTCCCCGAGGCCTGGAACGGGGACTTCTCGGGCTTCCAGTTCGGCCGGGCCGTCGTGCTCCAGCACCCGGGCGGGCTCGATCTGGACCGCCTCACCGCCGCCGGCAAGCTGCTGCTCGCCGAGAACATCGTGGACTCCTGCTACTGCGAGGAGGACGAGGGGCGGGGCGGATCCCGGCGCGGGCTCGGCGGCCCGCTGATCATCGCCCAGTCGGCGCTCGACCCCTTCCACGGCGTCCCGGAGCTGGAGGAGGAGTGGCGCGAGGGCATCCGGGCCGACGGTCCGCTGCGCTCGTACCACTTCGCCCTGGAGGACTACGCCGGCTTCGCCTCGTCCAGCCAGGTCACCCGCTTCGTGCACGACATCGCCCGGCTGCACCTCGGGTATCTGGGCGAGGCCGCGTGGATGGAGACCGGGTACGTGCCGCGGGTCTGGGAGTACCTGGTGATGCGGCAGTTCAACAACTTCCGGCCCTGTCTGTCGCTCGTCGACGCGGTGGACGGCTACGAACTGCCCGAGCAGGTCTACTCCCGCCCGGAGATCCAGCGGATCACCGCCCTCGCCTCCAACGCCACCACGATCGTCAACGACCTGTACTCCTTCACCAAGGAGCTGGCCAGCGACCCTGACCACCTGAACCTGCCCCAGGTGGTGGCGGCCAACGACCGGCGCGGGCTGAAGGCGGCCTATCTGAAGTCCGTCGACATCCACAACCGGGTCATGGAGGCCTTCGAGGAGGAGTCGGCCGCCCTGGCCGCCACCTCGCCCGTCGTGGCGCGCTACGCCGAAGGCCTGGCCGCCTGGGTCTCGGGCAACCACGAATGGCACTCCACCAACACCAACCGCTACCACCTGCCCGACTACTGGTAGCCCCAGGACCCACCCGAAACACCGTCAGAACCACGTCGAGGAGCAACTGTTGACCACCGCCCCCACCACTCGGAAGACCACCACGTCAGCCCCGGTGCCGACCCAGTCCAGGTACCAGAACAGCGTCGCGGAGTACTGGAACGCCGAGGAGAACCCGGTCAACCTCGAACTCGGAAAGATCGACGACCTGTACCACCACCACTACGGCATCGGAGAGGCCGACTGGTCGGTGCTCGACGAGACCGATCCCGGTCTGCGCAAGGAACGGATCACCGGTGAACTGCACCGGCTGGAGCACGCCCAGGCCGAGCTGCTGGCCTCTCACCTCGGCCCGCTCACGCCCGCCGACCGGGTCTTCGACGCCGGCTGCGGCCGGGGCGGCGGCAGCATCGTGGCGAACCTGCGCTACGGCTGCCACTCCGACGGGGTCACCATCTCCGCCAAGCAGGCGGACTTCGCCAACGACATGGCCCGCAAGCGGGAGGTCGGTGACAAGGTCCGCTACCACCACCGGAACATGCTGGACACCGGCTTCGAGACGGGCGCGTACGCGGCCTCGTGGAACAACGAGTCCACGATGTACGTCGAGCTGGAGCTGCTGTTCGCCGAGCACGCCCGGCTGCTGCGCCGCGGCGGCCGCTATGTGACGGTCACCGGCTGCTACAACGACACCTACGGCCGGGCCTCGCGCGAGGTGTCCCTGATCAACGCGCACTACATCTGCGACATCCACCCCCGGTCGGAGTACTTCCGGGCGATGGCCAGGAACCGGCTCGTGCCGGTCCATGTGGAGGACCTCACCGCGGCGACGATCCCGTACTGGGAGCTGCGCAAGCAGGCCGAGCACCTGGTGACGGGGGTCGAGGACGCGTTCCTCACCGCGTACAAGAACGGCAGCTTCCAGTACCTGCTGATCGTGGCCGACCGGGTCTGATCCGGCGGAGCGGGCGCGAGGGGCGGTGTCCCGGGACACCGCCCCTCGTCCCCGTGCGGGTCACTCGCCGGCATACGCCTTCCGCAGCGCGGCGATGTCGAGCTTGCCCATGCCGTACATCGCCCGCGTGGTGCGCGCCGCCTTCTCCTGGTCGGCGTCGCCGATCATCTCGATCAGCCCGTCGGGGATGACCTGCCAGGACACGCCGTACCTGTCCTTGAGCCAGCCGCAGGGGCCGGGCTCGCCGCCGTTCTCGGTGAGCTTGGCCCAGTAGTGGTCGATCTCCTCCTGGCCGTCGCAGTAGATCTGGAAGGAGATCGCCTCGTTGAACGTGAACTGCGGGCCGCCGTTGAGGGCGACGAACTTGTGCCCGTTGGCCGTGAAGTCGACGGCGATCACCGAGCCGGCGGGGCCGGGTCCGGCCTCGGTGTAGCGGCCGACCCGCCCGATGCCGGAGTTCTTGAAGATGGACACGTAGTAGTGGGCGGCCTCCTCGGCCTGGCCGTCGAACCAGAGACACGTGGTGAATCCGTCGGTGGTCATGGGCACCTCCTGGAGCGTGGAACGGGGTCATCTGTACCGACCGGCATACACCGCGAAACTCATCGGCCGCCGCCTTACCATCCCGACCATGACCTCTTCGCCAGGCATCCGTCCGTTCCGTGTCTCGATCCCGCAGAGCGACCTCGACGACCTCCACGACCGCCTGGACCGCACCCGCTGGCCGGCCGAGCTGCCCGGTGCCGGCTGGGCGTACGGCGTTCCCACGCCGTATCTGCGGGAGCTGGCCCGGTACTGGCGGCACGAGTACGACTGGCGGGCGGCCGAGGCGCAGCTGAACGCGTGGCCGCAGTTCACCACCACCATCGACGGCGCCGACGTCCATTTCGCCCACATCCGCTCCCCCGAGCCGGAGGCCACCCCGCTGGTCGTCACCCATGGCTGGCCGGGCTCGATCGTGGAGTTCCTGGACGTGGTCGGCCCGCTCACCGACCCGGTGGCACACGGCGGCGACCCGGCCGACGCCTTCCATGTGGTGCTGCCGAGCATCCCCGGCTTCGGCCTCTCCGGTCCGACGGCCGAGCCCGGCTGGGAGCCGGGGCGGATCGCACACGCCTGGGTCGAGCTGATGCACCGGCTGGGCTACGAGCGGTTCGGCGCGCAGGGCGGTGACTGGGGCGCGATCATCTCCCGCGAGCTGGGCCGTGCCCGTCCCGAGCGGGTGATCGGTGTGCACCTCAATCTGCTGCCGGGCGCGCAGCAGGCCACCGAGCCCACGGCCGAGGAGCTGGCCGCGCTCGGCCCCGAGGAACAGGCCGCTGTCCTCGCGTCATGGCACCGCTGGAGGCAATGGACGAAGGAGGGCACCGGGTACTCGATCCTGCAGGGCAGCCGCCCGCACACGCTCGGGTACGCGCTGACGGACTCGCCGGTGGGCCAACTCGCCTGGATCGTCGAGAAGTTCCAGGCGTGGACGGACTCCGAGGAGCTGCCGGAGGAGGCGGTGGACCGGGACCGCCTCCTCACCGACGTGATGCTGTACTGGCTGACCGGTACGGCCGCCTCGTCCGCCCGGATCTACTACGAGCGGGCGCATGCCACCGGCCCCCGCACCGCCAGGCCCGCCGAGCCGTCGACGGCACCGACCGCCGTCGCCGTGTTCCCGGCCGAGATCCAGCGTCCGCTGCGGCACCGGGCGGAGCGCACGGAGAACATCGTGCGCTGGACGGAGTTCGACCGGGGCGGGCACTTCGCGGCGATGGAGGAGCCGGACCTGCTGGTGGGCGACGTCCGGGCGTTCTTCCGGCAGTTGCGGGAGGGGGACGAGGCCTGAGCCGGCGTCAGGCGACCAGGCACAGGCCGTTGTAGGGCCCCGGCACCGGTCGGCCGGCAGCGGTCTTCCGGGTGAACTCGGTCCCCACCAGGGACAGCAGACCGCCCAGGTCGAGGCCGAGGGCGTGGGCGGCGGCCGCGAGGACCTCCGAGGAGGCCTCCTTGCGGCCGCGCTCGATCTCCGACAGGTACGGCAGGGAGATCCGGGCCGTGTCGGCGACGTCCTTGAGGGTGCGTTCCTGGGCCAGCCGCTCGCGCCGCAGGACGTCTCCGACCAGGTCGCGCCAGAGCGGTTCCCTGGGCGCGGCGGCCGGCTCCTGCGGGCGCAAGGGGATGACGGGGGCGACGGGGGCGTGGTGCGTCGGTTGGCTGCTCACCCTCTCAGCCTAAAAGCAGTGGCCCGCGGGGGAGCGGGATCGGCATTCTGCCCCGCATGGAAGCCGATGAGTTCACCGGAAACGCGCCGGAGTTGCGGGGCACCTTCGACGAGGACGCCGAGTTGTACGAGCGAGCACGGCCCCGCTATCCCCCTTCTCTCGTCGAGGAGTTGGGCCGGGTCATCGGCGCGGCCCCCGGTGTCCGGGTACTGGAGATCGCTCCGGGCACGGGCAAACTCACCGTCGACCTGGCCCGGTTCGGCTGTGCGATCACCGCCGTGGAGCTCGGCCCGTCCCTGGCCGCCGTGGCCCGCAGGCAACTGGCGGGGTTCCCTGCCGTGGACGTCGTGACCGCGGACTTCGAGGAGTGGGAGCTGCCGTCGGAGCCGTTCGACGCGGTGGTGTGCGCGACCGCGTTCCACTGGCTCGACCCGGCGCTCCGGGTGACCGGGCCGGCCCGCGCGCTGCGCCCCGGCGGACTGCTCGCGGTCGTCACCACCCACCATGTGGCGGGCGGCACCGAGGACTTCTTCGCCGAGGTCCAGGAGTGCTACGAACGCTGGGATCCGGCCACCCCGCCCGGGCTGCGGCAGACCCCCGAGTCCGGCCTCGCCCCCGACACCGCCGAGTTCACCGCCTCCCCGCACTTCACGGACGTCACCGTGCACGGCCACGCCCAGGAGATCACGTACTCGACCGGCGCGTACCTGGACGTACTCCTCACGTACTCGAACCACCGCGCCCTCCCCGAGCCCGCCCGGAACGGGCTGCTGGCGGACATCCGGGAACTGATCGACACGCGGTACGACGGCGTCGTCACCAAGCGGTACTGGCACGAGCTGATCACCGCCGTACGCGTCGCGGAGTGAGCCGCCGGCCGACGCGCCCGTCGGTCCGCCCGCGGCCATCGCACCCACCGATTTTCCGCCACGGACGGGGACGGGACGCATGCGTCGCGTCACCGCGGGTACCCGAACCGTCGAAGCACGCATGGGACGTCCGATTCCGGGTACCCGCGCCAGGCGATCACCTGGACAGGGCCGGAACGACACAGGCCGAAGAGGCAGACGCCGAACCGTGACTTGGGAGAGGTAATGGAAACCGCCGGGATCCGGTCGGAAGCAGTGGACACCGCGCAGGCCGCCGAGGAGTGCACGGCCGGGAGCGCACTGCCGGGAATCGAGGACCCGAGGGCCGTCGCACCGCGGGACGCGCGGGAGTTGTCGCGCCAGTTCTTCCAGCGGCTCACCGAGGTGGAGGAGGGGACGCCGGAGTTCCAGTACGCCCGCAACACGCTCATCGAGATGAACATGTCGCTGGTGCGGTTCGCGGCCGGACGGTTCCGCCACCGGGGCGACGACATGGAGGACATCGTCCAGACCGGGATGATCGGCCTGATCAAGGCCATCGACCGGTTCGAGCTGTCGCGCGAGGTCGAGTTCACCTCCTTCGCGCTGCCGTACATCGTCGGCGAGATCAAGCGGTTCTTCCGTGACACCACCTGGGCGGTGCATGTACCGCGCCGGCTCCAGGAGCTGCGCGTGGAGCTGGCCAAGGCCCGTGAGGAACTCTCCAGCCGGCTCGACCGGGAGCCCTCGGTCGCCGAACTCGCCACGCTCATGAACCTGTCCGAGGACGAGGTGGTCGAGGGGCAGCTGGCCTCCAACGGCTACAACTCCTCCTCCCTGGACGCCGCGCTCACCGGGGACGGTGCCGAGGACGGCGAGGCGGTGCTGGCCGACTTCATCGGGGTCGAGGAGGACGGGCTGCGGCTCGTCGAGGACTTCCAGTCGCTGGCCCCGCTCATGGCCGAACTGAGCGAACGCGACCGGGAGATCATCCATCTGCGGTTCGTGGAGGAGGCCACCCAGGCGGAGATCGGCGAGCGGCTCGGCTGCTCCCAGATGCATGTCTCCCGTCTGATCAAGCGGATCATCACGCGCCTGCGTCAGGGGATGCTGGGCGAACTCGGCTGCGCCTGACGGCGGGACTCCCGGGCGCTGCCCCGCACCGGCGCGTGGGGCGGCGCCCGCGGTGTACGGCCGCCGGAACGGAAGTCACCGCGGGACCGGAACCGGGACGGGGTTCACTGCGGGAGGTGCAGCAGTGCGCGCACCCGCTTGCCGACCGGTACCCGCTCGACGACGACCTCGGTGGCCAGGGCGTGGACTATCTCCAGGCCGTGCCGGCCGACCCGCTCGGGGTCCTTCGGGAAGCACCGGGGCAGGGCGGCGCTGCTGTCGTACACGGAGACCAGGACCGCGCTGTCCGTGCCCTCCAGTTCGAGGATGTACGGGCCGTTGCTGTGCCGGTCCGCGTTGGTGATCAGCTCGCTCACCACCAGGAGCAGCTCGCCGTCCGCCCGGGGGTCGATCGCGGCGCACCACTCCGTCCTGAGCTGCTCCAGGAAGCGGGCCGCGAAGGACCGCGCCTCGGCGATGCTGCCGGGTTCGCCGGTGTAGTGCGCCGCCCGCCGCAGCGGCTCCACGGGTACGTCGAAGCCAGTAGGTATCACTGCCCCGCCCAGGTGTTCGGTCATACGTGTCTCTCTCGGAGGCCAGTCCGGCCGGTCGCTGTTGCACCCATGCTCGTACCCAGACTGCGGTCCGGCAGTCCCCGGCAATGTTCGCCGACCGCGCACAAGTACGTCACATGGCTCACACCGACGGAGAGCAGGGGCGGCCCGCCGGGTCCTTGGATTCCGGGGACTCCGCGGACTCCGCCGATCGGGTGACCTACGCCTGGGAGGCCGAGCCGGGCCGGGCGGGCAGGGACGGCGGGGCGGAGGCGGCCGGTCCCGCCGAGGTCACCGACGCCCCGGGCCCGGACGACGCCGGGGACAGCGGCTGCGTGGCAGACGGGCTCCCGGAGGCCGGCGACTCGGACCCCGGCGATTCGGTCTTCGGCGATGCGGTCTGCGGTGACTCCGTGTTCGGGGACTCGGTCTTCGGCGACTCCGACGAGGGCGACTCGGAAGACGGGGACTTCGCGCCCGGCGACTCCGACGAGGGCGATTCCGAGGACGGCGACTTCGAGGCGGGCGGCTGTGTGCCCGGGGACTTGGAGGGCGGTGTGTTCGAGGATGGCGAGTTCGGCGGAGGGGACTTCGAACCCGTGCCGGGGCCGGTCGGTCGTGACGGGCCGGTGGCGGTCGGCGGGCACGGTGTGGTGCCGGGGGCGCCGCTCTTTCCTGACGTGGGCGGGCAGCCTTGGTGGGGCGGCGGGTACATCGGGGTCGGGTCGGCCGGGGCCTTCACCGGACGGTCGTCGTGCCCCGTGTGGTCGCCCCGGTCCCGGCCGAACCAGTCGTCGCGCTCGTGGTCGAAGATGACGAAGACGTTGACGATCTGCGCGGCGGGTGTGACGACGACCACGTTCGCGGGCCGGTATGCGGACCATGCGGTGCCTATGGCCGTCGGGGTGCTCTGCTGGGCGACCGGCGGGGTCAGCGGATTGCCGCAGGCGCACCGCACCCGGGGCACGCCGTGCCCGTCGACCAGGACGGCGGTACCTGCCTGGAGGACGGACTGGTAGCCGGTCGTGGTGCCGTCGCGGTAGCCGTGGTTGGTGACCCGGGTGTCCGCGCGCAGTTGTACGGGCGTGAGCGAGCGCAGGTAGGCGGGGACGCCCGAAGGCTGCACTCCGGCCTGCGAGGCGAACGCCTTGGTGCGCTCGGGCGAGTCCTGGAAGTACCTGATCTGCTTCTCCACGTCGCAGCTTCCGGTGTACCGCGTGCCGCTGTAGAGGCCGGGTGCGCCGCCGTCCACCCCGCGCACCTCGTTGACCGGGGCAGCGGAGGCGGACGGTGCGGGGGACACCGGGGCGACGGAGCTCTTCCTGGCGCTGGACTCGGTGAACGGGTCCTGGCCGGCGCTGTCCGCGGCCTGGAGGAAGACCTCGCCGTGTTTGCCGGAGCCGCCGCCCGCACGGGTGAGGACCACGGCCAGCGCCGCGGCGACCACCACGGCGGTGGTGAGCAGCGCGATCAGGGGCGCGGACCGCCACCACGGCCGGTGCGGCTGTCCGCCCCCGCTGCCGCCGCCTCCGGGTGGCTGCGAGGGGGGTCCGCCGGGCGGCCCGGAGGGTCCGGCCGGTCCGGAGGATCCGGACAGCGGGCCGGAGGGAGGCCCCGTGGGGCGGCCGGACGACGGCGGTTCGACGCTCACGCGCTCATCTCCCCGGTGCATTGAACGGCACATGTGAAAAATGCCTCAATTGATGCACAACGAGCCAAATGTGCGCCGGTCCGATACCGCCCGCAAGCCGACGCGTACGGCCCACCCGGCGCGCGGGCCGTACGGGAGTTGCCTAGCGTGACAGCGTGAGCCCCCGAATCGCCCCCGAGCGGCCGGTGGCCGCGGCGAGCGGCCGGGCGGTGGCCCGGCACGGCTGGCCACTGGCCCTCGCCGTGGTGGCGGCCGCGATCGTCGCCATGGTCGTGGTGGCCGCCGTGGGGCTGTGGGCGGCGGGGGCGTCGGACCTGCCGAAGGGCGCGTTCCTGCCGGTGGTGTTCGCGACGGTGGTGACGGCGGTCGGCGGCACCGTCGAACTGTCGGGGAACGCGGGCGACCTGGCCAGGACGAACGCCGGGCTGACCGTCGTACCGCTGTCGGTGACGCTGGTCGGGGCGCTGGTCGTCGCCGGGGGCTTTCTGCGGCCGCTGCGGCACCGGGCGGTGGCCGGTGCCCGGGAGCTGGCCGGCTGGGCGGCCCGGATCGCGGTGCTGTGGCTGCCTGCGCTGACCGGTCTCGCTCTCGGCGCCCGGCACACCTTCGCCGTCGACGTGGGCAGCGGCGTGCTCAGCGACCTCACCGACCTGCTGGACGCCTCGCCGAAGGTGGGGTTCACGACGGATGTGCCGCTGACGGTGGTGTTCGGGCTGCTGTGGCTGGCCGGGATCCTGCTGCTGGCGCTGCTGGTGTCGCGCTGGGCCCCGCTGCCGGGGCGGCTGCTGCGTTTCCAGGCGTCGGTGCGCCCGGCGGCGTACGCGATGGTCGTGCTCGTGCTGTCGTACGTCGCCCTGGCCCTGGTGATCGCCCTGGTCGCGATGGTGACGCGGGGGCATGTGAAGGAGACGCTCGCGGTGATCCTGCTCGGGCTGCCCAACCTGGCGTGGCTGGCCCTCACGCTCGGTCTGGGCGTCACCTGGAACGGCAGGGTCGACGGCCCGTTCGGCCTGCCGGTGCCGCATGTGCTCGCCGAGGTGCTGCGCACCCCGGACATCTCGGCCCTGAACCTGCGCACCATCACCGCCCACGACGGCCGCTGGTGGTGGCTTCTCTGCGTGGCCGCGGTGCTGCTGCTGGCCGCCGCGTTCCTGATGGCGGCGCGCTCCCCGGCCCGGATCCGCGCCTGGCAGCACGCCGTGCATCTCGCGATCGCCCTCGCGCTGACGGTGCTGACGCTGTGCCTGATCGGCCGGATCTCCGCCCACTACGGCCTCTCGCTGCTCGGCATCGGCGATGTGGGCGGCAATCTGTCGGGCGAGCTGCTGCTGAAGCCGGAGCTGTGGTCGGCCGTGGGTCTGGGCGCGCTGTGGGGTCTGGTCACCGGCTTCCTGGGCGCGCTGCTGGCCGGCCCGGTACACCGGCGGGGCGAGGTGGCTGCGTAGCCCCGCAGGACGGGATCCGCCCGGGGCGGTGGGCAGGTCCTCCACGGATCCCCCGCCCACCGTCCTCAGACGCGGCCCTGCGCAGGGCGGTGAGGAAGGCAAGGCGGGACTCGTAGCGGTCGTCGACCGGACGGGCTGCGATCCGCGCCGGGGCCACGTGGGCCAGGGTGCCGACCAGCCGGCCGACGGACGCGTACCGCCGCCCGCCGCCCGCCGCCCGCCGCCCGCCGCCCGCCGCCCGCCGTCAATGCTCGCCGTCCGGGGTGACCACGCGGGTCGGATCGTGGCCGGGGCCGTCGCCGCCCGGCTCCGGGCGGTCGGTGACGTAGGTCGACAGCCGCCGTCCGTCGCCGTACAGCCAGCGCCCCTCGACGGGGTCGTACAGCCACATGGACTCCCCGTCGACCACCACACCGATACGCAGCCCGTGTGTCCGGCCGCGGAAGGACTCCCCGTCGAGTCCGCCGCCGGCCAGTTCCTCGACGGCGGCGCGGTAGTCGGCGAGGGCGTGTTCCGCGCGGGCCAGCAGGGGGCGCGGGTCGGTGGCCTCGGTGGGCGGGCCACCGGTGAGGGGCGGGTCGTGGGGTACGGCGACGAGGTAGCGGCCGTCGACCCAGGCGGCCCAGCCGTTGGCGCAGCTGATGTGGGCCCAGTCGCCGAGCCGCTCCACGAGCTGCACGGGCAGCAGCGGGTCGAGGGGGACGGTGGGCCGGCCCGGGTCGGGAGCCTCCCAGGCGGGCATGCCGTCGGCCGGGACGACGTGGGTGGGCCGGAATCCTGGGGTGGTCGTCATCGCCTCGCCTACTTCCGCATGACGGCGGGTTCGTGCCGGCGCAGCAGCCGGGACAGCACCAGGCCGAAGACGACGGCCAACACGACCAGCATGACCATGTTGCGCAGCCACACGCCCGCCGAGTGCCGGAAGAGCGGATCCGCGGTGAGGCTGCCGGGCACGATCCGGTGCAGGTCGACGGTGCCGGCCATGGCGCCGAGCCCCCACCGCGAGGGCGCCAGCCAGGCGAGCTGTTCGAGACCGGGCACGCCGTTCACCTTCAGCACGGTCCCGCAGAAGACGACCTGGACGAGGGTGAGCAGCACCAGCAGCGGCATCGTCACCTCCTCCTTGCGGACCAGCGCGGAGATCAGCAGGCCGAGCATCATCGCGGTGAAGGAGAGCACGGCCACGGCGACGGTGATCTCCAGCAGGGGCGGCATCAGCACACCTCTGCCGCCCGGCGCGTTGAGGCGCACGCCGGCCAGGCCCACCTGGGTGAGCACGATCGCCTGGAGCACGGTGACGGTGCCGAGGACGACGACCTTCGACATCACGTACGCCGATCTGGGCAGGCCGACGGCTCTCTCGCGCCGGTAGACGACACGTTCCTTGACCAGCTCGCGCACGGCGTTGGCGGCGCCGGTCAGGACCGCGCCCACGCACAGGATGAGCAGCGCGTTGGTCGCGGTGTCGTAGGTGAGTCTGCTGCCGGCGACGGCCCTGGCCATCGCGCCCATGACGAACGGCAGTCCGATCATGATGGCGAGGAAGGTGCGGTCGGCGGCGAGCGCCGCCGTGTAGCGGCGCACCAGCGTGGCGAACTGCGCTCCCCAGCTGCGCGGTCTCGGCGGCGGGGCCGGGGCGACCGGCCCGGTACGCGGCACGACCGGCTGCGCGCTGGAGTTCACGATGTACTTCCGGTGGTACGACGAGGCGCGGTACTCCCCCGCCCAGTCCCGGTCGGTGTCCCGCTCGAACGCCTCGAAGGCCTCGGGCCACTCGTCGAACCCGAAGAAGCCGAGGGCTTCGCCGGGCGGTCCGAAGTAGGCGGTCCGGCCGCCCGGTGCAAGGACCAGGAGCCGGTCGCAGACATCCAGGCTGAGCACGCTGTGGGTGACGACGATGACGGTGCGGCCGTCGTCCGCGAGGCCGCGCAGCATGTTCATCACCGAGCGGTCCATGCCCGGGTCGAGTCCGGAGGTCGGCTCGTCCAGGAAGAGCAGCGACGGCTTCGTCAGCAGCTCCAGGGCCACGCTCACCCGTTTGCGCTGCCCGCCGGAGAGGCTGTGCACGGGTTGCCCGGCACGCTGTTCGAGGCCCAGCTCCCGGATGACCTCCTCGACCCGGTCCCGGCGCTCGGCCTTCGCGGTGTCCTGGGGGAAGCGCAGTTCGGCGGCGTAGGTGAGGGCGCTGCGCACGGTCAGCTGGACGTGCAGGATGTCGTCCTGGGGGACGAGGCCGATGCGCTGGCGCAGCTCGGCGTAGTCGCGGTAGAGGTCGCGGCCGTCGTAGAGGACCGTGCCGTGCTCGGCGGGGCGCTGCCCGGTGAGGGCACCGAGCAGCGTGGACTTCCCGGCGCCGCTCGGTCCGACCACGGCGAGCAGGCACTTCTCGCCCACCGGGAAGGAGACGTGGTCCAGCAGGATCTTGCGGCCGCGGTCGACGGCGACGGTGAGGTCCTGGACGTCGAGGGAGACCTCGCCGGTGTCGACGTACTCCTGCAGCTGGCCGTCGACCAGGCAGAACGCCGAGTGGCCGATGCCGACGACGTCCCGGGGTCCGAGCGGGGCGCGGGTGACGGTGCGGCCGTTGAGGTAGGTGCCGTTGTGGCTGTCGAGGTCGACGATCTCGTAGCTGCCGTCGGGGTGGGCGCGCAGTTCGGCGTGGTGACGGGAGACCACCAGGTCGTCGACGACGACGTCGTTGTCGCCGGCTCGGCCGATGCGGACCGTGCGGGCCTGGAGGCGTCGTACCGAGGAGGGCCGGCGGAAGGTGCCGGTCCGGCTGGGCATCGAGACGGCGGAGGGGCGGTCCGGGGCGGGCGGCTCGCGGCCGACCAGGACGGCGCTCGGCCCGTCGGCGGGGCTGCCGAAGCGGATCACCGTGCCCGGTCCGACCTCCCACTCCTGGATACGGCGGCCGTCGGCGTAGGTGCCGTTGGTGCTGTTCTCGTCCTCCAGCGTCCAGTGGCCGTCCGCGGGCCGCAGCACCGCATGGTGCCACGAGACCCGGGCATCGTCGATCACGATGTCGCTGTACGGGTCACGCCCGACGTGGTAGTCGCGGCCCGGGCTCATCACCGTGGAGCCCGTGTCGGTCTCCAGGACGAGTTCGGGCGCCGTCGAGGCGACCGGCCACTCCGCCATGGCCAGAATTCTACCGATCTGCCCCCTTGTGTGCCC
This sequence comes from Streptomyces sp. NPDC048277, assembly GCF_040652235.1. Taxonomy (NCBI): domain Bacteria; kingdom Bacillati; phylum Actinomycetota; class Actinomycetes; order Kitasatosporales; family Streptomycetaceae; genus Streptomyces; species Streptomyces sp. NPDC048277. The sequence continues at coordinate 65,988 of NZ_JBEZLQ010000020.1, forward strand.
GGCCGTGTTCGGTGCGGGCGGAGGCCGGCACAGGTCAGGCGACGGGTACGACGAGTGCGGGGACGGTGCGCTGCATACGGAGGGCGTCGATGGACTCGGCGAGCAGTTCGTACTCGGTGGTGTCGTCCTGGACGGCGATCCGCACGAGCCGTCCGTCGGCCAGCTCGTCGGCGACCAGCTCCTGCCGGACCACGTCGGCACACCAGGCACGGAGCAGTCCGGGCACGTCGGACACGGTGTCGGCGACCGGGACGAGCGCCCCCCGGGGGAATCTGGGGTTCTCGGGTAAGGGGTCGAGCCGCTCGGCGATCCAGGACGCCCGGTCCCGTAACCACCACAGCGCCAGTGCCAGTGTCGGCGCACGGTAGGTGCCCAACGGGACGCCGATGCGCTGCCCGCCGCAGATGCCGTATGCCGTGACATGGCACAGGAATTCGTCGTGCACGATCACTCCCCCGTAGCTCGCCGGTGTGCCGTCGCGGGCCGGTTTCCGTGCGGCTCCTGTGCGGTGAAGTGCTCCTGACATTCGAGTATGTTCACTTTCGAAACACTGTCACCACGCCTTTCCGGCCAGTCTCTTGGCATATTCCGCCTGCGAATTGGCCGAAATGCGCGTGCTGTACCGGCCAGCCTTCATTACCCGAGGGGTAATCGACCCGTCACGCGGATCCGGGCATGGTGGTGGCAACGGATCGCCGCGAGCCGCGATCCGCACCCTGACCAGCACCGACGATCCTCGATGGAGGCTGATTCGCCATGTCCGTGAACACCGACCGTCACCAGACCGCCGCCGCCCGCTACTTCGAGGCCTGGAACGCCACGGAGCCGGAGGCCCAGAGCAAGGCGGTCGCCGAGGCCTGGGCCCCGGAGGGCACCTACACCGATCCGCTCGCGGATGTCGCCGGGCACGCGCAGATCACGGCCGTGATCGCGGCGGCGCACGAGCAGTTCCCGGGGTTCGTGTTCCGTCCGCTCGGGGCCGTCGACGGCCACCACGACACCGCGCGCTTCGGCTGGGAGCTGGTGAACGAGGCCGACGGCTCGGCTCCGGTGGCCGGTTTTGACGTGGTCACGCTCGACGAGGAGGGCAGGATCCGGCAGGTACTGGGCTTCCTGGACCGGGTACCGGCCAGCGCCTGAGCCGGCGACCGCCATGGGGTCTCCCCCTCGCGGTGGTCTCCCGAAAAGGGAAGGCCACCGCGAGGGGAGGACCGGCATGAGCGACGAGCGAGGGGGACGCGGTGTGCGTCCCCCTCGCCGAACGCGTCACCGGTTGACGATCGCCTCGATCCGGGCCAGTTCCTCGGCGTCGAAGTCGAGGTTGCCGATGGCGCCGACGCAGTCCTCGACCTGCTGCGGGCTGCTCGCGCCGATCAGCGCCGAGGTCACCCGGCCGCCGCGCAGCACCCAGGACAGGGCGAGCTGGGCCAGGGTCTGGCCACGGCCCTTGGCGATCTCGTCCAGGTCCCGCAGCTGGGCCACCAGGTCCTCGGTGACCTCGTCCGAGTTCAGGAACGGGCTGTCGCTCGCCGCCCGGGACCCCTCGGGGATGCCGTCGAGGTAGCGGCCGGTGAGCAGGCCCTGCTCCAGCGGGGAGAAGACGATCGAGCCGACCTGGAGCTCGTCCAGCGCGTCCAGGAGGCCCTCGGTCTCCGGGCGGCGGTCGAGCATCGAGTAGCGCGGCTGGTGGATGAGGAGCGGGGTGCCGAGCTCGCCGAGGATCCGGGCGGCCTCCCGGGTCTGCTCCGCGGAGTAGTTGGAGATGCCGACGTACAGCGCCTTGCCCTGCTGCACCGCCGAGTGCAGGGCGCCCATCGTCTCCTCCAGGGGAGTCTCCGGGTCCGGGCGGTGCGAGTAGAAGATGTCGACGTAGTCCAGGCCCATCCGCGTCAGGGACTGGTCGAGGGACGACAGCAGGTACTTGCGCGAGCCCCACTCTCCGTACGGGCCCGGCCACATCAGATAGCCGGCCTTGGTGGAGATGATCAGCTCGTCCCGGTAGGCCGCGAAGTCCGCCTTGAGCGCCTCGCCGAACGCCGACTCGGCGGCGCCGGGCGGCGGGCCGTAGTTGTTGGCCAGGTCGAAGTGGGTGACGCCGAGGTCGAAGGCGCGGCGCAGGATGGCGCGCTGGGTCGTCACGGGCCGGTCGGGCCCGAAGTTGTGCCACAGGCCGAGCGACAGCGCGGGGAGCTTCAGGCCGCTGCGGCCGCTGCGGCGGTACGGCATGTCGGCGTAGCGGTCGGGGTGTGCGGTGTACAACGCGACTCCAGAGGGGTGGGCACAGGATCTACCGAGCCCACTCTTTCCCGATCCCCGGGCAGTGGTCCAACAGAAGAATCCGATGGAATTGTGCGGCTAGGCTGCTCAATCATGGAACTGCGCCACCTCCAGCACTTCGTCGCGGTCGCCGAGGACCAGCACTTCACCCGGGCCGCCGAACGGCTGATGGTGTCCCAGTCCGGGCTGTCCGCCTCCATCCGGGCCCTGGAGCGGGAGCTGCGGGCCCCGCTCTTCGTGCGGACGACCCGCCGGGTGACCCTCACCGAGGCGGGCCGCGCGCTGCTCGGCGAGGCGGAGCGGATCCTGGCCCAGGTGCGGTCGGCGCACGAGGCGGTGGCGGCGGTGCAGGGCGTGCTGCGCGGGACGCTGGCGCTGGGCACCGAGCAGTGCATCGCCGGGGTGCACGTGGCGGGGCTCCTGGCCGCGTTCCGGCGGCGGCACCCGGACGTGGAGATCCGGCTGCGCCAGGCGGGCTCGGGTGCGCTGGCCGAGGAGGTGGCGGCGGGCCGGCTCGACCTGGCCTTCGCCTACCGCACCCAGGACGACACCGACCAGCTGCGCTCGGTGTCGCTGGCCGGCGAGCCGCTGACCGTGCTGTGCCATCCCAGCCACCGCCTCGCCACGGCCGGCCCGGCTGTGACGCCGGAGGACCTCGACGGCGAGGTGTTCGTGGACTTCCACCCGGACTGGGGCCCGCGCCGTTCGACCGACGCGGCCTTCGCCTCGGCGGGGGTCCGGCGTACGGTCGCGCTGGAGGTCAACGATGTGCACAGCCTCCTCGACCTGGTCGACGAGAACCTCGGCATCGCCGTCGTACCCCGTCACTTCCGGCACAAGCGCCCCTCGCTCACCGCGCTCGCGCTGAAGGGCACGGACGAGGCCGCGTACGAGACGGTCGCCCTGCTGCCGCCCGAGACCGCCACCAGCCCGGCGGCCCGGGCCCTGATCACCCTCCTGGAGACAGGAGGTCTGGCGACACCGCCGGACGGGGCCTGCCCCTCCTGACCTCGACACCCAGGTCGTCCCCGCCGGGGGCGGGTGCCGCCGGGCTTTCACGGATGCTGGATTCTGGGCGCATGACGACCGGGGATGCGCGATCGTGGTCGTATGCATGCAAGGGACATCCTCATCGACGGCTTCGGCCGCATCCGGGAAGAGGTCCATGCCGCCCTCGACGGCCTCGACCCGGAGCTGCTGAACAAGCGCCCGTCCCCCGACGCCAACTCCCTCACCTGGCTGGTCTGGCACCTGACCCGGATCCAGGACGACCATGTCGCCGACGCCTTCGACCTCGACCAGGTGTGGCTGGCCCAGGGCTGGGAGAAGCGGTTCGGCCTCGACCTGCCGCCCCGTGACCACGGGTACGGCCACACCGCCGCGAAGGTCGCCAAGGTCACGGTGGACTCCGGCGACCTGCTGACCGGCTACTACGACGCGGTGCACGAGCAGACCCTGGGGGTGCTGCGCGGGCTGCCCGCGACGGACCTCGAACGGATCGTGGACACCCGCTGGGATCCGCCGGTCACACTGGGCGTACGGCTGGTGAGCGTCCTGTCCGACGACCTTCAGCACGTCGGACAGGCGGCCTATCTGCGCGGGCTGCTTCAGAGCGCGGCGGCGTAACCCGGCAGGACGACGTCCTCGACGAGGGCCCTGCGCTCGTCGAACGGGATGAACGCGCTCTTCAGGGCGTTCACCGTGACCGTGCGCAGGTCCTCGACGGTCCAGCCCGCCTCCTCGACGAGCAGGGACATCTCCCGGGTCATCGTCGTCCCCGAGACCAGCCGGTTGTCGGTGTTGAGGGTGACCCGGAAGCCCAGCTCCTTCAGCGCGGTGATCGGGTGCTCGGCGATGGAGGTGGCGCAGCCGGTCTGGAGGTTGGAGGTGGGGCACATCTCCAGGGCGACACGGCGGTCGCGCACCCAGCTCGCGAGGCGGCCGAGCTTGCCGTCGACGATGTCCTCGGTGATCCGCACACCGTGCCCGATGCGCTGGGCGCCGCACACCTGGATCGCCTGGTGGATACTGGGCAGGCCGAAGGCCTCACCGGCGTGGATGGTGAAGGGGACGTTCTCGCGGCGCAGGTGCTCGAAGGCGGCGAGGTGGTCGGCGGCCGGGAAGCCGTCCTCGGCGCCGGCGATGTCGAAGCCGACGACGCCCGCGTCCCGGTAGGTGACGGCCAGGTCCGCGGCCTCGCGGACCCGGTCGAACATCCGCATGCCGCACAGCAGGGTGCCGACACGGACGGGCGTCCCGGCGGCAGCGGCCTTCGCCATGCCGGCGGCGAGCCCCTCCTGCACGCTCTCCACGACCTCGTCGAGCGAGAGCCCGCCCTTCACATTGAGCTCGGGGGCGTAGCGCACCTCGCCGTACACGACACCGTCGGCGGCGAGGTCGAGCACGTACTCCTCGGCGACGCGCCGCAGCCCCTCCACGGTCTGCAGCACGGCGAGGGTGTGCTCGAAGGTGGCGATGTACCGGACCAGGTCGCCGGAGTTCGCGGCCTCGACGTACCAGGCGGCCAGCTCGTCGGGGTCGGTGGTGGGCAGGGTGTGCCCGGCCTCGGCGGCGAGTTCGACGAGGGTGGCAGGGCGCAGGCCGCCGTCGAGGTGGTCGTGCAGGACGGCCTTGGGGAGGCGGCGGATCACATCTGCGTCTACGCGCGTAGCGGTCATGGTGGAGCTTTCCTCGGCAACTGGTTCGGAGTGTTCGATCAGGCGGCGGGCTGGAGCAGGTCCCAGCGGTTGCCGTAGAGGTCCTGGAAGACGGCGACGATGCCGTAGGGCTCGTGCCGCGGCTCCTCCAGGAAGGTCACGCCGGCGGCGGCCATCCGGGCGTGGTCGCGGGCGAAGTCGTCGGTGTGCAGGAAGAACCCGACCCGCCCGCCGGTCTGGTCACCGATCCGGGCCCGCTGGTCGTCGTCCTTGGCCCGGGCGAGCAGCAGTCCGGTGCCGTGGCCCTGCGCGCCGGGCTCCACGACCACCCATCGGGACCCGTCCGGCCGGGACTCGTCCTCGACGAGCCGGAACCCGAGGGCCTCGGTGTAGAAACGGATCGCCTCGTCGTAGTCGCCGACAACGAGGGTGACCAGGGCGACGCGTCGCATGAGGGCCTTTCGACGGGGTGGTTAGCGGGAGAGGTTATACGTAAAACTACACGCACGCCAGTCACGGTTGCTGAAGCGTCCCGAAGGGGCGCGGGGAACTGCGCGACCAGCCACGACGGCGCCGCACATCGGCACAGCCGGCGGAGCTGTCAGCGCTCCGCTTCCCCCTGCGCGACCTCCACCCGGTGGTGGAAGTCGGCCATCCCGGTCGCGGAGGCGGCACACGAGACCGCGGCGCACGCCGCGAGCAGCAGCGCGACCCACGCCCCGGCACGGCGTCGGCCGCGCGGCGCGGCCAGCAGTGCCTCGACCCGTTGCGGTACCGGCCCCGATGCGACGCCGGGCGCGAACGCCGGCCGTTCGATGCCCCCGTCCCGCCCCGCCAGCGCGGCCCGGGCGATCGCGCGGGCCGTCAGCCGACGGTCTCCCACCGCGCTCGCCGCGGCCTCGTCGGCCACCCGCTCCGCGGCCAGCCGGATGACGTCCCGCACCCGCCGCAACGCCGGATGGCAGTGCGCGGCGAGCTCGGCCGCCGCGAGGAAGTAGTGGTGACCGCCCGCGTTGTGCGCCCGCTCGTGCGCGAACAGCGCCTCCCGCTCGGCCCCGTCCAGGCTGCGCAGCATGCCCGTGGTGACGACGATCCGGTGCGGCCGTCCGGGCAGCGCGTACGCGTCCGCACCCGGTGTGTCGACCACGCACAGGTCGCCCGCGGCGGGCCCCCGCCCGGCGGCCGTGCGGGCCGCGCGGAACGCCCGGATCTGCCGGCGCGCCGACCGGGCGCAGGTCCAGGCACATATGGCGAGGCCGCCGACCGAGACGGCCGCCAGCGGCAGCACACAGTTGTCCGAGGCGGTGTGCAGCGGCTGGATCAGATCACCGAGCGCGGCGAAGAACGGCAGCCTGAGCAGCCCGGTGAGGACGAACGCGCCGAGCGCGGCCAGTGCGCACCCCGCGAGGGCGACGGCCGAGCCGGTGATCGTCCAGAGTGCGACGGCGGGCGCCAGCCGGTCGAGTGTGCGCCGGGCCAGGGCCGGCAGGGCGAACGGCACCAGCAGGGGCAGGATCAGCAGCGCGATCATCATCCGCCGGACTGCTCGTCGGCTTCGAGCAGCTCCCGCAGAACGCGCTCGTCGTCGGGGCCGAGCTGGGCGACGAAGCGGGCGAGCACGGTCTCCCGGTCGCCGTCCCGGTCGAGCTCGCTGTGCATCCGCTTCGCGGTCAGGCCCTGCGCGTCCTGCACGGGGAAGTAGGCGAAACCGCGCCCCTGCCGGTGCCGGTCGACCACGCCCTTGTCGTGCAGCCGGGTGAGGATCGTGGTCACGGTCGTGCGCGCCAGTTCCGCGCTGAGGGTGCGCTGCACCTGTCCCGGGGTCTGTGGGGCAGCGGCGGCCCACAGGGCCGCCATGACACTCGCCTCGAGCTCGCCGGCGGGTCGGCGTTCGTCCTTCGCGTCGGCCATGGCAGGTTCCTCACCCCTTCTTCGTCCACAGTCCGGCAGACCGTCTACGGCAGTGTAGTCAGCCGGTCGGCGGACACCACCCGTGAGCCCATTATTTGGTGGGCAGCCGTGGCCGGCGGAGGAAGCGTCCCGCCGCGACCGGTACCGGAGACCTAGGCCGCGGGCCCGAGGTACGGGACGGCCCCGGCCGGTAGCTTCGCGGCCATGAAGATCACGAAGCCGCCCCGTTCCGCCGGGCAGCGCAAGCACGACGTACTGTCCCGGCTGGAGCGGGAGACGGACGTCTGGGTGGCCACGGCGGACGACGCCGGGCTGCCGTGTCTCGTCCCGCTCTGGTTCGTGTGGCACGGGGAGGCGGTGTGGCTGTCGACCCGGATCACCAGTCCGACCGGCCGCAATCTGCGGGACGGCGGCCGGACCCGGCTCGCGCTCGGGGACACCCGCGATGTCGTCCTGCTCGACGGGGAGGTGACCGCCTTCGCCCCGGGCGAGGTGCCGGAGGCGGCGGCCGGGGCGCTGCGGACGAAGACGGGCTGGGATCCGCGCGGGGACAGCCCGTCGTACGCCTTCTTCCGGATCCGGCCGTACGCGGTGCAGGCCTGGTGCGAGGAGCACGAGCTGCGTGGCCGGCATCTGATGCGGGACGGGGTGTGGGTGGTCTGAGCCGGTCCGTCAACCGGCCCTGGTGTGCAGGGCGTTCAGCCGGTTCAGCTGCGCTTCGGTGAACCGGATGGCGCCCGCCGCCACGTTCTCGGCGAGGTGGTCCGGGTTGCCCGTGCCGGGGATGGCGAGGACGTGCGAACCCTGGTGCAGAGTCCAGGCGAGCCGGATCTGGGCGGGAGTGGCGTCGTGCGCCCGGGCGACGGCGAGGACCTCGTCGTCGTGGTTCTCGGTCGCGCCGAGGCCGCCGGCGTCCCCCGCGACGGCGAAGAACGGTACGAAGGCGATGCCCCGTTCGCCGCAGATACGGACCAGTTCGTCGGTCGCCCGGTCCGTCGCGTCGAGTCCCCAGCGGTTCTGCACGCACACCACGGGGGCGATGGCCAGCGCCTCGTCGAGATGGCGCGGTTCGACGTCGGAGACGCCGAGGTGCCGGATCAGTCCGGCCTCGCGGAGTTCGGCGAGGGCGCCGAAGTGCTCGGCGATCGACTCCTGGCGCATCCGGCGGAGGTTGACCACGTCGAGGTGGTCGCGGCCGAGCTGGCGCAGGTTCTCCTCCACGTGTCCGCGCAGCTGGTCGGGCCGGGCGGAGGTGGCCCACTCCCCCGCGTAGTCGCGGTGGGGGCCGACCTTGGTGACGATGACGAGGTCGTCGGGGTACGGGGACAGGGCGGTGTTGATGAGTTCGTTGGCGGAACGCAGGGCGGAGAAGTAGAAGGCCGCCGTGTCGATGTGGTTCACGCCGAGCTCAACGGCCTTGCGCAGGACGGCGATCGAGCGGGTGCGGTCGCTCGGGGTGCCGTGGTGGAAGGCGGCGCTGCCCGTCAGCCGCATCGCGCCGAAGCCGAGGCGGTGGACGGGCAGATCGCCGAGTTTCCAGGTGCCGGAGGCGTCCGCGGTGAGCGTTTCGGAGGTCATCGACGGAGTCTGGCACACGGCCCCGTCGGCACGGGGCACGGCCGCACCCCTCGAAGGGGGAGCGGCCGCGGTGGGGGGGTTGGGCACACTCAACCGCTTTGGTCTGTACCAGTCAAGGATGTGGACCGGTCGTTCAAGCGGTCGATCTCCGAGGGCCGTTGAAAGGTCAGCTCAGCGGTGTCGCGAGGACCGCCTTGCGGTGGCTGAACGTCTCGATGGAGTAGCGGCCGTGGTAGCTGCCCATGCCGCTCTCCCCCACCCCGCCGAACGGCAGGTCGGAGACGGTGAGATGGGCGACGGGCAGGCCGTGGCCGAGGCCGCCGGAGGAGGTCTCGGCGGCGATCCGCGCCCGGGTGTCCTCGGACTCGCTGAAGACATAGAGGGCGAGGGGCTTGTCGCGGTCGTTGACGAACCCGATCGCGCCGTCCAGGTCCGGGACGGTGACGATCGGCAGGACCGGGCCGAAGATCTCCTCCCGCATCACCGGGGACTCCGGATCGACGTCGGCGAGCACGGTGGGCGCGATGTACTTGACCGTGCGGTCGGTGTCGCCGCCGACCACCACCCGGCCCGAGTCGAGCAGTCCGCTGAGCCGGTCGAAGTGGCGCTCGTTGACGATCCGGCCGTATGCGCCGGACTCCTTGGGCTCGGTGCCGTACAGCGTCCGGATTGCCTCGGCCAGGGCGGGTTCCAGGGCGGCGGCCGTCTCGGGGTCGGTCAGGACGTAGTCGGGGGCCACGCAGGTCTGCCCGGCGTTGAGGAACTTGCCGCGCGCCAGCCGGTCCGCGACCACCGCGAGGTCGGTGTCGCGGTCGACGAACGCCGGGGACTTGCCGCCGAGTTCGAGGGCGACCGGGGTGAGGTGCTCGGCGGCGGCGCGCATGACGATGCGGCCGACCGCGCCGTTGCCGGTGTAGAAGATGTGGTCGAAGCGCTCGGCGAGCAGGGCGGTGGTCTCCGGGACGCCGCCCTCGACGACGGCGACGGCCTCGGTGTCGAGGTAGGCCGGAAGCAGCCGGGCCAGCGCGGCCGAGGTCGCCGGGGCCAGCTCGCTGGGCTTGACGACGACCGCGTCGCCTGCGGCGAGGGCACCGGCCATCGGGCAGAGCAGCAGCTGGGCCGGGTAGTTCCACGGGGCGATGACGAGGACCACGCCGAGCGGGTCGTACTGCGTCCAGGCGGTCGCGTCGGCGCCCAGGTGCGCCGGGACCGGGGCGGGCTCGGGGCGGAGCCACTCCGCCAGGTGGTCGAGGGTGTGGTCGATCTCCCGGACGGTGAAGTCGATCTCCGTGCGGTAGGCCTCGCCGGAACTCTTGCCCAGGTCCGCGTGGAGGGCGGCGGCCAGCTCGTCGCCGCGTTCCGTGAGCAGGGCGCGCAGCCGGCGCAGCTGGCCGGTGCGCCACTCGACGGGCTTGGTGCGGCCGGTGCGGAAGGTGGCGCGCAGCCTGGCGACGACGTCGGCGGGCTGTTCGGGGGTGGACTGGTTCACGGATGCCTCGCTGGTGGTGCGCACGGGCCTGGCGGCCCGACTGCGGTCTCGACAGTAAGATGCATATTGCAACCTTTCAGGGGCCGAAGTAAATTCCGGCAGGTCGAAACCTGCTTCGCTTGACGAAGGTCACATCCGTTCAGCCGGTGAGTTCGCGCCGCCGCCGTGCGAGGTGTGCCCGTTCGGGCGGGCTGTCCGCGAGGTCGATGGCGGTGTCGTACTCCGTCACCGCCTCGGCGTCGCGGCCCAGGCGGCGCAGCAGATCGGCGCGCACGGCGTGCAGCACGTGGTACCCGTCGAGACCGAGCGCGTCGACCAGGTCGAGCGCCACGCCCGGGCCCTCCGTCTCGGCCACCGCGACCGCCCGGTTCAGCGCGACGACCGGGCTCGGGGCGACGGCCATGAGCTGGTCGTACAACCGCAGGATCTGCCCCCAGTCGGTGGCCGCGGCGGTCGGTGCGTCGCTGTGTACGGCGTTGATCGCGGCCTGGATCTGGTACGGCCCGGGCCGGTTGCGCCGCAGGCACCGCCGTACGAGGTCCTGCCCCTCCCCGATCAGCTCCCGGTCCCACCGGCCGCGGTCCTGCTCGGGCAGCGCCACCAGCTCCCCCTCGGCCGGGTTGCGGGCGGGCCGGCGGGCCTCCACGAGCAGCATCAGCGCGAGCAGCCCGGTGACCTCGGGCTCGTCCGGCATCAGCCCGTACAGCAGCCGCCCCAGGCGTACGGCCTCCGCGCAGAGCGCGGGATCGCCGCCGTACCCCTCGTTGAAGATCAGGTAGACGACGGCCAGGACGCCGTCGGTCCGGTCGGGCAGGTCGGCGTCCTTCGGCACCCGGTACGGGATGCCCGCGTCGCGGATCTTGGCCTTGGCGCGCACCAGGCGCTGGGCGAGGGTGGGCTCGGGGACCAGGAAGGCGCGGGCGATCTGTGCGGTGCCGAGCCCGCCGAGCAGGCGGAGGGTGAGGGCGACCCGGGACTGGAGGGCGAGCGCGGGGTGGCAGCAGGTGAAGATCAGACGGAGCCGTTCGTCGCGCACGGGGCCCTCCTCGGCCGGTGGGTCGGGCGCGTACAGCCGGGCGGCCTCGGTGTGCCGGGCGTCCCGGGAGGACTCCCGGCGCAGCCGGTCGAGGGCGCGGTTGCGTGCGGTGGTGATGATCCAGCCGGCCGGGCTGGGCGGCACCCCGCTCTCCGGCCATCGGTCCAAGGCCGTGGTGAAGGCGTCCTGGACCGCCTCCTCGGCGAGGTCGATGTCGCCGAGGAAGCGGACGAGGCCGGAGACCGCGCGTCCGTACTCGGTACGGAAGGCGGCCTCGACGTCGGCGGCGTCCGCCATCAGGCCGGGCCCACGAAAGGCCGTACCTCGATGGGGAGGGTGGTGGCGAGGGCGCACTTGCGGCCCCACTCCAGGGCGGCGTCCAGGTCCTCCGCGCGGATCAGGCAGATCCCGCCCAGGTACTCCTTGCCCTCGGCGTAGGGCCCGTCGGTGATCAGCACGTCGCCGTCTTTGGGCCGCAGCACGGTGGCCGTCTCCGGGCCGTGCAGACCGTCGGCGAAGACCCAGGCGCCGGCGGCGCGGAGTTCGTCGTTGAACGCCTCGACGTCTCGCATGATCGCGGCGAGTGCGTCGGGCGGGGGCGGGGTGCCGCCGGCCGGCTGGACCACGCTGAGCAGGTAGTGCTTCATGACGTTCTCCTCGATCGTCGTGGGGTGCGCGCCGCGGGGCGTGCGTCGCTGGGTGTTCTCGCCTTCTACACGAACGGAAGACCCCCGGATCGACACCTCGCACCGGGAAGTCGAAAGAATCTCGTCCATGACCGTCACCGCACATCCGCTCGTCTCCCGCGCCCGGGAACTCGCCGACGACCTCCTCTCCCCCGCGGCCGAGCGCGTCGACCAGGAGGGAGTGCCGGCGACCCACATCGAGGCGATCAAGCGCTCGGGACTGCTCGGGGTGAGCGCGCCGGCGGTGTACGGCGGCTCTGCGGCGCCCGTGGCCGTCGTACGCGAGACGGCGGAGATCCTGGCCGGGGCGTGCTGCTCGACCTGGTTCGTGCAGACGCAGCACCACACTCCGGTGCTGACCCTGGCCGGGTCCGAACTGCCGGTGCGGGAACGCCTGTTGGGCCCGCTGGCGCGCGGTGAGCTGCTGTCCGGGGTGGCGTACGCGCATCTGCGGTCGTATCCGCGGGTGCCCGTGCGGGTACGGCGGGAGGCGGGCGGCCGGCGCTTCCACGGTACGGTCCCCTGGTACACCGGCTGGGGCCTGAACGACGTGCTGCTGCTGGCCGGGGTGACCGAGGACGACGAGGCGCTGTTCGCCTTCGTCGAGGCACGGGAGCAGCCGGGCCTGCGGCCGTCGGAGCCGATGCGCCTGGCGGCGCTGACCGCGTCCCGGACGGTGTCCCTGGACCTGGACGGCCTGCGGGTGCCGGAGGAGGCGGTGGCGCTCCGGCTGCCGTTCGGGGACTGGGCGGCGGCGGACCACCCGAAGACGCTGAACACGAACCCGGCGGTCTTCGGGATCACGGAGGCGGCGCTGGGGCTGGTGGAGGAGGAGTACGCGGGGGTGCTGCGGGTGCGGCTCGGCGAGGTGCGCCGCCGCGCCTACGCGCTCGCCGACCACCCGGTGCCGCACGAGCGCGCGCAGGAGCGTCTGGCGGTGCGAGCGGAGGCGTTCACCTTGATGCGTACGGCGACGACCACGGCGGTGGTGACGGGAGGCGGCCGGGCGATGTCCCTGGACAGCCGCGCCCAGCGCCTGGCCAGGGAGGGGCTGTTCCTGCTGGTGCAGGGGCAGACACGCGCATCGCGCACGGCGCATCTGCAGTGGCTCGCGGAGCACTCCCGGTAGTGGGTTCACCGCCGCGGGAGAGGACCGCGTATCGCCCCCGTGCACACGTCCGCCGCCACCCGATGGTTGCGCATCGCGCAGTGTGATGCACCAAGAAGAACACAGCCTCTTGACCGGTCAGCCGTCCTGACGGGACCATGTTGCGCATCACTCACATCGTTGCGTATCACGCATCTGGAGGATGGCATGTCTCCTCGACCGCAGCCCGGCCGCGAGTTCGTCCTCACCCTTTCGTGCCCCGACCGGGCCGGTCTGGTCCACGCCGTCACCGGTTTCCTGGTCGGCCACTCCGGCAACATCCTGGAGAGCCAGCAGTTCGACGACCGGCTGCAGGACCGCTTCTTCATGCGCGTGCACTTCGATGTCCCGGACAGCGCCGTCTCGCTGGAGGATCTGCGCACCGGATTCGTGCCGGTCGCCGAGACGCACCGGATCACCTGGCGGCTGCAGGACGCGGTGACCCCGACCCGCACCCTGATCATGGTGTCGAAGTTCGGCCACTGCCTCAACGACCTGCTCTTCCGCAAGTCCACGGGCACGCTCAACATCGAGATCCCGGCGATCGTCTCCAACCACCGCGACTTCGAGCCGCTGGCGCGGAACTACGGCATCCCCTTCCACCACATCCCGGTGACACCCGACACCAAGGCGGAGGCGGAGGCCCGGCTGCTCCGGCTCGTCGACGAGCTCGACGTCGACCTGGTGGTGCTCGCCCGGTACATGCAGATCCTCTCCGACGACCTGTGCAAGCAGCTCGACGGCCGGGCCATCAACATCCACCACTCCTTCCTGCCGAGCTTCAAGGGGGCCCGGCCCTACGTCCAGGCGCACCAGCGGGGCGTCAAGCTCGTCGGCGCCACCGCGCACTATGTGACGTCGGATCTCGACGAGGGCCCGATCATCGAGCAGGACGTGGTCCGGGTGACCCACTCGCACGCCCCGGACGAGCTGGTCGCCCTGGGGCGTGACGTCGAGGCCCAGGTACTCGCCCGCGCCGTACGGTGGCACAGCGAAAGCCGTGTGCTGGTCAACGGCCACTGCACGGTGGTCTTCCGCTGACCGGACGACGGGCCGGCCCCGGGGGTACGGAGGGACAGTCCGAGTCATCGGAGTCAAGTGCCCACCGGGCCCCGTACCGAGTCGCTGTGACCTGTCCCCGCCCACAAGCACCTGCATATAGTTGCGCCATGAGCAACGACACCGCGGACGGCGAGACGGCGGGCCCCGCGGTGAACGGGGTGCAGTCCGTCGACCGTGCCGTCAGCGTCCTGGAGATCCTCGCCCGGCGCGGCGAAGCGGGGGTCAGCGAGGTCGCCGCCGAGATCGATGTCCACAAGTCGACCGCGTTCCGGCTGCTCGGGGCGCTGGAGGCGCGCGGTCTGGTCGAACAGGCGGCGGACCGGGGCAAGTACCGGCTCGGTTTCGGGATCGTGCGCCTCGCCGGCGCGGTCACGGGCCGCCTCGACCTCACCCAGCAGGGCCGTCCGGTGTGCGAGCGGCTGATCGAGCAGATCGGCGAGACCGTCAACATCGCCGTCCTGCAGGAGCATTACGCGGTCAACCTCTACCAGGTGCGCGGCCCCGGCGCGGTCGGCAGCCACAACTGGGTCGGCCAGCTCACCCCGGTGCACGCCACGTCCAGCGGCAAGATACTGCTGGCCCACCTGCCGGAGGCGGAGCGCACCCGCGTCCTCACGGCCTCCGGGCTGCGGAAGCTGACACCGCACACCCTGACCGCCAGGCCGAGGCTGGAGCAGAACCTCGCCGAGGCACGCGAGCGCGGCTACGCGGTGACGCTGGAGGAGCTGGAGCTCGGACTGCACGCGATCGCGGCCCCGATCCGCTCCCGGGACGGCGAGGTCATCGCCGCCCTCAGCGCATCGGGGCCCGCCTACCGCTTCACCGAGGAGCGCCTCCACGCACTCGCCCCGGCCCTGCTCAGGGGCGCGACGGAGATCAGCCACCGGATGGGCTACCTGGGCTGAGCCGCCCCCGCGGCCGGCGCGCTCGGCGCGCTCACGCGGGGGCGGCGTTCCGCTCGGCGGCCTCGACGACGTTGGCGAGCAGCATCGCCCGGGTCATGGGCCCCACGCCCCCGGGCATCGGCGCCACCCACCCGGCGACCTGGGCGGCCTCCGGATGGACGTCGCCTGCAAGGCCGTGTTCGGTGCGGGTGATGCCGACGTCCAGGACGGCCGCGCCGGGGCGCAGCATGTCCTTGGTGATCAGTCCGGGCGAGCCGGCCGCGGCGACGACGATGTCCGCCTCGCGCACATGCCAGGCCAGCCCCTTGGTTCCGGTGTGGCAGAGGGTGACGGTGGCGTTCTCGGAGCGCCGGGTGAGCAGCAGCCCCATCGGCCGTCCCACGGTGATGCCGCGCCCGATCACGCACACCAGCGCTCCGGCGATCGGCACCTCGTGGCGGCGGAGCAGTTCGACGATGCCGCGCGGGGTGCAGGGCAGGGGCGCCTCGACGCCCAGGACCAGCCGGCCGAGGTTGACGGGGTGCAGTCCGTCGGCGTCCTTGGCCGGGTCCATGCGGGCCAGTACGGCGTTGGCGTCCAGGTGACGGGGAAGGGGCAGCTGGACGATGTAACCGGTGCAGGCCGGGTCGGCGTTGAGCTCGTCGACGACGTCCTCGACCTGCTGCTGGCCGGCGTCGGCGGGCAGTTCACGGCGGATGGAGGCGATCCCGACCTGAGCGCAGTCCCGGTGCTTCCCGGCGACATAGGCACGGCTGCCCGGGTCGTCTCCGACGAGCACGGTCCCGAGCCCCGGCACACGACCGCCGGAAGCCGTCAACTTGGCCACCCGCTCAGCGAGTTCACCTCGAATGGCGGCGGCAGTGGCCTTCCCGTCCAGCACTTGCGCACTCACTGACGGCACTCCTTCCAAGAGACCGGGCTGCAGCGCGCCCCTCCAGGGGCGCGGGGCTGTGTCGATCAGCGGCTCCGCCGCGGGGCGCGACCAGCCACATCACACCCGCACCCGACAACTCACCCACGCAGCCGGGACATCGACGGATCGAACAAGGGCTCCTCAGCGACAACGGCCTCCACCTGCTGATCGAAGTAACCGATCCGCACCACCGTCCCCGGCACCGCCAACTCCCCCGGCAACCACGCGTAAGCGATCCCCTTGCCGACCGTGTAGCCGTACGCCGCGCTCGTCACGTACCCGACGGCCCGCTCCCCGTCGTACACCGGCTCCTTGCCCATCACGACGGCGGCCGGGTCCTCGATGGTCAGGCAGCTCAACCGGCGCCGTACGTCCGCCTTGCGCCGCTCCAGCGCCGCCTTGCCGACGAAGTCGCCCTTGTCGAGTTTGACGGCGAAGCCGACGCCGGCCTCGTAGGGGTCGTGTTCGTAGGTCATGTCGGTGCCGAAGGAGCGGTAGCCCTTCTCCAGGCGGAGGCTGTTGAAGGCGCCGCGGCCGGCGACGATGCCGCCGAGCGGCTCGGCCGCCTGCCACAGCGTGTCCCAGAGCTTCGCGCCCTGGTCGGCGGTGGTGTACAGCTCCCAGCCGAGTTCGCCGACGTACGACAGCCGCATGGCGGTGACGGGCACGGAGCCGATGTAGGCGCGCTTGGCGCGGAAGTACTTGAGGCCGTCGTTGGAGAAGTCCTCGTCGGTGAGGGGCTGCAGGACCTCTCGGGCGAGCGGGCCCCACAGGCCGACGCAGCAGGTGCCGGGGGTGATGTCGCGGACCTGGACCGTGCCGTCGGCGGGGAGGTGCCGGCCGAACCAGTCGAGGTCGAGGTTGCCGTTGGCTCCGACCTGGAAGAGGTCGCGGGCGAGGCGGGCGACGGTGATGTCGCTGCGGATGCCGCCGTCGTGGTCGAGGAGCAGCGTGTACGTCACCGAGCCGACGGACTTGGCGACCTTGCCGGTGACCAGTCCCTCCAGGAAGTCCGCGGCGCCGGGGCCGCTCACCTCCAGGCGCTTGAGGGCGGTCATGTCGTACATCGCGACGGTCTCGCGGGTGACCTGGGCCTCGGCGCCGACGATCGGGGACCAGTAGCGGGCCGCCCAGTCGTTGGGGGCGGGGATCGAACGCCCTTCGAGCAGGCCCGCGTTGGCCTCGTACCACTGGGGGCGCTCCCAGCCGTTCGCCTCCAGGAAGAACGCGCCGTGTTCCTGCTGGCGGGCGTGGAAGGGGCTGGTGCGGATCGGGCGGGGCTTCCCGGACGGCTGGAGGGGGTGGAGGATGTCGTAGACCTCGACGAAGTTCTGGCAGTCGCGGGCCAGGACGTACTCCGGGGCGAGCTGGTGCGGCTCGAAGCGGTTGACGTCGCACTCGTGCAGGTCGAAGGACGAGCAGTGGCCGTCGACCAGCCATTCGGCGACCGCGCGGCCGACGCCCGCGGAGTGGGTGACCCAGACGGCCTCGGCGACCCAGAAGCCCTTGACGTCGGGGGACTCGCCGAGCAGCGGGTAGCCGTCGGTGGTGAAGGAGAACAGGCCGTTGATGCCCTCCTCGACCTTGGCCTCGCGGGTGGCGGGGAGCAGGGACTGGGTCTCGGTCCAGGCGGGTTCGAAGTCCTCCTCGGTGAACTTCAGGACCGAGGGCATCTGGTCGGCCTCGTCGACGGAGAGGATGTCGTCGGCGGAGATCGGCATGGGGCGGTGGCCGTAGTAGCCGATGCCGATGCCGTCGAAGCGGTCGCGGTAGTAGAGGTCGGCGTCCTGATGGCGCAGGATCGGGCGGACGGCCTCCTCGGTCTGGCCGGCGAGCGCGGAGACCGGGCCGGTCCAGGCGAGCTGGTGGCCGAGCGGGGTGAGCGGGAGGTTCATCCCGACCATGCGGGCGATCCTCGGACCCCAGATGCCGGCGCAGCACACCACGATGTCGGCTGCCAGGTCGCCCTGGTCGGTGCGGACGCCCGTCACCCGGCCGTCGGCCTGGAGCACGTCCAGCACCTCGTGGCGGGGCAGGAAGGCGACCCCGCGCTCGGTGGCCCGGCGGATCTGGGCCTCGACGGCGAGGACGGCCTTGGCGAGGCCGTCGGTGGGGACCAGGAGGCCGCCGAGGACCCGGTCGCGGTCGACCAGCGGGTGCTGCTCGACGCACTCGTCGGGGGTCAGCAGGCGCGCCTCGATGCCCCAGGCGGTGATCCAGCCGTGGCGGCGGTGGAGTTCGGCGAGGCGCTCGGGGCTGGTCGCCACTTCGAGGCCGCCGACCTGGAGGAAGCAGGGCTTGCCGTCGACGTCGAGGGAGCAGAACTTCTCGACGGTGTAGCGCGCCAGCTCCGTCATGGTCTTCGAGGGGTTCGTCTGGAAGACCAGGCCCGGCGCGTGCGAGGAGGAACCCCCGGTCGCCGGGAGGGGGCCCTGGTCCACCACGGTCACCTCGGTCCAGCCGCGTGCGGAGATCTCGTCCGCCAGGGCCGCCCCCACGACGCCCGCTCCGATGATGACCACTCGGGGTCCCGCCATCGCCCAACCTCCGAACTTGAGACCGGTGCAGTTGCTTTGTACGCAACGTGATTCAGGTTGCGCAACTCAATGTGCCTGCCGTCGAGGAGGGGTGTCAAGGGGTCGGTGACGTCGGAAAACAGCCGGAAAAGCGCCGGAAACCGGGGACGCCCGGCGGGCGGCGCGCACAGCTGCGCACCGCCCGCCGGGCGTCCCGGACCGGCCCTCTCGCGACCCCGCTACTTCAGCCAGGCCTTCACCTTGTCGGGGTTGGCGTCGACCCACTTCTTGGCCGCCGCGTCGTCCGACAGCTTGTCCACCGCGATGTACTTGGCCACGGTGTTCTGGTCGTCGTTCGTCCAGTTGAAGTTCTTCACCAGGTCGTACGCCGGGCTGCCCGACTTGGCGAAGCTCGCGCTGACGACCTTGTCCAGGTCGTAGACCGGGTAGTCACAGGCGACCTTCGCGGCGTCGGCGTCGCAGCCCGTCGTGTACTTGGGCAGGTCCACCTTGACCAGCGGCACCTCGGACAGGAACCACTGCGGCTCGTAGAAGTAGCCGATCAGCCACTGCTTGTTCTTCTCGGCCGTCCGGAACGCCTGGATGAGCGCGGTCTCGCTGCCCGCGTACACCACCTTGAAGTTCAGCTTCAGGTTCTTGACCAGGGCGGCGTCGTTGGTGACGTACGACGGGTCGCCGTCGAGCAGCTGGCCCTTGCCGCCCGACTCGGACGTCTTGAAGCTGGCCGCGTACTTGTCGAGGTTCTCCCAGTTCGTGATGTCCGGGTGCGCCTTGGCCAGCCACGGCGGCACGAACCAGCCGATGATGCCCTTGTTGCCGGTCGAGCCGGCCTCGACGGCCGTCTTCTGCCCGGTGATGTACTTCTTCTTCAGATCGTCGTGGCCCCAGTTCTCCAGGACGGCGTCGACCTCGCCGGTCCCGAACCCCTGCCAGGCGATCTCCTCCTTGAGGTCCTTCTTGTTGACCGTACAGCCGAGGTTGTGCTGCGCGACGTACGCGACGACCGCCGCGTCCGCCTCGTAGCCGACCCACGGGTTGACGGCCAGGTTGAAGGTGCCGCACTTGCCGCCCGAGGACGTCGAGCCGGCGGAACTGCTGTCGCCGACCTTCGCCCCGCCGCAGGCCGTGAGGGTGAGGCCGAGAACGGCCAGGCCGGCCGCGCCGGCTCGCCAGTGTTGTGCCATGGTGTCGAGCTCCTTATGCCCTGGTGCGTCGCGCCGCAGCCTGAGTGATCCGGTCGAACATGACTCCGAGCAGTACGATCGCCAGCCCCGCGGCCAGCCCCTTGCCGTACAGCTCGCCCTGCGAGAAACCGGCCACGACGTCGTAGCCGAGGGCGCCCGCCCCTACCAGGCCGCCCACCACAACCATCGACAGCACGTAGATCAGGCCCTGGTTGGTCGCGAGGGTCAGGGCGCTGCGTGCCATCGGCAGCTGGACCTTGGTGATGATCTGCCAGGTGTTGCACCCGGCCGAGGTGGCCGCCTCGACGGTGGACCCGGGCACGTTCCGCACCCCGTCAGCGATGATCTTGATCGCGACGGGGGCCGCGTAGACGACGGCCGCGACGATCGCGGTGAAGCGGGTGGCGCCGAAGAGCGCCAGGAACGGCACGAGGTAGACGAAGGGCGGCATGACCTGGGCGGCGTCCAGGGTGGGCCGGATCAGCCGGTCCACCAGGGCGCTGCGGCCCATCCACACCCCGAAGACGGCGCCGAACAGCATCACCAGGACGGTGGCCACGGCGGTCGAGGCGAGGGTGGTCATGCTGTCCGACCACAGGCCCGTGGCGACCAGCAGCCCGACGCAGACGGCGGCCGTCACCGCGGCCCACCGGCCGCCGAGCACCGCGCCGAGCGCGACCAGGGTGACACCGACCAGCCACCACGGGGAGTCGGTGAGCAACGTCTGGAACGGGTTGAGCAGTCCGTTGGTGAGGGCGTCCCGCAGCGCGTTGGTCAGGCCGGAGAGATGGTCCTGCATCCAGGTGGTCGCGGTGTCGGCCGCGCTCGCGATGTGGCTGCCGACGGTGCCGTCGCCGGGGAACTCGGCCGCCCAGACGTAGGTGTGGGACAGGTAGACCAGGACGAGGGCCACGACCCCGCCCGCCCCCAGCAGCGGGCGGCGCCACGTGGCGAACCGGCCCTCGCCGGTGCGGCGGGCCTCGGTGCGGGCGGCCGCCGCGGTGGTGACCCGGTCGAGGACGATGGCCATCACGACGATGGCGAGACCGGCGTTGAAGGCGGTGCCGACGTCGAGCGACTGCAGGGCCTGGACGACGGTCTTGCCGAGGCCGGGCGCGTCGATCAGGGCGGCGATGGTGACCATGGCCAGCGCGGCCATGATGGTCTGGTTGACGCCCATGACCACCGTGCGCCGGGACATCGGCAGCAGCACCTTCACCAGTTGCTGCGTCCGTGTCGTGCCGAGGGAGTCCGCCGCCTCGACGGTGGTCTCGGGGACGGACCGGATGGCGTGCGCGGTGATGCGGATGGCGGGCGGTGCCGCGTAGATGACCGTGGTGATGACGGCCGAGGCGCCGCCGATGAGGAAGATCAGGGTGAGCGGGGCGAGGTAGACGAAGGTCGGCATCGTCTGCATGAAGTCCAGGAAGGGCGTCATGATCCGGTTGAACCGGTCGGAGAGCCCGGCCCAGACGCCGAGCGGGATGCCGATGAGCAGCGCGACGAGGACCGCCGACAGGGTCAGCGCCAGGGTGTCCATGCTCTCCTGCCACAGGCCCTGGAGCCCGAAGAAGGTGAAGCCGGCCACGGCCAGCAGCGCGACCCGCCAGTTGCCCACGGCCCAGGAGACGTAGCCGGTGAGTCCGACGACGCCGAGCCAGCCGATCTGCGGGACCGGGCGGGAGCCGGTGGGCTGGGAGATCAGCGACTGGACGAAGGTCACCAGGTTGTCGATGACCAGCCGGATCTCGTTGAAGAAGTAGAGGAAGACCGGGTTGGAGTTGCGGTTGGCGCCGATGCTGTCGTTGACGTCGTTCAGCCAGCGGTGCAGACCGGTGAGGTCGGCCGCGGCCAGGGTCAGCGTCTGGCGGCCGCGGAACACGGCGAAGAGGACCAGCCAGGCGACCAGGATCGCGGCCACCACCATGGGGCGGCTGACCCTGTTGCGTATCGTCGCGACGGGCGCGGTCGCGTCGGCGACGGCGGCCATCACGCGCCGCCTTCCTGTCCGGCGACCACGGCGAGGATCTCCTCGTCGCCGACGATGCCGAGCAGCTTGCCGTTCTCGACGACCTTGACCGGCTTCTCGGCCGCGAGGACGGCCCGGGTGGCCTCGCGTACGACGACGTCCGGGCCCAGCTCCGGGCCGTCCAGGGCGTCGTCGGGCGTGGCGGGCCGCATGATCCAGCGCAGGGTGAGGACGTCGCCGCGCGGCACGTCCTTGACGAAGTCCCTCACGTAGTCGTCGGCCGGGGCGCCGACGAGTTCGTCGCCGGTGCCGCACTGCACCATCTTGCCGTCCCGCATGATCAGGATGCGGTCGCCGAGCTTCAGGGCCTCGGAGAGGTCGTGGGTGATGAAGACCATGGTCTTGCCGACCTCGTGGTGCAGGCGGATGACCTCGCTCTGCATGTCACGGCGGATCAGCGGGTCGAGCGCGGAGAACGGCTCGTCGAAGAAGAGGACGTCGGGGTCGCCGGCCAGGGCGCGGGCGAGGCCGACCCGCTGCTGCATACCGCCGGAGAGCTGGTCGGGGTAGGAGTTCTCGTAGCCGGCGAGGCCCACCAGTTCGACGGTCTCCAGCGCGCGTTTCATCCGCTCGGACTTGCCCATGCCCCGGATCTCCAGGCCGAACGCCACGTTGTCGACGACCTTGCGGTGCGGCAGCAGACCGAAGTGCTGGAAGACCATGGAGAACTTGCTGCGCCGCAGCTCGCGCAGCCGCCGGGCGTCGGCGCCCCGGATGTCCTCGCCCTCGAAGACGACCTCGCCGGAGGTGGGTTCGATCAGCCGGGTCAGACATCGCACCAGGGTGGACTTGCCCGACCCCGACAGGCCCATGACGACGAAGACCTCGCCGTTCGACACCTCGAAGTTCACGTCACGGACGGCGGCGGTGCATCCGGTGCGGTCCATGAGCTCACGCCGGGTGAGGCCGCACAGCTCCTCGGAGCCGGGCACCTCGTCGGCCTTCGGCCCGAACACCTTCCACAGCCGGCGCACGGAGATGACCGGGGTGCGATCCTGCGGGTCCTGGGACGTGTCGCGCCGCTGCGACACCTCGGTCTGGGCTGGGGTCATGATCGGCCTCTTTTCGGCGTCAGCCGCGGAACCAGTGCTGCGGCCGGGGTTGGATGTTCTGCCAGATGTGCTTGGGCTCTCGGTACTCGTCCAGGCCGGTCGGTCCCAGCTCTCGGCCCACGCCCGAGTGCCCGAAACCACCCCATTCCGCTTGCGGCACATAGGGGTGGTAGTCGTTGATCCACACGGTGCCGTGGCGCAGCCTGCGGGCGACCCGCTGGGCCTTGCCCGCGTCCTGCGTCCAGACGGCTCCGGCGAGGCCGTACTCCGTGTCGTTGGCGATGCGGACGGCGTCGTCCTCGTCCCGGAAGCGCTCGACGGTGAGCACGGGTCCGAAGGACTCCTCGTGCACCACGCGCATGTCCTGCCGGCACTCGTCGAGGACGGTGGGCGGGTAGTAGTGGCCGTTCGCCAGCGCCGGGTCGTCGGGGCGCGTACCGCCGCAGCGCAGTACGGCGCCCTCGGCGATCCCGGCGGCGACGTACGCCTCGACCTTCTCGCGGTGCTGTGCGGAGATCAGCGCCCCGGTCTCGGCC
This sequence comes from Streptomyces sp. NPDC048277, assembly GCF_040652235.1. NCBI lineage: Bacteria > Bacillati > Actinomycetota > Actinomycetes > Kitasatosporales > Streptomycetaceae > Streptomyces > Streptomyces sp. NPDC048277. The sequence continues at coordinate 88,987 of NZ_JBEZLQ010000020.1, forward strand.
TCGGGGTCGAAGGGGCCGCCGAGGCGGATGAGGCGGGCCCGGCGCACGACCTCGTCGACGAAGGCGTCGTGGATCGAGTCCTCGACGATGAGCCGGGCGCCCGCCGAGCAGACCTGCCCGGAGTGCAGGAAGACGGCGGTGAGCGCGAAGTCGACGGCGGTCTCGAAGTCGGCGTCGGCGAAGACGACGTTGGGGTTCTTGCCGCCGAGTTCGAGGGCGACCTTCTTCACCGTGGCGGCGGCGGTGGCCATGAGGTGCCGGCCGGTGTGCAGGCCACCGGTGAAGGACACCATGTCGACGGCCGGATGCTCGGCCAGCGGTGCGCCCGCCTCGGCTCCGGCGCCCAGCACGAGGTTGGCGACGCCGGCCGGGAGCCCGGCCTCCTCCAGGGCCTTCATCAGCAGGATCGAGGTGGAGGGGGTGAGCTCACTGGGCTTGAGGATCACGGTGTTGCCGGCCAGCAAGGCCGGTGCGACCTTCCAACTCGCCTGCAGCAGCGGGTAGTTCCAGGGGGTGATCAGTCCGCAGACCCCGACGGGTTCATAGGTGACCCGGCTGAGCGCGTCGTCGCGGCCGGTGTCGACCACGCGGCCGGCGCTGGTGCCGGCGATGCCGCCGTAGTAGCGGAAGCAGGAGACGACGTCGGCGATGTCGTACTCGCTCTCCACCAGGCGCTTGCCGGTGTCCAGGGACTCCGCGCGGGCGAATTCCTTGGCGTCGCGCTCGATGATGTCGGCGGTGCGCAGCAGCAGCGCGCCGCGCTCCCGCTCGGGGGTGCCCGGCCAGGGGCCCTCGTCGAAGGCCCGCCGGGCCGCGCCGATCGCCGCCTCGGTGTCGGGGCGGGTCGCCTCCGAGACCGTCGCGACGAGCGTGCCGTCCGCCGGACAGCGGATCTCGCGGTGGCCGCCCGCCACCGCGGCGCGCCATTTTCCATCCATGTACAGATCTGCCACGGCCGCGCCCTTCGAGCCCGTATTCGTTGCGCATTGTGCATTGGATTGCTTGTGGTGGAACACCCTGGTCGAACGGGCCGACCGCGTCAAGAGGTCGGCGTATCCCGATTCGGCCGCGAAACGGGGCTCCCCGCAGGGGGTCGGCCGCCCAGCCGGTCCAGCAGCGCGCGGCGCCACCGCTCCGTCTCGGCGATCTGGTTGAACGTGAACAGATGCAGTCCCGCCACACCCGCCGACGGCGCGGTGAGAGCCGGCGCGCCCCGGGCGAGGAGCCGCTCCGGGTCGTATCCGCCGGGTGCCGCGAGGCGCAGGAACCAGGAGGCGTGCCTGGTGAGGAAGCGGGTCGACTCCCCCACCCCGATCTTCGTCGCCATGGACAGCAGCTTCGCCCGCTGCACGGGCCCGGCGACGCCGACGTACACGGGCAGCGTGATGTCCCTGCGCCGGATCCGGGTGATCCAGTCGCCGAGCACGCGCGCATCGAAGCAGAGGTTGCTGACGATGTACGTCGCGTGCGCCCGCTTGTCCCACATCGCCTGGATGGTGAGGTCGTCATGGATGAGCGGATGGCTCTCCGGATAGCCGGTGATCCCCGTCCGCGCGAAGGGCCTGCCCAGTTCGTCCAGCCGGCGCAGCACCGGCAGCGCGCCCTCGTACGGCCCGGCCGGCGGGTCCGCGTCGCCGGCCGGCACGAAGACGTCGTCGACGCCTGCCGCACGCAGCCGCTCGGTGACGTCCTTCAGGTGCGTGTCGTCCCGCAGCAGGCGTGCGGGCACGTGCGGGACGACGCGGTACCCCTGCGCCGCGAGCCGCTCGGTGAGGGCGAGGGTCGGCTCCAGGCCCTTGACCGGCGACGCCGTGACCGTGACCACGATGTCGCGCGGCACCTGGGCGAGGACCTTCTCCTCGGTGGCCTTCGCCGGCAGCACCTCGTAGCGGACGCGGGCGAGCAGCGCCCGCAGGGCCTCGGCCGCCATGCCCTACCCGGCCTGCTTCTGGGCGTCGCGGTGCCGGTAGTAGACGGCCTTGGACGGCTCCAGCGGCTCCTTGCCGAGGATCAGGTCGGCCGCCTTCTCCGCGATCATCATCACCGGCGCGTAGATGTTCCCGTTGGTGACGTACGGCATCACGGAGGCGTCGACCACCCGCAGGCCCTCCACGCCGTGCACCCGCATGCTGGCGGGGTCGACGACGGACATCTCGTCGGTGCCCATCTTGCAGGTGCAGGACGGGTGCAGGGCGGTCTCGCCGTCCTTGGCGACCCAGGAGAGGATCTCCTCGTCCGTCGCCACGGAGGGGCCGGGCGAGATCTCGCCGTCGTTGTAGGGGGCGAGCGCGGGCTGGTTGAGGAGGTTGCGGGCCACCCTGACCGCCTCGACCCACTCGCGGCGGTCCTGCTCGGTGGAGAGGTAGTTGAAGCGGAGCGCCGGGTGTTCGTCCGGGTCCTTGCTCCTGATCTTCACCGAGCCGAGGGCGTCGGAGTACATGGGGCCCACGTGGACCTGGTAGCCGTGGCCGCCGGCGGGCACGGAGCCGTCGTAGCGGACCGCGATGGGCAGGAAGTGGAACATCAGGTTGGGGTAGTCCACGTCCTCGTTGCTGCGGCAGAAGCCGCCGGCCTCGAAGTGGTTCGTGGCGGCGGGCCCCTTGCGGAAGAGCCACTGCAGGCCGATGAAGGGGGCCCGCCACTTCGCCAGGTACGGCTGCATGGAGACGGGCTGCTTGCAGCCGTACTGGATGTACACCTCCAGGTGGTCCTGGAGGTTCTCGCCGACGCCCGGCAGGTCGTGGACGACGTCGATGCCGAGGGCGCTCAGCTCCTCGACGTTGCCGATACCGGAGAGCTGGAGGAGTTGCGGGGAGTTGATCGCGCCGCCGCAGAGGATGACCTCCTTGGCGCTGACCTGCTGGAGGGCGCCCTTGCCGCGCCGGTACTCGACGCCGACGGCCTTCTTGCCCTCGAAGAGGACGCGGGTGACCAGGGCGCGGGTCTTCACGGTGAGGTTGGGGCGCTTGCGGGCGGGCTTGAGGTACGCCTTGGACGCCGACAGCCGCCGGCCGCGGTGGACGTTGCGGTCGAACTTGGCGAAGCCCTCCTGCCGGTAGCCGTTGACGTCGTCGGTGGGCGCGTGGCCCGCCTCCTGGGTGGCCTTGAGGAAGGCGGAGAAGAGCGGGTTCGTGGCCGGGCCGCGCTCCAGGACGAGGGGGCCGTCATGGCCGCGGAACTCGTCGTCCGGGTCGGCCGCCAGGCAGTTCTCCATCCGGCGGAAGTAGGGCAGGCAGTGGGCGTAGTCCCAGGTCTCCATGCCGGGGTCGGCGGCCCAGCGCTCGTAGTCCAGGGGGTTGCCGCGCTGGAAGATCATGCCGTTGATGCTGCTGGAGCCGCCGAGCACCTTGCCGCGGGCGTGGTAGACGCGGCGGCCGCCCATGTGGGGCTCGGGCTCGGACTCGTACTTCCAGTCGTAGAACCGGCTGCCGATGGGGTAGGTCAGCGCCGCGGGCATGTGGATGAAGACGTCCCAGGGGTAGTCGGGGCGGCCTGCCTCGAGGACGAGCACCCGGTTGCCGGGATCGGCCGAGAGCCGGTTCGCCAGGGCGCTGCCGGCTGATCCACCGCCGACGATGACGAAGTCGTACTGCAAGGGAGCCATGGTGCCTCGTCTCGCTCGGGCCGTCGATTTGCGCGGCATGCTAGTACGGGTATCGCTATGCGCACCAGGTTGCGAACCACGCAACTTGTAAGATCTTTGTTCACATCTCGTTACTTGGGCGCTGTTGTTTACTGTGCGTATAGTTCCGCTATGAGCAACTACAGTCCGGATACCGAATCGAACGGCTCATCTTCTGGCGGGGTGCAGTCCGTGGACCGCGCCATCAGCGTCCTCGAGATCCTGGCCCAGCGCGGCGAGGCCGGCGTGAGCGAGGTGGCCGCGGAGATCGATGTTCACAAGTCGACCGCGTTCCGACTGCTCGGCGCCCTGGAGGCACGCGGTCTCGTGGAGCAGGCGGGCGAGCGCGGCAAGTACGCGCTCGGCTTCGGCATCGTACGCCTGGCCGGCGCCGTCACGGGACGCATCGATGTCACCCAGCAGGGCCGGCAGGTGTGCGAGCGGCTGGCCGAGGAGATCGGCGAGACGGTCAACATCGCCGTGATGCAGGAGCACTACGCGATCAACCTGTACCAGGTGCGGGGTACGGCCGCCGTCACCGCGCACAACTGGGTCGGCCAGCTGACCCCGCTGCACGCCACCTCCAGCGGCAAGATCATGCTGGCCCATGTGCCCGCCAAGGAGCGCGCCGCGCTGATCTCGGACGGGGGCCTGAAGAAGCTGACCCCCCACACCATCTCCTCGAAGGCGAAGCTGGAGAAGAACCTCGCCGAGGCCCGGGAGCGCGGTTACGCCTGGACGCTGGAGGAGCTGGAGATCGGGCTGCACGCCATGGCCGCGCCGATCCGCGACCGGGACGGCGTGGTCATCGCGTCGATCAGCGCCTCCGGGCCCTCCTACCGGTTCACCGAGGAGCGTATGCACGAGCTGGCTCCGGTGCTGGTCAAGGGCGCGGAGGAGATCAGCCACCGCATGGGGTACCTGGGCTGAGCGCCCACCGGACGACCGCCGTACGGCCCGCGTCCGCGTTCCGCGCGGGCCACGGGCGTCCCGCCCGCGCGTCACTCCGGCTGCCGGGTTCCGAGCCGCTCGTGCACCCAGTCGTGGAAGGCGCCGATGTGGTGCTCGCTGGGCACCAGCACCCCGCCCTTGGCGTACAGCCGTGAGCTCATCCCCGGCTGGGTGCGTTCGCAGGCGTCGAAGTCCTGGCGGTTGACCCGGTCGAAGAGCTCCACGGACCGGGTGACGTCCTTGCCGCTCTCGACGACGTGCGGCAGGTAGAGCCAGTCGCACTCGACGATCGTGCGGTCCACGGCGACCGGGTACATCCGGTGGAAGATCACGTGGTCGGGCACCAGGTTGATGAACACCTGCGGTTTGACGGTGATCGCGTAGTAGCGCCGGTCCTGGTCCTCGGAGACACCCGGTATCCGGTCCACGCCCTCGGAGCCGTCCACGGTGAAGCCCTGGATCTCCTCGCCGAACTCCGCGCCGTGGCCCACGTAGTACTGGGCGGCGTAGCCGTCGGCGAACTCCGGCAGCACCTCGGTGAGTTCGGGGTGGATGGTGGCGCAGTGGTAGCACTCCATGAAGTTCTCGATGATGAGCTTCCAGTTCGCCTTGACGTCGTAGACGATCCGCCGGCCCACCGAGAGGTTCGCGATGTCGTAGCGGTCGATCGACTCCACGTCGCCGAGGCGCTCGACCGCCGCCCCGATCACGTCCTCCTCGAAGGAGGGCGGGTTCTCCGCCAGGCACACCCACACATAGCCCAGCCATTCCCGGACGGCCACGCCCACCAGGCCGTACTCGGTGCGGCCGACGTCGGGCATCGAGGTCAGGTTCGGCGCGGCGACCAGCTTGCCGTCCAGCCCGTAGGTCCAGGCGTGGTACGGACACTGGAACGCCCGCTTGACCTCGCCGGACTCCTCCGTGCAGAGCTTGGCTCCGCGGTGCCGGCAGACGTTGAACCAGGCGCGGATCGAGTGGTCCCTGGCCCGGGTGACGAGGATGCTCTCGCGGCCCACGTCCACGGTGCGGAACGCGCCGGGCTTCGGCAGGTCGGCCGCGCGGGCGACGCAGAACCACATCGTCTCGAAGATGCGCTCCTGTTCCTGGGCGAAGATCCCGGGATCCGTGTAGGCGGAGCCGGGGAGGGTGGCGATCAGGCTGTCCGGCAGACTGGTCGAGGTCACGGTGCACTCCTCGGGGAACGTCGTGGATCGGTGGGGTGGCGTGGCCGCCGGGTCAGGACGCGGCGGCCGTGAACTGCTTGCGCGCGCGGGTGAACAGCCGCGGCTGGTTCATCCCGAGCACGGCGACCTGCCGGCCCGCCCGCCGGTAGACGGCGAGGAAGCTGCGGTCGTCGGTGGAGCCCTCCTCGACCGTCACACTGTCGGCCCCGGCCGCGTTGCCGACGAACTGGATCTTCACTCCGTACTGGTCGGACCAGAAGTACGGGGGCCTGGGTGTGCCCGGTTCCGTCGCGCCGTGGGCGAGCAGCGTGGCGACGGCGGCGGCCGGCCGCTCCAGGGCGCCGGTCCAGTGCTCGACCCTGCGGTGGCCGCCGGTGCGCGGGTCGTACCAGTTGGCGCAGTCGCCGACCGCGACCACCCCGGCCACGTCGGTGCGCCCGTCGGAGCCGCACTTCACGCCGTTGTCGAGCGTGATGCCGGAGCCCTCCAGCCACTCGACGCAGGGGCGCGCCCCCACGCCGACGACGACGGTGTCGGCGGGCACGCTGCGGCCGTCCTCCAGCAGGACGGCGTCGACCCGGCGCTCCCCGCTCAGCCCTTTGACGCCCACTCCGCACAGCAGCCGTACGCCGTGGTCGGAGTGGAGGGCGGAGACGACGCGGCCCATGGTCTCGCCGAGCGGTCCGGCCAGCGGGGTCGGCGCCGCCTCGATCACGGTGACGTCGAGGCCGAGGGCGTACGCCGTGGCGGCGACCTCGGCGCCGACGAACCCGCCGCCGATCACCACCAGGCGGCCGCCCCGGGCGAGGTCCTCGCGCAGGGCGCGGGCGTCGTCGAGGGTGCGCAGCGAGTGGACCCCGGCGAGGCCCTCGGTGCCGGGCAGGGTTCGGGCGGCGGCCCCGGTCGCGATGACCACGCCGTCGGCGCGGACCTCCCGGCCGTCGGCGAGCCGGATCGCCCGCGCGGTGCGGTCGAGCCCGGTGGCGCGGGCCCCGAGCAGCCACTCCGCGTGGAGTTCCTCGTCGTCGCGCTCCAGGGCGAGGTCCGCCTCGCCGACGGTGCCGGCCAGGAACTCCTTGGACAACGGCGGCCTGTCGTACGGGCGGTGGGGTTCGTCGCCGATGACGACCAGCCGGCCGTCGTACCCCTGCTGCCGCAGCGAGCGCGCGGCCGACAGCCCGGCCAGCGAGGCGCCCACCACGGCCACGGTCCTCACGCGGCGCCTCCGGTGAGGCGGGCGCTGACGCACGGCGGCAGGTTGGGGGCGGCGGCGGACAGCCGGACGTAGACCATGCCGTCCTCGACGACGACCTCGTGGGTGCGGACCGGGCGCTTGGCCGGGGGTGCGTCCACGGTGCCGGTCCTCAGGTCGAACTTCGAGGCGTGCAGGGGGCATTCCACCTCGCAGCCCTCCAGCCAGCCGTCGGCGAGCGAGGCGTCCTGGTGGGTGCAGGTGTCGTCGATGGCGAAGAGCTCGCCGTCGTCGGTGTGGAACACCGACACGGGCGGCTCGATGTCGAGCCGGTGGGCCTCGCCTCGCGGCAGATCCGCGAGACGGCACGCGGGAATCATCATGACACCTCGGTGCGTATAGCGAAACGGATTGCGATTAGCGCAACGACAGTTTGGGGGCGGTTCCGAAGCGTTGTCAAGGCGTTCACCCGCCGGTTTGCGCGGGCCGCGGCGGCCGTTCCCCGGGCACGCCGAAGTGCCCTCGACAGCGCGGGTGAACAGGGGAAACAGGCATCCCGTCGGGTGCCGCAGCGGCCCTGCCCCGGTGCCTTCACCGGGGCAGGGCCGCTGCGTCGCGGGGCGGGTCGCGGGGGCGGTCAGAAGCCGCGGTCGATCCACTCCTGGAGGTGCGGCGCCTCGGCGCCGACGGTGGTGGTGTCGCCATGGCCGGTGTGTACGACGGTGTCGCCGGGGAGCGTGAGGAGCCGCTCCCCGATCGACTCGACGATGGTCGGGAAGTCGCTGTACGACCGTCCCGTCGCCCCCGGCCCGCCGGCGAACAGCGTGTCGCCGCTGAACAGCGCGGAGAGCCCGGGCGCGTACAGGCAGACGGCCCCCGGCGCGTGGCCGGGGGTGTGCAGCACGGTCAGTTCGGTGCCGGCCACCTCGATGCGCTGCCCGTCGGCCAGTTCGGCGTCGGGCAGCCGGTCGGGGTGGGTCTGCTTCCACAGCGGCAGGTCGTCGGCGTGCAGCAGGATCGGGGCGCCGGTCCGGGCGGCGAGGCCGGGAGCGGCGTCGATGTGGTCGTTGTGCGCGTGGGTGCACACGATCGCGCGCAGGGTGCGCCCGCCGAGGGCCCGGAGGATCGCGTCGGCGTCGTGTGCGGCGTCGACGACGACGGCCTCCTCGTCGTCCCCCACGATCCACACGTTGTTGTCGACGTCCCAGGTGCCGCCGTCCAGCGAGAACGTCCCCGAGGTGACGAGGCGTTCGATGCGGACGCCGCTCGTCACAGGACCACCACCGAGCGCAGGACGTCACCGTGGTGCATGCGCTCGAAGGCCTTCTCGACCTCGTCCAGGGCGATGGTCTCGGTGACGAAGGCGTCCAGGTCGAGGCGGCCCTGCAGATACAGGTCGATGAGCATCGGGAAGTCGCGGGAGGGCAGACAGTCCCCGTACCAGGAGGACTTGAGCGCGCCGCCCCGGCCGAAGACGTCCAGGAGCGGCAGCTCCAGCTTCATCTCCGGGGTGGGTACGCCGACCAGCACCACGGTTCCGGCGAGGTCCCGGGCGTAGAAGGCCTGCCGGTACGTCTCCGGGCGGCCCACCGCCTCGATCACGACGTCGGCGCCGAAGCCGCCGGTCAGCTCGCGGACCGCGTCGATCGCGTCGGCCTCCTTGGAGTTGACCGTGTGCGTCGCGCCGAGCTTCTTCGCCGTGGCCAGCTTGCGGTCGTCGATGTCCACCGCGATGATCTTCGCCGCTCCGGCCAGGTTCGAGCCGAGGATCGCCGCGGCGCCGACGCCTCCGCAGCCGATGACGGCGACGCTGTCGCCGCGTCCGACGCCGCCGGTGTTGATGGCGGCGCCGAGGCCGGCCATCACCCCGCAGCCCAGCAGTCCGGCGGCGGCCGCGGACGCGGCGCGGTCCACCTTGGTGCACTGCCCGGCGGCGACCAGCGTCTTCTCCGCGAAGGCGCCGATCCCGAGGGCCGGCGAGAGTTCCGTACCTCCCCCAGACTTCGTCCGGGAGGTGCCCCCAGTGAGGGTCATCCTCTGCTTCGCGTTGTGGGTGTTGAAGCAGTACCACGGCCGTCCGCGCAGACAGGCCCGGCAGTTGCCGCACACGGCACGCCAGTTGAGGATCACGAAGTCGCCGGGCGCCACGTCGGTGACCCCGTCGCCGACCGTCTCGACCACCCCGGCCGCCTCGTGCCCCAGCAGGAACGGGAAGTCGTCGCTGATCCCGCCCTCGCGGTAGTGCAGATCGGTATGGCAGACCCCGCAGGCCTCGATCCTCACCACCGCCTCGCCCGGCCCGGGATCGGGCACGACGATCGTTTCCAGGCTGACGGGGGCGCCCTTGCTCCGCGCGACAACGGCACGGACCTGCTGAGACATGGCCACTCCTCGGCTGACAGAGGTGGCGAGAAGTTGCCCAATGCGGCACGCATCTCGTGTTTCGCAACACAGCATCGCGGAGGCCGAAGCGGCGGTCAAGGATCCGTCCGGCCGCCGGTCCACGCAAGGCCGCGCATCCGCCCGGCACACCCGGAGCGGCCACCACATCCGCAGGTATCATCTATTGCGCAATCACGACAAAAAACCCACATCCCTAGTCCGGCACGGAAGTGCTCGAGGTGAGGATGCGCGACATCACCTTCCGTGACGTCAGCGAGCTCCCCGAGCCCGCGGGCGAGGCGGAGGCCCTGCTGGACGCCCACGCCCGAGTTACGGGCTGGGGGCCGGGAGCCGAGGAACTGCTCGGTTACCCGGCGCGGGAGGTTCTCGGCCGTCGCGCGGACCAGCTCCTCCACGACCGCTCCGAGGCGGCGGACGTCCTCCGGCAGTGGGAGGAGGGCGCTCACCGGCGGCCGCTGGTGCTGCGCCGGCGCGACGGGGCGGCGCTGCAGGTCGAGGTCTGGGCCCGCGCCCTCACCTGCGCGCACGGTGGGCGTCAGTGGCTCGTGCAGGCGGTGGGCAAGGAGACGTTCCGCACCTACGAGTTCGGCCGTGCCCTGTTGGCGGGGCTCTTCACCGACACCCCCTTCCACATCGACCTCTTCGACACGGACCAGCGGTTCATCGCCCAGAACCTCGCGCGGCGGCGCGCCGGGGTGTTCCGGGGGACCCCGTACGCCGGGCACACCATGCGCGAGATGGCCCCGCCCGGCCTGCTCGACCTCGACGCGCTGGAGGCGCGGCAGCGGCAGGTGCTGGAGACCGGCGAGGCCCTCATCGACACCGAGGTCGCCGGCGACCCGGTACCCGGTTCGCCGGGCTCCTATGTGTGGTCGGAGTCCATCCTGCCGCTGCACGACCCGTCCGGAACGGTGATCGCGCTGGCCCATGTGGTCTCCGACGTGACCCAGCGGGTCCGCTCACGCGAGCGGCTCGTGCTGGCGAACGAGGCCGGCACCCGGATCGGCACCACCCTCGACCTCTGGCAGACGGCCCGGGAACTGGCCGAGGTCGCGGTGCCGGAATTCGCCGACGTCTGCCAGGTCGACCTGCTGGACTCCGTCCTCTCCGACGGGGAGCGCGCCGACGAAGGACAGCCGGGCCACCCGCTCCTGCGCCGGGCCGCATGCGCCGGAGCGGCGAAGGACCCGGGCGCGGCCGGCCCGGTCCGGGTGGGCGACCCGGACACGGCGGCGACGGCGCCCGGCTCGCCGTTCCTCGACGTCCTGGCCAAGGGCGTGTCCGTCCTGCGCACGGACGAGCAGCTGCGCACCGGCCCGGACGCCGTACGCTCCCGCCGTTCGCCGGGCGCGGGACCGGAGGTCCACTCCCGGCTGCTCGTCCCGCTGCTCGCCCAGGGGGGCGTCCTCGGCACCGCCGCGTTCATGCGCTCCCGCAACCCGCGCCGGTTCGAGCCCGACGACGTACTGCTGGCCGAGCAGATCGTGACCCGCACGGCGGTGTGCGTCGACAACGCCAGCCGCTACCACCGGGAGCGGACGACGGCACGGATCCTGCGGCACAGTCTCCTCCCCCAGCGGCTGCCGTCGCCGTCGGCGGTGCGGACCGCGTCCTGCTACCTGCCGGCCGGCGAGCACACCGGGCTGGGCGGTGACTGGTTCGACGTGATCCCGCTGTCCGGCACCCGGGTGGCGCTCGTGGTGGGCGACGTGGTCGGGCACGGTCTGCAGTCGGCCGTGACCATGGGCCGGCTGCGCGGGGCCGTACGCACCCTCGCGGACCTCGATCTGTCCCCCGTCGAGCTCCTCGCCCACCTGGACGACCAGATGAGCCGCTTCCTCGACGAGCGCGACGACGAGATGTCCCTGGTGACGGGGGCGACCTGCCTGTACGCGGTGTACGACCCGGTGTCGCGCCGCTGCCAGCTGGCGCGCGCCGGTCATCCGCCCCCGGCGCTCGTGTCGGCGGACGGCGGGGGCGTCGACCTCGTCGACCTGCCCGGCGGGCCGCCGCTGGGCCTGGGCGGTGTCGTCTTCGAGGAGCGCGAGATCACCCTGGCCGACGGCGACCTCCTGGTCCTCTACACCGACGGGTTGCTGGAGTCCCGTGCGCAGGACTTCGGCACCGGGCTGCGCCGGATGCGCGACACCCTCGCCCGCACTCCCGTGTCGGCCGCACCGCAGGAGGTGTGCGACACGCTGGTGCGCGAACTGGTGCCGCCGGGCCACCAGGACGACGTGGCCGTCCTGGTGGCCCGGATGAGCACTCTGGCGCCGGACTCCCATGTCACCTGGGAGATCGAGGCCGCGGACCGGATGGTCGGCCGGGCCCGCGAACTGGCGGCTCGGCAGCTGGCGCTGTGGGGGCTGGCGGAGGAGTCGTTCACCACCGAGCTGATCGTCAGCGAGCTGGTGACGAACGCGCTGCGGTACGGCGGCGAGCCGATCACCCTGCGCCTGATCCGGGACCGGAGCCTGATCTGCGAGGTGTCGGACGGCAGCAGCACCTCTCCCCATGTGCGCCGCGCCCAGGACACGGACGAGGGCGGCCGCGGTCTCTATCTCATCACCCGGCTCACGCAGAACTGGGGGACGCGGTACGGCGCCCGGGGCAAGACCATCTGGGCCGAGCAGTCGCTGCCCGGCTGAGGCGCACACCGTCGAGGGGGTCAGTCGTCCTCCGGGCCGGGGACGACGACCAGGAAGGCGTCCGTGCGCAGATCCATGACCACCGTGGCGGGCTCGCCCTCGGCTCGCCGGGCCGCCGCGTACTCCTCCGCCGGCCAGGACCCCCGAGGGGCCCCGGCGGGAAACCGCTCCAACACCTTCGCGCCCATACGGCCCGTCACCTCCCGCGTCGACGTCCTCCCTCCTCTGCGTCTGCCCCCGACCGGCGCGGACATGCCGGGGCGGGGGACGTGCATCGGGCCGGGCCGCCGCGTAGAAGTAGCGGTGCTCGCAACCAGCGCCGTACCGCACGGAGTCGCACCATGAACGTCTCGGTCGTCCTGTTCACCGCCGATCTGCGCCTGCACGACCATCCGCCGCTACGGGCGGCCCTGGACGGCGCGGGCGAGGTCGTGCCGCTGTTCGTACGGGACCGGGCGGTGGACCGGGCCGGCTTCGCCGTGCCGAACCGGCTGGCGTTCCTCGCCGACTGTCTGCGCGACCTCGACGCGGAGCTGCGCGAGCGCGGCGGCCGGCTGGTGGTGCGCTCCGGTGACCTGGTGGACGAGGTGTGCAAGGTGGCCGCGGAGGCGGATGCCGGCGAGGTGCACCTGGCGGCCGACGTCAGCGCGCACGCGCAGCGCCGGGAGGAGCGGCTGCGCCGTGCCCTGGAGGCGGACGGGCGGCGGCTGCACGTCCACGACGCGGTGACCGCGGCGGTCCCGGCGGGTGCGGTGACCCCGGCCGGCTCGGACCACTACGCGGTGTTCACACCGTACTTCCGCCAGTGGTCGCGGCAGCCGCTGCGGGCCGCCCTGGCCGCGCCGCGCACGGTACGCGTCCCGGACGGCGTCGGATCCGAGCCGCTGCCGCGCCGCGACACGCTGTCCGGGGTGTCGGAGGGCCTGGCGGCCGGCGGCGAGACGGAGGGCCGCAGGCGGCTCGCTGCCTGGCTGCGCGCGGGCATCGCGTCGTACGAGGAGCGTCACGACGACCTGGCCGGCGACGCGACCTCCCGGCTCTCGCCGCACCTCCACTTCGGCACGCTCTCCCCCGTCGAGCTGGCGCAGCGGTCCCGGCGGGCGGGCGGCCCGGGCGCGGAGGCGTTCGTACGGCAGCTGGCGTGGCGGGACTTCCACCGGCAGGTGCTGGCCGCGCGTCCGGCGGCGGCGACGGCCGACTACCGTACGAGACACGACCGTTGGCGCGACGGGCGCACCGCGCGCGCGGACGTCGAGGCGTGGCGGGCGGGCCGTACCGGCTATCCGGTGGTCGACGCGGCGATGCGCCAGTTGCGCCACGAGGGCTGGATGCACAACCGCGGCCGGCTGCTGACGGCGAGCTTTCTGGCCAAGACGCTGTACGTCGACTGGCGCGTGGGCGCCCGGCACTTCCTGGAGCTGCTGGTCGACGGGGACGTGGCCAACAACCAGCTCAACTGGCAGTGGGTGGCGGGCACCGGCACGGACAGCCGCCCCAACCGGGTCCTCAACCCCGTGGCCCAGGCGAGGCGTTACGACCCGGACGGCGGCTATGTCCGGCGCTGGGTGCCCGAGCTGGCGGCGCTGGCGGGTGCGTCGGTGCACGAGCCGTGGAAGCTGCGCGGCGCGGACCGGGCGGCGCTCGGCTATCCGGAGCCGATCGTCGACCTGGCCGAGGGCCTCGACCGGTTCCGGCGGGCCCGGGAGCGCGGCTGAGGACACCCGAAGCCGTGCGCAGAGCTACACATAAAGACAAAATAAGAGCAGAATGCTAGTAAGCGGCGTATACCGCACGCTTCAGACGCGGTCAGGCCTGCAAGTCAAAGGAGACGAGTCATGGCCAACGTCTCGCACGGCAGAAGTGACATAACAAGCCACCCCGATGTCTCCGAAATGCGGGAGCGCTACGCCCGCATGCTCGGCGGTCGTGATGTGGCGCTCGTGGACGGACCGGTGTTCCTGCTCGGTCTGTACTGCGCGGCGTCCCCGTGGATCGTCCACTACACGACGAGCCAGCCCGCGCTCGCGACCCACAACCTGATCATGGGGATAGCGATAGGCCTGCTGGCACTCGGATTCACCAGGGCCCCGGAACGCATGTACGGCCTCAGCTGGGCCATGTGCGCCATGGGTATCTGGCTGATCATCGCACCCTGGATCGTCGGCCGCAGCCCGGACACTGGCGTCATCATCAACAACGTCGTCATCGGCGGGCTCGCCCTCTGCCTCGGGCTGCTGTGCGCCGTCACGACGGCCAGGCGAACGCCCATGACGTAGGCACACCGAGCGCCCCCGGAAGGGAGGACGCGGGGCCGGTCCGGTGACGGCGGGCCGGCCCCGTCGCGCGGTCAGTGGCCGGGCACCAGCCAGGGCTCCTGCGGGAGCGGGCTGCCGGTCTCGATGAGCGACTTCAGGTTGGACAGCACGGCCGGCCAGCCGGACGACACGTCGCGCAGTTCGCCCTCGTCGTTGAGGTCCTCGTGGGTGACGGTGAGCTTGACGATGTCGGCGTGCGGCCGGATGTCGAAGGTGACCCGGGAGTACCGGTCCGGGTCCCCCTCGTCCTCGGGCGCGGCCCAGGTGGTGACCAGCCGGGTCGGACGCTCGCTCTCCACGACGGTGCCGACCACGTCGGCGATGCCGGAGCCGTCGGTGCGCCGGTGCTCCCAGCGGGAGCCGGGCCGCCAGTCGGAGACGTTGGCGTGGCCCCAGTAGACGGCGGTCAGGTCGGCGTCCGTGAGGGTGTCCCAGACCTTCTCGGGCGTGCTGGCGATGTAGATGACGTAGACATGGCTGGGCTTGTCGCTCATGGCTTCCTCGGCTCGTCGCTTCAGGTCGCCGAGCGCGCGCAGGCGCGGGCGCTCGAACTTGTCGATCCACCGCTCCTGGATCTCGTGGAGCGGCACGGGGTTGAGGTAGTGCAGCTTTTCCCGCCCCCGCCGCACGGTGCTGATCAGATTGGCGGCCTCCAGGACGGCCAGGTGCTGGGTCACCGACTGGCGGGCCATCGCGATGCGCTCACACAACTCGCCCAGCGTCTGCCCGTTCTGCTCGTGCAGCCGGTCCAGCAACCGTCTGCGCGTGTCGTCGGCCAGCGCCTTGAAGACCTTGTCCATCGCACTGTCGTCCTCTGATCGCACACTCAACGTTATGCAGGCAATTACCTGCATGTCAAGGAAGGCCGGGCCGGCGCACACCGACCCGGTTCCTAGGCGGACGCGTGCGCCCCGTCACCCCGCCACCTCGAAGGAGATCCAGACGTCCGGCGGCAGCTCCGGCCGGTCCGGCACCGGGCGGGGCTCCTCCGTCCAGGCGTCTCCGGCGGCCTCCGTCGCGACGCGCCGCCAGAAGGCGACCGCGCCGGGGTTCTCGTACTGGAACGCGATCTCCCAGCGGCCCGGGTGCCGGGCGAGGATCTCGCGGACCCCGCGCAGCCCGATGCCGGACCGCCGCGCACCGCGCACCACGAAGAAGCTGTTGAGCACCCGCGTCGGCCCGCCCAGCCCCCGCACGAACGCGAGGCCGACCGGGCGCTCGCCCCGGACCAGCAGATAGGCCGCCCAGTCCGGTGCGGAGAAGGCGGCCTCGACGCGGTCGCCGCGGAAGGTTCCGTCGGGGTGGGGCAGGATGCCCCGGAACTCCGACAGGTCGTGACGGAACATGAGCCACAGCCGTTCGACGACGGGGCGGTCCTCGGGTCCGGCGGGGCGGGCGAATACGTCCGGTGCAGTGATCTCGGTCATGAAAAAAGCCTCACCCGGCGGGAGTCGACCGCGCCGGATGAGGCTGACGTACGGGAGTGAGTTTATCCCACCGCGGCGTTCTCGGGTGTCACGTACGCCTCACTGATCTCCCTCTCCCCGAACGGCCACACCTTCTCCAGCCGCGCCCAGATCAGGAACGCCACACAGCCGAGGGCGACCCAGGCCAGGGACCACTCGATGGGATGGCGGCCCGGGGAGTTCTTGTCGGCGTAGCCGTAGATCACGCACCAGCCGGCGAAGGCGATGACGCTCGGCACGGGGTAGAGCCACATCCGGTACGGCCGTTTCAGCACCGGCTGCCGGCGGCGCAGCACCGTGAGCGCCACGATCTGGGCCAGCGCCTGGACGATCACCATGACGGTGGTGAGGAGCTGGATGAGCGTGGCCAGGTCGGTGTGACGGCCGATCAGGAAGCCGACGGCGGTGATCACGCCCATGGTCGCGAGGCCCAGCGTCGGGAAGCGGTGCTTGGGGTGGAGCTTCTCGTACGGCCGGAAGAAGACCCGGTCGCGGGCCGCGTCGTAGGGCACCCGGGAGCCGCCGAGCAGTCCGGTGAAGACGGAGGCGAAGGCCGTGATCAGGATCAGGACGGTGACCGTGTCGGCGGCACCCTTGCCCCAGGTCTTCTCGAGGACCGCCGAGGCCACGGAGGTCGAGGCGATGTCGTCGGGGTTCGTCATGCGGTGCCAGTCGATGACGCCGAGCGTGCCGATCTGCAGCAGCAGGTAGATCGCCATGATGCCGAGGATCGAGAAGAGGATGGAGCGCGGCAGGGTGCGGCCGGGGTCCTTGATCTCGGCGCCCATGTAGGCGGTGGTGTTGTAGCCGAGGTAGTCGTAGATGCCGATGGTCAGGCCCGCGGCGAAGCCGAGCCAGAAGTGGTCGCCGGTCAGGTCGAAGGCGTGCGCCGGGTAGGTGAAGGCCAGGTGCGGGCTGAAGTCGCTGGCCGCGGCGGCGATCACCAGCAGCACCGAGGCGATCATCACCGCCCACATGACGGCGGTGATCCGGGCGATGTGCTCGATACCGCGCCAGAGCAGGAGCACCACCAGGGCGATGATGCCGAGCCCGGTCAGGTCGCCGGAGGTCTGGCCGAGGCCGGGGGCGAGATAGCCCAGGTACTGCACGAAGCCGACCACGCCGGTGGACATGATCAGCGGGATGAAGAGCATCGCCGTCCACACGAACAGGAACGGCATCAGACGTCCGGTGCGGTACTGGAAGGCCTGGCGCAGATAGACGTAGCTGCCGCCGGAGCCGGGCATGGCGGCGCCGAGTTCGGCCCAGACGAGGCCGTCGCAGAGGGCGAGCACCGCGCCGGCCACGAAGCCGATCACCGCCTGCGGGCCGCCGAACGCGGCGACCATCAGCGGGATGGTCACGAACGGGCCGATGCCGCACATCTGGCTCATGTTGATGGCGGTGGCCTGGAACAGGCCGACGCGACGGACGAAACCGCCTTCGGGCGGCGGGCTGCCGGGACCGAGGGGACTACCGGGACTACCGGACATGGGGGCTCCTGAGCGAGGCACTGAGGGAAGGAAGTGAGGCGCGAACGACGGGCGGGGCCGACTCGGCGGGATGGCCGATAAAGTTAAGGAGCCTTACTAGATGCGTCAAGTATGCGAGAGGAATCGGTGAGAATGGTCCGATGGCCGCCGGCGACGTCGTAGAGCAGCAGGAACAGCCCTGGAGCAGGCAGCGGCTGCGAAGCACCAACGAGCGGTTGCTGCTGGACCGGCTGCGCGCGCTCGGGTCCGCGTCCCGGGCCCAACTGGCCCGCGAGACGGGCCTGTCGAAGCCGACGGTCTCCAGCGCGCTGGCGTCGCTGGAGTCGGCGGGGCTGGTCCACGAGGTCGGTACCCACGCCCCGGAGCGCGGCCGCACGGCCGTCCTGTACGCGCCGGACCCGGCGGCGGGGTACGCGCTCGGGATCGACGTCGGCCGCGGCTGGCTGCGGGTGGCGGTCGCCGATCTCGACGGCACCCTGGTCGCCCGCTCCGACGTGCGCAACCGGGCCCGCGGCTCGGGCGCGATGGCCGATCTGCTGGTCTCCACCGCACGGCAGGTGGTCGCCAACTCGGGGGTGGACCCGGCCGAGGTGGTGCACGGGGTGGTGGGCACGCCGGGTGTGTACGACGAGCGGCAGCGGCGGGTGCGGTACGCGATGCATCTGCCGGGCTGGGGGCGCGCCGGGCTGTTCGACCGGATGCGCGAGGAACTGGGCGTCCCGCTGGAGGTGCACAACGACGCCAATCTCGCGGCGCTGGGCGAGTACACCTACGGCGTCGGGGCGGGCAGCCGGCTGTTCGCCTACATCATGATCGGCACCGGTCTGGGCATGGGCGTGGTCAGCGAGGGGCGGCTGTTCACCGGGGCCCACGGGCTCGCCGGGGAGATCGGCTTCCTGCCCTGGCCGGGGCAGCGGCCCGAGCCCGAGCGGCTGGAGGACGCGGTGTCGGGGGTGGCCGTGGTCGAGGCGGCACGCCGGTTCGGGATGACCGGGCAGCTCACCGCGAAGTCCGTGTTCGACGCGGCACGGCAGGGTGATCAGGCCGCCGTGGCGGCGGTACGTCTGGAGGGCGAGCGGATCGCGCACACGGTGGCGGCGGCCGCGGCCGTGCTCGACCCGGACCTGGTGGTGCTGGGCGGCGGGGTCGGCCACAGCGTCGATCTCCTCCTGCGCCCGGTACGGGATCACCTGCGCACGCTGTCGCCGCTGCGCCCGAAGCTCGCGCCCAGCCGGCTGGGCGAGGACGCGGTGCTGCTCGGCGCGGTGGCCACGGCCCTGGGAACCGCCCGTGACTTGGTCTTCGAGCGCCGGTCGGCCGCGTCCTGAGACCGGCTCCCGACCCGGCGGCGCCAACTCGCGCGGGCACCACGGTGATTGACACGCCCTTCTCGGGACCTTAGCTTGAGGCAGGTTAGTAAAGTTTCCTAACTTTACGAGCCTGGAGACCATGTGTTCCCTCGCCCCGCCCCCGGACACCGCCTCGCCGCGGCAGCCGTGGCCCTCGGCCTGCTCGGTTCACTCAACACGAGCGCCTGGGCCGGCGCCAGGAACCCGGCCGGGGCCGCGGCCGATTCCCCCTCGCACGGCCACGCCCGGGTCACCCGGGTGCCGTCCGCCGCGGGCTCCGCCACCCCGTTGTCGGGCTTCGCGATCCGGTCGACGGCCGAGGTGGGCGACTCCGCGACGGCGGTCTCCTCCCCCGGCTACCCGGCCAGGGGCTGGTATCCGGCGGGCCCCCGCTCCACGGTCCTGGCCGCGCTCCTCGCCGACGGCGGGTACGCCGACCCGTTCGTCTCCACCAACCTCCAGAAGATCCCCAAGTCGCCCTTCCAGGTGCCCTGGTGGTACCGCAGCGACTTCACCGTGAAGGACACCTCGCACCGCACCTACCTGGACTTCAGCGGGGTCGTCTCGGCGGCCGACGTGTACGTCAACGGCCATCTGGTGGCAACGGCCGCCGACGTCGCCGGCGCCTACACCCACCACGAACTGGACGTCACCGCCCTGGTGACGGCCGGCCCGAACACGGTCGCCTTCCGCATCCAGCCCAACAACCCGAACAAGAACCTCACCATGGGCTGGCTCGACTGGCTCCAGCCGCCGCCCGACCAGAACATGGGCATCGTCCGCGACGTCCTGGTCCGGCGCGGCGGCCCGGTCGCGCTGCGCGACGCGCACGTCGTCACGAAGCTCGCGGTGCCCTCCCTCGCGGCGGCCGACCTGACCGTGAAGGCGCAGGCCCGCAACGACTCGGACACGGCCGTCACCGCCGAGGTCTCCGGCACCGTCGCCGGGACCACCTTCACCAGGTCGGTCGCGCTCGCCGCCCACGAGGCCAGGACCGTCACCTTCACCCCCGCCGACACCCCCGGTCTGCACCTGACCTCCCCCAAGGTGTGGTGGCCCGCGGGCATGGGCGGCCAGCCCCTCTACGACCTCGGCCTCACCGCCTCCGTCGCCGGGACGGTTTCGGACACCGCCCACGAGAGCTTCGGCATCCGGGACGTGAGGGCCCCGCTGAACTCCGACGGCGCCCGCCAGTACTCGGTCAACGGCCGCCGGCTGCTGATCAAGGGCGGCGGCTGGTCACCGGACGAGTTCCTGCGCTGGGACCGCACCTATGCCGAGGACCGTCTGAAGTACGCCCTCGACCTGGGCCTGAACGCCATCCGGCTGGAAGGCCACATCGAGCCCGACGAGTTCTTCGGCCTCGCCGACAGACTCGGCGTCCTCACCCTGCCCGGCTGGGAGTGCTGCGACAAGTGGGAGGGGCAGACCAACCCCGGCGAGAGCGGCGAGAAGTGGACCGCCGCCGACTACTCGGTCGCCCGGGCCTCGATGGCCGCCGAGGCCGCCCGGCTGCGTGACCACCCGAGCGTGATCTCCTTCCTGATCGGCAGCGACGCCGCGCCCGACGCGAAGATCGAGAAGCACTATCTGGACGCTCTGGACGCCGCCGACTGGGCCGTCCCGGTGGTGCCCGCCGCCTCGGACAAGTCGGCTCCCCAGCTGGGCCGTTCGGGCATGAAGATGACCGGCCCCTACGACTGGGTCCCGCCCGGCTACTGGTACGCCAAGCGCGAGGGCGGCGCCACCGGCTTCAACTCCGAGACCAGCGCCGGACCGGACATCCCCACGCTCGACACCCTGCGCCGGATGATGACCCCGGCCGAACTCGACACCCTCTGGAAGAACCCGGACGCCAAGCAGTACCACCGCTCGCCGTCCGCGACCTTCGGCACCCTGAAGATCTACGACGCCGCCCTCACCGGCCGCTACGGCGCCCCGCAGAGCCTCACCGACTACGTCAGGAAGGCCCAGCTCGCCCAGTACGAGAACGTCCGCGCCCAGTACGAGGCGTACGGACGCAACCAGACCGACGCCTCGAAGCCCTCCACCGGGGTCGTCTACTGGATGTTCAACAGCGGCTGGACGTCGCTGCACTGGCAGCTGATGGACCGTTACCTCGACCAGGGCGGCGCCTACTTCGGCGCGAAGAAGGCCAACGAGCCCCTGCACATCCAGTACTCCTACGACGACCGCTCGGTCGAGGTGGTCGGCAACCGGCACACGCCCGCCTCCCGGCTCACCGCCCGGGCGACCCTGTTCAACCCCGACGGCACCCAGAAGTACGACAGGACCGTCACGGGTCTGACGGTCGCGGGCGACGGAGCGCACACCACCGCCCTCACCCTGCCGGCCTCGGTGAGCGGGCTGTCGTCGACGTATCTGGCACGGCTGGTGCTGACCGACGCGGACGGCAGGGAGGTGAGCCGCAACGTCTACTGGCTCTCCACCAGGCCCGACACCCTCGACTGGGCGAAGTCCGACTGGTACCACACGCCGACGACGAGTTACGCGGACCTGACGGGACTCTCGTCGATGGCCTCGGTCCCGGTCACGGCGACGGCGTCGACGACGGAGGCGGACGGCATGTCGACCACCACGGTCACCGTCCGCAACACGGGCACGGGCAGGACCCCGTCCCTGCTAACGGACGTCCACCTGGTCGACTCGAAGGGCAGGCCGGTACTGCCGGTGCGCTGGTCGGACAACGAGGTCAGCCTGTGGCCGGGCGAGTCGGCGACCCTCACGGCCGACTACCGGACCGCCGACCTGCACGGCTCCGCACCCCAGGTGCGGGTCTCCGGCTGGAACGCGCGGGAACGGACGTTCACCGCGCGGTGAGCGGACGGGGCCCGGCCGGGGAGACGGCCGGGCCCCAGGGCCTCAACTCACGTTGAGGGCCGTGTCGTCGATGACGAACGACGTCTGCAGGGTGGATCCCTCGGTGCCGGTGAACTTGAGGGTCACCGTCTGGCCCGCGTAGCTCGCCAGGCTGAAGCTGCGCTGGGTGTAGCCGCTGGCGGCGTTGAGGTTGGAGTACGTCGCCAGGGTGCTCAGTACGGTCCCGGAGCTGTTGAGCACCTGGACCTTGAGCGTGTCGTACGCCGTGCTGGTGGTGGTCTCCGCCGTGTCGATGTGCGTGTAGAAGCTCAGGGCGGCGGTGGTGCAGGCGGACGGGATGGTCACCGACTGGGAGAGCGTGTCGGTGTGGGCGGAGCCGTAGCCGTCGAGCCAGGCGTAGTACGAGCCGGTGCGGGCGGACTCGCTGCTGGAGTTGGTGATGACACCGCTGGTGGCGCTCCAGGTGGTGTTGCCGGACTCGAAGCCGTTGTTGCCGAGGAGCTGGGCGGAGGTGCAGGTGCCGGTACCGCCACCGCCGCCTCCGCTGCTGCCGCTGCTCGCGCCGGCGAGCCAGGCGGTGGCGTTCAGGGCGAGGGCCGCGTTGGTGGCGCCGGAGTCGTTCCAGCCGTCGTACAGCGTGTTGCCGGACTGGCCGGTGCCGTCGTCGATCGGTGAGCTGTCACCCCAGAAGGCGACGCGCCCGCTGCCGAAGGTACTGGTCAGGAAGAAGGCCCCGGTGTTGCCCGAGTAACCGCTGCGGTACACCAGCCCCTTGACGTTGGAGTTGTCGGAGGGCTTGAGGGTGGCGGTGGTGCCGTCGGCGATCAGGCTCTTGGTGACGGTGCCGTAGGAGCCGTTCAGCACCGGGTCGCTGCTGTCGCTGATCGCGGCCGGGTAGCCGGAACTGATGTCGAGCGAGTCGATCGAGAAGCCGAACGGGTCCGACGAGTCGACGCTGTTGTTGGTCATCAGGTCGTTGAGGATCTCGACCGCGTCGTAGCCGTCGTTGTTGCGGTCGGCGCCGGTGTGGTCGGAGATCATGAACAGGCCGCCGCCGTTGTTCACGAAGTTCATGATCGCCGTCTTCTCGGCGGTCGTGAACAGCGTGTTGGGCTCGGGCAGGACCAGGGCGTCGAAGTTCGACAGGTCGGTCGTCGACGAACCGCCGTACGTGAGGGCGCTGGTGGCGGTCTTGAGGCTGTAGCTGCCGGTCTTCTGCAGGTCTACGCCCCACGACGAGAGCGCACCGGTCCAGTCCGTCTCCGAGGACGGGGAGGAGTCCTCGGCCAGCGGGTCGGGCTTGCTGGTGGAGATGATCCAGTCCGCGTTGCCGGCCTCCTCGGCATGGCCGTCGTCGAACAGGACGCGGTAGGTGGTGGCCGCGTGAGCGGGAGCGGCCGCGGTGCCGACCTGGAGGGCGGCTCCCGAGACGAGCAGTCCGAACCCGGCCAGGGCGGTGGTGAGTCTGTGGCGGGATCTGCTGGATCCAAGCATCCGGCGAACCTCCATGAGGGGGTGGGGTAGAGGCGGTGCGGGCGCCAACTCTGCGCGCGTAGAACCTGCTTGAGATTTCTACACGCGTCAACTCATTGAAAGGTACATGGCATGTCTGGCCGGTGAACAGAAAAGCGCTGTAACAACCGGACGGGACTGGCTCCCGGTTGAGCGGGCAGATTGGACAGCAGCGGGGTACCGACGAAGAGGGGCGGACATGGAGATCTCGGGCATCATCAGTGCCATCGTCATCGGCGCCATCATCGGTGTTCTGGGGCGCCTGGTCGTCCCCGGCCGCCAGCACATCGGCCTGCTGTGGACCATAGTCGTCGGCATCGTGGCGGCGCTGCTGGGCTCGGCGCTCGCGGCGGGCTTCGGCGTGGCCGACACGAAGGGCCCCGACTGGATCGAGTGGTTCATCCAGATCGCGCTGGCGGCGGTGGGGGTGTCGGCCCTGGACCGAATGAAATCACGCCGGTGACTCAGAGCGCCCCGTCAGGGGCGCGGGGCGCATCTGATGTACGGCGTTGTCGTACTCAACGCATGAAAACCGAGCCGCTCAAGAATCGGCCGGCTAGTCGGCAACGCATCCACCTGCAGATACCGATACCCGTGGTCCGCGGCGACACGCGCGCGGTGAGCGACCAGGGCGCGGTACACGCCCCGCCCCCGCCACCCCTCCACCGTGCCGCCGCCCCACAGCCCGGCGAACCGCGTCCCCGGCACCAGCTCCATCCGTGCGGCGCTCACCGGCTCGTCCCCGGCCAGCGCCACGACCGCGACGACGGTGGCGGACCGCTCGGCCAGCTGCCCCAGCAGCCGGTGCCGCAGCTGCGAACCGTCCGTGCCGAAGGCCTTCTCGTGCACGTCCACCACGAGGTCGACGCCCGCCGCGTCCGTGGCGGGCACCACCTGTACGCCGTCCGGGAGTTCGGCGTCCAACTGCAGTCCGGCGACCTCGGCGACCATCAGCGTCTCCTCCGGCTCCGGCCGCAGCCCGGCCGCGACGAGCCGCGTGCCGAGGTCCGCGGGCCGGTCATGGCCGTAGACCTTCCACTCGAACTCGCGTCCCTGCCGCTCGAAGAAGTCGATCTGCTCGGCGATCGCGCGATCCGCGGTCGTCTCGTCGAGGTCCGACCAGAGGACCCCGTTCCACCCTCCTTCGGCGTCCGCGCTCTGTCGCACCACCCCACCGACGCGTTCGATCCGGGCGCCGGGGCCGTCGGGGCGGGCGCCCTCGCGCATCTCACGGTCGTACAGGGCGAGCACTGCTTGGTGATCCATCCCCGCACTTCAGCATCCCGGCCCCACGGCGGCAACGCATTTACCCGGGGTCAGCCGAGTTCGAGTGTCGTGACCCCGAAGACCCGCTCGCGGGCGTGGTCGCGGACCGGGCCCGTGTACATGCGGGCGGTCTCGAACGAGGCCGTGAATCCGGCCTCTTCGGCGAGGGCGATGCCCGCCGCGCTGGTCTCGGGCACGTCGATGGCGACCTGGCCGCCGGCCGCCTCGGCGGTCAGGGCGGCGAAGAGGGCCTGGGCGTCCTCGGCGGTGTCGGCGAAGAGGGGGCCGATGCGCAGGCTGTCGCGGCCGGGGCGGAGCACGCCGTAGCCGGTGAGGCGGTCGCCGTCGTGGCGGACGATCGCCCGGTGACCGGGAGCGGTGAGCCATGCGGCGAGGAAGCGCGGCCGGTCGGCCGGGCAGCAGGCGCTGTCGTACGCCGTGAGGGCCGCCAGGTCGGCGGCGCGGGCGGGGCGGACCCGGCCAGGAGCTTCGGCGGCGGGGGCCTCGCCCATGAACCGGACGGTGCGGTGGGCGAGTTCGAAGCCGGACTGGCGGTAGTTGTCCTGCTGGGCCACCACGCCGTCCAGGCCGACGGTGCGGTCGCCCGCGTGGGCGAGGGCGGTCTTCCAGGTGGTGAGACCGTGGCCGCGGCCGCGCAGGTCGGGGCGGACCAGGTAACACCCCAGAAAGGCGTAGTCGGCGCCGTAGTTGACGACGGAGATGGCCGACACCGGTTCCCCGTCGACGCGGCCGATGAAGAACCCGTCGGGGTCCTGGGCGAAGAAGGCGGGGCCGTCCGACAGACCCGGATTCCAGCCCTCGTCCGCCGCCCAGCCGCTGATCACCGGCCAGTCGTCGAGCGTGGCCCGGGTGACGACGAGGTCTGCGGGGGCCGGAGAGGTCATCGGTGCGCTCCCTTGCGTGGCTGGGCCGGACGGCGCGGCGACCGGCACCGCGCCCGCAGCATCCTTCCCGATCACCGTGCCCCGCGCCACGCCGGGATCAAGCCGTCGCCGTGCCCAACAGGCCCTTACGGGGCTTCTGTCGGCCTGGGGCCGCGCAGGTGTTGCCGGGTCCGTGCATGGCGAAGGCCCCACCGGTCGGGGTCCGGTGGGGCCTTGTCGACGAGAACGGCGGTGTCCCGCCTCGGTTATCACGTCGGCCGGTCAGCGCTTCCGGCCGGGCCGGAAGCGCCGGTGCAGGGCGGTCCCGGTGAGCAGGAGCACCACGCTGCCCGCGACGGCGGGGCCCGCCAGGTCCGTGCCGGTGTGGGCGAGGGTGGTCACCGGGGCCGGTGGTTCGGCGGGGTGCTGCGGCTTCGGTGCCGGGTGGTTCCTGACCGGGGTCGGGGCCGGCGGCTCCGGGGCGGGCGGCCGGGCGGTGGGCGGCTGGGCCTTGGGCGGTTCCGGGACCGGACTCGTCGGCGTGCTCGGGTGGTCGCCGCTCTCGTTCACGCAGGTGTTGCCCGCCGCCGGGTTGAGCAGCCCCACCACGTTCACGGTGTTGCCGCACACGTTCACCGGGAGGTCGACCGGCAACTGGACGCCGTTGCCGGAGATCACCCCGGGCGAGTCCTTCTCGATGCCCTGCGCGGACGCACCGCCGGAGGTGGCCGAGCCACCGGACGTGGCCGAACCGCCGGACGCGTCCGAGTCACCGGGCGCGTGGTGACGGACGCCGCCGCCCTTGTTCACGCACGTGTTGCCGGCCGCCGGGTTGAGCAGCCCCACCACGTTCACGGTGTTACCGCACACGTTCACCGGGACGTGGACCGGCAGCTGAATGCCGTTGCCGGAGATCACCCCGGGCGAACCGGCCGCGATGCCGTCCGCGCCCGCGTCGGCCCAGGCCGGGACGGCCACAGCCATCGCACCGGAGGCGGCGGCGACGGCGATCACACCGTTTCGGGTAACCCGTTTCATAGGTTCCCTGCCTTCCAGACATGATTGCGGGCGCTCGCCCGCAACGGTTAAAACGCAGACGAACCATCTGAGTTATGGCTTTCCTCCGTTTCACCCCATCGAGTGATGCCGCTCTCGAACCGGCGGCAAAAATGTGCAAGGGCACCGAAGCGGGTGATCGCGCGGAGAACACGGCCCCCGGCCCCGGCCCGCTCGCCGGGAGGCGTGCCCCGCAGGGCCCGCTTATGGTGATCGAAAGCCCTGCCGAGAGCGGCGCGTTCCTGGAGGCCCTCGATGCCGGCCCTGCCCCGTACCCGGCCCGCCGTGCGACGTTCCCGGTCCGCCGTGCGACGCTGCGCCGGTGCCGGAGCCGTCGTACTGACCCTGCTGGGCGCGGGGCTGCCCGCGGCCGCGGCGGCGGGTGGCCGGCAGCCGGACCTGACCCGGTTCTACCGGCAGAAGGTCCGGTGGGTGGCGTGCAGGGAGGCGGAGCTGCCCAAGGACATGCAGTGCGCCAAGGTGACCGTCCCGCTCGACTACGCGAGGCCGGACAAGGGCACCGTCGATCTCGCGCTGTCCCGGTACCGGGCGACGGGGACGTCACGGGGTTCGGTGCTGCTGAACTTCGGCGGCCCGGGTGGCTCGGGCGTCAGCCAGCTCGGGCTCGACGGCAAGGACTTCATGAGCCTGACCAACGGCTACGACGTGGTCGCCTTCGATCCGCGCGGGGTCGGCCGCTCCTCCCCCGTCAGCTGCGGCGAGAGCCCCGGCGGGTCCTCGGACGGAGGCGGCACGGACGAGTTCCCCGACATCGGCCATCCGCAGGCCCTGATGAAGGCGCTGAAGCTGCTGACGGTCCGGTGCAGCAGGCACTCCGGCGCCGTGCTGTCCCACATAGGCACCGTGAACGCCTCCCGGGACCTGGACGTCATCCGCCAGGCGCTCGGCGACCGGAAACTGAACTATCTGGGCTTCTCCTACGGCACCAGGCTCGGCGCGGTGTACGCGGCGCAGTTCCCGCACAACGTGGGCCGGATGGCGCTGGACGGCGTGGACACCCTGACCGAGTCGCTGGCCGAGCAGGGCAAGGCGGGCGCCCGGGGGCAGCAGACGGCGCTGGACGACTTCCTGGACTGGTGTGTCACCGACGTCGCATGCCCGTTCGGACAGGACCGGCGCAAGGCCGGGGACGCCGTCGTCGAGCGGGTCCGCTCGCTCGACCAGCACCCGATGCCGTCGGACTTCGGCGGCGCCTACACCGGCCGGGACCTGGTGGACGCCCTCGGTCAGGGGCTGTACGGCAAGGAGCAGTGGCCGCGGCTGGAACGGGCGCTGGCCTCGCTGATCGAGGACGGCGACACCCGGGGGGTGCAGAACGTCGCGTCCGGCGGCTACGCCCTCCCCGGGCGGCAGCGCGACGGCGGGCTGGTGGACAGCACGGACATCCCCGCGGACAACCTGACGGCGGCCCTCATGGCGATCGACTGCGCCGACGACCCGGACCGGCCGGGCGCCGAGCAGCTGACCCGGGACATCGCCCGGCTGGACAAGGAGTACCAGCGGGTGTCCCCCGTCTTCGGCCGGCAACGGCTCACCCAGGTGCTGCTGTGCTACGGCCGGCCGCGCGGCACGGACTTCATCCGCGACGAGGTGAAGGACGTGTCCTCCGCGCGGATGCTGCTCGTGGGCACGCGGGGCGACCCGGCGACGCCGTACCCGTGGACGATCGAGACGGCGAAGCGGCTCGGGCCGTCGGCCGTGGTGCTGGACAACAGGGGCGACGGCCACACCGGGTACACGTCCTCGAAGTGTGTGCACGGCAAGGTCGACGACTTCCTGCTGTACGGCACGCTGCCGCCCGACGGCAGCTCCTGCCCGGCGGACGGCGACGGCCGCAGCGCCGTCACCGACTCGCCGGACTGAGGCGCGCCGGGCTGGGGCCCGCCGGACCGAGGCTCAGGAGAGGGTCAGGTCCGGGTTGTAGAGGTCGATCCAGTGGGCCAGGTCGAGGGTGCGTTCCAGGCCGCGCCGGGCGGCCTGGGTGCCCAGTCCGGTCCGGTGGGCGGCGCGGTGCGCCTTCTCGCGGTCGACGAGGTCGAAGACCCGGTGGTCGGGCCGGGTCAGCAGGTCCTTGACCTGGTCCTGGAGGGCGCGGCCGTAGTCCGGGTCCTGGGTGGACGGGTAGGGGCTCTTGACGCGGTCGTACACGGACTGCGGGAGGACGTCCCTGGTGGCCTCCCTGAGCAGGGTCTTCTCGCGGCCGTCGAAGGACTTGAGGGCCCAGGGCGCGTTGTAGACGTACTCGACGAGCCGGTGGTCGCAGAACGGCACCCGGACCTCCAGGCCGACGGCCATGCTCATCCGGTCCTTGCGGTCGAGCAGGATGCGCACGAACCGGGTGAGGTGCAGATAGCTCATGCGGCGCATGCGGTACTCGAAGTCGCTCTCGCCGGTGAGGCGCTGGATCTCGGTGACGGCGGAGTGGTAGCCGTCGGCGATGTAGGACTCCAGGTCGAGGGACTTGGCGAGGTCCGCGCGCAGGACGTCGGAGTCGTCGCCGAAGTGGCGGGCGAACTGGACCAGCCAGGGGAAGGTGTCGGCGGTGCGGGCGCCTTCGTCGAAGAACTGCAGGTAGCCGCCGAACACCTCGTCGGCGGACTCCCCGGACAGGGCGACGGTGGACTGGTCGCGGACGGCCCGGAACAGCAGCAGGAGGGAGGTGTCCATGTCCCCGAACCCGGCCGGCAGGTCGCGGGCCCGGATCACCCGCTCGCGGACGGCGGGGTCGGCGAGGCTGCCCGCGTCGAGGACGATGTCCTGGTGGTCGGTGCGGGCCAGCCGGGCCACGTCGTGCACGAAGGGCGTGTCGGGGGTGCCGCGCAGTTCGTCGGCGACGAAGTTGTCGGTCTGGCCGACGAAGTCGACGGCGAAGCTGCGGACCTTCTCGCCCTGTGCGGCGAGTTGGCGGGCGGCGATGGCGGTCATGGCGGAGGAGTCGAGGCCGCCGGAGAGCAGGGTGCAGCGGGGCACGTCGGCGACCAGTTGGCGGCGCACGATGTCGTCGAGGAGTTCGCGGACGGTGGCGACGGTGGTGTCGCGGTCGTCGGGGTGCGGGCGGGTCTCCAGGCGCCAGTAGACACGGGTGCGCAGACCGGAGCGGTCGACGGTGACGACGGTGCCGGGTTCGACCTCGCGCATGCCCTCCCACACGGCGCGCCCGGGGTTCTTGACCATGGTGAACAGCTCGCGCAGCCCGTCGAGGCCGACCCGGGGGCGGACCAGCGGGTTCGCCAGGATCGCCTTGGGTTCGGAGCCGAACAGGACGCCGTCGGGGGTCGGGTACATGTAGAAGGGCTTGATGCCCATGCGGTCGCGGATCATCACGAGCTTGTCGTGGCGGCCGTCCCAGACGGCGAAGGCGTACATGCCGTTCAGCCGCTCGGCGACGGCGTCGCCCCACTCCACATAGCCGCGGAGCACGACCTCGGTGTCGGAGTCGGTGATGAACCGGTGGCCGCGGTCGGTGAGTTCGCGGCGCAGTTCGGTGAAGTTGTAGGCCTCGCCGGAGTAGACCATCGCGACGGTGCCGTCCGGGGTGCGGACGGTCATGGGCTGGCGGCCGCCGGGCAGGTCGATGATCGCGAGCCGGCGGTGGCCCAGGGCGGCGGGGCCCTCGCTCCAGGTGCCGCGGTCGTCGGGGCCGCGGCAGGCCATGGTCTCCGTCATTGCATCCAATGCGCGTGTCTCGGTGGTGAGGTCACGGTCGAAGGAGACCCAGCCGGTGATGCCACACATGCGTTACCTCCCGCTGCCGGTCGGCCGGGCAAGCTGCGCCACCTGCGGTTCCATGGAGGAGACGATTGCCCTGGCGAACCACTTGTATTCAGCACCTATATAACGAGCGTGCTCCCGGGACCCCGGCCGGTCAACTTGGCCGTAACACGGACGGCCGATCCGCCCCACCCTTTCGGCCGCGTTTTGCCCGCGCGAGAGCCGCGCATCCGCCCCGCATCGGGCCCGGCCCGCCCCGAACCGGCCAAGCGCAAAAAGTTCTCCAAGCAGACCGGCGCCGGGCTGTCCGCCCGGCGCCGGTCACTCGGTGCTGCCGCCCCCTCGCGCTACGGCTTCGCCGCCACGAAGCGGTCGAGCGCCGCCGTCAGCTCGGCCGGCCGCTCCACCGGGAGCTCATGGCCCGCGTCGATGATCCGGACCTCCGCGTCCGGGTAGGCCTTGGCCATCCGCAGCATCTGCCGCACCGGCAGCTGGATGTCGTGGTAGCCGTGCACCATCAGGGTCGGGGCGGCGATCTCGCCGGCCCGGTCGAGAACGTCGAAGGCCCGCATGGCGCCGTACAGCGTCATGACGACCTCGCGCGGGGTGGCGGCGGAGGCGCGGACGTACTCGCGTATCTCCTCGCGGGGGTACCCCGGGGCGAAGGCACGCTGGATGTTGGCGGCGACGAACAGCTTGTACGGCACCAGGGTCGAGGCGGCCATCAGCAGACCGCGGCCGCGGCTGTAGGTCATCCGGCCGATGGAGTTGACCAGCACCATCCGTTCGACCCGCCCGGGGTGGCCGAGCGCGAGGGTCTGGGAGATCATGCCGCCCATGGAGTGACCGACGGGGACGAAACGGTCCACCTCCAGATGGTCGAGGAGGGCGACGACGTCCTGGGCGAGCTCGGCGACCGTCCGCACGCCGGCCCCGGTGCTCTCGCCGTGGCCGCGCAGGTCGAGGCGGATCACCCGGCGGTGCCCGGCGAAGTGCGCCATCTGGTGGTCCCAGCGGTGCCGGTTCGCGGTCCAGCCGTGGATGAACACCAGGGGCGCGGCGGCGCCGTCGCGGGGGCCCTCGTCGTCGTACGTCAGCGCCGCTCCGTCGACTTCGAGCTGCGGCATGGGGGCCTCCTGGGGCGCGATCCGGTTACTGCCGGGTACGGTAACCGGCCGCATCGCCCGACGTCACCGGGAAGCCGGCCTCAACAGGGTTACAGAGTGCGCAGGATGGCCCGTACGGCGGCCTCGGCGTCGGCGTCGGACACCGCGAGCCGCGCGAAGGGCGCGGACGGCGCCAGGTCGACGAGGACGACCGGGCCGTGTTCGTGGACGGCGACGAAGTCACGTCCGCCGGGGTACTCCCAGGCGCCGATGCAGAAGCGGTCGGGGAGCCAGTGGCCGTGGTGTGCCTCGCCGCGCAGCACCCGCCACCAGTCGGGTTCCACCGAGGCCGAGCGCACCTGCGCGAGCGGCACCCGCACCTGGCGTCGGTGGGCGAGCAGCTTCTCCCGCCCGCTCAGACGGACGACGACCTCGTCGTCGTCCACGGTCAGCCGGGCCATCGCACCCACCTCCTCCACTCGCAAGGGAATTACCCCAAATGCCCCCGTCGTGAATCGGCCCTATGGTGCTGATATGGAGCACGCACTCAGTCCAACGTCCCTCGCCGAGCTGCGCCGCCCGCGTCTCTACCCCGCTGTCTCCGTGCTGACGCCGACGCACCGCCGCGAGCCCGACAACGCCCAGGATCCCGTCCGGCTGCGCAATGTCGTGGCCGAGGCGAAGAAGCAGCTGGAAGCCGATCCCTCGGTCACCCGGGAACGGCGTTCCGATGTCGTCGACCAGCTCGACCGGGCCCTCGCCGAGGTCGATCTGGCCCATGCCGAGGACGGCCTGGTGATCTTCGCCGCGCCCGGTGAGCACCAGGTGTGGTCGCTGGCCCGCAGTGTGCCCGAGCGGGTGGTGCTCTCGGACACGTTCCTCACCCGCAACCTGGTCTCGGCGCACGCCGCCGAACGGCCGTTCTGGGTCCTGTCGCTCTCGGCCGACCGGGTCACGCTGTGGAACGGCGGCGTCGACCGGGTCGCCGAGATCCGCTCCGACGGTTTCCCGCTGACCCGCAGCCAGGAGAACTTCGACGCCGAGCGGCGGGAACAGATCGGCGACACGCCGAGCACCTTCCGCGACGAGGACACCAAACACTTCCTGCGGGAGGCGGACACCGCGATGGCCGCGCTCCTGCGTGAGGATCCCCGTCCGCTCTACGTCACCGGCGAGCAGGCGGCCCTGGCCCTGTGGGAGGAACTCGGCAACGTCGCCAGGCAGAGCATCCCCGTGCGGCACGGCGGTCTCGCGCACGCGGGCCCGGAGGCCGTGTGGCAGGCGATCACACCGCAACTGGAGGCGGAGTCCCGCCGGAGCACCTCGTCGGTGACCCGCGAGCTCGAATCCGCGCGCGGTCACAAGACGTTCGCGGCCGGTGTCGACGAGGTCTGGCAGAACGCCCGCGAGGGCCGCGTCCGGCTCCTCGCGGTCGAGGAGAACTACCGCACCACGGTCCGCGACGACGGCGACCACCTGGTCCCGGCGGTGAGCGGCGATCTCGACGCCCGTGACGACATCGTGGACGAGATCGTCGAGCAGTGCCTGGAGACCGGCGCCGACGTCCGCTTCGTCCCGGACGGCACGCTGGGCGACGAGAACGGCATCGCGGGCGTGCTGCGCTACTGATGAGCCCCTCTCGGCCGACGTCCGGGACAGCCCCTAGGCTCGGAGTCGTGATCGTCGGCCGAGAGGGAGTGTGGCGTGGCTGAGCTGCTGGGCGTTGCGGTGCTGGGTGCAGGACACATGGGCGCCGACCACATACGACGACTCGACCGGGTGGTGAGCGGGGCGCGGGTGGCGGCTGTCGCCGATCCCGACCTCGACCGCGCCAAGGAGGCGGCGGCCGGCCTGGACGGCGTCGGGGTCCACGCGGATCCGCTGGCCGCCCTGGACGCGCCCGGTGTCGGGGCCGTGCTGATCGCCTCCCCCGGCCCGGCGCACGAGGAGCCGCTGCTCGCGGCCTTCGAGCGGGGGCTGCCGGTGCTGTGCGAGAAGCCCATGGTGCCGGACTCCACTGGTGCGCTCCGGGTGGTGGAGGCGGAGGCCAGGCTCGGGCGACGGCTCGCCCAGATCGGTTTCATGCGGCGCTACGACGCCGAGTACCGGCGCCTGAAGTCCCTGCTGGACGGCGGCGGCCTGGGCCGGCCGCTGATGCTGCACTGCACCCACCGCAATGTGTCCTCGCCGCCCGACTTCACCAGCGCGATGCTGATCAACAGCTCGGTCTCGCACGAGATCGACGCGGCCCGCTGGCTGCTCGGCCAGGAGCTGACCGCGGTGACCGTGCTGCGGCCGCGGCCGTCCTCGGGTGCCCCGGACGGGCTGCTCGACCCGCAGCTGGTGCTCTTCGAGACCGACGGCGGCGCCCTCGTCGACGTCGAGGTCTTCGTCAACTGCGGCTTCGGCTACCAGGTGCGCTGTGAGGCCGTCTGCGAGCGGGGCAGCGCCCGGATCGGCGAGGACCACACCATGCTGGTCACCTCGGCCGGCGGCGCCCGCGAGGAGGTGGCCCAGGACTATCTGGTGCGGTTCGCCGACGCCTACGACCGCGAGGTGCAGGCCTGGGTCGACGCCACCCGGCAGGGCCGGGTCACCGGGGCGAGCGTCTGGGACGGCTACGCGTCCTCCGTGGTCGCCGAGGCCGGGGTCCGGGCGCTGGAGTCCGGCGGCCGTACGACCGTCGAACTCGCCCCGCGCCCGGACCTGTACGCGGACGTCAGCCGCTGACGCTCGCGGCGCCCGTCTCCAGGTGGCCGGTGAACCGGCGCGACCAGGTCGCGTCGGAGTCCACCGTGATCGTGAAGTCGTACCAACCGCCCTGGTAGGCAACGGCGTTGAAGTAGTCCTCGGTCGCGGCACCGGCCGCCACGGTGTACGTCCAGGGGCCGTCCGTACGGTAGTTGTTCGCGGTGATGGTGAACTTCACCGATGACGAGCCCGAGTTGGTCATCCTGAACCAGATGGCGAGCTTGCCGGTGCCGGACTCCACCGCGTAACGGGGGCTCACCTCGGCCGACTTGCCGGCCTGGGTGGCGTCGCCCTGGAAGCGGCGCAGGAAGCGGTTGGGGCCGACCATGGTCAGGTCGTACTTGCCCGCGCCGTATCCGGTGCCGATGTTGAAGTAGTCGGAGGCGGTGCCCCCGGCGTCGACCGTGTACTGCCAGGGCGTGGTGTCCCGGTAGGCGTTCGGGTGGATGGAGAAGTGCGCCGCCCGGGTCGCCGGGGTGCCCTGGTTGGCCATGGTGAACCAGGCGCGGATCTGGCCGACGGTCCCGAACTCCAAGTGGTCCAGCCAGCCGTTCGGCTGGTAGGGCAGCGCGCGGGCGGGGCGGGTGCCGGACTCCTGGGCGGGCAGGGCGTTGGTGGTGGGGACCGGGTTGGGCAGCGGGCCGCAGGTGGAGTAGCCGATGACGCCGGTCGCGGGCAGGGAGACGGCGCCGTGGACCGGGTTGGCGAAGTCGAAGACACCGGTCAGGTCGCCGCTCACCCTGCGCCGCCAGCCGCTGATGTTGGGGCAGGTGGCCGGCTTGCCCAGGGCCGCGGTCCAGGTCTCCAGGAAGCGCAGCACGGAGGTGTGCTCGAAGACCTCCGAGGAGACCCAGCCGCCGCGGGTCCAGGGCGAGATGACGATCATCGGGACGCGGAAGCCGAAGCCGTACGGCACGCCGTTCAGGAACTCGTCTGCCGTGCCGGCGGGCGGGGCCGGGGGCGGGACGTGGTCGAAGTAGCCGTCGTTCTCGTCGTAGTTGAGGAACAGGACGGTGGAGTCGAAGACGTCCGCGTCGGCGGCGAGTGCCTGGTAGACCAGGTTGACGAAGTGGGCGCCGTCGCCCGGCGGGGCGTAGGGGTGCTCGGAGAAGGCTTGGTTGGCGACCACCCAGGAGACCTGCGGGAGGGTGCCCGCGACGACGTCGGCCTTGATGGCGGCGGCGATGTCGTCGGGGGTGGAGCCGGTCACGGCAGGGACCGAGGACATGCCGCGGTCGTAGAGGGGGTTGCCCGCCTTGGCGCCCGCGAAGTTCTTGAAGTAGGCGCAGCCGTTGTCCCCGTAGTTGTCCTGGGCGTTCTGGTAGACCTTCCAGGTCACACCGGCGTTCTGCAGCGCCTCGGCGTAGTTCTGCCAGGTCAGGCCGGACTCGTCACCGCCGTCGTAGCTGGTGGGGTCGACCTTGCCGCTCCACAGGTAGGTGCGGTTGGGGCCGGTGGCGCTGAGGGTGGAGCAGAAGTAGGCGTCGCAGATGGTGTAGGCGTCGGCGAGCGCGTAGTGGAAGGGGATGTCGGAGCGGTCCAGGTAGCCGAGGGAGCGGACGTTGCCGACGCCCGCGACCCAGTTGTCGAGTCGGCCCTTGTTCCACGCGGAGTGCTGGGAGGACCAGGAGTGCGGCAGGTCGCCGTTGCACTGGGCGAGGGTCTCGCCGTCCTTGCCGCCCGCGTCGGGGGTGGCGCTGAGCTTCCACGGGTACTGGCGGCCGGAGCCGTTCGGCTGGTCGAAGACCGGATACCCGCCGCCGAGGGTGATGCCGCTGCGGTCCGCGAAGCCGCGGACGCCCTTGAGGCGCCCGAAGTAGTGGTCGAAGCTGCGGTTCTCCTGCATGAGGATCACCACGTGCTTGACGTCCGAGATCGTGCCGGTCGCCGTGCTCTGGGCCGCGGCCGCGGTCCGTGGGCCGGCGGCGCCCACCGCCATGCCCGCCGCCACGGAAGCGCCCAGTCCCACGAAGCCTCTTCGGCTGATCGGTGTCATTCGCCCCGTCCTCGTCACCGGAGTGCCCCTGCGGCACACCGCGCGCCAGGGTGCACGGGGCGGTCGGCAGGCTCCGGACCGGAGCGGTGAGGCGGGAATGAACAGAAGTCAAAGTACGCGTAGGTAGACCCCAGGAGCCTCACACGCCCCCGAACAGCGCGCTCAGCCCCCGCTCCACGACCGCTTCGACGTCCTCCTCCCCGGGGGAGACGACCTCGTGGGTGCGCTGCAGGAAGCGGAACAGCGCCTGGGTGTCGAACTGGAGCAGGGCGAGCCCGTGCGGCGAGTGGAACTCCACGGCCGTACGGCCCCGGCCGCAGGGCCAGATGTGGACGTCCCCGCGGCCGGCCGGGGCGCTCAGACCCTGGTCCAGCAGGGAGCGGGCGAAGGTCCAGGTGACCTCCTCGCCGCCGAGGGTGACCTCGGCGGGGAAGTCGACGAACACGGCCAGCGGGTCGCCGGAGGTGTAGCGGAGCGTGGCGGGCACCGGGACCTCCTGGTCCTCGGCGGTGATCAGCCGGGCGCGAGCGGGTTGCTCGAAGGTGATGTCCATGCCTGTAGGACTCCGTCGGAGCCCTTCGCATGACGCGAAATCCGGACAGAGTTGCCGCGGTTGGCCGAGACCGCGACACTGTGAACACAGGCACGTCGAACAGCCGCCCGAGCGCGACACGAATTCCTCGAAAGGTAGAGCAAGTCACGTAGTCCCTCTACGACTTGCCCCACCTGGTCGCCTACGCCTTTCATGCGGGTCGACCAGCCCGTGAAGACTCTGGCATATGCCAGAAGCACCACCGTATCGTGTGTTGCCAAATCCCTTACAGGGCGTCGCAGGCTGTGCAACAGTCGTAACCGGTCCCACCGTTCGCCTTGGCCGTACAGTCCCGCATCGGAGTGCGTCATGCCGTCCCATGTCTCCGCGGACCGCCCCGCGGCCCAGCCGCCCGGGCGCGGCTCGGTCGAGGCGTTGATATCGCAGACGCGGCGGCTCAAGGGCGACGTGGACGCCGTGCGCCGGGACAGCCGCAGCGAGGGGGCGGATCCCCAGGAGCGGTGGCAGCGGGCGCTGTACGATCTGGCGCTGCATCAACTCAACGACCTGGACGAGCACTTGGCCCAGCTGCGGGACGGTCCTGCGCCGCTGCCCGCCGCGGCCGAGGGCGATGGGTCCCTGCCGGAGCTCCGCCCGGAGCCGGCCGGTGTCGCGCGCGAGTCGTTGCTCAGCAGGGTCGGCAGCGCGGAGTGGAACCTCCTGACGGACGAGGCCGGTTGGTCCGGCGAGCTCTACCAGATCCTCGGCCGCGACCCGGCCACGCCCGCCCTCACCCTCGACGAACTGCCCTCCCTGGTACTGGACGAGGACCGGTCCAGGCTGACCTCGATGGTCACCGACTGCCTGGTCGACGCCAAACCCATCGACGGCGAGTTCCGGGTCGTACGGTCCGACGGACATGTGCGGACCGTGCACATGATGGGCGAGCCCGTGCTCGGCGGCGACGGCAGCACCGCCTCGATGTGGGCCGTGCTGCGGGACGTCAGCGAACTGCGGCGCAGCCAGCGGACGGTGCGCGAGACCCATGACTCGATGCAGCGCCACCGCCGGCAGGCCCGGACCGGGCAACGGCTCGCCGCCGAGCTGCAGGAGGCCGTGCTGCCGCCGGGGCGGAGTATGCTGCGGCTCCCGGGCCGGGGCCCCGGCACGCTCGATCTCGCCGGCCACCATCTGCCGTCCGGTACCGACACACTGCTCGGCGGCGACTGGTACGACGCGCTGGAGCTGGCCGACGGCGACACCCTGCTGAGCGTCGGCGACCTCACCGGGCACGGTGTCTCCGTCACCTCGGACATGGCGATGCTGCTGGGCGCGGTACGCGGTATGGCGATGGCCGGCGCCCAGCCGGCCCATCTCATGTCCCTGCTCAACCAGTTACTCGACGCCACCGTGCAACCCGCGCTGGGCAGCGCCGTCTGCTGCCGCTACCGGCCCGCCACCCGCACCCTGACCTGGGCGCAGGCAGGACACCCCGCCCCGCTGCTGTACCGCGGCGGGACGGGGTGTGTGCTCAGCGCACCGGACGGCGTGCTGCTCGGCGCCACCTCGGGAGCCGGTTACGGGCAGGCCGAAGTGACCCTGGAACCGGGCGACCTGCTTCTGCTGGGCACCGACGGACTGGTGCCCGGACACGGCAGAGCGGACTCCCTGGACCGTCTCCTCGGCCTGGCCCCGCGGTTCGGGACGGCGGACACCGCTCAGGACTGCGTACGGGCGGTGGTCGAGGAGTTCGGCGAGAACGGGCGCGAGGACGAGGCCTGCGTGCTCATCGCCAAGGTGAGTGAATAACCAATTCAGCACACGTCGAGCGCACAGGCCCCTATGCCTGTGCGCTGTTGTTGCCCCCCCTGCTCTTGGGCTTGGGCAGGGCGAGCTTGATCTCCTCCCGCAGTTCCTGGATCTTCGGATAGCTGGAGTACTCGGCGGTGAGCCGGTACATCTGGCGCAGCCGGTCCCAGGTGCGGTGGGACGAGTTCGACCCCATCGACATCAGGGCCAACCGCGCGTACCGGTCCGCCTGTTCGGGGTCGTCCGCGATGAAGCAGGCGGACGCCATGGACAGGAAGTCGAAGATCTTCGACCGCTGCCGGCCGTCGACCCGGAGCGCCAGGGCCTTCTCCGCGTAGTGCTGGGCGTACGCGGCCGCGCTCGGGTCGTGCTCGGCCAGGGTGCGGTAGGCCAGGGCCTGCATGCCGTACAGATCCTCCTCCCGGAACATCTGCATCCAGCTCGGCGGCGGCACGTCGCCCCGGTCGGAGACGAAGAGGTCCTCCGCCTGGCCGAGGGTGCGGCGCATCGCCTGGCCCCTGCCCATCGACGCCTGTGCCCAGGCCTCGATGGTGTGGAGCATCGCCCGGGTGCGCGGCAGCACCTCGTCGCCCGAGCCGGACTTGGCGAGCTTCATCAGGTCGAGTGCGTCGTCGGGCCGGCCGAGGTGCACCATCTGGCGAGCCGCTCTGGAGAGCGCCTCCCCGGCACGCGGCCGGTCGCCGCCCTCACGGGCCGCGTGGGCGGCGATGACGAAGTACTTCTGGGCCGTGGGCTCCAGGCCGACGTCGTGCGACATCCAGCCCGCGAGGACGGCGAGGTTGGCGGCGACGCCCCACAGGCGCCGCTGGAGATGGTCGGGGTGGCGGTAGGCGAGCATGCCGCCCACTTCGTTGAGCTGTCCCACCACGGCCTTGCGCTGGAGCCCGCCGCCGCGGGCCGCGTCCCAGGCACGGAACACCTCGACGGAGCGCTCCAGTTCCTCGATCTCCTCGGACCCGATGGGGGCGGCCTCGTAGCGGTCGAACCCAGCGGGGTCGGCGTGCAGAGGGTCGTCGAGGACGGGGGCGTCGGCCTTGAGTGTGGGGTCGGTGTGCAGCCAGTCGTACATGGCACCGCTGAGTACGGATCCCGCGGTGAGCGCGGCACCCGCGCCCACCAAGCCGCGTCGGTTGAGCATGAGGTCCATTCCCGTGAATTCGGTGAGGACCGCGGCGGTTCGTTCGGGCGCCCACGGCATGCCGTCGGGATGTTCCACGTTCCCGTCGTCCGGCCGTTTTCCCGTACGCCCGTGCCGTACCAGACCGAGGTCCTCGATGGTCACGACACGGCCGAGACGCTCGGTGAACAGGGCCGCCAGCACCCGCGGTACCGGATCGCGCGGGATCTCTCCCGTGTCGATCCAGCGCCGCACCCGGGAGGTGTCGGTCGACAGCTGGGGGTGGCCCATGGCCGCCGCCTGCCGGTTGACCAGCCTCGCGAGTTCGCCCTTGGACCAGCCGGCCAGGCCGAACAGGTCCGAGAGGCGGGTGTTGGGTTGTCCGCTCACGTCAAGCCCCCAGGTTCTCGGCTGAGTTGACAGTAGCCCCGTGACGGTTGCCGGGCGACTATTCGCCACGGTTCGCCAGGGTGCGCCAGATGGTGTGCCACTGGGCCTCGGGTGTCAGGTAGGAAAGCGCCACCCCGACCCGGTCGCCACCGAACGGACACACTCCCCAGGGTGTG
Organism: Streptomyces sp. NPDC048277; assembly: GCF_040652235.1. Lineage (NCBI taxonomy): Bacteria > Bacillati > Actinomycetota > Actinomycetes > Kitasatosporales > Streptomycetaceae > Streptomyces > Streptomyces sp. NPDC048277. The sequence goes on from NZ_JBEZLQ010000020.1 coordinate 128,799, forward strand.
CCCGGGCGGCCGGGACGGGTTGGACACGAGAACCTCACAGCAGGACTTCTCAGGCAGGCACCGCAGGTACACGAAGGGATCTGTATCGCCCATGTACGCAGCATCGTCCTCCGTGTCCGCCCCGCCCCGGCCGCTGCGCCCCCGTCCGGCGGGCAGCGGACCCTATCTCGACCCCGCACGTACAGGGGCCGCCGTTCCGGTCGTGGGCCGGCAGCGGCGCGGCGCGGGTCTCGGCACCCAGCCCCTCAGCGGGAGACTCGACCTGTCCGGCCCCCAGGGCGCGCAGCTGCGCGCCGCGATCGCGTCGGTGCACCGGATCTGCCCGGAGTTCGCTCCGGTCCAGGTGCTGCGCCGCACCGGGCGGTCGGTGATCCTCGTCGGGACGACGGGGCGCAACACGGCCGTGGCGAAGTGTCTACTGGACCACTCCCCCGCCTGGGCGGAGCGGTCCCGCCACGAGATAGCCGCATACCGCTCGTTCGTCCGGCACCGGCCGCCGATCCGGGTGCCGAGGCTGATCGCGGCGGACCCGGACAACTGCACGCTGGTGATCGAGCGGATGCCCGGCCGGGTGGCGGCGATGCAGCGCCATCCGGCGGAGGCTCCGCCCCGGGCGGACATCCGGGCCGCCCTGGGCGCGATCTGCCGGCTGAACGCGTGGCGGCCCCCGGCGGGCACCTTCGACGCCCCGCTGGACTACGCGGCCCGTATCTCCTGGTACCACGAGCTGGGTCTGCTCACCGACCGGGACATGGGGGACCTGCAGAAGCTGCTGCACGGCATCTCGGTCGCGGCGGGCCGCCAGGGGATGGGCCAGTTCTGCCACGGCGATGCCCTGCTCTCGAACATCCTGCTGTCCCCGGCCGGTCCAGTGCTGGTGGACTGGGAGCACGCGGGCTGGTATCTGCCGGGGTACGACCTGGCGACGCTCTGGTCGGTCCTCGGCGACGCCCCGGTGGCACGCCGTCAGATCAGCCAGATCGCCCAGTCGGCGGGGCCCGCGTCCCGTGACGCCTTCCTGGTGAACCTGATGCTGGTGCTCACCCGGGAGATCCGGACCTACGAGACCGCCGTGCAGCGTTCGATGCACGACGCGACCCCGGCGGCACCGGGTACGGCCCACCCGGGCGTCGCGCCGACCGGCGAGGAACAGCGGCTGCTGCTCCGGCGGCTGCACGACGACTGCCACATGGCCCGCCGGGCCGTGCGCGCGGCGGTCGGCACTCGCTGACGGGGACGGGAATCCGCGGTGCGCTCAGGGCATTGGCGCATCGCGGATTTCTTGTGTGCCCGCGCGGGGCCCGACGCCCCCGGCGCGAAACTCCCAAGAACATCGTATGACATGGGAAATCACCCTCCTCTGGGCATGATTGACGGATCGTCGGCAAGCCGGTACCACTGAGCCACGCTCAGCCCCGCACGCCCCGCCGCGCTCGAAACGCCCCAGGAGGCCGCATTGCGAGGACACGTCACCGAGCCAGATCCCGCCCACCGTGGCAGACGTACGCGCAGGACGGCCGGTGCCGTCGCCTCCGCGGCACTGCTGCTGCCGCTGCTGGGCGCGGCTCCGCCCCCGGACACGACCGAGTCGTCCGCCGGACTGCTCCAGCGCGCGTTCGCGTCCGCCGCCACCGAATACCACGTGCCGCAGAGCGTTCTCCTGGCCGTCTCCTACCTCCAGTCCCGCTGGGACACGCACGACGGCGCGCCGAGCGTGACCGGCGGCTACGGCCCGATGCACCTGACCGACGCGCACACCGCGCTGGCCACCGCGACCGAGCACTTCGCCGACGGCACCGAGGACCCCCGCGGCGACAGCGCCCGGCCCGCCCTGCACCCGAGCGCGAAGGTGCCGGCGAACTCCGTGCTCCCGGCCCGGCTCAAGACGCTCACCAGGGCCGCCGAACTGACCGGCATCCCGGCCGCGGAACTGCGCACCGACCCGGCGGCCAACGTGGCCGGCGGCGCCGCCCTGCTCGCGGCCGCCCAGAAGGACCTGCACCAGCCGCCCAGCGCCGATCCCGCGGACTGGTACGGCGCGATCGCCCGCTTCTCCGGCGCCGACGACACGGCGACCGCCGCGGCGTACGCGAACGACGTGTTCGACGTGCTCCACACGGGCGAGGAGCGCACCACGGACGCCGGACAGCGCGTCGCGCTCGCCGCCCAGCCGGGCCTGAAGGCCGACACCGCGCAGCTGAGGCTGACCGGGCTGCACACGGTGGCGGCGGACGACACCGAGTGCCCGACAACGGTGTCGTGCGAGTGGATCCCGGCGCCGTACGCGCAGTTCGGGACCAACGACTACGGCAACCACGACCTGAGCGACCGGCCGGTCTCGCAGAGCATCAAGTACATCGTCATCCATGACACGGAGGGCTCCTGGGACACGACCGTCAAGCTGGTCCAGGACCCGACCTATGTGTCCTGGAACTACACCATCCGCTCGACCGACGGTCTGATCGCCCAGCACGTCAAGGCGAAGGACGTGGCCTGGCACGCGGGCAACTGGTACATCAACGCCAAGTCGATCGGCATCGAGCACGAGGGCTTCCTCGCCTCGCCGGACGCCTGGTACACGGAGGCGATGTACCGGGCGTCGGCCCGGCTGGTGAAGTACCTCTCCGACGAGTACGGCGTCCCGCTGGACCGGCAGCACATCCTCGGCCACGACACGGTGCCCGGCCCGACCACCTCCACGATCCCCGGGATGCACACCGACCCGGGTCCCTACTGGGACTGGCGGCACTACTTCGAGCTGCTGGAGCACCCCTTCAAGCGCACGGCGGGCAAGAAGGGCGGCCTGGTCACGATCCTGCCGGACTACGCCACGAACCAGCCGTCGTACACCGGCTGCGTCACCAAGGGCCAGCCGTGCGCCGCGCACGGCTCCGACGAGGTCCGGCTGTACTCCGACCACGACGAGAACTCGGCCCTGATCAAGGACATCGGCCTCGGTAGGACCCCGACGACCGATGTGAACGACCTCTCCTCACGGGTCTCCACCGGCCAGCAGTACGCGGTGGCGGACACCTGGGGGGACTGGACGGCGATCTGGTACCTGGGGCAGAAGGCCTGGTTCAAGAACCCGGCGAACGCGCCGACGGCGGTGCCCGCGGCAGGCCTGGTGATCACGCCCAAGGCCGGTCTGACCAGCGTCCCGGTGTACGGCCGCGCCTATCCCGAGGCGGCCGCCTACCCCTCCGGAGTGCCGGCCCAGTCGATCTCCCCGCTGCCGTACACGGTCCCCGCGGGCCAGGAGTACGTGGTCGGTGACGAGGTGCCGGGCGAGTACTTCTACGCGGTCACCTTCACCACCGACTCGCACCGGGTCGTGGTCGGCAAGGATCTGTACTACGAGATCCAGTACGGCCACCGCGTCGCCTTCGTCCGCGCGGCCGACGTCGTTGTGGCGCCGTCGAGCAGGTGGGCGAAGCGGTAGCCGGCTGTCAGCCCTGCTGGAAAAGCTCCGCCGGGAGCGGCTTCAGCAGGGCGTACAGGTCGTCGGTGATGGGGCGGTCCCAGGCGGCGATGGTCACCAGGACGCCGTCGCTGCGGTCGAACTGGACGCAGGAGATCCGGCTCTCGGAGAGCTTGAGACGGCGCACGATCAGCAGGTTGTCGCCCTGCAGGACCGGCATGTCCTCGGTTCCCACGACGGTGACGTCCTCGTCGTTCTCCAGGGCGAGGAGGAGCTGGCCGACCTCGAACGGGATCTCGCCCTCCTCCACCTCGCGGGCCGGTGAGCCCTCGGGGAGGTTGCCGATGATCATCGCGGGGCCGCGGCCGCCGAAGAGGTCGTAGCGCAGGAAAACGCCCTGGCAGGTGCCGTCGGGGGCGGGCAACAGCCCGGCGCCGAGGTTACCGGGCCAGTCGCCCGGGTCCATGGCCAGTACGTCGAAGTCGGGGCCGGCGGGAGTGGCGCTGCGGCGACGGAGGAACGACATGCGGTCCATGGTACGGGGCCCAAGTGGTGGGGCGGGGATCAGTGCCGGTGTGTGTGAGCGGCGGGGGTGCGTGAGGCCCGGTGGACGGGTGCGGGACCTCCGCCGCCCACGCGGCGGGGCCGCATATCGGATGCAGCCCCGCGCCCCTGGGGTGTCGGTGCCGGCGCCCGCTACAACGGTGCGCGTTCCATCGCCGCCAGTTCGGCTCGGGCCGTTTCCGCCAGGCCGTCCGCTCCGCACCGCTCGGCCGTTTCGAGGCCCCTGCGCAGTTGGTCGGCGTCGCCGAGTTCCGTGCCCAGGGCCACCAGCGCGCACGCCAGTTCGTAGGCCGCCGGGGAGCGGTCCAGGTGGGCCACCGACTCCTCCAGGTACCGCACGCGGGCCTCGCCCGTCGAGACCTCCGCCGCCGTGCGCAGGGCCTGGCCGATGGCCGAGGGGGCGCCGAACTGGCGGGCGCGGGCGACCGCTTCCAGGGCCGTGGCGAGGGCGCGGTCGGGCGTGTCGTGGGCCTCGGCCCGGGCCAGGTGGAGCTGCCAGGGGCACCACGCGGGGTTGCGGATGCCGCGTGGTTCGAGGCGGCGGCCCGCCGCGGTGAGCTCGGCCGCGGCGGCCTTGGTGAGGCCGCGGGCCAGGAGCAGCTCGCCGTAGACCGTCTGGGCGTCGGGGAAGACCACGGCCGCGGGGAACGGCTCCCGGAAGGAGTGGTTCTCGGCGACCCGGGTGGCCTCCTCGGTGCGCCCGCGGGCGATGAGGGTCTGGATGAGCGTGCCCAGGGCGTACCAGTGGGCGGGGGTGCCGGGGCCGACCCGCTCCGCGAGGCGCAGGCCGGAGCGGACGAGGTCCTCCGCCTCGGCGAGGCGCCCGCGCCGGTAGCGGACGTAGCCGAGGAGTGTGTAGGCGAAGGAGAGGTGGGCGCCGCGCCAGCCCTGGCGTTCGTAGTCGGCGATCCCATCGGCGAAGAGTTCCTCGGTGCGGTCGGGCCGGTCGGCGTACATGAAGGCGAGGGAGACCAGGACGGGGACCTCGAAGCCGCGGTCGGGCTCGGCCCACCTCAGGCCGCCGGTGAGAGCGCGTTCGGCGTGGTGGAGGGCGACGTCGGCGGGTTCGCCGCGCTGGATCGCGTCCCAGGTGCGCAGGCCGATGATGTACCGCTCGGTGAGGTCGCGGCCCTGGAGGCGGTCGGCGAGCCGGGCCAGGCGGCGGGAGCGGGCGGGATGGTCGGGTTCGTCGGCGCGAAAGGCGTCCCACATGAACTGTTCCGAGAGCATCCGCAGCCGTACCCGGGCGTCGCCGGTCACCCGGATCTCGTGGGCGAGGGTCTCGGAGGCCTCGGCGAGGCGGTCGCTGTGGGCGAGTACCTGGGAGAGCCGGTAGACGATCTGGTGGCGCAGGGCGGGGTCGGCGATGGGCTCCTGGAGGGCCGCGCGGAGGTGGTTGACGGTGGTGGCGGGTTCGGTGAGCAGGGAGGCGCTGCCGAGTTCGTGGAGGACGGCAGCGCGCTCCTTGGCGCGCGGGGGTTCGCGCAGGGCCCGGGCGAGGTAGTTGCGGGCGGTGTCGGGGGCGCCGGCCCGGAGGGTCTCACCGGCGGCGGCGCGCAGCTGCTGGACGACCCAGACGTCGCCCTCGGGGTGGGTTTCGAGGAGGTGGCGGGCGGCGGCGGTGGCGCCCTGGCCGTCGTCGATCACGCACCAGGCGGCCTGGCCGTGCAGGGCGACGCGGGTGGCGGGCGGGATGGCCCGGTAGACGGCGGTGGCGATCAGCGGGTGGACGAACTCCAGGGTCTCGGCCCCGGTGAGGACCCGGGCGCCGCGCAGGGCGTCGGCGGCGTCGGCGGCCTCCTCGTGGCCGAGGCCTGCGACGGCGGCGGCGAGCGCGGGATGGATCTCGGTGCCGAGGACGGCGCAGGCCCAGGCGAACCGGACGGCGGAGGGGCCGAGGCGTTCGAGCCGGGCGATCAGCCCGCTGCCCTTGACGGCGGCGGCGAGGTCGCGCAGCAGCGGCGCGCCGGCCTCGGTGGGGTCCAGGCCCCGGTCGTGGACCTTGGCGGTCAGCTCGACGATCTCGAAGGGGTTGCCGGAGGTGACGGCCCAGGACTCGTGGCAGAAGGTGTCGTCGGCGTGTGCGCCGAGGCTTTCGCGGACCAGTCCGGCGACGGCGTCGGCGCTGAGCGGTTCGAGGTCGTGCGGGCGGCCGCCGGCCCGGCCGGGCAGTCCGCGCAACGCCTCGGCGTGGTCGGGGAGTTCGTCGGGGCGGTACGCGACGACGACGAGCAGCGGGAGTTGCTCGGCGCGGGGTGCGAACGCGGCGAGCCAGCCGAGGGATTCGGGGTCGGCCCAGTGTGCGTCGTCGAGGACGAGGACCATCGGGGCGCGCCGCACGGCGAGGTGGGTGAGCACCCAGTCGAGGCCGTCGCGCAGGCCCTGCTGGTCGGGCGGGGCGCCCTCGGTCGGCGCGCAGAGACCGAGGGCGGGGCCGACGATGTCGTACCAACTGCCCAGTGAGGCACGGAGTTCGGCCTCGGGCGCGCCCGCGAGGCGGGGCTGCAGGAGCTGGCGGGCGACATGGAAGGCGACGCGCTGTTCCTGATCGCCGCCGCGTGCGGAGAGCACGGTGCAGCCCTGGGCGGTGGCGCGGCGGCGGACCTCGGCGAGGAGCGTGGTCTTCCCGATGCCGGCACGGCCGGCGAAGGCGAGCAGTGCGCCGAGCGGCCGGTCGGCCGGTGCCGCGCCGTCCGTGTCCAGGCCGGTGAGCTCGGTGAGCTCGGCCAACGCCTCGTCCACGGCGGTGAGTTCGCTCTCGCGTTCGTAGAGCGTCCGTCGGTTCCGCAGGACCCGCTGTCCCATGACCACCCCCTGCCACGGTGATGCGCGAGCGCGGGGGGCGGGCGCGCACCGTGGCTTGCAGGCAGCTCAGCGTACGCCCCGCGGGGGTGATCCGCTCCCTACTGTGGGTTACTGGTCCGGGGGTCTTGACATCACTCCTCGGCCGGTGCAGGCGGGACCACCGCGATCGGGCCGACCGCGTGCAGCAGCACGGCGTGGGTGACGGATCCCAGCATCCGGGCCGGGGCGAGCAGCCGCCGGCGGTGCCGGCCGACCACGACCAGCTCGGCGCCCTTGGAGGCGGCGACCAGCAGGCCGGCCGCGTCGCCGGGCAGCGCGAAGGCGTCGGCTCGCACGTTCGGGTGATCCTTGAGGTACGGGGCCAGAAAGCCCTCGGCGAGGGTGCGGGTCTCCTCCTCGACCTCGCCCTGGCCGATGACCGGCGGGACGATCTCCCCGGCCGCGACCCAGGACTGCAGCGGCCACGGGTAGGCGGCGATCACCTGGAGCCGGGCACCGCGCCGCGCGGCCTCCGCGAAGGCGAAGGTGAGGGTCGGTTCGTCGGGGCTGTCCACGTCCAGCCCGACGACGACCCGCGGCCCGGGCTCGGCGGGCAGTTCGTCGTCGACCGGGCGGCCCGGCCGGGGTACGACGACCACGGGGCACTCGGCGTCGCGGGCGGCGGCCATCCCGTTGGAGCCGAGCAGCAGGCTGGCGAAGCCGCCGCGGCCGCGGGAGCCGAGCACCAGCAACTGGGCGTCGGAGCCCAGTTCGGGCAGCAGCGCGGTCGGCGCGCCCTCCAGGGCGACGTACTCGACGGTCGGCCGCCCGGCGCCGGCGTGCAGCCGGTCGCGGACCTCGTCGAGCACGGGGTCGCCCGCGGGGGCGTCCTCCCCGGCGACCAGGACGTCCGGCTGCCCCCAGGCGGCGTACTGGCGTACGTGCACCACGCGCAGCGGCGCGTCCCGTCGCCGGGCCGCGTCGGCGGCCCAGTCCAGGGCGCGCAGGCTGTCGTCCGAACCGTCCACCGCGGCGATGACCGGCGCAGTGCTCATCGTTCCTCACCTCCGGAATACGACCTTCCGATCCGGGGCCAGCCTGTCTCAGGCGGCGGCCCCGGAAGGGCGCTGCTGGTCACGTGTCCGGAAATCCTTGTGGAACACCCCCCGGTTCACCTCTCTGCCGCGGAACCGGGGGCAGCACTCAGGTCAGATCGAACTCGCCCTCCCGGGCCCCCGACACGAAGGCTCCCCATTCGGCGGGGGTGAAGATCAGGGAAGGGCTCTCCGGGCTGCCGCTGTTGCGCATCGCGATGAATCCCTCGACAAAGGCGATCTGGACATCCCCCAGGCCACGGCTGCTGGACTGCCACTCGGCTCCGCTGAGATCCAGCTCCGGCTTCTCCCAGCCCAGTGTCCGCTGCTGCTGGATGGTGCTCTCGGCCACGTCCGTGCTCCTCCCGACTCGTCGTCCGCGGCCAGCCTAGCGATCGGTTCCGGCACTCGACAGGCCACGTGAGGCGGTCCTTTCAGGAGTCCGGGGCCTCGGCCCCGACGAGCCACATCGAGAAGAACTGGGAACCGCCGCCGTAAGCGTGTCCGAGGACCTTCCTGGCCCCGTCCACCTGGTGTTCTCCGGCCTGGCCGCGCACCTGGAGGGCCGCCTCGGCGAACCGGATCATGCCGGAGGCGCCGATCGGATTGGTGGAGAGCACTCCGCCCGACATGTTGACGGGGAGGTCCCCGTCGAGTTCGGTGACACCCGATTCGGTGAGTTTCCAGCCCCCGCCCTCCTCGGCGAAGCCCAGGTTCTCCAGCCACATGGGCTCGTACCAGGAGAACGGTACGTACATCTCCACGGCGTCGATGTCCCGGCGCGGGTCGGCGATGCCGGCCTGCCGGTAGACGTCCGCCGCGCAGTCCTTCCCTGCCTGCGGCGACACGGCGTCCTTGCCGGCGAACAGGGTGGGTTCGCTGCGCATGGCGCCGCCCAGCATCCAGGCCGGCGGCTTAGGAGAGCGGGCGGCTCCCGCCCGGTCGGTGAGGACCATGGCGCAGGCGCCGTCGGAGGAGGGGCAGGTCTCCGAGTAGCGGATGGGGTCCCACAACATGGGGGACGCCTGGACCTTCTCCAGGGTGATGTCGTGCTCGTGCAGGTGGGCGTACGGGTTCTTCAGCGCGTTGCGCCGGTCCTTGTAGGCGACCAGCGAGCCGACCGTGTCGGGGGCGCCGCTGCGCCGCATGTAGGCCCGCACATGGGGTGCGAAGAAGCCGCCCGCGCCCGCCAGCAGCGGCTGCTGGAAGGGGATGGGCAGGGACAGCCCCCACATGGCGTTGGACTCGGACTGCTTTTCGAAGGCGAGGGTCAGCACGGTGGAGTGGACGCGGGCGGCGACGAGGTTGGCCGCGACCAGCGCGGTCGACCCGCCCACCGAGCCCGCCGTGTGGACCCGCAACATGGGTTTGCCCACGGCTCCCAGGGCGTCCGCGAGATACAGCTCCGGCATCATCACGCCCTCGAAGAAGTCGGGCGCCTTGCCGATGACGACGGCGTCGATGTCGGCCCAGCCCAGCTCGGCGTCGTCGAGCGCGCGGCGCGCGGCCTCGCGCACGAGCCCCGCGATGGACACGTCCCGCCGGGCCGCGACATGTTTGGTCTGGCCGATCCCTACGACGGCCACGGGCTCCTTGCTCATCGCGGATCCCCTTCGAGTACGGCGACCAGGTTCTGTTGCAGACAGGGCCCGGAGGTGGCGTGGGCGAGTGCGCGGTCGGACTCGCCCCGGTGGATCCGGGCGGCGGCCTCGCCGATCCGGATCAGCCCGGCGGCCATGATCGGGTTGGCGGCCAGGGGCCCGCCGGACGGGTTCACGCGCACGTCGTCGCCGAGCCGGAGCGCCTTGCGCAGCACGACCTCCTGGGAGCTGAACGGCGCGTGCAGCTCGGCGGTGTCCACGGGCCGTTCGAAGGCACCGGCCTTCTCGGCGGCGAGCCGCGCGGACGGCGAGTCGGTGAGGTCGCGGACGCCGAGGCTGTGCGCCTCGATGCGGTGGTCGATCCCCCGGATCCAGGCGGGCCGCTCACACAGCTCACGGGCCCGCTCCCCCGCCGCGAGGATCACGGCGGCGGCCCCGTCGCCGATGGGCGGGCAGTCGCCGGTCCGCAGGGGCCGTACGGCGTACTCCCCCTGGGCCACCGAACCCCTGAGCTGCGCATGGGGGTTGGAGCCGGCGTCCGCCCTGCTCCGGGCGCCGACGGCGGCCAGCGCGGGCTCGTCGGTCTCCCCCGCGTCGATGAGGGCCTGCGCCTGGAGGGCGGCGAGCGCGACGGAGTCCGGCCAGAGGGGGGCCACGTAGTAGGGGTCGAGCTGCCGGGTCAGCACGTCCCGCACCGAGCCGGGCGAGGACTTGCCGTAGGAGTACACGAGCGCGGTGTCGGCGTCTCCCGTCAGCAGCTTGGTCCAGGCCTCGTACAGCGCCCAGGCGCCGTCCATCTCGACATGCGACTCGGAGATCGGCGGCCAGGCGCCGACACCGTCGAGGGCGAGGGTGAAGGAGAAGGCGCGGCCGGCCAGGTAGTCGCTGGAGCCGGAGCAGGTGAAGCCGATGTCGGCGGTCTTCAGCCCGGTCTGTTCGAGTACGTCGTGCAGCACCGGCATGAGCATCTCCACCTCGGAGAGCTCCTCGCTGGTGCGCCGGTGGTCGGTCTGCGCGAAGGCGACCAGTGCGATGTCACGCATCACAGCAGCTCCTTGTAGGTGTCGTAGTCCGCGTCGGGCTCGCCGGTGGGCCGGTAGTGGTCGGGATAACGCGCCCCTTCGGTCCACACGGGTTCGACCCTCAGCCCCATCCGCACCTGGTCGTAGGGGATGCCGCCGATCCGGCCGTGCAGGGCGAGGCCGGCGCCGTCGAGGGCGATGTGGGCGTAGACGTACGGCACCTCGATGTCGAGGTTCCTCGCCTTGATGTTGACGATGCAGAAGGTGGTGACCGTGCCCCCGGGACCCACCTCGACCTGTTCCGATGTGGCCACCCCACATGTGGGGCACGCACCCCTCGGTGGGACGTACACCTTCCGGCAGGAGGGGCAGCGCTCGCCGTAGGTCCGCTGTGACGACAGGGCGTTGATGTAGGCGGACTGGGCGCGGCCGGGCGAGTAGGTGTAGTCGAGGCGGGCGTGGGCGACGATGCCGTGGACGGCGTCCTCGAACACGCCGTCGTGCCCGCCGGGTTCGACCGCCTCGCCGTCGTACGGCTCGAAGCAGGCGATGTCGGTGATGGCGCCGGAGCGCTCCTCGGCCCAGCGGACACGGACGCGCATGCCGGTGTGCACGGCGTCGGGTCCGGGCGCGTCGAGGGCGTGCAGCAGGGCGGTGTCGGCACCGTCGAGCCGGACCAGCACCCAGGCGAAGGGGGTGCCGAGGGGCTGGCCGCGACGGGGTTCGTGGTTCCAGGCCCAGGTGGTGACCGTGCCCATGGGAGCAACCTCGACGAGGTCGCGGATCTCCTCGGCGCTGACGGGGTCGTACTCGACGGGCGGGACGAGGGTGCGGCCGTCGCCGGTCTTCACCCCGAGGACGACGCGTTCGCGCAGCCCGGTGAGAAAGGCGCTCTGAACGGGCCCGAGGGACCGCGTGAAGGGGAACTCGACGACGAGGGGAGCTTTGAGGACTTCAGGCATCCTGGCTGCCTCCTTGACAAGGCCGGTGTGTAGCGCCCCGAAAGGGGCGCGGGGAACTGCGCGACCAGCCACACACGGCCCGCAGTGTCAAACGCACCTCGAAACACTCACGCGCGCTTGTAGACGGGCAGCCGCTTCTCCGCAAAAGCGCGGGCCCCTTCCCTCGCATCCGCCGTGTCGAAGATCGGCCACCCCCGCTTCAGCTCCGCGGCCAGCCCGTCGGTCTCCGTCAGTTCCGCGGTCTCGTACACCGACGCCTTGACCGCCTCGACCGCCAGCGGCCCGCACGCGTTGATCTGCTCGGCGATCTCCAGCGCCTTGTCGAGCGCGCCCCCGTCCGGGACGACATGCCCGACGAGCCCGATGTCCGCGGCCTCACGCGCGGTGTACGGCCGTCCGGTCAGCAGCATCTCCAGCGCGTGTGTGCGCGGGACCTGGCGTTGCAGCCGGACCGTGGAGCCGCCGATCGGGAAGAGCCCGCGTCTGACCTCGAAGAGACCGAACGTCGCGGACTCGCCGGCGACCCGGATGTCGGTGCCCTGGAGGATCTCCGTGCCGCCCGCGACGCAGTACCCCTCGACGGCGGCGATCACCGGTTTGCGCGGGCGATGGTGGCGGAGCATCGCCTTCCAGTGCAGATCCGGGTCGGCCTTCAGCCGGTCGCGCAGATGCTCGCCCTCCATGCCCTTTCCGGCCAGCGCCTTGAGGTCCATCCCGGCGCAGAAGGCACCTCCGGCCCCGGTGAGCACGATCGAGCGGACGCCGTCGTCCTCGTCGGCCTCGATCCAGCCGTCGTACAGTCCGACGAGCATGGAGATCGAGAGCGCGTTCTTCGCCTCGGGCCTGTTGAGCGTGAGCACCAGTGTGGCGCCCTCGCGCCGCACGGTGAGGTGTTCCGTCCCACCCATGGACCGTCTCCCCTCTGAAAGAACGAGAACAGGTTGCAGTAGGGCGGGAGGCACTTCAAGGGTTTTCTGACACACAGTCAGATTTCTTCGCGCGAACCCTTCCCACTTGCCGCGCCCTTTGCTCTGATGACCGGCGAACCGACAGTTGCGCCTTTCTTCGTCATGGTTGCCGGGGTCAGGAGGAACGGTGGAGTACAACCTTGCCGACCTGTTCGAGTCGGTCGTCGACGTGGCCGCGGACCGCGAGGCGCTCGTGTACGTCGACCATCCCGGCACGGGTGCGGAACGCCGGTTGACCTATGCGGAGCTGGACGCCGCCGCCAACCGCATCGGCCATCATCTGATCAACAGCGGGATCCGCCCCGGCGAGCACCTCGGGCTGCACCTCTACAACGGGGTCGAGTACCTCCAGACCGTGTTCGGGTGCCTGAAGGCGCGGGTCGTGCCGGTCAACGTCAACTACCGCTACGTCGAGGAGGAGTTGGTCTACCTCTACCGGGACGCCGATCTGGTCGCGCTGGTCTTCGACGCGGAGTTCGACGACCGGGTGGCGGCGGCGCTGCCCCGGGCGCCGAAGCTGCGGCACCTGGTACGCGTGGGCGACCCGGTGGGCGCGGGGCTCAAGGCCCTCGCCTTCGCGGAGGCCGAGGCGGCAGGGGCGCCCGGGCGCGGGTTCCCGGCACGCTCGGGCGACGACCAGTTCATCATCTACACCGGCGGTACCACGGGGATGCCCAAGGGTGTGATGTGGCGTCAGGAGGACCTGTTCTTCGCCGGGCTGGGCGGCGGATCGCCAACCGGTGAGCCGGTGAAGCGGCCGGAGGAGCTGGCGGAACGGGTGGCGGCGGGCGGGACCGGGATCACCTTCTTCCCCACTCCCCCGCTGATGCACGGCACATCGACGCTCACCTCCTTCATCGGCTTCAACTTCGGGCAACGGGTGGTGATCCACCGCAAGTTCGTGCCCGAGGAAGTGCTGCGGACCGTCGAGAAGGAGAAGGTCACCAGCATGTCGCTGGTCGGCGACGCCATGCTGCGTCCGCTGATCGACGCGCTGAACGGGCCGATGAAGGGCACCGACTGCTCCGCCCTGTTCAGCGTCTCCTCGTCGGGTGCGATCCTCTCCGAGACCGTCCGCCGCCAGTTCAGCGAACTCGTCCCGAACGCCATGCTGCTGAACAACTTCGGGTCCTCCGAGTCCGGCTTCAACGGCACCGCGACCGACGACTCCGGGGCCGGCAGCGGGTTCCGGGTCCGCGTCAACTCCCGTACCCAGGTGGTCGATCCGGCCACCCATGAGCCGGTCGCGGTGGGCGAGATCGGCCGGGTCGCACAGAGCGGACACGTACCGCTCGGCTACTACAACGACCCGCGGAAAACCGCCGAGACCTTCTTCGAGAAGGACGGCCGCCGCTGGGTCCTCCTCGGTGACATGGCGACCGTCGACGAGGACGGAGTGGTGACCGTGCTCGGGCGGGGCTCGCAGTGCATCAACACCGGGGGCGAGAAGGTGTACCCGGAGGAGGTCGAACAGGCCCTGAAGTCGCATCCGGATGTGTACGACGCGCTGGTGGCCGGGGTGCCGGACGCGACGTGGGGCAACCATGTGGCGGCCGTGGTGCAACTGCGCGAGGGCGCGGCACAGCCGTCCCTCTCCGACATCCAGACCCACTGCCGCAGCCACTTGGCCGGATACAAGATCCCCCGCCAGCTGGTGATCACCGAGGCCATCCAGCGGTCGCCGAGCGGCAAGGCGGACTACCGGTGGGCACGGGAGGTGGCGGTGGCCGCCGACCGATAGGGAGCGCGGGTGCGCCACCGCTGCGGGGCGGTACGGGGGCCGTACTCTTTGCGAGCGGTTGACTCGGGTGGTTGAACGTGGGGTTACGTCAGGCCGTACGCCAGGTTGGCGGCTCTGGCCTGCAGGTCCGGTCCGCCGTGCCATCACCGGGCTTCGCACGGAAGGACGTACGGGTGTCGCACCTCCCGCCCCCTCGCCAACTGCTGGACACGGACGCGGACGCGCCGCCTCCGGATCAGCCGGAGGGGACATCGGCCGCACCGGCGGACACCGCCCCCGAGCCGAGCGCCGTGCCGGACGCGCGCCCGACGGACGACAAGACCGACATCGAGACCGAAGCTGAGGCCGAGACCGAGACCGAGACGAACGATCCGGGCAGGGGACCCGAGGCAGCCGAGGAAACCGACTCGGACACGCCTCCCGGAGCGGAGAAGGCGGCGGGCGACGAGCAGCGCGCGGCACCGGAAGCGCCGACCGGCGACGCGCAGCGCGCCCCGGAGGACGAGGCGACCGCCGACGAAGCCCGCGGCGCGGCGGACGAAGAGACCAACGACGCGGCGGACGAGGCGACCCGCGGCGAAGAGCACGGCGCGGCGGGCGAGGCGACCGCCGACGCGCACCCTTCCGCCGTCGACGACGACGGCGTCCCCGAGGCCGCGGAGCCACAGGCCGACCCCGCCACGGCCGAGAACGAAGGGGTGGAAGGGGAGGGCGCGGAGGAAACCGAACCCGCGTCGCCGGCCGCCGCCTCCACCCGGCCCGGCTGGTTCGGCTGGCGCCGTCGTTACCCCCGCGCCGCGGCCGGTGTGCGGGTGGGCACGAGTGTCCTGGCCGGTGCGTTCGTGCTCGGCGCGATCCTCATGCCCGACCGCCTCGACCGGTTCACCGTCCAGTCCTTCCTCCGCCTCCCCGTCGAGGCGGTCGTCCTCGCGATCGTGCTGCTCGCACTGCCGTCGAAGGCACGGCGGATCGCGGCCTTCGCCACGGGCGCGCTCCTCGGCCTGTCCACCGTCCTGAAGTGCCTCGACATGGGCTTCTACCAGACCCTGGCCCGACCGTTCGACCTGGTCTTCGACTGGGTTCTGCTGACCGACGCGGCGGACTGGGTGAAGGACTCGTTCGGTCACGCGGGCGAGGTGCTCGCGGTGATCGGCGTGATCGTCCTGCTCATCGCCGTGCTCGTGCTGAGCGCGCTCGCGATGGTGCGGCTGGCGAACGTGATGGCCCGGCACCGCCCGCTGGCCGTGCCCACCACGCTCGTTCTCGGCACCGTGTGGATCACCTGTTTCACGCTGAGCGTGCAGTTCGGCAGTGTCCCGTTCGCCACCAAGGGCTACAGCCAGTTCCTCGCCAACCGTGTGCAGTACGTCCGCGACGGGCTGGGGGACGCCGACGTCTTCAAGAAGCAGCTCGTCGTCGACGCCTACGCCAAGACCCCGTCCGACCAGTTGCTGACCGGACTGCGCGGCAAGGACGTGCTGTTCACCTTCATCGAGAGCTACGGCCGGGTGGCGATCGACGATCCGGCGATGGCGCCGGAGATCGACGCGACGCTCACGGAGGGGAACAACCGGCTCAAGGCGGCCGGATTCGCGGCACGCAGCGGCTGGCTCAGGTCGCCCGTGACTGGCGCCGGCAGCTGGCTCGCCCACTCGACGTTCCTGTCCGGCCTGTGGGTGAAGAACCAGCAGCGGTACCGGACCCTGACCACCAGTGACCGCGCGACCCTCACCAGCTACTTCCAGAAGACCGGGGCCTGGCGCACGGTCGGCATCGTCCCGGGTGTGCGCAAGGCCTGGCCCGAGGGCAAGTACTTCGGCCTCGACCACATCTACGACTCCACGCACCTCGGCTACGAGGGTCCGTACTTCAGCTGGACGCCGGTGCCGGACCAGTTCAGCCTGGAGGCCTTCCAGAAGCTGGAGCACGGGAAGAAGAACCGCGACCCGATCATGGCGGAGATCATCCTGGCCTCCAGCCACAACCCCTGGTCCCCCATCGCCCACATGATCGACTGGAAGGACCTCGGGGACGGCAAGATCTTCTACAAGATCAAGAAGGAGGGCACGAACCCCACGGAGGTCTGGAAGAGCGCGCAGCGCGTGCGGACGGAGTACCGCAAGGCGATCCAGTACTCCCTGGACAGCCTGACCCAGTGGATGCAGCGCTACGGCGACGACAACACCGTCCTCGTCTTCCTCGGCGACCACCAGCCCGTCCCGACGGTCACGGCCGGCAGCACCAGCAGGGACGTTCCGGTCACCATCGTCGCCCGTGACCCGAAGGTCCTGGACCGGGTCTCCGGGTGGGGCTGGACGGAGGGGCTCAAGCCCGCGGACAACGCACCGGAGTGGGCCATGAACAAGTTCCGGGACCGGTTCATGACGGCGTTCGGGCCGCAGGGCTGAGTCCGGCTCAGGCGTCCAGGAAGCCGGCGGTACGGCCGAGGAACCACTCCGGATCGTCGAGCCAGGGGTAGTGACCGGCACCGGGCTGGACGGCGACCTCGGCGGCGGGGAAGGCCTCGGCGGCGCGCCGCGCCAGTGCGGGGCCGGGGCCGCCGTCGAGTTCACCGGCGTACACCAGGACGGGGGCGGTCAGGGCACGCAGGGCGGCGCGGGTGGCGTCCGGGGTGAAGGCGCCGTCGGCGAAGTACCGGGCGCCCGCCCGGTCGTTGGTCTGCGCCTCGGCGGCCGCGTCATGGGCCCGGGCGGCGGCGTCCCAACGGCCGTAGAAGAAGGGCATGAACACCTCGTCGAAGTCCCCGGTGCCCGCCAGCCACGCCTCCAGCGCGGGGAACGCCTCCTCGAACCAGGGCTCCGCCGCCCGCAGCCGGGCCGCCGCGAGCCGCTCCTCGGGGGTGGTCCGCAGGCCCAGGGCCGAGGGGTTGCCGGTGATCAGCGCGAGCCGCCGTATCCGGTGCGGATGGGCCGCCGCGTACAGGATCGCCAGGCTCGCGCCCGCCGAGTGCGCCAGTACATCCATGTGGTCGCACCCTATGTGGGTCCGCAACATCTCCACGTCGTCGACCATGCGGTCGCAGCGGTACGACGCCGGGTCGGCGGGCACCGCGGAGTCGCCGGTCCCCCGCAGGTCGAGCAGGACCAGCCGGCGGTGAGCGGACAGTCCGCCGAGGTCCCCGAGATAGGCGGAGGCACGCATGGGCCCGCCCGGCAGCACGACGAGCGGTTCGCCCCGGCGTCAGGCGGCCGGGACCGGTTTGCTCACCCGGAACGCGAACTGTCCGCAGAACGTGAGCTTGCGCAGGTTCACCAGGGCCGTCTTGCGGTCGCCCTTGCGTGCCCAGGTGTCGATCTGCGTGTTGAGCGGCGACTCCTTCCGCCAGAACCGGCCGTACTCGTACTTCCGGGTGCCGTGGTAGGTGCGCATGATCAGTGTCACGCCGTCGAGCGAGGGCCGGATCTCCTCCAGGGCGAGCCCCGCCTCCTCGACCAGCACCCGGAATCCGTACGGCGTGTAGTTCCACAGGCTGTAGGAGTGGTAGGGCTCGAACTGGGAGGTGCTGCCGATGAACAGCCCGCCCGGTCGCAGCACTCTGCCCACCTCCGCGAGCAGTTCCCTGGGCCGGGCGACGTGCTCGAAGACCTGGTGGGAGTAGACCAGCGGCAGGGTGTCGGAGCGGAACGGCAGGTTGACGCCGTCGAAGTACACCACGGTGTCGGCTCCGGACCGGCGCTGCGCGGCCTCCGGGGAGTCGCGGATGTCGACGCCCACCCACCGGACGCCGGAATCGTGCTTGCGGAAGAGCTCGGCCGACGTGCCCCGGCCGCACCCGAGGTCGACCACCCGGTCCGGTGCCCGCGGCGAGCGCATGGCCTCGTCGAGGTAGTAGCGGGAGGTGACCTGGCGGGCGTGGTCGTCGGGGATGCAGTCGTGCATGAGTTCCCACAGCGTCGACATGCACCCAAGCTACGGAGGTGCCCTTCGCTAGGCCACATCCAGACGGGGGTTCGGGGCGTCTGTCATCCCTTGGGGCGAACGGGGCACCGCGGACGACGGCACCGGCCGGCCGATGCCGGACAGGTCGCGGGCGGTCACGCTGTTGCGGTCGGCGACCGTGCGGCCCAGGGCGTGGTACGGCCACAGTCCCCCGGCCTGCCGGCGGCTGCGCTCGTTCCACTCCAGGGCCTCGGCGGCGCGGGCCCGGAAGAAGTTGAGCGCGTAGCCGCCGGCGTGGATCCGCAGCAGGAAGAACCCGCCCGGGTACTCCTTGGCGGCGCCCACCTCCTGCAGGGTCACATGAGGGGCGAGCGGCACATGGGTGCGCTTGTTTCGGTGGGTGTGGCCGACATGGTGGAGGAACACACCCGGGGCGGCGGCATAGGCCCGGAGGATGTCGCGGGCCTGGCGGCGGCCCAGGCGCTGTGCGGGGCTCACCGGGAAGAGGGCGTCCCGGACGGTGAGCGGATGGTGTCCGAAGACCACGGTGGGCTGTTCCCTGTGGGCGCGCAGCCGGCGCCGGAACCAGGACAGCTGCTCGGCGCCGAGGCCGCCGGCGTCACCGCCGTTGCCGCGCTTGTCGTAGGTGTCGAGCCCGATGATCCGCAGTCCGCCCACGTCGTGCTCGAACCAGCCGGGACGGTCCTGTCCGCCGAACACCCGGTGGAAGGCGTCGCCGTCGCGCGTGCCGCGGTCGTGGTTGCCCCGCACGACGAAGTAGTCCCGTGCGTGGGTGCCGAAGCCGTCCAGGATCCGTCTGGCCTCCGCCAGGTCGTGCGGCCCGCCGCCGGCGGAGAGGTCGCCGGCGGCCAGCAGCAGCTGGGCTCCGCGGCGGCGGGCCTCCTCGACCACTGCGCGGCTCATGAGTTCCGGGTACGGGGTGAGCCCCGCCCGCTGGGCCACTCCGCGCAGGAAGGGGACGCCGGCCACCAGACCGGCGACGCTCTCACCGATGTGCAGGTCGTTGCAGAGGGCGACGGAGAGGAGGTGGCGGCCGGGCGGGGGCTGGGGGGTGGTGAAGGAGTAGGGGCCGCCGGGCGAGCCGAGGCCGTGCCGGGAGGTGCCGGCCGCGTTGCCGCGTACCAGGTGCAGCGCGGTGGGAGTGGCGGGGACGCCCCGGGAGCGGGCCTGGTAGTAGTACGTCTGTCCCGGCTCCAGGCCGGTGAGCTCTATGTGGTGGTGTGCGGTGGGCCGGTCCTCTCCCGCGGTGCGGTTGAGGCGGGCGGGGTGGGTGCCGTAGACGACCTCGCCCTCGGTGACGGCGGGCAGCATGCGGCCGGTGCCGTCGTCGGTGCCGGGCAGGGCGGTGTGCCAGGTGATGACGGCGCGGTCCTCGGTGAGGGTGACCAGTTCCAGGTGGACGGCGGCGAGGGAGCGGGGGTGCCGGGGGCGGGCCGTGGGGACGGCGGACCGGAGCAGGGCGGGAGTCAGCAGGAAACCGGAGCGCAGCACCTCGCAGGGGCCGGGCAGGCCCGCGAGTGCGCCGAGGGGGACGGGGAGGCAGCAGCGCATGTCTGCTGTCTGCACGCCACCGGTGAACGCCGGACGTGGTGCCGGAAGCCGCGCAAGGTATGGAACCAGACTTCTTGGCTCCTCACGAGGCGTGGCCGAACCGCTCCCGCAGCTCCCGCTTCAGGATCTTCCCGCTGGCGTTGCGGGGCAGCGCGTCCACGAACAGGATCCGCTTGGGTGCCTTGAAGGCGGGCAGGGTCTCCTTCACATGGGCGATCAGTTCGGCCTCGTCGGCCTCGCCGCGCGGCACGACGACCGCCGTGACCGCCTCGATCCACCGCTCGTCGGGCAGGCCGATCACGGCGGCCTCGGCGACCGCCCGATGGGTGTAGAGGGCGTCCTCGACCTGCCGTGAAGCGACCAGTACGCCACCGGAGTTGATGACGTCCTTCACCCGGTCGACGATGGTGAAGTAGCCGTCGGCGTCGCGCAGCGCGAGGTCGCCGGAGTGGAACCAGCCGTCCCGGAAGGCCTCTTCGGTCTCCTCGGGCTTCTCCCAGTAGCCCTCGCACAACTGCGGTGAGCGGTAGACGATCTCACCGGGGGTGCCGTCGGGCACGTCCGCGCCGTCCTCGCCGACCACGCGTGCCTCGACGAACAGCACGGTACGGCCGCAGGAGTCCAGCCGCCCCTTGTGCTCCTCGGGGGCGAGCACGGTGGCCAGGGGACCGATCTCGCTCTGCCCGAAGCAGTTGAACAGGGCCAGTTCCGGGAGCCGTTCACGGAGCCGTTCGAGCACGGGGACCGGCATGATCGACGCCCCGTAGTAGGCCTTGCGCAGTCCGCTCAGGTCGCGGGTCGCGAAGTCGGGGCGGTTGGACAGGCCGATCCAGACGGTGGGCGGCGCGAACAGGCTGTCCACGCGCCCGGCCTCGACCAGGTCGAAGAGCGTGTCGCCGTCCGGTCCGTCAAGGATGATGTTGGTCGCCCCGACCGCCAGATACGGCAGCAGGAACACATGCATCTGGGCGGAGTGGTAGAGCGGCAGGGCGTGCGCGGGCCGGTCCCCGGCGCTGAGGTCGAGGGCTGCGATCGCGCTCAAGTACTCGTGCACCAGCGCCCGGTGGGTCATCATCGCGCCCTTGGGCAGCGCGGTGGTCCCCGAGGTGTAGAGCAGCTGCACCAGTTCCTCGGTGCGCGGTTCGGGCCCGTCGTAGGGCGCCGCGTCGGGGAGTCGCGCGAGCAGCGAGCCGTCGGCGTCCCGCAGCGGCAGCACCCGTACGTCGTCGGGGAGTCGGCCGGAGAGGCCCGGGTCGGCGAGCACGAGCGTGCTGCCCGACTGGCCGACGATGTACGTGAGATCGGCGCCGGTCAGGTTCTGGTTGACGGGGACGTGCACCAGGCCGGCCCGGGCGCAGGCGAGGAACGCGATCAGGTAGGCGTCGGAGTTGTGGCCGTAGGCGCCGACCCGGTCGCCGCGTTCGAGGCCCTGGTCGAGCAGCACGCTCGCCGCCCGTGAGACGGCGTCGTCGAGTTCCTCGTACGTCCACCGGCGCTCGCCGTACTCGACCGCCACCCTTGCGGGGGTGCGCCGGGCGCTGCGTCGCAGTACCCCGTCAACCGTGCTGCCCTGTCCCTGCGTCATGACTCATGATCCTCGGTCCGTGGCCGGGGCAGGTCAAGCACCATGGCCACAGCACCTGTACGTACGTGCTCAACTTCTCCTTCCCGCAACGACGTTGGGAGGCACGGATGCGCACCACCCGTATGAGACAGCTGCTCGTCGGAGCCGTCGCGCTGCTCACCGCATCGGCCGCGTTACCGGCCGCCGCGGCCGATGCGCAAGGCCGTCAGGACCGTCCCTCGCACGGCGGGCTGTCCGCCGTCATCCGCTATACCGAGTACGGCATTCCGCACATCCTCGCCGGGAACTACGCCGACCTCGGCTTCGGTTCCGGCTGGGCGCAGGCCGCCGACCAGGTCTGCACCCTCGCCGACGGTTTCGTGACCGTGCGCGGCGACCGCTCGCGGTTCTTCGGGCCCACCGCCGCCACCGACTTCTCGCTGTCGTCCGCCGGCGACAATCTCTCCAGCGACCTGTACTTCCGTGGCGTACGCCGGTCCGGCACGGTGGCGAAGCTGCTCGCCGAACCGGCTCCGCTGGGCCCGAGCCGGCAGGTGAAGGACCTGATGCGGGGCTTCGCCGCCGGGTACGACGCCTGGCTGGCGCAGCACCGGATCACCGACCCGGCCTGCCGGGGCGCCGCCTGGGTGCGGCCCATCAGCACGCTGGACGTGGCCTCCCGTTACTACGCCATCTCCGTGCTCGGCGGCCAGGGCGGCGCCGTGGACGAGATCACCGGGGCCGAACCCCCCACCGGCACCGCGGCCCCAGAGCGGAGTGTCGACGCCGAGGCCCTGGTCAAGGCGGTGCAGGCGCGGTCCGCGACCTCCGGCATGGGATCGAACGCGGTCGCCTTCAGCGGGGCGACCACCGCGAACGGCCGCGGTCTGCTGCTGGGCAATCCGCACTATCCGTGGCAGGGCGGGCGCCGGTTCTGGCAGTCGCAGCAGACCATCCCGGGCGAGCTGGACGTCGCCGGGGCGTCGCTGCTCGGCACGCCGACCATCGCCATCGGCTACAACTCCCGGGTGGCATGGAGCCACACCGTCTCGACCGGTGTCCCCTTCAACCTGACCCGGCTGACACTCGACCCGTCCGACCCGACCGTCTACCTGGTGGACGGCGAGCCGGAGCGGATGACGAAACGGACCGTGACCGTCCCCGTCGAGGGTGGCGCCCCGGTCACCCGTACCCAGTGGTGGACGCGGTACGGCCCGGTGGTCGCCGACCCCGGGGGCGAGCCGCCGCTGCCCTGGACCGCCACGACGGCGTACGCGTTCAATGACCCCAACGCCGCGAACTTCCGGTTCGCCGACACCTCGCTCGGCTTCGGCAAGGCGCGCTCCACCGCGGACGTCCTCGCCTCCCTCGACCGGCACCAGGGCCTGCCCTGGGTGAACACCGTCGCCGCGGACTCCGCCGGACACACCCTCTACACCCAGTCGCAGGTGCTGCCCAGGATCACCGACGACCTCGCGGCACGCTGCTCCACCGACCTCGGCAGGATCACCTACCCGCAGGCGGGCCTCGCGGTCCTCGACGGCTCACGGAGCGACTGCGCACCCGGCAGTGACGCGGACGCCGTCCAGTCCGGCATCTTCGGGCCGTCCCGCATGCCGACCCGGAAGGACGCGCCGTACGCGGAGAACTCCAACGACAGCGCCTGGCTGGCCAATGCCGACCGGCCGCTCACCGGGTACGAGCGGATCTTCGGCACGGTCGGGACGCCGCGCTCGCTGCGGACCCGGGGCGCGCTCGCGGACGTGTCCGCGATGGCGGAGCGGGGCGGGCTGACTGTCCGGGACCTGCAGGACCAGGAGTTCGCGAACCGGGCGCCCGCGGGCGCCCTGGCGGCGGCCGACGCGGCGAAGGCGTGTGCCGCGCTGCCGGGCGGTACGGCGACGGGCAGTGACAGCACGGTCGTCGACGTCTCCGCGGCCTGCCCGGTGCTCGCGTCCTGGGACCGGACCATGAACACGGACAGCCGAGGAGCCCTGCTCTTCGACCGCTTCTGGCGGAAGCTGATCGTCTCGGTGCCGGCGGCCCAGTTCTGGAAGGTGCCGTTCTCCACGGCGGACCCGGTGCACACGCCGAACACGCTCGACACCGCGGCTCCGGGCTTCGCCACGGCCCTGGCCGACACCGTCGCCGAGCTGCGCGCGGCGGGCATACCGCTCGACTCCCCGCTCGGGGAGCACCAGTTCGTGGTCCGTGACGGCAAGCGGATCCCCGTGCCGGGCGGCACGGAGAGGCTGGGGGTGTGGAACAAGGTGGAGCCGGTCTGGAACGCGGCGCAGGGCGGCTACACCGAGGTGACGACCGGCTCCAGCCACATCCAGGCGGTCGGCTGGGACGGCACCGGCTGCCCGGTGGCCCGCACCCTGTTGACGTACTCCCAGTCCTCGAACCCGGACTCGCCCCACTACAGCGACCAGACGCTGCTGTTCTCGGGTGAGAAATGGGTGACCGCGCGGTTCTGCGAGAAGGACATCCTGTCGTCACCCGTACTGAAATCCGTCCGCGTACACGGGCACTGAGCACATGTGGTCCCGCTCTTCCTGTGGGGCGGGACCACACTCGTGTGACGAGAGGAAATCGCAGTCGATGCACAGTACATCAATGGTCGTTCGCCGCATATGACCTTTGCTTCGGCGTGCCCCTGTGCGCCCCTTTGGAGAAAGGTTTCCGGAAACCCGAACTCCGTTCAATTGGGCAGGACACGTAGCGCACCGGGCAGGAGGTTCCCATGAACCGTGCTACGCCTGAACAAAAACGAACGTGGACGACAGGTACTGCTCCCGGCATATTCCCTCTTCTGGGCCACGGTATCGCCTTGTACCGACGCCCGCTGGCGTTTCTGAATTCTCTGCCCGCGCACGGGGATCTGGTCGAGATACGCCTTGGCCCCCGGCGTGCCTGGATGGTGTGCCACCCGGAGCTGACCCACGAGGTGCTCATGGATCCGCACACCTTCGACAAGGGGGGCCCGCTCTACGACAGGCTGGGAAAGCTGATGGGGGACGGAATCGTCACCTGCCGCCGGCCGACGCACCGGGACAAGCGGCGGCTGCTGCAACCCGGCTTCCGTTCCTCGCACGTCGCCGGGTACACGGACCTCGTCACCGAGGAGGCCGAGGCGGTGTGCGAGGGCTGGCAGGCGGGACGGGCCGTTCCCGTCACCGAGGCGATGATGACCCTCACGACCCGCGTGATCAGCCGGGTCCTGCTCTCCGACTCGCTGGACGACACCACGACCGCCGAGGTGCGGGACTGTCTCTCCGATGTCGTCCGCGGCCTCTTCGTCCGCACGGTCGTACCCGTCGACGTCCTGTTCCGCCTCCCCACCCCCGCCAACCGCCGCTACCGGCGCGCGCTCGACCGCCTGCACGCCGTCATCGACACGGCGATCGCACAGCGCCGCCGGGACGCCGACCGCGACGACGTGCTGGGAACTCTGCTGGCGGCAGGGCGCGGTGACGCCGGAGCGGCGGCGATCACGGACCAGGAGATCCACGACCACCTGATCACCCTGCTGCTCACGGGCGCCGAGACCACGGCACTGTGCCTGGCCGCGGCCTTCAGCCTGCTGGCCGGTCATCCGGAGGCGGAACGCCGTCTGCACGCCGAACTCGACACCGTTCTCACCGACGGCCGCCGCCCCGGCCCCGACGATCTGCCGCGCCTCGTCTACACCCGGTCCGTCGTCTCCGAGACGCTGCGCCACTCGTCACCCGGCTGGCTCTTCACCCGCGTCACCACCAGGGAGACCGAACTCGCCGGGCGCCGGCTGCCCGAGGGGGCCACCGTGCTCTACAGCCCCTACCTCCTGCACCACGATCCCTCGTCGTTCCCCGACCCCGAGCGTTTCGACCCCGGTCGCTGGGCGCCCGGGTGCCCGACCGCCGAACAGCGGCGCGCGATGATGCCGTTCGCCGTGGGCAGCCGCAAGTGCCTCGGCGACGAGTTCGCCATGGTGGAGACCACCCTCGCGCTCGCGACCATCGCCGGTCGCCGGCGTCTGAGCCACCTGCCCGGGTACGTCGCACGGACACCGCGGCCGGCGATCACCCTGGGGCCGCGATCACTGGTCATGGCGTGCGAAGCCCGTCCCACCCGTCGCACTTCACCCCGAACGGCAGGTGATCACGTTGTCGACAACACATGAGGAAAGCATGCCCGGTGTACTGAACGTCACCCGGGACTCCAGCCTCAGGGACCTGATCGACTCCCATCTCCACATGCCCTTCCCGTGCGCGCGCAACCCTCATGAATCCGAGGCCGCGGCCGGCGTCGACGCCTGGCTGAGGAGGTGGGGGCTGACCGACGAACCGGGTGTGGCGACGATGATCGCCCGTACTCGCCCTGCCGAGCTCGCCTCCCGCACCAGCCCCGCCGTGGATTCCGGGATGCTCCAGATCGTCGCCCATCAGATCGCCTACCAGTTCGTCTTCGACGACCGTGCGGAGGACGTCGGCCGGCGCTCTCCGGGCCTGCTGGTGCCGATGCTGTGCGAGAGCATCGCGATCCTGCGGGACGGCCGCCCGCCCGGCACACGCCTCGGCGCGGCCCTGGCCGATCTCCACCGGCAGGTCCGCGAACGGTGCACACCGGCGCAGGCCGCGCGGTGGGCCTGGAAGAGCCGTGAATACGTGCACGGTCTGCTGTACGAGGCGGTGGCGCAGGCCCAGCCCTTCCCCCTGCGGCCGGGAGACTGCACCTCCATACGGTCGCTCACCGCCGGAGTCGAGCCGTTCCACCCGCTGTACGAGGCCGCCCAACCGCACGAAATGTCCCCTGCCGAACTCCACCACCCCGACGTACAGCGACTCGGCCGGCTGTCGGCCGACGCGGCGGTGTGGACGGCCGACCTGTTCTCCGCGGTGAAGGAACAGCGTGCGGGCGAAATGATCAACCTGGCCCTGGCGTACCAGCGCGAGCACCGGTGCTCTCTGCAGGTTGCCGTCCTCCTCGCCGTCCAGCAGATCAACCGCACGATCGAGGAGTTCCAGAGGCTCCGCCAAAGGGTCGGACCGGAGCTGAGCACCACCGGCGTCGGTTATGTGGACGGCATGGCCGGCTGGATCCAGGGGTGTTACCACTGGTCCCGCGCCGTGCCGCGCTACTCGGACGTGGCCTCGGTCCCCGCCGTGCCGTAAGGACCCGGGCGCACTCCGGGGACAGCGCCACCGGAGGCGTCCATCCAGGCCTCGTACCCAGCGGCGCGGACATTCTCCCGTTTCCCGGTTAATGATTCACCCTATAGTGCTCAATCCGGCCTATCGCACCTGACCGGGGCGTACGCTCGGCTGTCCCGCAGGCCGAACGACAGAAAGCGGTACGGCACATGGCGACGGAGCTGCGGCAATCGGTCACGGACGAGGAGACGTTGATCGAACGCCGGCAGGAACTTCAGGCCCTCGACGCCGCGTTCCAGGAGCTGCGACGCACCGCTGACGGCAAACCGCGGGCAAGGCGAAAAGGCCTGCTCGCCTTCACCGGACCGGCCGGACTGGGCAAGACGGCACTGCTCACGGAAGCCCGTGCCCGGGCCGCGGCACACGGATTCACCGTGCTGTCGGGCAGGGGCGGCGAGGCGGAACAGGGTTCCGCGTTCCGCGTCGTTCGCCAGTTGATGCAGCCTTCACTGGCCAGGATGGACGAGGCGGAACTCCACGCCTTCCTGGGCAGCTGGTACGACACCGTCGCCGCCGTGCTCAGTCTCGAAGCGCGGGGGCCCGCCCCCGCGCCGGACCCGACCGGCGTCCGCGACGGTCTCGACTGGGTCATGACGCGTCTCACGGTGCGGAAGGCTCCCGTCGTCCTGCTCCTGGACGATCTGCACTGGACGGACCCCGAGTCACTGAGCTGGCTCGCCTCCTTCGCACCGCGGGTGGACGACCTCCCCCTGCTGATCGTGGTCACCTACCGGCCCGACGAACTGCCCTCCGAGGCGGGCGAACTCCGCGGGCTCATGGGAGATCACGGGGACCGCCCCCACAGCCTGGCGCTGCTCACCCCCGAAGGGGTGGCCCGGATCGTCAGGAGCGAGATCGGGGAGGCCGCCGAGGACCCGTTCTGCAAGGAATGCTGGTCGGCCACCGGTGGCAGCCCCTTCGAGGCGGTGGAGCTGGCCATCGGACTCGCCGAGCGGAAACTGCGCGGCACCGACGACGACCTGCCCGCGATGCGCGAGCTCGCCGCGACCATCAAGGGCCCGGGGCTGATCGAGCGTCTGGAACGGCTCGGCACCGCGACCGTCCGCTTCGCGCACACCGCGGCCGTGCTCGGTTCGCCCTTCTCGCCCCAGCTCGCCGCGACCATCTCGGTGCTCGGCGACGAGGCCGTCGCGGAGGCGACCGGGAAACTGCGCGCGGCCCGGATCCTGGCCTACGGCCACGGCCCCGAGGGCGAGCTGGAGTTCGTTCACCCCCTCATCGCCACGACGATCTACCGGTCCATCCGCACGGGCTTCCGGACCGGTCTGCACAACACCGCCGCGCAGGCCCTCCTGGCCGCGGGCTACGGACCCACCACCGCCGCCCGGCATCTGCTGGAAGTCCCCTGCGAGGAACGTCCCGAGACGGTCGCCTGTCTGCGCGAGGCCGCTCGCGACTACCTTCGCGCCGGGGCCACCGACGCGGCCCGGCGCCTGCTGACCCGGGCGCTGCAAGAACCGCCCCTGCCCCGGGACCACGCCGCGGTCCTCCACGAACTCGCCTGCGCCACCTTCCTGATCGAGCCCACGGCCACGGTGCGGCATCTGCGCCAGGCGCTGGCGCAGCCCGACGTCGACCCCGATCTGCGCGCCTCCGTCGTCTACCTGCTGACGACGGCTCTGGCCCACACGAACCAGCTGGCGGAGGCCGTGACCGTGGCCGCCGAAGAGGCCCGGAAGGCGACGAATCCACGCGTCAAACTGCGCATGCAGGCCGATCAGTTCGTCTGGAGCATGGTGCGTTCCGACGACCACGACTCCCCCGCCCGCTCCCGGACCCTGGCACGTCTGGCCGAACAGCTGCCCGGCCGCAGTCTGGAGGAGCGCTACATCCTGGGGCTGCGGGCATGGGACGCGGCCATGCGCGGCGAGCCGAGGCAGACCTCCCTGGCATATGCCGAGAAAGCACTGCGCGGCGGGATGAGCTGGACCGGCGAGAACCGGGGGTTCGAGGTACCCCTCTCCGTCGCGCTGGTGTTCATGTACGGCGACCAGCCGCAACGGGCCGAGGAGTTGTTCGGCCAGGGGATCGCCGAATGCGTGGCCAAGGGCTGGCACGGCTCCCACCTGGCTTTCGGCCAGACCATCGCCGGCTACATCCGCTACCGCCGCGGCTCGCTGGCCGAGGCCGAGAACGCCGTCCGCGAGGGTCTGCGCATCGCCGGCAAGGTGGACGGGGTCGTGGCCGCCGAGTGGTTCGGCGTGAGCATTCTCGTCAAGACCCTGCTGGCCCGGGGGCGCGTCGCCGAAGCGCGCTCGCTCGCCGACGAGCACCACTTCGACGAGACCCCCCTCAACACGGTCATCTATCCCGACCCGCGCACCGTGTACGCCGAACTGCTCCTCGCGGAGGGCCGGCACGCCGAAGCCGCCCGGCTGCTGTCCGCGGTCGGGGACTGGCTGGACGGGCGGGGCTGGCGCAATCCGGCCTGGTGCCCGTGGAAGCTGCGGCTCGCCTCCGCGCTCGCCCCGACCGCCCCGGACGAGGCGGTCGAGCACGCCAAGGACGCCGTACGGCGCGCGCGGGACTTCGGTGCCGCCTCCGCCGTCGGCCAGGCCCTGCACACGCTCGCCGAGGTGACCGGCGGGCCGTCGGCGGTCGGCCTGTACGCGGCGGCCGTCGACCACCTGGAGCAGTCGCCCGCCGCCTACGAGCTGGCCCGGGCCCAGATCGGCCACGGTGCCGCGCTGTCCCGCAACGGACGGCTGCAGGAGGCCGCCGAACGCCTCTACCAGGGGCTGGAAGGAGCCGTCCACTGCGGGGCCGAGGCGCTCGCCGGCCGGGCCCGGGAGGAGCTCTCGGCGGCCGGGCTGCGTCCGCTGCCGCTGCGCTATGTGCAGGCGGACACACTGACCGCGCAGGAGCTGCGCACCGCGGAACTGACCGTCCAGGGGCACCCGGTGGCGGTGGTGGCCAAGGAACTGCGCCTCACCGAGCAGGGCGTACGGCAGTTGCTGTCCCGCGTGTACCGCAAGATCGGCACCGACGCGGCCGGCCTCGCGGGGTTCCTCCAGGCCCGTCACCGCCCGCGCCCCTGAGGACGCGGGACCCGGTCACACCGGCCGGGTGCGCCCCTCCCAGTACGGGTCCCGCAGCCGTCGCTTGTACAGCTTGCCGTTGGGGTCGCGGGGCATCTCGGTGATGAAGTCCACGGTCTTGGGGCACTTGTAGCCCGCCAACTGCTCGGCGCAGTGGGCGAGGAGGGCGGCGGCGAGGTCCGGTCCCGGTTCCTGTCCGGGGGCGGGTTCGACGACGGCCTTGACCTCCTCGCCCCAGTCGTCGTGCGGGATGCCGAAGGCGGCGGCGTCGGCGACGGCGGGATGGGAGAGGAGCACGGACTCGATCTCGGCGGGGTAGATGTTGACCCCGCCCGAGATGATCATGTCGATCTTGCGGTCGCGGAGGAAGAGGTATCCGTCCTCGTCCAGGTAGCCGAGGTCGCCGACGGTGAAGAAGTCGCCGATGCGGTTCTTCTTCGTCTTGTCCTCGTCCTTGTGGTACGAGAAGCCGCCGGTGTTCATCTTCATGTAGACGGTGCCGAGTTGGCCCGCGGGCAGCCGGTTGCCGTCGTCGTCGAAGACCGCGAGCTCGCTGATGGGCCAGGCCTTGCCGACCGTACCGGGCTTCTTCAGCCAGTCCTCGGCGGTGGCGAAGGCGCCGCCGCCCTCGCTGGCCGCGTAGTACTCCTCCACGCTGGGGCCCCACCAGTCGAGCATCGCCCGCTTGACGTGGTCCGGGCAGGGGGCGGCGCCGTGGATGGCGTGCCGCATGGAGGAGACGTCATAGCGTGCGCGCACATCCTCCGGGAGGGCGAGCAGGCGGTGGAACTGGGTGGGGACCATATGGGTGTGCGTGCACTTGTGTGCGTCGATCAGGCGGAGCATCTCCTCGGGGGTCCACTTGTCCATCAGCACCAGCCGGTGGCCTATGTGGAGTGACGCTCCCGCGAACTGCAGTACGGCGGTGTGGTAGAGCGGCGAGCAGACCAGGTGGACGTTGTCGCCGAAGGGCCGGATGCCGAAGATGCCGAGGAAGCCGCCGAGGTAGGCCTCCTCGGGGAGCTTCCCGGGCAGTGGGCGGCGGATGCCGCGGGGGCGTCCCGTCGTACCCGAGGTGTAGTTCATGACCCAGCCGAGTTCGCGGTCGGCGGGCGCAGAACCGGGCTGTCCGTCGAGGAGTTCGGTGTACGGCCGGAAGCCCTCTACCTCGCCGACGGCGTACCGGTGGGTGGCCGGGAGGCCGGCCTCGTCGGCGGCGTGGCGGGCGGGACCGGCGAACCGTTCGTGGGCGATCAGCACCTTCGCCCCGGAGTCGGCGACGATCCAGCCGATCTCCGGGCCGACGAAGTGGTGGTTGACGGGGACGAGGTAGAAGCCGGCCTGGGTGGCGGCCAGGTACGCGGTGAAGAACTCGATGCCGTTGGGCAGGACGACCGCGAAGGCGTCGCCGCGTTCCAGGCCGGCGGCGCGCAGTCCGTGGACGAGGCGGTTGGTGGCCGCGAGCAGACGGCCGGCGGTCCACTCCGAGCCGTCGGGTGCGATCAGCACCGTGCGGTCGGGGTCGCTCGTGGCCTGGGCCCAGAATCCGGCGGGGGGCGTGCTGGTCACTTGCCGCTCCTTCCGGCGATGCGGTTGATCCGGTCGACGGCCTGTTCGAAGCCGCGGGTGAGGTCGTCGAAGACGGCCTGGACGCTGTGTTCGCCGGTCATACGGCCGACGATCTGGCCGACGGGGGTGCCGAGCAGGGGCTCGACCTCGTACTTCTGGATACGCGTGAGCGCCTCGGCGACCAGCAGGCCCTGCAGCGGCATGGGGAGGGTGCCGGGGCCGTTGGGGTCGTCCCAGGCGTCGGTCCACTCGGTGCGCAGCTGACGGGCCGGTTTCCCGGTCAGGGCGCGGGAGCGGACGGTGTCGCCGGAGCCGGCGGCGAGGAGTTTGCGGGTCACGGCGGGTGAGGACATATCGGCCTCTGTGACGGTCAGCCATATGGAGCCCAGCCACACCCCCTGGGCGCCGAGGCTCAGCGCGGCCGCCACCTGTTGCCCGCTGCCGATGCCGCCGGCCGCCAGCACGGGCAGCGGGGCCACGGCGTCGACGACCTCCGGGGTGAGGACCATCGAGGCGATCTCACCCGTGTGCCCGCCCGCCTCGTAGCCCTGCGCCACCACGATGTCGATACCCGCGTCCTTGTGCTTCACGGCGTGCCGGGCGCTGCCCGCGAGCGCGGCGACCAGGATGTCGCGGTCGTGGGCGCGGGCGACGACATCGGCGGGCGGGGAGCCCAGGGCGTTGGCGAGCAGCCGGATCGGGTAGTCGAAGGCGACGTCGAGCTGGGTGCGGGCGACCTGCTCCATCCACCCGGTGATGCGCCACCCGGAGGCCTCACCCTCGGCGAGGCCGGGCACGCCGTACTTGGCGAGGGTGTCCCGGACGAACTGCCGGTGCCCTTCCGGGATCATCGCCTCGACGTCGGCCTCACTGACGCCCTCCACCTTCTTGGCGGGCATGACGACGTCGAGTCCGTACGGTTTGCCGTCGACATGCGCCTCGATCCAGTCGAGGTCGCGTTTGAGGTCGTCGGGGTCGGTGTAGCGGACCGCGCCGAGCACTCCGAATCCGCCGGCCCGGCTGATGGCCGCGGCCACGGCGGGAAACGGCGTGAAGCCGAAGACGGCGTGCTCGACTCCCAGGGTCTTGCTCAGCTCCGTCTGCATGGGCGCAGGATGCCGCAGCCGGGCGGCCGACGGAAGAGGTTTTCTGATGCTCCGTCAGATTTCTGGCCGGGCGGGGAGATCAGTCACGCGCCGACCCCGGCACCCGGACTCCCGGACGGGAGAGGCGGGTTGCCCGTCACTCGCCCTCCAGCACCGCCATCGCCGCGTTGTGCCCCGGTACCCCGCTCACCCCTCCCCCGCGTACCGCGCCCGCCCCGCACAGCAGGACGTTGGCGTGGCGGGTTTCGACGCCCCAGCGGCCGGTGGTGTCCTGGGCGTAGGGCCAGGAGAGGTCTCGGTGGAAGATGTTGCCGCCGGGGAGACGGAGGTCGTGTTCGAGGTCCAGGGGGGTCTTCGCCTCGATGCAGGGGCGGCCGTCCGCGTCGAGGGCGAGGCAGTCGACGATCGGCTCGGCGAGGTGGGCGTCGAGCTGGGCGAGGGTGGACCTGAGGAGCTGCGCGCGTACGGCGTCGTTGTCGGCGGCGAAGAGCCGGGCGGGGGCGTGCAGGCCGAAGAGGGTGAGGGTCTGGTAGCCGCGGGCGACCAGGTCGCGGCCGAGGATCGTGGGGTCGGTCAGGGAGTGGCAGTAGATCTCCGAGGGCGGGGCGGCGGGGAGCCGGCCGGCCGCCGCCTCGGCGTGGGCGGTGGCCAGTTGCCGGTAGCCCTCGGCGATGTGGAAGGTGCCGGAGAACGCCTCGCGCGGGTCGACGGCGGTGTCGCGCAGCCTGGGCAGCCGCTTGAGCAGCATGTTCACCTTGAGCTGGGCGCCCTCGGCGGGCTCCGGGGCCGGGTCGCCGGTGAGCGCGGCGAGTTCCTGCGGGGACGCGTTGACCAGGACGTGCCGGGCGGCGGCGACGCCCTCGCCGTCGGCCGTGCGGTAGGAGACCTCGGCACTGCGGCCGTCCGTCTCGATCCGTACCGCCTCGTGCCCGGTGGCGAGCTCCGCGCCCGCCGAGCGCGCGGCCGCGGCCAGCGCGTCGGTGAGGGCGCCCATGCCCCCGACCGGCACGTCCCAGGCGCCCGTGCCGCCGCCGATGACGTGGTAGAGGAAGCAGCGGTTCTGGCGGAGGGAGGCGTCGTGGGCGTCGGCGAAGGTGCCGATGAGGGCGTCCGTGAGGACGATCCCGCGCACCAGGTCGTCCGTGAAGTTCTCCTCGATCGCGACCCCGATCGGCTCCTCGAACAGCGCCCGCCACGCCTCCTCGTCGTCGATACGGCGGCGCAGCTCCTCGCGCGAGGGCAGCGGCTCGGTGAGCGTCGGGAAGACGCGTTCGGCGACCTTGCCGGTCATGCCGTAGAACCGCTGCCAGGCCTGGTACTCCGCCTTGCCGCCGGTCAGTCGTTCGAAGGCCTCGCGGATCCGCCGTTCGCCGCCGCCGACC
Source organism: Streptomyces sp. NPDC048277 (assembly GCF_040652235.1). Classification (NCBI taxonomy): domain Bacteria; kingdom Bacillati; phylum Actinomycetota; class Actinomycetes; order Kitasatosporales; family Streptomycetaceae; genus Streptomyces; species Streptomyces sp. NPDC048277. Next base: position 162,303 of record NZ_JBEZLQ010000020.1, read on the forward strand.
AGCAGTCCGGTCGGCCGGCCGTCGCGCTCCACGGGGGTGTACGACGAGATGGTGCGGCCGCGGACGCGGAAGTTCAGGCCGAGGTCGCGGACGATCTTCCTCGGCAGCAGGCTGACCAGGTAGGAGTAGCGCGACAGGCGCGCGTCGACGCCGGTGAAGGGGCGGGTCGAGACGGCGGCGCCGCCGGTGCGGCCGAGCCGCTCCAGCACGAGTACGGTGCGCCCGGCGCGGGCGAGGTAGGCCGCGGCGACCAGGCCGTTGTGGCCGCCGCCGACGATCACGGCGTCGTAGGTGCGGGGGGATTCGGTGGCAGCGGGCATGGTTCTTCGTAACACATGATGATCTAGGGGGGTAAGAGGCTTGCCGGTTCGCTCCGCGACGGCGCCGTTCGCATGCGCGGGCCGCATGTGGTTGCTCGCGCAGTTCCCCGCGCCCCTCACGGGGCCCGTTTCAGTGACGCCTGCTGTCGCAGTACCGCCACCCTCCGGTAGAGCTCCACCGCCTCCGCGCCCCTCCCCAGCTGCTCCAGGCAGTGCGCCTCGTCGTTGCGGCTGGCCAGGGTGTCCGGATGGTCCGGGCCGAGGACCCGCTCCCGTGCGCCGGCCACCCGCCGGTACTCCGTCAGCGCGTCCGCCCAGCGTCCCAGCCATCCCAGGCTCACCGCCACCTCGCGCCGGCTGACCAGGGTGTCGGGGTGGTCGGGGCCCAGGACGCGCTCGCGGATGGCGCACACGTCACGTGATTCCGCGAGGGCCTCCTCCCAGCGGCCCAGGCGGCCGAGGTTGACGCCGAGGCCGTGGCGGGCGCGCAGCGTCTCGGGGTGGGCGGGGCCCTGGACGCGGGTGCGGTCCTCTGTCAGGGCGCGGTAGAGGGTGAGCGCGTCGGCGCTGCGGCCCAGGCGGCCGAGGCTGATGCCGACCTCGTAGCGGGCGGCGAGGGTGTCGGGGTGGTCGGGGCCGAGCGCGCGGGCGCGGGCTTCCGCGACCTCGCGGTAGGTCCCGAGGGCTTGCTCCCAGCGGCCCAACTGGCCCAGTGCGTAGGCGACTTCGTAGCGGGTGACCAGGGTGTCGGGGTGCTGCGGGCCGAGGACGCGGGCGCGGGCGACGGCGACGTCGCGGGCCATGCGGTACGAGTCCTCCAGGCGGCCCAGTCTGCTGAGGTTGAAGGCGAGGTTGTGGCGGCAGCGCAGGGTGTCCGGATGGTCCGGGCCCGTCAGCCGCTGCCGGGCGGCGAGTACGGCCGTGTACACCTGGTGGGCGTCGAAGTGGCGGCCCAACTGGCCGAGGACGTAGGCCATCTCCTGGCGGGCGGCGAGGGTTTCCGGGTGGTCGGCGCCGAGGACGCGCTCCCTGGCGCGGGCGACCGCGGTGTACTCGCGCAGGGCGTCGGCGGCGCGGCCGGTGCGGCTGAGGGTGAACGCGATCTCGTAGCGGCTGGCGAGGGTGTCTGGGTGGTCGGGGCCGAGGAGCCGGGCGCGTTCGGCGGCGACGCCGCGGTGCACCTCGCCGGCCTCGGCCCAGCGTCCGAGGCGTCCGAGGCTGAGCCCCGCGTTGTGGCGGCCGGCGAGGGCGGCGAGGGTCTCCTGGGAGGGCGCGGGGACGGCCGGCGGGGGTTCGGCGACGCCGGTGGCCGGGCGGGCGATCCACTCGCCGGTGAGGCCGGCGCCCGGGTCGGGCGGGGTGGCGCTCAGGGTGGTGCCGGTCGCCTTGTGGCCGGTGGTCATGCCCCGGGTCCAGGACGGCAGCCGGGGCTCGCGGGACTGCGGGGGCCGGAGCCGGGGCTGCGCGGTGACGACGGTGGGGACGTAGGTGGGTGTCGTCCGCCCGAGGGTGATCCGGCGCCCCAGCTCCTTCGCGTCGTAAGGGCGTTGGTCCGGCCTCTTCGCCAGCAGGTCGAGGACGGCCTTCTCGAACCAGCCGGGCAGTTCGGGGCGGTGGTCGCGGGGCGGAACGGGCGGGGTGTCGCGGTGGCCGACGAGGATCGCCCAGGCGTCCTCGAGGTCGAAGGGCGGTGCCCCGGTGGCGATCTCGTACAGCACACAGCCCAGGGAGTACAGGTCGCTGCGCTGGTCGACCTCGGTACCGCCGATCTGCTCGGGGGACATGTAGTGCGGGGTGCCCATGGCGATGCCGGTGCCGGTCAGCCGGGAGGTGAGGCCGATGTCGTGGCCGAGGCGGGCAATGCCGAAGTCGCAGAGCTTCACCGTGCCGTCGGTGAGCCGCATGATGTTGGCGGGTTTCAGGTCCCGGTGCACCACGCCCTGCTGGTGGGTGTAGGCGAGGGCGGCGGCGACCTGCTCGGCGATGTCGACGACGTCGCCGACGGGCAGCGGATGGTGTCTGTTGTCCTCCAGGAGCTGGAAGAGGTTGCGGCCGTCCAGCAGTTCCATCACCAGGTAGAGGACGCCGTCGTACTCGCCGAAGTCGTGGACGACGGTCACCCCGCGGTGCGAGAGCGAGGCGGCCACTCTCGCCTCGCGGCGGAACCGCTCGCGCAGGACGCGGGTGAAGGTCTGGTCGTGGTGCGAGCCGAGCGGCTTGAGGCACTTCACGGCGACCTGCCGGCCGAGGGACTCGTCGCGGGCGCGCCACACCTCGCCCATCCCGCCCCGCCCGATCAGATCGAGCAGCCGGTACCGCCCCTGGACCAGCCTGCTGTCCGCCATCGCGCGCCGTCGCCCCCCGTCGCCTCCAGCCCGGCCCTCCCCCGGGGGTCACCGGCACAGCGTGGCCGCGCCGTGCCGCACACCCCCGACTCGTCCAGTATGGCGACCTATCGCCCGACTTTGTACGGTGCCGGGCGCGCGTCGGGACCGAGCCTCGCCATGGCGCGCAGAATGTGTTTGGGCGGGAGTTGCCAGCGCAGACGTGCGGGAACACAGCGCAGCAGGGTGCCGGTGGCGCGCAGTCGGCGGGTCACGACGGCGGGTGCGGGGGCCGGTCTGCCGTACAGCTCGTGGGCGTACGGCGGCAGAGAGGCGTACGCCAGCCCTGCCACGCGCCGCCACAGCACCTCGCGCGCCGGGATCAGCAGCGGGTGGGCCGGCGGGCGGAGCAGGAAGTCGTCCACCGTGCGTGCGTCGGCTCCGACGGCGAGCCGCGGTCGTACCTTCTCGAAGTAGGCGGTCAGCTCGCCCCGGTCGCCCGGTACGGCGTCCGGGTCGAGGCCCACCAGGCGGGCGCTGACCCGGTGTTCGGCGATGTAGCGGTCGGCCTGGGCGTCGGTGAGCGGGAAGCCGGAGCGGCGCAGGACGTGCAGATAGGAGCCGATCTCGGCGCAGTGCACCCACAGCAGCAGCTCGGGTTCGTCCACGCCGTACCGTTCACCGGTGTCCGGGTCCGTCGCGCCCAGCATGCTGTGGATCTTCCGGATCCGGGCCCCGGCCCGCTCGGCGGCCTCGGCGGTGCCGTAGGTCGTCGTACCGACGAAGTTCGCGGTCCGCATCAGCCGGCCCCAGGCGTCGCGCCGGAAGTCGGAGTTCTCCATGACACCGCGCACCGCGCGCGGGTGCAGGGCCTGGAGGTAGAGCGCGCGGATGCCGGCGACCCACATCATGGGGTCGCCGTGCAGCTGCCAGGTCACGGAGTCCGGGGTGAAGAGCCCGGGGTCGGCTCCCATGACCGCAGACTAGCGCCGTACCCGCGGCATCCCCAGTCCGATCCAGGAGATGATCTCCCGCTGGATCTCGTTGTTGCCGCCGCCGAAGGTGAAGATGACCGCCGAGCGGTAGCCGCGTTCCAGGTCACCGTGGAGCACGGCACCGGCCGAGCCCTCCTTCAGCGGGCCCGCCGCGCCGACGATCTCCATCAGCCAGGCGTAGGCGTCGCGGCGGGTCTCGGAGCCGTAGACCTTGACGGCGGAGGCGTCCTGCGGGGTGAGGGTGCCCTCCTGGACGGCGGTCACCATCTGCCAGTTCAGCAGTTTCATGGCGTCGAGGCGGGTGTGGGTCTGCGCGAGGCGGCGGCGCACCCAGGGCAGGTCGATCACCCGGCGGCCGTCGGCGAGCTTGGTCTCCGTGGCCCAGCGCTGTACGTCGTGCAGGGCGCGGATCGCCATGGTGCCGTGGGCGGCGAGGGTGACGCGTTCGTGGTTGAGCTGGTTGGTGATCAGCCGCCAGCCCCGGTTCTCCTCGCCGACCCGGCGGGAGACGGGGACGCGGATGTTCTCGTAGTAGCTGGCGGTGGTGTCGTGCGAGGCGAGGGTGTTGATCACCGTGCAGGAGTAGCCGGGGTCGGAGGTCGGCACCAGGAGCATGGTGATGCCCTTGTGGGGCGGGGCCTCGGGGTCGGTGCGGGTGGCGAGCCAGACCCAGTCGGCGGTGTCGCCGTTGGTCGTCCAGATCTTCTGGCCGTCGACCACGTACTCGTCGCCGTCCCGTACGGCCCGGGTCTTCAGGGCGGCGAGGTCGGTGCCGGCGTCGGGCTCGCTGTAGCCGATGGCGAAGTCGATCTCGCCGGAGAGGATGCGGGGCAGGAAGTACGACTTCTGCTCGTCGGTGCCGTACTGCATGATCGTCGGGCCGACCGTGTTCAGCGCCATCAGCGGGAGCGGTACGCCCGCCTGGGCGGCCTCGTCGAAGAAGATGAACTGTTCCATCGCGGTCAGGCCGCGCCCGCCGTACTCCTTCGGCCAGCCCACGCCGAGCCAGCCGTCCGTGCCGAGGCGCCGCACGGTCTCACGGTAGAAGCGTTTCTGCGCGGCCGGGTCGGCGTAGCGGGCGTAGGCGTTGTCCGGCACCAGGCCGGCGAAGTAGGCGCGCAGTTCGGTGCGCAGCCGCTGCTGCTCGGGCGTGTGGTCGAGGTGCACGGCGCCTCCAGGCTCCCCAAGGGCGGTCCTGACGGCGCACACCGTAGAACGTGTTCCAGAAATTGGGAATGGCGGCGCGGGTACGGGAGCCGGCCCGACACCGGACGGGCCGGCTCCCGTACCCCTTTCAGGACGCCGGGGTCAGGAGGCCGGTGTCAGGACGCCGCCGCCCGCCAGTCGGTAAGTGAGGCCGCTCAGCGCGCTGTTGGCGTCCAGGGAGGCGTCGTAGGTGACGGTGTGGCCGTTGCCCGCGATGTCGGTGATCCGGTCGCCGTGGATCGCCGCTCCGGTCAGGGAGGTGAGGACCGAGTCGCCGGTCACGGTCCAGTGCCCGCCGGAGTCGAGGGTCAGCGCGGCGTTGGTGACCGTGCCGGTCAGGGCCGCGCCGTCCTTGAGGGTGGCGGCGACGGAACTGTCCGAGCTCGCCGTGATGTCGCCGTGGAGACGGACCCGGTCGCCGGTGAAGCGGACGACGCTCGCCCTGTCGGCGTTCACCAGGGCGCCGTCCGGGTGCACGAGCCGGGCGCCGTCGCCGACGGTGATGTCGGACTCGGTGTTGGTGACGTAGAAGAGGTCGCCGGACTCGGCGGTCACCGCGCCGCCGTCGACCTTGACCGTGTCGATCCCCTCGCGGAACGGCAGGGTGTTCCAGAGCATGAACCCGCCCAGCGCGCCGGTGAGTCGGGCGTGGTCGAGGGTGATGGAGTTGGCGCCGTCGATGACGGCGCCCTTGTCCTGGACGGAGGTCACGTCGGCGCCGTGCACGGTGATGTCGCCGGTGGAGTAGATGCCGGCGGTGCGTTCGCCGTCGCCGACGATGTGTCCGCCGCGGACGTCGACGGTTCCGCCGCCCTGGTCGGTGGCGATGGCGGAGGAACTGGTGCCGTGTGTGGAGACGTCGACGTCGCGCAGCGAGAGGGTGGCGCCGTGCGTGGCGTCGGCGCCGTGCGCGCCCTGGCCGGTCGTGGTGATCGAACAGCCGGTCATCGTCAGGACACTGGCCGCTCCGGTGGCGAACACCCCGTTCGCACCGAGCCCGTTGGTGGTCACGGAGGTGTGGTCCAGGTGGACGGCGCCGCCGTTGTTCGCCAGGACACCGGCGTTGAGGCCGGTGAAGCTGCTGGTCTGGGCGTCGGAGCTGTCGCCGGTCTTGGCGACGGTGGAGTGCCGCAGGAACAGCTCACCGCCGGTGACCAGGACCGCCGACTCGTCGCTCGTGGCGGACGCGAACGCGGTGTGGTCCTCGTACACCGTGCCCTCGCTCTGCGCGTACGCCGACGCGCCGTCCGCGGACGGGCCGCACTCCGCGCCGCGTGCCGCACCGGCCGACGCGGGGGCGGCGGTGAGACCGAGCAGCAGCGCGGAGACCGCCGGTACGGCGGCCAGGGCGAGTCTCCGGGAGGTCCGGGACGAGGTGCGGGGTGCCATCATGTGTGCCCTTCCAAGGAGTTGGGGGCGGGCCCGACGGCGGCCTTGCGCACGGGTGCGGGTACGGCGGCGGAACACGGGTGCGCGGGCTGCGGGCCCGGCCGGGGACAGCCGGACGCGCCGACACCGGACCGGCACGACTCGCTGCCGTACCGGTGGCTCGGCGGACTGCCGGAGACTCTCCCGAAGCCGAGGTCAGGGTTCAACGGACCTGACGCGACGGGTGGATCGATCTCCGGTATGGCTGCCATACCGCGTGCGGAACGGGCCGTTCGGCCAGGGAGTACGGTCGGCCGGCGGTCACGCCTGACCGGGGGCCAGCGGGCTGCCGTGGAGGGAGCCGAGCACTTCGGCGCCCAGCACCTTCAGCAGCGGTTCGCTGAAGACGCCGTCCACGAGGATGAACGCCATCCGGGCCACCGTGTCCGTGCGGTTCTCCCAGCGGTGGTCGGTACCGCGCTGGATCACCACGTCCCCGGCGCGCAGCACCCGTTCGGAGTCGTCGAGGACGAGGACGACCTCGCCGTCCAGGACGATGCCGTAGTCCACGGTCTGCGTCCGGTGCATCGGGGAGACACAGCCCGGCGGGAACTCGTTGACGCGGATCTTGGTGCCACCGGGGGCCGGCGGCACGGTCAGGTCACGCTCCGTCGGCTCGGGCTCGTGCGCCGCGACGGGGGCCGGTACGGAGTCGGTGTTCCACATCTCGTAGAAGGCGGCGCCGTCCGGAGCGGTACGGATCACGGGCGGCGGGCCGTCGGAGAGGAACACGGAGACGCCCGTCTCGTCGTGCCCGGTGACGATCCGGCGCGGCGGCTGGCTCATGAAGGCGCTCCTCCTGTGGGACTTCGGGCCGGCGTGGAACTCGTGTCACGCTAAGCAGCCCGGCGGCGCGGCGGAAATGGGCGTTCACGATGCCTGGCATCGGTCGGCGTCCCACCAATTCCCTGCCGGTGCCGGCAGCGGGGTACTAGCTTTCCCGTCATGACACAGCGAGCCCACGAGACGATTCACGCGCTCACCTACGGCGCGTACCCGGCCCGCTGCCTCCAGGTCGTCGCCGAGCTCGGCGTCGCCGACCTCGTCGACGACGGACCCGTACCCGTCGGCAGGCTCGCGGCCGGCTCCGGCGCAGACCCCCGCACGCTCGACCGGGTCCTGCGGCTGCTCACCGCGTACGGCGTCTTCGAGGAACGGGACGGCGGGTACGCGCACACCCCCGCGTCCCGGGTGCTGCGCGGTGACCATCCGAAGAGCGCGCGTCCACGGCTCCGCATGATGGGTCTGCCGATCCAGCTGGACAGTCTCACGCTGCTCCGGCACACCGTGATGACCGGGGAGCCGGCCATCGAGGTGCTCGCACCCGGCGGGCTCTGGACCTACCTGCACGACCGGCCCGACGACGCCGAGATCTTCAACCACGCCATGTCCGCCAAGTCGGCCGCCGACGTCCCGGCGGTCGTCGGGGCGTACGACTTCACGTCGTTCGGCGTGATCGTCGACATAGGCGGCGGCCGTGGGCAGCTGCTCCGCGGCATCCTGGACCGTGCGCCCGCCGCCGAGGGCATCCTGTTCGACCAGCCGGGCGTCATCGAGGCCCTGGACTTCCCCGACAGCCCGCGCCTGGCGCTGCGGGCCGGGGACTTCTTCGACTCGGTGCCGGCCGCCGACGCCTACGCCCTGATGCACGTCCTGCACAACTGGGACGACGAACGGGCGGCGCGGATCCTCGCCACGATCCGGAAGGCGGCCGCCGCCGGAGCCACCCTGCTCGTCGTCGAGAACGTCCTGCCCGACGAGCGGCCGTCCCCGGCGGCGCTGGCGATGGACGTCATGATGCTCGCCCTGACCCGGGGCCGGGAGCGCACCGAGGGCGAGCTGTCCGTGCTCCTCGAAGACGGCGGCTTCCGCCTCACCGGCATGACGGAGACCTCGGGCGCCCTGCGCATCGCCGAGGCGAAGGCGATCTGATGCGCCGGGGCACCCGCGTCCGCGGCGCGGCACCGCCCTGTATATGCGAGGGAAAATTCAGTTCATCAGTGCGCAAACCGATCACCGGATCGGTGTAATCGGCAGACATGTCGGACCGCTTGGCGATCTAGCGTCGAAGTGCACGGGGGCCACACGCACCAGAAAGCACCGAGGCACGCATGCCCATCCCGAATACCGACGTCGTGTCCGCTACCGACGTCATGTCCGCGTCCGAGTTCGACACCCTGACCACGCCCACCGGCACCGGTCTCCTGCTGCCGGTCGACGAACTGCCCGAGTCGGCTTCGTCGCCCGACCTGGTGCTGCGGCGGGTGCGCGACGAGCTGATGCTCGACGGCAACGCGCGGCTCAACCTCGCCACCTTCGTGACGACCTGGATGGAACCGCAGGCACGGCAGTTGATGGCGGACACCGCGGAGAAGAACCTCGCGGACCGCGCCGAGTACCCGCAGATCACCGCGATGGAGGAACGCTGCGTACGGATGCTCGCCCGGCTCTGGCACGCGCCGCGCCCCGAGCGGGTCCGCGGCTGCTCCACCACCGGCTCCAGCGAGGCGGCCATGCTCGGCGGCCTCGCGCTCAAGCGCCGCTGGCAGGACCGCCGGCGGGCCCAGGGCAAGGACACCGGGCGCCCGAACCTGGTGATGGGCGCGAACGTCCAGGTGTGCTGGAAGAAGTTCGCCAACTACTTCGAGGTCGAGCCGCGTTACGTCCCGATGGAGCCCGGCCGCTACCACCTCACGCCCGACACGCTCACCGCCTACTGCGACGACAACACCATCGGTGTCGTGACCGTCCTCGGCTCGACCTTCGACGGCTCCTACGAGCCCGTCGCCGACATCTGCATGGCCCTGGACGGCTACCAGGCCGCCACCGGCACCGACATCCCCGTGCACGTCGACGGTGCGTCCGGTGCCATGGTGGCGCCGTTCCTGGACCCCGGCCTGATGTGGGACTTCCAGCTCGAACGGGTCGCCTCCATCAACACCTCGGGGCACAAGTACGGGCATGTCTTCCCCGGCCTGGGCTGGGCCCTGTGGCGCGATGCCGAAGCCCTCCCCGACGACCTGGTCTTCGAGGTCGACTACCTGGGCGGCAGCAACCCCAGTTTCACCCTCAACTTCTCCCGTCCGGGCGCCCATGTGGTCGCGCAGTACTACAGCTTCCTGCGCTACGGCTTCGAGGGGCTGCGGAACCTGGCCGTCCAGAACCGTACGACGGCCCGTGCCCTCGCCACGCGCATCCAGGGGATCCCGCCCTACGAACTGGTCACGGACGGCACCGAACTGCCCGCCTTCGCCTTCCGGCTGGCTCCCGGCACCGAGGGCCTGACGGTCTTCGACATCTCCCAGGCGATGCGCGCCCGCGGCTGGCAGCTGCCCGCCTACACCTTCCCCGCCCCCTGCCAGGACATCTCCGTCCTCCGTCTGGTGGTCCGTACCGGGTTCACCGCCGAACTCGCGGGCATGTTCATCGCCGACCTGACGGAGATCACCAGGCAGCTCCGCCCCGGCCGGCCGGTACCCGCACCGGCGGTCGAGCCACTCGCCGCCGTCTGACCGCGGCCCGGCCCTCAGTAGCGCACGGGAAGGGCCAGGAGCCCGCGGGTGCGCATCGAGGGGCGCCAGCGCAACTCCTCGGCGGGGACGTCGAGTTCCAGACCCGGGAGGCGTTCCAGGAGCGCGCCGAGGGCGATCTCGGTCTCCAGGCGGGCGAGGGGTGCGCCGAGGCAGTAGTGGATGCCGTGGCCGAGGGCCAGGTGCCCGGTGGCGTCGCGGCCGATGTCCAGCCGGTCGGGTTCCGGGAAGCGGCGCGGGTCGCGGTGGGCCGCCGCCAGCGACAGCAGCACCGTCTCGCCCGCCGGGACGGTGACCCCGCCGATGGTGATGTCCTCGGTGGGAAAGCGGCGGATGGCGAGCGGGGCGGGGCCGTCGTAGCGGGCCAGTTCCTCCACGGCCGGGCCGAGCCGGGCCGGATCGGCCCGCAGGGCCGCCAGTTGGGAGGGGTTCAGGAGCAGGGCCAGGGTGGCGTTGCCGATGAGGTGGACGGTGTTCTCGTACCCGGCGAACAGGATGAGGAAGGCGAGGGACATCAACTCGTCCTCGCTGAGCCGGTCTTCCTCGTCCCGTACGGCGATCATGGCGGAGAGCAGGTCGTCGGCGGGCTCGGCACGCTTGCCGGCGAGCAGCCGGGCGAAGAAGGCGAGCAGCGCCCCGACGGCCTCCTTGGCCCGCTCGGGCCGGGCGGGGTCGGGGATGACGAGGGCGTCGGTCCAGGACCGGAAGTCCGGCCGGTCCGCCTCGGCCACGCCCAGCAGTTCACAGATCACGGCGACGGGCAGCGGCGCGGCGTAGGCGGCGATCAGGTCGGTACGGCCGAGCGGCGCGACGGCGTCGAGCAGCGCGTCGGCGGTCCGCCGGACCGGCTCGCGCAGGAGGGCGACACGGCGTGGGGTGAACGCCTGGGAGACCAGACGGCGGACGCGGGTGTGGTCCGGAGGGTCCATGTTCAGCAGGTTGGCGTCGAGTGCGGGCGGCAGCGCGAGCCCGCGGTAGCCGCCGGGCTTCGCGTGGGCCTTGTCGAGGGAGAGCCGCGGATCGGCGAGGGCCTGGCGCACGTCCTCGTACCGGGTCACCAGCCAGGCCGGCAGCCCGTCGGTACCGGCGACGCGGTGCACGGACCCGGCCTCCCGGAGCCCGGCGTACACGGCGTACGGGTCGGCGAGCAACTGCGCGGGGTCAACGACGGCCGGGGCGGGGGGCGTTGTACTGGCGTCCATGCCCCACACCCTAGACAGTGCCACCGAGGCCGGCGGCCTCGTAGTACCGGGCGGGCGGGTCGGACATCGAACACCGGCCACGCCCGCCGGGTGGCACCGACGACCGCCCGGGGCACGCGGCGGACCGGCCGTCGCTGACCACCCCGGTGCCGGCCGATGAGGCGCCGCCCGGGGACACCTGGCAGGCGCCGGGCACGGCCGGTGGCCGACGGCAGCGGCAGCGGCAGCGGCAGCGGCGCCGTGCTTGCGGATCGGGTGCGGGTGCCGGGCCATCGGGCGGAGCGTGGCGGGTCGGCTTCGGTGGACTACGTGTTCTTGCGGCCCACTCCCGCGTACACCCAGTACTCCGACGGGTTGTCCGGGAGTTTCTCGTCCGGGGCCGGGCGCCACAGCGGGACGTGGACCAGGCCCGGCTCCGCGAGGTCGAAGCCGGTGAAGAGGCCGAGGATCTCGTCGTGGGAGCGGGCGGTCACCGGGGAGGTGGCCCGGGACCGGTAGAGCCGGCCCACCGCGGCCGCGGTGTCGGGGCGGTCCTGGTTCGTCGCGTGGGACATCGCCAGCCAGCTGCCCTCGGGCAGGGCGTCCCGGAAGGCGGCCACGAGGCCGGCCGGGTCCTCCTCGGGTGTGACGAAGTGCAGGATCGTGATCATCAGTACGGCGACGGGCTGTTCGAAGTCGATCAGCTTGCGCACCTGCGGTGAGTCGAGGATGTCGGCAGGCCGGCGGATGTCGGCGTCGACGATGTCCGCGTCCGGGTTGCCGGAGAGCAGCGACGCGCTGTGCGCCACGGCCACGGGGTCGTTGTCGACGTACACCACCCGGGCGCCCGGACTCGCCGTCTGCGCCACCTCGTGGACGTTGCCCTGGGTGGGGATGCCCGAGCCGAGGTCGATGAACTGCCGTACCCCGGAGTCGACGAGGAAACGCACCGCCCGGCCGAGGAAGTCACGGTTGGCGCGGGCCAGGGTGCGCACCTGCGGGTCGATGGCGCTGAAGGCCGCCACCGCCTCGCGGTCTATGGCGAAGTTGTGCTGTCCGCCCAGCATGGCGTCGTACATCCGGGCAACGCTCGCCTTGTCGGGCTGGGCCGCGGGGACGGGAGCTGCGCTGTCGGACACCACAACATCCTTTCGACACACGGATTTTGACGCGGCAACATCATATAGTTGTCAGCCGCCGCGCGGCGCCCTGCTGAACCGCCGTGCAGCAGTCTCCCCCCACGCCCGAAAGGCACCACCCTGCGGAACGAACCGCGCAGCACCCTCGGCGACCGGCCCGCCGCCCGGCCCGTGTCGCGCCGGGCACTCCTGTCCCCGGCCGCCGACGCCATCGGCTCCGCGCTCGATCTGCGGCTGACCGGCACCCAGTTCGCGCACGCGCTGGCACCCGCCCTCGCCGACGCGGCGTCGGTCTATCTGCTGGAGCGCTGGCGTCGTGGCGAGCACGCGCCCGCCGCCCCCGACCCGCCCCGGATCGAGGCGCACCGGCTGGCGCTGCGCGTGGGGTCGGACGCGCTGGAGGACTGGGAGGGCGTGCTGCCGGCCGGCGAGGTGATCGTCTTCCCGCGCGAGACGCCGTACGCCCGCGCGCTCGCCTCCGGGCAGGCGCAGTTGCTCGACGCCATAGACGCGCACACCTCCGAGCGGCTGCGCGCCTCCGGCGGTGGTGACAGGCGCATCGACGAACTGCTGCGCACGGCGTCCTTTCTCGTCGTACCGCTGCGGTTGCGGGACGTGACGATCGGGTTCGTCGCCTGTACCCGGGGACCGGACCGGGCGCCGTTCCTGCCCGCCGAGGCGGCCGCCGTCGAGGCGCTGGCGGCGCATGCCTCCGTGGCCCTGGACAACGCGCGCCGGTACGAGCACGAGCGGCGCACCACGCTGGCCATCCGCAACAGCCTGCCGTCCGGCACGCTGCAACGGTTCGAGGGCTGCCGGGTCGCCCACGGCTCGCTGTCGGCCGGGCCGGACACCGTCATCGGCGGTGACTGGTACGACGTGCTGCGGCGGCCGGGCGACCGGGTCGGCCTGATCGTCGGGGACGCCATGGGCCACGGCCCGGAGTCCGCCGTGGCGATGCTCCAACTACGTACCGCGGCAAGGACGTTGGCCGGATTCGACATCCCCGCGGTCGAGCTCGTACGGCGGCTGGACGCGCTCGCCTGCGAGACTCCCGGAGCCTCGTTCGCCACCTGTGTCTACGCCGAGTGGGACGCGCGGCGGCGCACCTGCACGCTGGTGGGAGCGGGGCATCCGCCGCCGCTGCTGCGCGGGCCCGACGGCAGGACCGCCCCGGTCACCCTGGCCGAGGCGGGCCTGCCGCTGGGGATCGGCACGGGCCGCTACGAGGCGACCGAACTCGCCGTGCCGGCGCAGGCCCTGCTGGTGCTCTACAGCGACGGTCTGGTCGAGTCCCGCGACGCGGACATCGACCATCAGATCGCCCGTCTCGCCGACGCCGTGGACGCGGCCGTCGCCGGCCTCCCGGCGGCCGGGGGCGAGGAGGCGCTGCCCGCGCTGTGCCGGCAGTTGCTGGCCGCTCCCTCCGATCCGGCCGGCGCGGACGACCGCACCCTGCTGCTCGCCGAGCTGACACCGGTCCAGGACTGATCCGGACGCGTCCGGCGCTCAGTCGAGTGCCGTGAGGAAGCGGCCGCACACCGCGCCGCACGCCCGGCACGCGTCCGCCGCCTTCTCGGCGCCGGGGCAGGCTCCGAAGACGCGGGCGCAGTCGAGGCAGACCGCGCGGCACCATTCGAGCTGCATCCGCAGAGCGTCCACGTCCTGCCCGTTCCCCTCCGTCAGCGCTCTGCAGGTCGCCTCGCACACCTCGCCGCACGCGACGCCCAGACGACGCACCTGCTCGTACCCCGCGCCGCCGTCCGGCTCCAGGGTGCCGGCGCGCAGCGCACACGCCCGGGCGCACTGTGCGCAGGCCTGCGCACACTCGAACCGGTCTTCGAGAAATCCGTACAGCTCCTTCTGGGACATCCCTTGTGTCACCCGACCCGGGTAGCCGGGAGCGGGATGCGGCAAACGCCCTGGCGGCCCTGGATCACGGCCGTGCGAGGCACTCCTCCGGCGTCACCCACCGTCAACAGCCGGACACCAAGAGCGTCCGGTTCGTACCGTTCTGGGCGGGGTATCCCCTTGCTATGAGTACGGTATCGATGCAGCTGGCCGCTCCCAGCGGCCTGATGAGTCTCGCGCTCTTCGTGGTGGCCGTGGCCGTGCTGGCGATGCTGGCCGGGGGCTTCTGGCTGGGCAACCGGGTCAAGTACCGCGAGTCGACCCGACCACGTCCGGAGGAACAGCCGCAGCTGCCACCGGAGGGTGCGGTGCACGAGATCATGCAGAACCGCGAGTCGGAGGAGATCCCGCAGATCCCCAAGGGCGGTCGTCCGCTCACTCCGTACGAGCTGAGCAATCAGCAGACCAGGCCGAGCGCGTCGAAGGACCGGCCGCGCTGGAGCCCGGGCTCCAGCGGCTCGTTCGGCGGCGGCGGGCTCGGCGCCCACTGACCCTAGACAGTCCCCCGGCCCACGTCGAGGCGCCCGACGTGGGCCACGTTCCCGAGATCCTCGGCGTCCTGGCTCGGCGTGGCCGTGAACCAGGCGTCGAGGATCTCCTTGAGCACCGGCTCCGAGGTGAGGCGCAGGCTCAGGGCGAGGACGTTGGCGTCGTTCCAGCGGCGGGCGCCGTCGGCGGTGTAGGCGTCCGCGCACAGGGCCGCGCGCACGCCGGGCACCTTGTTCGCGGCGATCGAGGCGCCGGTGCCGGTCCAGCAGCACACGACCGCCTGTTCGGCGGCGCCGGTGGCGACATCACGGGCGGCCGCCTCCGAGCAGACCGCCCACTGCGGGTCGGCCCCGGGCTCCAGCGCGCCGTAGGTGCGCACCTCGTGGCCGCGGCGGCACAGCTCCCCGACGAGAAGACGGGCGACGGGTTCGTCCATGTCGGAGGAGACGGAGACTCTCATGCCGCGTCACGTTACGCGCAGGCGGTTCCCACCCTTCACCTCACCCCTTGCCACGCCTATCGATAGTCGATAGATTTCCATCGCTACTCGATGGAGGGGTGAGGCATGGGGAAGCTGGCGGTGGGTGCGTTGCGCGCCGTGCTCGGGGTGGTGCTGGCCGGCACCGTGCTCCTGCAGGCGTTGATGGTGTGGACATTGGTCAGCGGGAGCGACCCGGAGGACGGGTCGCTCCCGCTGACGGCGCTGCGCGTGACCACGATCCTGGGCATGGTGTCGGCCCAGGTCGCCCTGGTCTGCGTATGGCGGCTGGTGACGATGGTGCGACGCGGCACCGTGTTCTCCCACGCCGCCTTCCGGTACGTGGACGGTGTGATCGGCGCGATCGTGGCGGCCGCCCTCGTGTGGTTCGCGGTCACGATCATCAACGCCCCGGGCCAGCGGGACGACCCGGGCGTCACCCTCATCATGGGCGGGATCGGCGTGGCCATCCTGGGGGTCGCGCTCATCGTGCTCGTGCTGCGGATGCTGCTCGCCCAGGCCGTCGCCCGCGATGTCGAAGCGGCGCAGCTGCAGGCCGAGCTGGACGAGGTGATCTGATGCCGATCGCCGTCGACATCGACGTGATGCTGGCCAGGCGGAAGATGTCCGTGGGCGAGCTCGCGGACCGCGTCGGGATCACGCCCGCCAACCTGGCGGTCCTCAAGAACGGCCGAGCCAAGGCGGTGCGCTTCGCGACGCTCGCCGCGCTGTGCGAGGTGCTCCAGTGCCAGCCGGGCGACCTGCTGCGCTGGGAGGCGGCCGAGGACACCGCGGCCGTCTGACGTTACCCCCCGGGCGGCGCCGTCCCCCCTTAACCCACCTGGGCAGCCGGCTTCGCGACCATGTCCGACGTCGTCGGTCGGTGCCCGGCCGGACCGATTCAGGCGCCGGTGTCGAGGTGGCCGGAGGCGGCGCGGATCAGGCCGTCCAGCCAGGCCTGGTGGCCGTTGAGCATGGGGTTGGGGCGCTCCTGGGCGAGGGCCGCGGCGGGGGCGCCGATCTGGGTCTCCTGGGTGAGGACGCGCACCCGGCCGCCGGGCAGGTCCTCGACCAGCCAGGCGTGCAGCACGTCGAGCCGCTCCTGCGGCCCGCCGTCCTGCTCGGCCGTCCAGGAGAGACGGCCCGGCGAACCGTCCGCGGGCTCCCGGTACTCGACGACGTGGGCGTCGAGGGGCGGAAAGCCGAAGGTGCCGAAGCTGAAGACCTGGTCGTCCTTCAGCCGGGGGCCGCCGCCCTGCGGGAAGGAGATGTCGGCGACGTTGTCGTAGTACGACTCCCAGGTGGAGGTGTCGGTGAGGTAGTGCCAGACCCGGGCGGCGGTGACGCCCTCGACGACGACCTCGTTGGAGACGAAGTTGTCGCCGGTGCCGGGCAGGTACTTCTCGGGCCAGTTGATCGCGTTCTGCGTGGTCATGGGGGCGTCCTCACGGTGCGGGGCGGTGCGGGGCGGTGCGGTGTCGGGAAAGCTTCGACGCCTTCGACGGTAGGCACCGACACCATCGGATCACCAATAGGAGCACCGATCTATTCCATCGGAACTCCGATATCGGCGCCCAGTAGGCTGGCCCGTATGGAGAACCCTGCCGTCGGTGACGCGGAGCACGTCGGACGGCCGCTTCCGTCGCACGCCGACCTGAACCTGCTGCGCACCTTCCTGGCGGTCTACCGTTCCGGCTCCTTCACGGCGGCGGCCCCGCTGCTGGGGCTCTCGCAGCCGACCGTGACCGCGCAGATCCGGTCGTTGGAGCAGCAGACGGGGCGGGAGCTGTTCACGCGGCTGCCGCGCGGGGTCGAACCCACGCCGCTCGCCGATGAGCTCGCCGGCCGGGTCGCGGCGCCCCTGGACGCGCTCGCCACGCTCGACGGCGGCAGCGGACCGCTCGCCGGGCAGACCGCGCCGGTGCATCTGGCGGGCCCGTCGGAGCTGCTGTGCGTCCGGGTGCTGCCCGCCCTGGTCCCGCTGATCGCCGACGGCGTCCAGCTGCGCGTCGCCCAGGGACTCCCCGAGCCCCTGCTGGAGGAGATGCGCTCCGGACGGCACGACCTGGTGATCGCGACACGCCGGCCGCGCGGCCGGTCGCTCCCGTCGGCGCCGCTCGCGGACGAGGAGTACGTCCTGGTCGCGAACCCCGCGTGGGCGGAGCGGGCCGCCGCCGACGACGACGTGTGCACAGCCCTGCGCGAGGTCCCGTTGGTCACGTACGCGGAGGATCTGCCCCTCGTGCGGCGTTACTGGCGGACGGTCTTCGGCAGACAGCTCACCGCCCGCGCCGCGGTCACCGTGCCGAACCTGTACGCCGTGCTGTCGGCGGTCAACGCCGGGGCCGGCTACAGCGTGCTGCCCCGCTCGCTGTGCCAGGAGTACCTGGACTCCGGGCGGCTGGCCCTGCTGCACGAACCGGAGGAGCCCCCGCTGAACACCCTCTTCCTGGTCCAGCGGCCGGGATCCGACACCAATCCGGACGTGGCCCGCGTCCGCGACCACCTGCGTGCGGCCGCCCTCGGCTGGTGAGACGGGCCGTCGGCCCCGGAGACGCCGGCCGTGAGCAGGCGCGGCAGCTGCCGGGGCGGCACGGGCTCATGGCTGCCGTGATGCGGGGCGTACGAGTCCGGTCTGGTAGGCGATGACGACGAGCTGGGCGCGGTCACGGGCGCCGAGTTTCGTCAGCGCGCGCTGGATGTGGCTGCGTACGGTCAGCACGCTCAGGACGAGTTCCCCGGCGATCTCGTCGTTGGACCTGCCGCGGGCGGCGAGTGCGGTGACCTCCCGTTCCCGGGGTGTGAGGTCGTTCAGGCGCTCCGGGGGCGCCAGGAGGGCGCCGGGGGCCGGGCCGGCGAGGAAACGGGTGATGAGGGCGCGGGTGGCGCCCGGGGAGAGGAGTGCCTCGCCGGCGGCGACGGTGCGGATGCCGGCGAGGAGGGTGTCGGTGGTGACGTACTTGCCGAGGAAGCCGCTGGCACCGAAGCGCAGCGCCTGGGCGACGTACTCGTCGGTCTCGTACATGGTGAGGACGAGGACGCGGGTGCCGGACAGGTCGGGGTCGGCGCAGATGGCGGCGGTGGCGGCCAGGCCGTCCGTGCCGGGCATGCGGATGTCCATCAGGACGATGTCGGGGCGGTGGGTGCGGGCGAGGTCGACCGCCTCCTGGCCGTCGGCGGCCTCGGCGACCACCTCCAGGTCCGCGCACGAGTCGATCAGCAGCCTGAAGGTGCCGCGCAGCAGGGCCTGGTCGTCGGCGAGCAGGACACGGATACTCACGGGGCGGCCTCGAGTTCTTCCGGGACGAGGGAGAGGAGCGGCAGGGCGGTGCTGACTTCGAAGCCGCCCTCGGGGCGGGGTCCGGCCCGCAGGTCACCTCCCACGGAATGGGCGCGCTCGCGCATGCCCATCAGGCCGTAGCCGGCGGCGGCCGCCGGAGCGGTGGGGGCGCCGTCGTCGGTGACCGAGACGAGCAGCCGGGACCGGCCGTAGGTGAGCCGGACGTCGGCGCTCCGGCCGGAGCCGTGCTTGGTGACGTTGGTGAGGGCTTCCTGGATGATCCGGTACGCCGTCAGGTCCACGCCCGGTGACAGGGGGCGTACGTCGCCCTCCGTCGTGACGGTGACGTCGAGACCGGCGCTCGCGCAGGCCGAGACCAGTGCGGGCAGCCGGTCCAGGCCGGGGGCCGGCTCCAGGGACTCGCCGTCGGCGTCGCCGGACTGCCGCAACACCCCCACCGTGGCCCGGAGTTCGATCAGCGCGGAGGATGTGGTGACCGTCAGTTCGTCGAGCAGTCTCAGCGCCTGCTCGGGCTGGGTGGGTGCGAGGTGGCGGGCGGTGCCGGCCTGGGCGTTGGCGACGGCCATGTGGTGGGCGACGACGTCGTGCAGCTCACGGGCGATCCGCATCCGCTCCTCGGCGACACGCAGCCGGGCCTCCTCCTCCCGGGTGCGCTCGGCGTACGCGGCCCGGGCCTGCACGGACTCCAGGTAGGCCGCGCGCAGCCGGGCGCTGCTGCCGCCGACGATGGGCAGCAGCAGCCACAGGACAGGGCCGACGGTGCGCAGCAGCAGTATGTCGGTCGTGGGGTTGTCGAGTATGGCGGTGATCACCACCACGGCCATGGCCGCGAGGCCGAACACCCGCGCGGTCCGCCGGTCGGTCCTGGCGGACACCCAGTACAGGGCCAGCATGAGGGGGGCCAGCATCAGGGGGGTGGGGAGGTAGCCCTGGGCGAAGGTGGCCACCGCGCAGGCCATCGCCACGGCGGCGGCGGTGCGCGGGTGCTCGCGTGCCCGCA
This sequence comes from Streptomyces sp. NPDC048277, assembly GCF_040652235.1. Taxonomy (NCBI): domain Bacteria; kingdom Bacillati; phylum Actinomycetota; class Actinomycetes; order Kitasatosporales; family Streptomycetaceae; genus Streptomyces; species Streptomyces sp. NPDC048277. Next base: position 181,605 of record NZ_JBEZLQ010000020.1, read on the forward strand.
GCAGGGCGAGGCAGGTGACGGCCGCGAGGGCGATGGCGGGCCACTGCTCCCGCGGCTGGCTGATGCCGGGGAAGCGGAGCAGGGCGCCCAGGGTCACACAGCCGAGCAGGGCCAGGACCGTGGCGGCGTCCATGACACGGCGGAAGCGCCCTGTCCTGCGCTCGAAGCTGGTGGTCATGTGTCTCTCCGGAGGGTGGGCCTGGGTCCATGGTGGACGACGTGCGCGGCGGAACACCCCTGCGGGCCGCCCGTGACCTGCGCCACGGACAGCCCTCAGGGGACCCGCAGGGGATGGACGGGACGGTCAGAGGCGTGCCTCGACGGGCTCGCCGGGGGCGGGATCCGGGTCGCCGGCCGTGGTGGCGGCCGGGCCCCGGTTGAGCGCCTCGCCCTCGATGTCCACCCGGGGCAGCAGCCGGTCCAGCCACTTGGGCAGCCGCCAGGCGCGGTCCCCGAGCAGGGCGAGGACCGCGGGCACGATCGCCATCCGCACCACGAAGGCGTCGAGGAGCACGGCGGTGGCCATGCCGAACCCGATCATCTTGATCATGGAGTCGCTCTCGCCGATGAACCCGGCGAAGACCGCGATCATGATGAGGGCGGCGGCCACGACGACCCGGGCGCTGTGCCGGAACCCGGAGACGACCGCCTCCCTCGCCGGCTCGCCGTGGACGTAGGACTCCCGCATCCGTGAGACGAGGAAGACCTCGTAGTCCATGGCCAGGCCGAAGATGATGCCCACCAGGAAGATCGGCATCAGGCTCATGATCGGCCCGGTCTGCGCCACGCCGAACAGTCCGGCCGCGTGGCCCTGCTGGAAGACCAGTACGACCGCGCCGAGGGCCGCGAGGACCGAGAGCAGGAAGCCGAGCGCCGCCTTGAGGGGGACGAGCAGGGACCGGAAGACCACCAGCAGCAGCACGACGGCGAGACCGACGACGGTGATCAGGTAGGGCACCAGAGCCGACTGGACCTTGCCGGCGATGTCGATGTTCAGTGCGGTGGTGCCGGTGACCTCGAAGGACGCACCGGCCGCCGACTCGATGGCCGGGCGTTCGCCGCGGATCGTCTTGACGAGGGTCTTGGTGCGTTCGTCGGTCGGGCTGGTGGACGGGGTGGCGGTGAACACCGCCGTGTCGCCCGCCTTGTCGAAGTGCGGCCGGGTGACCGAGACGATCCCCCGCGTGCCGGCGATCCGCTGGCCGACCGTGCCGACCGCCGCCCTGGCGTCGTCGGCGCCCTTGGCGTCCACGACGATGGTGAGCGGCCCGTTGAACCCCGGTCCGAAGCCCTCGGCGAGGGCGTCGTAGGCGCGGCGCTCGGTGGTGGACGTGGACTTGGCCTCGTCGCCCGGCATGCCGAGCTGGAGCTGCGTCATCGGTACGGCGAGGGCGCCGAGGCCCACGACGCCCAGCAGGAGCACCGGAACCGGGCGGCGCAGCACGAAGCGGGCCCAGCGGGTGCCCCGGTTGTCGCCCTGCGGCTTCCGAGGCTTCCGGGAACGGAACAGCCGGCCGCGGCCTTCCCGCCCGCGCGCGGCGCCCGCCAGCACGGCGTTCGGCCAGAACCCGAGCAGCGCCGGGACCACGGTCAGCGCGATGACCACGGCCACGACCACCGCCCCGGCCGCGGTCAGGCCCATCTTGGTCAGCATGGGGATGCCGACGACGGCGAGGCCGGCCAGGGCGATGACCACGGTGAGACCCGCGAAGACCACCGCCGAGCCCGCCGTACCGACCGCGAGGCCGGCCGCCTCCTCCGGGGCCCGGCCCCTGGCGCGCTCCTCCCGGTAGCGGGAGACGACGAACAGGGCGTAGTCGATGCCGACGGCGAGGCCCAGCATCATCGCCAGGGTGCCGGTGCTGGTGGACAGGCCCAGGGCGTCGGCCAGCAGGGTGATGGTGAACATGCTGAGACCGACGCCCAGGATCGCGGTGAGCAGCGGCAGTCCGGCGGCCGCGAGCGATCCGAAGGTGATCAGGAGTACGACGGCCGCGACCGAGATACCGACGATCTCGGCGGCTCCGCCGGGTCCGGCGCCGCTGTCCATGGCGGAGCCGCCGGTCTCGACGGTGAGGCCCGCGTCGCGTGCCTGGCCGACGGCGTCCTCCAGCGCGGTCCTGGTGGTGTCGGTGATGCCGGAGGACTTCACCTTGTAGGTGACGGTCGCGTACGCCGTGGAACCGTCCTTGCTGACCGCCTTCGCGGTGAAGGGGTCCGCGACGGCGGCCACCTGGGTGCCGTCGCCCAGGGCCCGCACCGTCTCCTCGATCGCCTTCCGGTGCGCGCCGGCGGTGACCTTCCGCCCGTGCGGGGCGACGAAGACGACGCGTGCGGTGGCGCCGTCGGCAGCCGCGCCGGGGAAGCGCTCCTGCATCAGGTCGTACGCCTTCTGGGACTCGATGCCCGGCATCGAGAACTCCTCGTCGGAGGCGCCCGGCGCCTGCAGCGCGCCCAGGCCTACAGCGGCCAGGACGGCCACCCACAGCAGGGCGACGTACCCGCGCCGCCGGAAGGCCAGTCGGCCCAGTCGATAGAGAAAAGTAGCCACGTCAGGGAACTCCGCATCCGATCTCGCTTGGCCACCCAGGCTGTCCCGGCGAGGGCCCCCTCGTCGTCGTGCGGCTACTGGCAATGGCGGCTACTGAATCCGGAGGACGGACTACTGAAACCGCGGTACGCGTCCGGGCCGCCGGATCATGCGCCGGTACTACACGGGAAACCGGCCCCGGTGCGTCTGAGGGCGCCCGCCCCGGTCCGTCCGCGCGACGCCCGTCTCAGTCCGCGGCCCCGACCGTGCGGAGCACCGCGTCGGCCATACCGCGCTCGCCGCGTTCGTTGGGGTGTGCCGGGGCCGCGGGAGCCGCGGGAAACAGCGGTTCGACCCAGCGCACATCGGGGTCCGCGCAGGCGTCACGGCCCGTGGAGGGCGCGTAGGTGTCGACGTACCCGGCACCGGCGGCCCGCGCCTTCTCCCGGAGCACGGCGTTGAGCTGCCGCTCCTTGTCCCGCAGGAATTCCACGTCGCCCGGTGCCAGCCCCATGGCCGTGCAGTCGGTTCCCTCGGCGGGCAGGATCGCCGGATACCCGACGACGTAGATCCGGGCCTTCGGCGCACGGTGCCTGATGCCCGCCAGCACCCCGGTGAGCCGTCCGCCCGCCGCCTTGATCTTCGCCTCGACCTCGTCGGTGCCGTCGGACAGGTACCGGCTGCGGCACGGCGCCCGGTCGGCGGTGCCGCCCCCGATCCGCTTCTCCAGCTGGTAGCCGACGCCGCTCCGGACGCAGGTCGTGATCAGGGAGCCGAAGCCGATGTCGTTGCCGCCGATGCCGAGGGTGACCAGTCGTGTGGCGGTGTTCAGGGCCGAGAACTGCGCGGGGTTGACGCCGTGGTCCGTGGACTGCGGCGCGGACAGGTCGGCCATGACGGCGCCGCTGCAGCTGATGTCCCGGAACTCGGCCGCCCGCAGGCCGAGTCCGGCGGCGACCAGCGCGGGATAGTTCCGGTCGGAGCGCTCGCAGCCCGCGGGCCGCCCGTGCTGGCCGGGGATCTTCGGGCCGGCCGTGTAGGAGTCGCCGAGCGCCACGTACGGCCCCTTCGGGGGTGTGAACCGCGATGCGGAACCGCCGCCGTCCCTGCCGACGGCGACGGCGGCGACGAGCGCGACGCACGAGGCCACCGCCGCCAGCCCGATCCCTGTACGCATCCTCATCCGCGTGTCCCGCCTTCTGTCGGTCTCCGAATACCGCTTCAGGCTCTCCGTGCACCGCGTGTCCCGTCGTCGTCCCCCTGTTGGCAACCGGCGGACTCACGGCGCAGTACGGGCCGCCGCGGGGTCGTACCGCGGATTGACCAGGACCTACTGCGGATCGAGCAGGACCTGCCGGCGGATCAGGCAGGGGCTACCGCGCTTTCAGCAGGCCGGCCCGCCCGCGCAACCGGCGTCCGGACCCTTGACGTCCGCCGCATGACTGCGTAGACATGACTACGCAGACATGACAGCGCAGTCAGCCGGACGGCGCATGACATGATTGACCTCGATCAAGCGGTCACCGGGAGACGCCATGGCACCAGGGACGGGACGCGGCAAGAGCACCGCCGCGCCGCGCAGTGTGGACGTGGCCCGGCTGGCCGGTGTCTCGCAGAAGACCGTCTCCAGGGTCTTCAACGACGAGCCCTATGTCTCCGAGGACGTGCGCCGGCGCGTTCTCGACGCCGCGGAACAACTCGGGTACCGGCGCAACAGCGCCGCCCGGGCGCTGGCCTCCGGGCGCACCCGCTCGATCGGCGTGGTGACGCTGGGCACGGCCCTCTACGGTCCCGCCTCGCTGCTCATGGGCGTCGAGCGGGTCGTCCGGGACACCGGCTACGCGCTGCGCGTGGTCAACACGGTGGAGGGCGACCCGGCGGGCATCTCCGGCGCCGTGGACTCGCTCCTCGACCAGGGCGTGGACGGCATCGTCATCTCGGAGCCCATCGACGAGCAGGCGGACGGCACGGACGTCCCTCTGCAGATCGACGTTCCGGTCCTGGTGATGGGCCCACCGCCCCCGGTCGCCGCGCCCACCGTGCTGACCGCGGGGGACGGCGCCGACCTGATGGCCCGGACCGCCACCGAACACCTGCTGGCCCTCGGCCACCGGACGGTCCATCACCTCGCCGGACCGCAGCGCTGGTACGCCGCCCGGGACCGTCTGGAGGGCTGGCGGGCCGCCCTGACCGCACAGGACAGGGAGGTGCCCGCGGCCGTCGGGGGTGACTGGTCGGCCGCGTCCGGGTACGCGGCGGGACGCAGGTTCGCCGCGGACGAGCGGGTCACCGCGGTCTTCTCCGCCAACGACGACATGGCGATCGGCCTGATCCGCGCGCTGGCGGAGGCCGGCCGACGGGTGCCGGAGGACGTCAGCGTGGTCGGCTTCGACGACATCCCGGTCGCCGCCTATGTGACTCCCCCGCTCACCACGGTGCGTCAGCCCTTCGACGCCGTGGCGCAGGAGGGCCTCAAGCGACTGGTGCACGCCATCGAGAACCCGGCGGCGGACCCCCTGCCGCCGAGCAGCGCGCCGGTCGACCTCATCGTCCGCGCCTCGACCGCGCCACCACCGGGACCGGCCCGTGGCCGGCCCGGCACGGCCTCGGATGCCGCGAGAGGAGGTGCGCCCGCCCAGGACTGACCCACCGCCCAGCCCGTACGACGACAGCTCACGACTGTCCCGCGATCCCCGCACCAGCCGCCGTACCCGGGTCGTACCGTCGCGGCACCGATCGCGCACCCGCACCCTCCCCTGCGAGCGCCCTCATCGCACCGGCGCCCCAGAGCCGCCCCTGATCCCAGTGGGCCCCGCGTCAGGCCTGTGCGCCCGACCGCGTCTCCTCCCCCTCTTCAGCACCGCACGCCCTCGCCAGGCGTGCCGCCACCTTCGCCATCGGCGGGAGTTCACCATGCCCAGATCCAGCTCCGCGTCCAGCCCCTCCCCCCTGAGCCGCCGGCTCTTCCTCGCCACCACCGGCGCCCTGTCGCTCGGCGCCGCCCTCACCGCCTGCGGCGGCGGTGACTCCGGCGGCACCTCGGCCTCGGCCAAGCCCGTCGGCCAGGCCGACATCGACAAGGCCATGAAGACCCCGACCGAGCTGACGTTCTGGACCTGGGTCCCGGACATCGCCAAGGAGGTCGCGCTCTTCGAGAAGAAGTACCCGGCCATCAAGGTCAGGATCGTCAACGCCGGTCAGGGCACGCCCCAGTACACCAAGCTGCGTACAGCGCTGAAGGCCGGCAGCGGGGCGCCGGACATGGTGCAGATCGAGTACCAGGCCATCCCGACCTTCACCATCACGAACAGCCTGCTGGATCTGCGGCCGTACGGCGCCTCGGCGCTCAAGTCCACGTTCGTCGACTGGACCTGGGGCCAGGTCAGCGGCAGCAACGGTGAGATCTGGGCGATCCCGCAGGACACCGGCCCGATGGGCATGCTGTACCGGCACGACATCTTCGACAAGCACGGCATCGACGTCCCGGGCACCTGGGACGAGTTCGCGGCCGCCGCGCGCAAGCTCCACAAGGCCGACCCCGACGTCTACCTCACGAACCTCGCCGCCAACCAGGTCGCCGCCTGGCACGGTCTGCTCTGGCAGGCGGGCGCCAAGCCCTATGTCACCGCCGGCAGGAGCGACATCACCATCAGCGTCGACGACGCCGTCTCGCGGAAGCTCGGCGCCTACTGGGGCGGGCTCGCGAAGGAAGGGGTCATCGGCGTCGAGCCCGACTTCACCGACTCCTGGTACGCCGCGCTCAACAAGGGCAAGTACGCCACCTGGATCACCGCCGCCTGGGGCCCGGTCTTCCTGTCCGGATCCGCCAAGGCCACGGCCGGCAAGTGGCGGGCGGCCCCGCTGCCGCAGTGGGACGCCGCCAAGCCCAGCTCGGGCAACTGGGGCGGCTCCACCACCGCGGTCGTCCGCTCCACCAAGAACCCCATCGCCGCGGCGGTGTTCGCGCAGTTCCTCAACAGCGACCCGGACAGCGCGAGGATGTTCGCCACCGAGCAGTTCTTCTTCCCCGCCACCAAAGCCCTGCTCACGGACGCCACGTTCACCGGGGACGCCCCTTCCTTCTACGGCGGCCAGAAGGTCAACCAGGTCTTCGCCGACATCAGCTCGACGGTCAACTCCTCCTTCCAGTGGCCCCCGTTCCTCGACCAGGCGGCGACCGACTGGACCGAGACGGTCGGCAAGTCCCTCGCGGACCACACCGACACCGTGCGCGCGCTCGGCAGTTGGCAGTCGCGGCTGACGACGTACGCCAAGAGCCAGGGCTTCACGGTCAAGGGGAGTTGAGATGACCGGCACCCGCCGCCACCGGGCGGCAGGACCGCTGTTCGTCGCCCCGTTCCTGACGCTGTTCCTGCTGCTCTTCCTCGCCCCGCTCGGCTACGCCGCCTACCTCAGCCTGTTCCGGAGCCGCCTGATCGGCGGCACGGTCTTCGTCGGCCTGGACAACTACACGCAGGCCCTGGGCGATCCCCAACTCCTGCACGGCGTGGGCCGGGTGGCACTGTTCTTCGTGATCCAGGTGCCGGTGATGCTGCTCCTGGCGCTGCTGTTCGCCCTCGCGCTCGACAGCGGTCTGCTGCGGCTGGCGCGGGTGATCCGGCTGGGCATCTTCGTGCCGTACGCCGTGCCCAGCGTGGTCGCCGCGCTGATGTGGGGCTATCTGTACGGGCCGGACTTCGGCCCGTTCGCCCAGCTCAGCCGGAAGCTCGGCCTGCCCGCCCCGCACTTCCTCGGCGACGGCTGGATGCTGGGCAGCCTGGCGAACATCGTGACCTGGGAGTTCGTCGGCTACAACATGATCATCCTGTACGCCGCCCTGCGCACGATCCCGCAGGAGCTGTACGAGGCCGCGGCGGTGGACGGGGCCGGCGCCTGGCGCGTCGCCTGGTCGGTGAAGCTGCCCGCGCTGCGGCCGGCGCTGCTGCTCACCCTGCTCTTCTCCGTGATCGGCAGCTTCCAGCTGTTCAACGAACCCAACCTGCTGATGAAGATCGCCCCGGACGTCATCAGCAGCTCCTACACCGCCAACCTGTACGCCTACTCCCTCGCGTTCACCGGCCAGCAGGTCAACTACGCGGCGACGGTGTCCTTCCTGCTCGGTCTCGTCATCGTGATCGCCTCCTACGCCGTCCTGCTCACCGCGAACCGCGGCGGCCGCGGCGGCAGCAGCGGGAGGACCGCATGACGAACCGCCGCAGCACCCCGCTGACGATCGCCATGCTGGCGGCCCTCGCCTACTTCCTGCTCCCCCTGTGCTGGCTGCTCATCGCCTCAACCAAGAGCACCCAGGACCTGTTCAACACCTTCGGCCTGTGGTTCTCGCACGCCCCGCAGTTCCTGGCGAACGTCAGGGCGACCTTCGCCCAGGACGACGGCGTCTTCGTGCACTGGCTGCTCAACACGGTCCTGTACGCCGTCGTCAGCGCGGTCGGTGCCGCGCTGCTCGCGGCCGCGGGCGGGTACGGCTTCGCCAAGTTCCGTTTCCGCGCCGACCGGCTGGCCTTCAACCTGGTCCTCGGCGCCGTCATGGTCCCGACCACCGCGCTGGCCATCCCGACCTATCTGCTCTTCGCCAAGGCGGGGCTGGTCAACACCCCGTGGGCGGTCATCCTGCCGTCCCTGGTCAACCCGTTCGGCCTCTACCTGATGCGCATCTACGCGGCCGACGCCGTCCCGGACAGCATCCTGGAGGCCGCGCGCATCGACGGTGCAGGGGAGGCCCGGATCTTCTTCCGGATCGCCCTCAGGCTGCTGGGCCCCGGCCTGGTGACGGTCCTGCTGTTCACCCTCGTGGCGACCTGGAACAACTACTTCCTGCCGCTGATCATGCTCAACGACCCGAACCTGTACCCGATCACGGTCGGCCTCGCCCGCTGGGCCGACCAGGCCCAGAACGGCGGGGCCGGGGCGAGCAGCGACATGCTCGCCCTGGTCGTGACCGGCTCACTGCTCTCGATCGTCCCCCTCGTCGCGGCCTTCCTGCTGCTCCAGCGGTACTGGCAGAGCGGGCTGGCGGCCGGCGGCGTCAAGCAGTAACTCCCCCTATCTCTCCTGGAGGTCTCCTTCATGGCGGCTCTGCCTGCCCGTGTCCTGTTCGGTGCCGCGTACTACCACGAGTACCAGCCGTACGAGCGTCCCGCCGAACGCCTCAAGACCGACCTCGACCTGATGGCCGACGCGCATGTCACCGTGATCCGGGTCGGCGAGTCGGTCTGGTCGACCTGGGAGCCGGAGAACGGGCGGTTCGACCTGGACTGGCTGCAGCCGGTGCTGGACGGCGCCCACGAGCGCGGTATCTCCGTCGTCCTGGGCACACCGACGTACGCCGTCCCGCCGTGGCTGGCCCGCCAGTACCCGGAGATCGCCGGCGAGCGGCGCACCGGCGAGCGGATCGGCTGGGGTGCCCGCCAGGAGGCGGACTTCACGCACCCGGCGTTCCGGTTCCACGCCGAGCGGGTCGTCCGCCGCGTAGTCGCCCGGTACGCCGGCCATCCGGCGGTCATCGGCTTCCAGGTCGACAACGAGCCCGGCAACGAACTCCTGCACAACCGGGGCGTGTTCGAGCGGTTCGTCGACCATCTCCGGGAGAAGTACGGGGACGTCGAGACCCTCAACCGCGCGTGGGGACTGGTGTACTGGTCCCACCGCCTCTCCACCTGGGCCGACCTGTGGACCCCGGACGGCAACGCACAGCCCCAGTACGACGTCGCCTGGCGGGAGTTCCAGGCCCGTCAGGTCACCGAGTTCATCGGCTGGCAGGCGGACATCGTCCGGGAGTACGCCCGCCCCGACCAGTTCGTCACCACCTGTATCTCCTACACCCGCCCGGCGGTCGAGGACGACGAGCTCACCGACCGCCTCGACATCGCCGCCGGCAACCCGTACTACGACATGCAGGACGGGCTCCTGCTGCCGGACCCCACCCCGGACGGCCATGAGCAGCAGTGGAAGACCACCGGCGTGTGGGCGCTGCACCGGACCGCCGACTGGATGTACTCCTCCCGGCAGGCGCCGTTCCTGGTCACGGAGACCGACGCGGGCTCGATCGGCTTCCCCTGGGACAACCGGCCCGCGTACGACGGCCAGTGGCGGCAGGCCGCCTGGGCGCTGGTCGGCCGCGGGGCCCGCATGATCGAGTACTGGCACTGGCACACCCTGCACTTCGGCGCGGAGACCTACTGGGGCGGCATCCTGCCCCACACCGGCCGGCCCGGCCGCGCCTACGCCGAACTCGCCCGTCTTGGAGGGGAGTTCGAGACCGCGGGCGCGCTGGTCGCCGGTCTCGCACCGGACGCGGACCTCACGATGGTGTACTCGACGCCGAGCAAGTGGCTGATGCAGAAGTACCCGCCGCTGGCCAGGCCCGACGGCGATCCCGACCCGGCCGCCTACCACCGCATCTTCGACCCCTTCTACCGGGGCGCCTTCGACGCCGGGCGTCAGGTGCGCATCGTCCACGCCCGCCGGCTCCACGATCCGGCCGGGGAGCGGGGGGAGTTGGCGCCGGAGGAGGCGGTGCGCCGGCACCCGGTCCTGGTCGTGCCGGCGCTGTACCTCGCCGCCGACCCGACCCTGGACTGGCTCGCGGCCTACGCCCACGCCGGCGGCCATCTGGTCCTCGGCCCGCGCACCGGCTACGCCGACCAGGAGGCCCGGGCCCGCACCGAACCGGCCCCGGGCCGTCTCACGGACGCGGCCGGGGTCTCGTACGACGAGTTCAGCAATCTGGTGCGGGACCTGCCGGTACGGTCCGCGCCCGGCGGCCCGCTCCGCCTTCCCGAGGGCGCCACGGCGACCGGCTGGGTCGACGGGCTGACCGTCACCGACGCCGGCACCGAGGTTCTCGTCGCCTACGACCACCCGCACTTCGGCCGGTGGCCCGCGGTCACCAGCCGTCGCCACGGCGCGGGCCGGGTCACCTGTGTCGGTACGGTCCCGGGCCGGGATCTGGCCCGGACGCTGGCCGAGTGGCTGGCCCCGGCCCCCGTCCACGGCTGGCGGGACCTCCCGGCCCCGGTCACGGCGACCACCGGCACCTCGCCCGACGGGCGCCGTGTGCACATCGTCCACAACTGGAGCTGGGAGTCCGCGAGCGTCCCCGTCCCGGTGCCCCTCACCGACGTCCTCGACGGCACGTCCCTCGCCGTGGGCGCGGCACTGGACCTCGGCCCGTGGGACGTACGCGTCCTCGTCACCACGGAGATCGAGTGAGCGATCCATCGACAGATCGCTCCGTCGTCTGATCGCTCCGTCGTGCGATCGACCCACCGACAGGGAGAGGCCATGCAGGGAAGAAGAGCCGCAAGAGCACTGGGGACCTTCGTCGCGGCGTCCGCGCTGCTGATGATCCCGCCGGCCAGTGCGCGGGCGTACGACCCGACCGGCGGGATCCTGTACCAACTGGGCAGTGACCCCTGTCTGAAGGGGCGGGGCAACTGTGTGATCTACCCGAAGTCGGCGCAGTTGCCGAGCGGGCGGCTGGTCGCGTCGTTCGAGAAGTCCACGGTCGTGCCCGCGTCGGGCAGAGCCGACGGGCAGACCCTCCCGGTCTACAAGAGCGACGACCACGGAACGACGTGGCAGCCGCTGTCGGAGGTCAGGGCCCCGGCGTACCTCTCCAGCGATCCCCGGTACGCGAAGTACACGAGCAACTGGACGAACCCGTACCTCTACACGCTTCCGCAGGACGTCGGGAACCTGAAGCAGGGCACCCTGCTGCTGGCGAGCGTCGTGTCGGGCGACGACTCCTACTACACGGAGCACAAGGCCGCGGATCCGAACTGGACGCCGTCCAACGACGGCGACCGCGGGGATCTGGCGATCGCCCTGTACGCCAGTGCCGACGACGGCGCCACCTGGAAGGTCGTCGACGTCGTCGCGACGGGCGGACGGCAGGGCGGCAGCGCGGGCGCGATCGGCCGGAACGTCGCCGCCGCGAACACGTACCGGCAGGTGGATCCCCTCTGGGAGCCGTACCTGATGGTCTACAAGGGGCAGCTCGTCTGCTACTACTCCGACGAGAACGACTACACGGGCTTCGACCCGGCCACCGGTGTGCCCGCCCTCGACCCGGCGAACGACACCGCCACGGACTCGCAGGGCCAGATCCTCGTCCACCGGACCTGGGACGGGCGCAGCGCCTCGTGGAGCAGTCCCGTCGTCGACATCGCCGGACTGACCCAGGGAATGGGCGGCGGCAAGTCGGAGATCGGCGGTGGCCGGCCGGGCATGGCGAACGTCGTCCGCACGACGGACGGCAAGTGGATGATCACGTACGAGTACTGGGGCGGCGGGGCGAACACCCGGTACCGGGTCGCCGACAATCCGCTGGCGTTCTACACGGGCTCCCCCACCGGGGACAGCGTCGCCTCCCTGCCGGTCGACGCCGGTTCCCGGCCGCTGGCGACCGGCGGCAGCCCGGTCCTGGTGCGGCTGCCCGGCGGGCGGCTGGTCTACGACGCGGCGGGCAGCGGGAGCGTCTGGGTCAATGCGAGCGGGCGCAGCGACGGTGTGTGGAAGGAGTACCAGACGACGTCGAAGGCCGGTTACAGCCGCGATCTCCAGTACGTGGACGGCACCGGCCGGATCGCGATCCTCAACAACCAGGGCACCTCGACGCTCGCCTTCGCCGAGGTGGACCTCGGGCACTCCGACGGCGCCTACTACCAGTTGGTGAACCGCAGGACGGACCAGGTGATCGGCACCGGCGGCAGGAGCAACGACGCGAACATCGGCAACGGCGACGTGCCCGACGTGCGGCTGGAGGAGCCCGGTTCGGTGGCCGACACCGACACCGAGTACTGGCATGTGGTGACCGAGCCGAACGGCGGGGTGACCCTGCTCAACAAGTCGGGCGGCCGCGCGGCGGCGATCTGGACGGGGAACGCGACGGCCGGTCAGCGGATCGGCCAGTGGGTCGACAACAGCACCACCGGCAGCTGGAACCTGGTCAAGACCCCCGACGGCTTCTACCGGTTGCAGGCGGTCAGGAACACGAGTCTGTATCTGACCGGTGCGTCCGACGGAGCGCCCCTGACCCTCCAGACCGCTGCGGCGGACGGCTCCCAGGACTGGGAGCTGGTCCAGTAGCCGACTTCACCGCGCTCATGTTTCCCGGTTGCTGTCGGGCAGGTCCCGGCGGCCGGTCGGGGGGAACGCCCGGCCGCCGGGGGCTCTGGTGTGCCGGGCTAGCGGACCGGGACGGGCGGCACCGTCGGTTCCGGTGTCCCGGCCGCGACGAGAGTGCTCGGGGCCGGCACCTTCCGGCTGAGCTTCTCGCCCTCGACGTCGATGTCCGGCAGCAGCCACTGCAGCCAGCGGGGCAGGGCCCATGCCTTGTCGCCCAGCAGGGACAGGACGGCCGGCACGATCGCCATCCGGACGACGAACGCGTCGAAGAGCACGGCGACGGCGAGCCCGAAGCCGATCATCTTGATCATCGACTCGTCCGCGCCGATGAAGCCGGAGAACACCGCCATCATGATCAGCGCGGCGGCCACGACCACCCGGGCGCTGTGCCGGAATCCGGTCACCACCGCCTGGCCGGGCCGGTCGCCGTGCACATAGGCCTCCCGGATCCGGGAGACGAGGAAGACCTCGTAGTCCATCGCCAGGCCGAAGACGATGCCCACCAGGAAGATCGGCATCATGCTCATGATCGGGCCGGTGGTCTCCACGCCCAGCAGATGTGCGCCGTGGCCCTGCTGGAAGACGGCCACCACGGCGCCGAGCGCCGCGAGCACCGAGAGCAGGAAGCCGAGCGCGGCCTTCAGCGGGACGAGGAGCGACCGGAACACCACCAGGAGCAGCACGATCGCGAGGCCGACCACCACGACGAGGTAGGGGACGAGGGCCGCCTGGACCTTCTCGGCGACGTCGATGTTGAGCGCGGTCGTACCGGTGACCTCGAAGCTCGCGCCGGCCTTCGACTCGATGCCCGGCCGTTCGCCGCGAATGGTCTTGACGAGCTCCTTGGTCTTCTCGTCGGTGGGGCTGGTGGACGGTGTCGCGGAGAACACCGCGGTGTCCCCGGCCTGGTTGAAGCGGGCCGTCGAGACGGACACCACGCCGTCGGTGCGGGCGATCTCCTTCGTGATGGTCGTCACCGCGGCCTTCGCGCTCTTGGCGTCCTTGGCCTTCTTGGCGTCGACGACGATGGTCAGCGGGCCGTTGAAGCCGGGCCCGAAGCCCTTGGCCAGATCGTCGTAGGCACGGCGTTCGGTGGTGGCGGTCGACTTGGACTCGTCCCCCGGCATACCGAGCTGGAGGCCGAGCGCCGGAGCGGCCATCGCGCCCAGGCCGACCACGCCCAGCAGCAGCACGGGCACGGGATGCCGTACGACGATGCTCGCCCATCGCGAGCCCGCGTTGTGCGGCTTCTGGCGCAGGCTGCGCTTCCTGCGCTTGCGGACACCCCGCGCGAGCACGGCGTCGGGCCAGAACCCGAGCATGGCGGGAACCAGGGTCAGCGAGATGAGTACGGCGAGGAGAACGGCACCGGCCGCGGCGAGGCCCATCTTGGTGAGCACGGGGATGCCGACCACGGACAGGCCCGCGAGGGCGATGACGACCGTGAGGCCGGCGAAGACCACGGCCGACCCTGCCGTGCCGGCCGCGAGACCGGCGGCCTGCCGGGGCTCGTGCCCCTTGGCGCGCTCCTCGCGGTAGCGCGAGACGACGAAGAGGGCGTAGTCGATACCGCAGGCCAGGCCCAGCATCGTGGCCAGCGTGCCGGTGGTGTCCGAGAGGTTGAACGTCTCGGCGAGCACCTTGATCGCGGTCATGCTGATGCCGACGCCCAGGATCGCCGTCAGCAGCGGAAGCCCGGCCGCGGCCAGCGAACCGAAGGTGATCAGCAGGACGACGGCCGCTATCGCGATGCCGATCGCCTCCGACGAACCGCCCGCCCCGGGCTGCGTCGCGAGGGCGTCACCGCCCACCTCGACGGTCAGCCCCGCGGCCCGGACCTTGTCGATGGACCGCTCCAGGGTCTGCTTGCTCGCGTCGGTGAGCTGGTCCGCCTTGACCTTGAAGGTGACGGTCGCGTACGCGGTGGTGGCGTCCTTGCTGACGGCCTTCGCCCGGAACGGGTCCACGGCGGCGGCGACCTGTGAGCCGTCGGCGGCCCCGTGGACCAGCTTCTCGATCGCCGCCTTGTTCCCGGTCGCCGTCACCTTCTCCCCGTGCGGGGCGACGAACACGATCCGCGCGCTCGCCCCGTCGGCGGCGGAGCCGGGGAAGCGCTGTTCCAGCAGGTCGAACGCCTTCTGGGACTCGATGCCGGGCATCGTGAATCCCTCGTCCGAGGCCGTCGGCGCCTTGGTCGCCGCGAAGCCCACGGCTCCCAGGACGGCCACCCACAGCAGGGCGACGAACCAGCGCCACCGGAAGGCCACGCGGCCGAGGTGATAGAGGACGGTTGCCATGACGAGAGAAGCCTCCGCAGCGGATCGGAACGGGAAGGACGTCCTCCACCCTTCCGTCCGCCGCCGGTCCTCACGAGGGAGGCCGCTCCCCGACCGGGGGTGTAGCGGGCTACACCCCGGCGGGCCTCAGGCCGGTGCCCCCGAGGTGCTCCTCCGCAGGATCGCGCCCGCGTCGACCTTCATCTGGAGGCCGGTCACATAGCGGGACTCGTCCGAGGCCAGGAACAGCACGGCGTTGCTGATGTCCGCGGTGTCGACGTACGGGATCGGCATGGCCTGGGTGCTCCGGAAGGCCTCGATGGCGTCCTCGCGGGTCGGGTTCTCCAGGTCGGGGCGGAAGATGCCGTACATGGGCCCGCTCTGGAGCATGTCCGTGTCGCAGTTGGTCGGGTGCACGGCGTTGACCCGGATGAACACCGGGCCCAGCTGGATCGCCAGGTCGTGCACGAACCGGGCGACGCCGCGCTTGGCGTGGGAGTAGCCGGAGCCGCCGGGGCCGGTCGCGGGGCTGTCGACGCTGCCCGTCATCAGACCGGCGGACGATCCGATGCAGATGACGGACGCCCCGGCGCCGAGGTGGGGGTAGGCGGCCTCGACGGTGTTGATGACGCCGACCAGGTTCACGCTCACCGCGTCCAGGAACCCTTCCGGGGGCACGTCCAGGCCCACCGGGGCGATGCCGGCGTTCGCCACCACGACGTCCAGGCGGCCCAGTTCGGAGACTCCGGCGGCCACGGCGGCGTTGAGCTCGGCGCGTTCCCGGACGTCCGCACGGCGGGCGACGATCCTGCGGCCGAGCTTCTCGACGAGACGGACGGTCTCGGCGAGGTCGGCCTCGCCGGCCAGCGGGTAGTGGGCGGTGCCGATGTCCGCGCAGACGTCGACGGCGATGATGTCGGCGCCCTCCTCCGCCAGCCGCAACGCGTGACTGCGGCCCTGCCCGCGTGCCGCGCCGGTGATGAACGCGACCTTGCCCTCGACCCGTCCGGTCATGTCGGCCCTCCCTTGCTTTCGCGACTCTCACAGACCATAGCGTCAATTCAGTGAACTATATACACTCATACGCCTGGTGATGACGATCGCAGGGGGCGGCTGTGAGCGAACGAATGGCGACGAACTCCGATCCCAGGATCGCCAAGGCACTGGAACAGGCCCTGGACGCCGGTGAGACGGGCGTGCAGATCGCCGCCTTCCTGCACGGTGAGCTGATCGTCGACGCCTGGGCCGGTGAGACCGGGGACGGCCGGAAGGTCGACGGCGACACCCTGTTCCCCGTCTTCTCGGTGACCAAGGCCGTCGCGGCGTCCGCGGTGCACCTCTACGCCCAGCGCGGGCTGCTGGACCTCGACCGTCCGGTCGCGGAGGTCTGGCCCGGGTACGCGGCGCACGGCAAGGGCGGCATCACCTTCGACCATGTCCTCAGCCATCGGTCGGGGGCGCCCACGATCGGGGCGGACACGAGCCTCGAGGAACTGTGCGACTGGGACACGATGACCGCCAGGGTCGCCGACCAGACGCCGGTGGCCGAACCCGGCACCGAGAACGCGTACAGTCCCTTCGCCTTCGGCTGGGTGCTCGGGGAGGCCGTGCGGCGCGTCGATCCGGGGCGTCGGTCCTTCCTCGACATCGTCCGTGAGGAGGTGCTGCTCCCGCTCGGCATGGCCGACTTCTTCCTCGGTCTGCCCGACGACCAGCGGCCCCGGGTCGCCACGCTCGTCGGTGACAGCGCGCCCTCCTCGGACGACCGGCTGCTGCAGGCGGCGTCACCGGGGCATCTGCCGTTCGCCCCCTCGATGTTCAATCTGCCCCAGGTGCAGCGGGCGGGCCTGCCGTCGGCCGGCGGCATCGCCACCGCGCGGGCGACGGCCCGCCTGTTCGCGGCCTACGCGTCGTCCGGACGCGACGGCGGCACCCCCTTCTTCACGGCCGACACCCTGCGCCGGTGCCGTACGCCCCGGCCGGCCGAGGTCGACCGCACGTACGGCTTCGTCATGCCGGTCGGGCACGGCGGGCTGTGGCACTTCGCCCCCGGCGTGAGCGACACGAGCCCCGGCGGGGCCCTGAGCGAGGGAGTGCTGTCGCACACAGGAGCCGGGGGCACGGTCGCCTGGGCGGAACCCGGACTCGGGCTCGCCGTGGCCGTCCTGCACAACCGGATGTTCTTCGGCCCGCAGCCCGTCGCCCCGTTCGGAGCGATCGGCGACGCCGTGCACGCCGTGGCCGCCGACCGGAGCTGACGCCCGGGCGGCGGCCGGCACCGGTCGGCCCGGCGTACGGCGGGCTACACCGGCTGCCGGTCCGCCGAGGCCTCGGCCGCCAGCCCGCGCATCACGTGTTCGAGCAGGGCGAGCAGCACCCGTTTCACCGACTCCCGGTCCCGGGCGTCGCAGAGCACGAGCGGCACCTCGGGCGGCAGGTCCAGCGCCGCGCGGATGTCCTCGGGGTCCTCGTCGCACTGGCCGTCGAAGCAGTTGACGCCCACGGCGAAGGGGATGCCGCGGTGCTCGAAGAAGTCGACGGAGGGGAAGCAGCTGTCCAGCCGCCGGGTGTCGGCCAGTACGACGGCTCCGAGCGCGCCGCGGGACAGGTCGTCCCACATGAACCAGAAGCGGTCCTGTCCGGGTGCGCCGAAGAGGTAGACGACGAGGGCCGTGCTCAGGGTGATCCGGCCGAAGTCCATGGCGACGGTCGTGGTGGTCTTGCGCTCCACGCCGGCCAGGTCGTCGACGCCGACGCTGGCCTCGGTGATGAGTTCTTCGGTGCGCAGCGGCTCGGTCTCGCTGATGGTGCCGACAAGGGTGGTCTTGCCGACGCCGAAGCCGCCGGCGATGAGGATCTTGGCCGTCGCCGCGTCGGGCGAGACCGCGGTGAGGTCAGAGTCTTCGAATGCCATCGATCACTGCCTGAAGGAAGCGGGCGTCGGGGGTGCCGGCCGCCGAGGGTGCGGAAACGGAGACGAGTTCGGTGTCCAGAAGGTCACCCAGCAGGATGCGTACGACCGAGACGGGCAGGTCGAGGCAGGCCGCGACCTCCACCAGGGCCGTGGGCCTGCGGCACAGCGCGAGCAGCCGGTGCTGTTCGGGCTGGAGCCGCTGGGCGCGGGTCGGTGGCCGGACGGTGCTGATCAGCGCGATCAGATCGATGTCGGCGCAGGCCGTGCGGGTACGGCCCCCGGTCACGGTGTACGGCCGGATCAGGCGACCGGGGTCGTCCTCCGCCCATGGGTCTTCCTCGGACCAATGTCTCATTCATGCTCACCCGTATGCGGACCGCCGGTGTATTCGGGAAAGCGCGGGGCGGCGCTGAGGAACTGGCCCACCTGCCGCACCAGCATCGTCATCTCGTAGCCGACGTTGCCCACGTCCACCGCCGAGGTGGCGAGCACCGCGAGCCGGGCGCCGCCGCCGGCCGTGGTGACGAAGAGGAACAGGTCGTCCATCTCGATGACCGTCTGCTGGACCCGCCCGCCGCCGAAGTGACGGCTGGTGCCCTGGGCCAGGGAATGCACCCCCGAGGCGATGGCCGCGAGCTGCTCGGCGTCGGCCCTGGCCAGTCCGGCCGAGGAACCGACCAGCAGGCCGTCCTCCGACAGCACGATCGCGTGCCGGGTCTCCGGGATGCGGTCGATCAGATTGTCGAGAAGCCAGGACAGACCTTCGCGCGCGGTGTTCGTTCGTGTCATGGGGTGGTGTTCCCTCTCGGGCCGGTGCGGGTGGGCGGCGGACTCTGGTGGGACGGGGGCAGGGGCCAGTCCGGTGCGGGCACTTCGTCCTGGGCGCGGGCTCGCCGGGTGCCGTCCCGGAGTGCGGCGAGCATCGAGCGGGCCTGTTCCGGGCGGCGCTCCTCGGCCTCCCGCCCCGGCCCGTGGTCCGCCTGTTCCTCGTGCCGTTCCCGAAGCTGCGGGGCGAGATTGGCCAGCCGGACCCGACGCGGCAGCCGGTTCGGGCCGACGGTGCGGGGGCCGTTCGGATCGGCCGTGCGGGGACCGGCCGGGCCGACGGTGCCGGAATCGGCATCACTCCAGCCGCCCGTGCGCGGACCGCTCGGGCCGACGGGGCGGGAACCGCTCGCATCGGCGGTGCGGGAATCACTCCAGCCACCCGTGCGGGAACCGCTCGGGCCGACGGGGCGGGAACCGCTCGGATCGGCGGTGCGGGGATCACCCGGGCCGGCGCTGCGGAAATTGCCCGGGGCGGCGCTGCGGGAATCGCTCAGGCCGGCGCTGCGGGGACCCGGCACGGCAGCGCTGCCGGGGCCGGGGGCCGCTCCGGGGTCGGTGCCGCGCACGGCCGCTCCCGGTGCGGTGCGACGCGCGGCCGCCGGGGGCCGAGCCGATGCGGCGCCATGCGCGACCCCCGGGGACCGGGGCGGTGCGGTGTCGGACGGGGTCGCCGGAGGCCACGTCGGATCGGTGCCGGGCGGGGTCGGCGCCATCGTGCGGGTGCGCCTCGGCATGCCGGCGACCGTCGCCTCGTCCGGTGCCATGGTGTCGACCGAGGCCAGATGGCGTTCCGCCCGCGGGTCCAGCGTCATCGGCGGGAGGTCGGCGACCGGCTCGGTCAGGTCGTGCGGAAGGATGACGACGGCCAGCGAGCCGCCGTACGACGACGCCTGCAGGCTGGCCTTGATGCCGTGCCGCTGGGCGAGATGGCCGACGGTGAACAGCCCGAGCCGCGGGTCCTCGCCCAGCGAGGTGATGCTGAAGTCCCGGGGATGGTGCAACAGGACGTTGGCGGCCTCGTACTCCTCCTGGGACAGCCCGAGGCCGCGGTCCTCCACCTCCACGGCGTATCCCTGCGCCACCGGCAGGGCGCGGACGCGTACCTCCGTGTGCGGGGGCGAGAAGGTCACCCCGTTCTCGATCAGCTCCGCCATGAGGTGGATGGTGTCGCCGACCGCCGGACCGGCCACCGCGATCGCCGGCATCGGCTCGACCACCACCCGGGTATAGCCCTCGATCTCGGACACCGCGCTGCGCAGCAGGTCCGCGAGGGCCACGGCCTGCTTCCAGCGACGCCGGGGCGCCGAACCCGACAGCACGGTCAGGCTCTCCGCGTTGCGCCGCATCCGGGTGGCCAGGTGGTCGACGCGGTAGAGGTCGGCCAGGAGCTGGGGGTCCTGTTCCTTGCGTTCCATGCCGTCGATGACCGTGAGCTGCCGGTGCACCAGGATCTGGATGCGCCGGGACATGTTGAGGAACACCATCCGTGCCCCCTCGCGCAGCTCGGCCTGCTCCAGCGCGACACTCACCGCGATCCGCTGGGCGCTGTTGAAGGCCTCCGCGACCCTGCCCAACTCGTCGGTCCCGTAGTCGAGTTCGGGCATATCGTCGGGACCGGGCTGCTTGCCGTCGGTGCGCAGTCGGCCGATCAGCTCGGGCAGCCGTTCCTGGGCCAGGTCGAGGGTCGCCTCGCGCAGGCCGGTCATCCGGCCGATGAGCGACCGTGTGATGCGCCAGGACAGCACGGCGACCGCGAACACCGCCAGCAGGGCGAGGGTGCTGCCGGCCACCACCCTGACCAGCAGTTCGTGGTTCCGGTCCACGTTGTTCTGGGTGACCTGGCCCAGATACTCGTTCTCCACGCCCTGCACATCGGCGAAGACACGGCTCGGCGCGGCGGCACGGGCGGCGGTGAGGCGGGGCACCTGGATGCTGTCGCCGCCGCCCCCGGCCGCCGTGGGAAGTGCCGCCTCGAAGGCGTCGAGTTCGGCCCAGTCGCGGCCGCCCATGGTCTTGTCCAGTCCGTCCCGCATCTCCGTCGGCAGGTAGGGGGCGACCTCGTTGGTGAGGGTGGAGCTGCGAACGGCGGCCGCGGCAGCCAGCGTCGACCGCTCCTGCACGCTCAGCCGCCCGCCGGCCGCGGCCCCGTCGAGGATGGCCCGCTCCTCCGCGAGCGCCTCGGTGGCCCGCAGGAACGACAGGGCGTGCGCGGCTTCCGCCGCCGTGGCTCCACTGCCGTTGTCCGTGCTCAGCGTCCCGAAGAGGTTCAGCACCGACTGGATGGTCGCGGAGTACACGTCGTAGGCGTGCCGCCGATCGGCCTTCCCGCCGTCGACGGTGGTCCGTTCCTCCGTGAGGGCGTCCAGCCGCTTCCGGACGGTCTCCAACTGGGCCTGGTACTCGGCCGATCCGTCACTGGCGGAGGCGGCGTCCGCCTTGTGGAAGTCGGCGAGGACGCGGTCGGTGCGGGCGCGCTGGGCAACCAGGGCGGAGCGGCTGCCGTGCGACGACAGCAGGATGACCGTCAGCTGCCGTTCCTTCTGGAACTCACCGACGCCCGGCACCAGTGCGTACGTCGTCTTCGCCGCGTCCCCGACATGGCCGGCCTGGCGCCACTGGTCGAACAGCACGGCCGAGCCGCTCAGCCAGAGCAGGATCATCCCCACCGCCGGCACCACCGCGAGCGAGATCAACGTGACACGGATGCTACGGCCCCGGCCTGCGTTCGGCCTCATGCGTACGGCCTTTCCCCTGTGCCTGCTCACTTCACCCGCCGACGTGGGGTGGAGCGGGGGCGAAAGCGATCTGTGGCATGGAGCTGGGGCACCGGGAGCTTTCCTTTCCGGAGGGGGAGGCGCGCAGTGCGTCGGCATCACTGGACAAGCGGGCATGACGGAACACGGCGGCGACAGCCGGGAGTTGAACGGAGCACAGATGCGGGTACGGGAAGGCGGCCACCCCGTCGCGCAGTTGAGGTAAGCATGAAACCGAGCCCGCCGAGCAGGGTCAAGCGAGTGCGCAGACACTGAGTTACGGCACTTTAGGGCGCTCAGTACACTATGCGCGTAGACATTCTGACGGACCCTCACCCCACAACTCCGCTCACCGTCACGTTTTGGCTGATTACGCATGGTGAGACGACAGACCACCGCACGACGGCCACCCGGAACCGACACCGGACCCCATGGAACACATCACCCACCCCCCTTCCGGCGACGTGACACAGATCACATCGTGTGGGAGGCGTGAAAGCCCTTGCTTCCCGGCGACCCAGGGGGGCCGATTGGGGTGGTCGGTCGAAAAGATCAGTCGAATCCCGGACGGTTTTATTGACCGATCGGTACACGATTCAATAGCATGCGGGCCCGGATCCTGAGGAGGACGTGAGGCATGAACATCGTCGTCTGCGTGAAGTACGTGCCCGACGCCACTGGCGACCGGCACTTCGCCGATGACCTGACCGTCGACCGTGACGACGTGGACGGTCTGCTCTCCGAGCTGGACGAGTACGCGGTCGAGCAGGCGCTGCAGATTTCCGAGAACTCGGACGACGACGTCGAGGTCACCGTGCTGACGGTGGGTCCGGAGGACGCGAAGGACGCGCTGCGCAAGGCGCTGTCGATGGGTGCGGACAAGGCGATCCACGTGGAGGACGACGACCTGCACGGCACGGACGCGATCGGTACCTCGCTGGTTCTGGCGAAGGCGATCGAGAAGGCCGGTTTCGACCTGGTGGTCTCCGG
>NZ_JBEZLQ010000021.1:0-188758 GCF_040652235.1 Streptomyces sp. NPDC048277
AAACGCCCGGTTACATTCCGAACCCGGAAGCTAAGCCTCACAGCGCCGATGGTACTGCAGGGGGGACCCTGTGGGAGAGTAGGACGCCGCCGAACTCCTTTTAGAGCTCTGGCTCTTGGGCAACAAGCCCAAGAGCCAGAGCTTTTTTGCGTTGGGGTAAGGTCAGGGGGAAAAGTTGGCTCGTTTCCCACCACAGGAGGCCCCCGGGTGGAGGTCCAGGAGACCCGTGTCCAGACGGACCGGGTCCTCACCATCCCGAACATCCTCAGCATGGCGCGTCTCGTCGGCGTACCCGTCTTCCTGTGGCTGATCCTCAGGCCCGAGTTCGGCGGGCCCAAGAGCGACGGCTGGGCCCTGCTGGTGCTCCTGTTCAGCGGCGTCAGCGACTACCTGGACGGCAAGCTCGCCCGGCGCTGGAACCAGATCAGCAACCTGGGCCGGCT
This sequence comes from Streptomyces sp. NPDC048277, assembly GCF_040652235.1. Lineage (NCBI taxonomy): Bacteria > Bacillati > Actinomycetota > Actinomycetes > Kitasatosporales > Streptomycetaceae > Streptomyces > Streptomyces sp. NPDC048277. The sequence goes on from NZ_JBEZLQ010000021.1 coordinate 444, forward strand.
TCTCGACCCCGCCGCGGACCGGCTCTACGTTCTGTCGACGCTCGTCGGGCTCACCTGGCGCGAGATCCTGCCCCTCTGGCTGACGGCCGCGCTGCTCCTGCGTGAACTGATTCTGCTGGTGATGGTGGGGATCCTTCGGCGCCACGGCTATCCGCCGCCCCAGGTGAACTTCCTTGGGAAGGCCGCGACGTTCAATCTGATGTACGCGTTCCCGCTCCTGCTGCTCAGTGACGGAAGCGGTTGGATCCCGTCACTCGCTGCCATTTTCGGATGGGCGTTCGCAGGATGGGGTACAACGCTCTACTGGTGGGCAGGAGTGCTCTACGTGGTGCAGGTCCGTCGCCTGGTTCGCGCGGACGCCACAGCCGATTGAGCTCGGCGATTGTCCGGACGTAGTGGCCCTCGATTGCTCTCGATGGCCCGCGGCGGAAAAGTGCGGGACAATCTGGACGGGTGAAGTCGGCTAGACCGTCATCTCTTAGAGGAGGACGCTTCCGACATGAAGGCCGTCGTGATGGCCGGTGGTGAAGGCACACGCCTTCGCCCCATGACCTCAAGCATGCCCAAGCCGCTCCTTCCGGTGGTGAACCGCCCGATCATGGAGCATGTGCTACGGCTGCTCAAAAGGCATGGGCTCACCGAGACCGTCGTCACCGTGCAGTTCCTGGCATCGCTCGTCAAGAACTACTTCGGGGACGGCGAAGAGCTTGGAATGGAGCTCACCTATGCCAACGAGGAGAAGCCACTCGGTACAGCCGGAAGCGTCAAGAACGCCGAAGAGGCGTTGAAGGACGATGCTTTCCTCGTCATCTCCGGCGATGCGCTGACCGACTTCGACCTCACCGAACTGATCAACTTCCACAAGGCGAAGGGCGCGCTCGTCACGGTCTGTCTGACGCGTGTGCCCAATCCGCTGGAATTCGGCATCACCATCGTCGATGAGGAAGGAAAGGTCGAACGGTTCCTCGAGAAGCCGACCTGGGGACAGGTCTTCTCCGACACGGTGAACACGGGCATCTATGTCATGGAGCCCGAGGTATTCGACTATGTCGAGGCCGATGTTCCGGTCGACTGGTCCGGCGATGTCTTCCCGCAATTGATGAAGGAAGGCAAGCCGATCTACGGCTATGTCGCCGAGGGCTACTGGGAGGACGTCGGCACCCATGAGTCGTATGTGAAGGCCCAGGCCGACGTCCTGGAGGGCAAGGTCGACGTCGACATCGACGGCTTCGAGATATCCCCGGGCGTATGGGTGGCCGAGGGGGCCGAGGTGCACGCCGAGGCCGAACTGCGTGGGCCGCTGTACATCGGTGACTACGCCAAGGTCGAGGCCGGCGCGGAAATCCGCGAGCACACCGTCGTCGGGTCCAACGTCGTCGTGAAGAGCGGTGCCTTCCTGCACCGGGCCGTCGTCCACGACAACGTGTACGTCGGGCAGCACAGCAATCTGCGGGGCTGTGTCGTCGGGAAGAACACCGACATCATGCGGGCCGCCCGGATCGAGGACGGGGCGGTCATCGGTGACGAGTGCCTGATCGGTGAAGAATCGATCGTTCAGGGCAACGTCCGGGTCTATCCGTTCAAGACCATCGAGGCCGGCGCGTTCGTCAACACGTCGGTGATCTGGGAGTCCCGGGGGCAGGCGCATCTGTTCGGCGCTCGTGGTGTGTCCGGCATTCTGAACGTCGAGATCACCCCGGAGCTGGCCGTACGGCTCGCCGGCGCGTATGCGACCACCCTGAAGAAGGGCTCCACGGTCACGACGGCCCGCGACCACTCCCGTGGTGCCCGTGCGCTCAAGCGGGCGGTCATCTCCGCGCTCCAGGCCAGTGCCATCGAGGTACGGGACCTGGAGAACGTACCGCTGCCCGTGGCGCGGCAGCAGACCGCGCGGGGCAGTGCCGGCGGCATCATGATCCGGACTTCGCCAGGGGTGCCGGACTCCGTCGACATCATGTTCTTCGACGGGCAGGGCGCCGACCTCTCGCAGGCCAGCCAGCGCAAGCTGGACCGGATCTTCGCGCGGCAGGAGTACCGGCGCGCGTTCCCCGGCGAGATCGGCGACCTCTACTTCCCGGCCAGCGTCTTCGACTCGTACACGGGTTCGCTGCTGCGGAACGTCGACACGACCGGGATCGCCGAAGCGGGCCTCAAGGTCGTCGTGGACGCCTCCAACGGCAGCGCCGGGCTCGTCCTGCCCAGCCTGCTCGGCAAGCTGGGCGTGGACTCGCTGACCATCAATCCCGGGCTGAACGAGGCCAGGCCCACCGAGACGGCCGATCAGCGGCGGTCGGGTCTGGTGCGCCTCGGTGAGATCGTGGCGTCCTCCGGGGCCGCGTTCGGCGTGCGGTTCGACCCGGTCGGTGAGCGGCTGTCCCTGGTGGACGAGAAGGGCCGCATCATCGAGGACGACCGGGCGCTGCTCGTCCTGCTGGACCTGGTCGCCGCGGAGCGGCGCAGCGGCCGTGTGGCGCTTCCGGTCACCACGACCCGGATCGCCGAGCAGGTGGCCGCCTATCACGGCACCCAGGTCGAGTGGACGACCACCTCTCCCGACGACCTCACCCGCGTGGGCCGTGAGGAAGGCAGCATCTTCGGCGGTGACGGCAAGGGCGGGTTCATCGTCCCCGAGTTCAGCAGCGTCTACGACGGTACGGCCGCCTTCGTACGCCTGATCGGCCTGGTGGCGCGGACGCAGCTCACGCTGAGCCAGATCGACGCCAGGATCCCGCGGGCGCATGTCCTCAAGCGGGACCTGGCCACGCCCTGGGCTGTCAAGGGGCTGGTCATGCGGCGTGTCGTGGAGGCGGCCGGTGACCGCTTCGTCGACACCACCGACGGGGTACGGGTCGTCGAGACCGACGGGCGCTGGGTGATGGTGCTGCCCGACCCGGCCGAGGCGGTCACGCATCTGTGGGCGGAGGGGCCCGACGACGCCTCCGCGCAGGCCCTGTTGGACGAGTGGTCGGCGATCGTGGACAGCGCCGGACGATAAAAACCGCAGCACGCGTGCGTGCCGGACAGGTGTCCCCAAGGGGCCCGGTCCGGCACGCCGGTGGGGCCATTCGGAGGTACTGGTCGCGACGTGCGACGATGTGCGGCATGCCGCAGCAACCCCCCGTTCGGAGCAGCGCCACCCGGCCGCAGCGCCCGGACGCCTCCATGTCGTTGATCACCAACGTCATGGACCACAGCCTCGACGACGGGTACGCCGAGGCGGCCGCCCGCAAGAGGGCGCAGGGGGAGGGCGGCGGGATGCCGAAGACCCTCCGGGCCAAGCTGGGCCTGGCCGGCGGTCTGGTGCTCGCGGCCCTGGTGGTGACCGTGGGAGCGGCGCAGGCGCGGGTGACGGCGCCCGTCGTGGCCAAGGAGCGCCAGGAGCTCATCGACCGTATCGACCGGGAGACCGCGGCCGCCGACAAGCTCGAGACGAATGTCGACAAACTGCGTGACGATGTCAGCGCCCGCCAGCGTGCGGCGCTGAAGGAGAGCGGCGGCAGCGGGCAGGCGGACCTGGTGGGCATGCTCTCGGGCGCCACCGCGGTGCACGGGCCCGGTGTGAAGCTGGTCGTGAACGACGCCAAAGAGGCGTCCTCCGGCGGCGACGCCGGCAATCCCCGGGAGACCTCCGGGTTCTCCGACACCGGCCGGGTCCGCGACCACGACATGCAGCGTGTCGTGAACGGGCTGTGGGCCTCGGGTGCCGAGGCGATCTCCGTCAACGGACAGCGGCTGACCGCCCTGTCCGCGATCAGGGCCGCGGGAGACGCGATACTGGTCGACAACAGGCCGTTGGTACCGCCGTACACGGTGCTGGCGGTGGGGGACGGGCAGAAGCTCGCCTCCAGGTTCCAGGACAGCCCGGACGGGCTGTACCTGCACGCCCTGGAGCAGAACTTCGACATCAGGGCGACGATCTCCACGGAGAGCGACGTCCGGCTGCCCGCCGCACCCAGCGTGATCGTACGTACAGCACAGCCGTACACCGAGAAGACTGAGAAGGGCACATCGTGATCGCCGTACTTGGCCTCGTCGTGGGCGTCGTGGCCGGACTGTTGGTCCGTCCTGAGGTTCCGGCGGTCGTCGAGCCGTATCTGCCGATCGCCGTCGTCGCGGCGCTCGACGCCGTCTTCGGAGGGCTGCGGGCCATGCTCGACGGGATCTTCGACGACAAGGTCTTCGTGGTGTCGTTCCTGTCCAACGTGGTGGTGGCCGCGTTGATCGTCTTCCTGGGCGACAAGCTGGGCGTGGGCTCGCAGCTGTCCACCGGCGTCGTCGTGGTCCTGGGTATCCGTATCTTCTCCAACGCCGCGGCGATCCGGCGGCACGTCTTCCGGGCGTGAGCGGCATGAGCGAGCACGAGAAGCGGCCGGAGAACCCGCTGCGCAAGGAACTGCCCGACGAGGTGCCCGCCGCGGCGCCGGCGGCCGAACCGGCTGCCGATCGCAAGCCGGAGGCCGGGCTGAGCGGCCGGCAGCGGCTGGTGCAGGGGCTGTGGCCGCTGCGCGTCAGCCGGGCCCAACTGATCGTCGCCCTGCTGCTGTTCGGGCTCGGTTTCGGGCTGGCGGTGCAGGTGGCGTCGAACAGTGACAGCGACAGCGCGCTGCGCGGGGCCCGTCAGGAGGATCTTGTTCGCATCCTCGATGAACTGGACGACCGTACTCAGCGTCTTGAGGACGAGAAGACAGGACTCGACAAGCAGCGTCAGGAGTTGCAGAGCAGCTCCGACCAGGCGGCGGAGGCGCGCAGACAGACGGCCGAGAAGGAGCGGCAACTCGGCATTCTGGCGGGCACCGTGGCGGCGCAGGGTCCTGGCATCACGATGACGGTCGACGACCCGAAGGGGACGGTGCAGGCGGACATGCTGCTCGACGCGATCCAGGAGTTGCGCGCGGCCGGCGCGGAGGCGATCCAGGTCAACGGGGTACGGGTCATCGCAGGTACCTACCTGTCGGACTCGGGCAAGAGCGTGAGCGTCGACGGGAACAAGATCACCCAGCCCTACGTTTTCAAGGTGATCGGCAAGCCGCAGGACCTCGAACCGGCCCTCAACATCCCCGGAGGCGTGGTGCAGACCCTCGAGAAGGAACAGGCGACCGTGACCGTCGAGGGGTCGGCGAAGATCGTCGTGGATGCCTTGCGACCGGCGAAGCAGCCTGACTACGCTCGGTCGTCCTCACAGTGAACCGGTGGTGCATGGGGGACGTCCGGCGAGGGCATGAGGATGCGGGGGGTCGGCGCACCGGGGACCCGGTGCGTGGTGGAAACTGTCTGGTGGATACGGACGTTGTGTGGTTGTCCGGGTCGGCCGGTTTATTCAGTCAGGGTTCGTCCTGCCCCACGGGCGGGTCTGTTTCGGTCAAGGGGAATCGCCCGTGAAGTTGTTTGCGAAGTTGTTCGGCAAGAGCGCGCGAGAGGGCAGCGACAACGCGACCGCCCGCCATCGCGCACAGCCCGATGATGAGGGCCAGCGCCCGCTGTTCCGTGATCAGGTGACTGGTCAGGGGGGTGACATTTCGGGAGGTCAGGGCGCGCCGTCAGTTGACCCGTCCCAGTCCGGCGGCATAGGTTTCGGGCAACCGTCAACCTCAGGTGCGGGTGGAGGGTTCACCTCCGGCCCGTACGCGTCCAACGCCCCGGCGGGGCAGCCGCGGCAGGAGGATCCGTCCATGTCGGCCCTGGTTTGTACGAGGTGCGGTAACCGCAACGCGGAGAACGCCCGCTTCTGTTCCAACTGTGGTGCCCCGCTGCGTGCGGGCGCCGTCCCCGAGCGTGCCGCCGAGACGACGTCCACGATCTCGATCTCCGGCCTGGAGGCCTACGACGCCGAGGTCACCGGCCAGACCCAGATGCCGGCGCTCTCGCCCGAGGCGCAGGCGGCCGTCGACGCGCTGCCGCTGGGCTCCGCGCTGCTGGTCGTGCGCCGTGGCCCGAACTCCGGCAGCCGGTTCCTGCTGGACAGCGACCTGACCACGGCCGGGCGTCACCCGCAGAGCGACATCTTCCTGGACGACGTGACGGTCTCGCGTCGGCACGTGGAGTTCCGCCGCCAGCCGGACGGCTCGTTCACGGTGGCCGATGTGGGCAGCCTCAACGGCACGTACGTCAACCGGGAGCGCATCGACCAGGTCGCTCTGTCGAACGGCGACGAGGTCCAGATCGGCAAGTACCGGCTGGTCTTCTACGCGAGCCGGCACGGCATCTGACCCCCGGACCTCGTCCGGGGGGAACCCAGGGAAGAAGGTCCATGCTGCACACACCGAGCGGCGGTACCGGCCATGGCACCGCCGCCACGGAACCCGGGCTGATGAGCATCGGCACGGTGCTGAACGTGCTGCGCGACGAGTTCCCCGAAGTCACCATCTCCAAGATCCGTTTCCTGGAGTCGGAGGGGCTCATCGAGCCGCGCCGGACTCCTTCCGGGTACCGCAAGTTCAGCGCCGGGGACGTGGAGCGCCTCGGACACGTCCTGCGGATGCAGCGGGACCACTATCTGCCGCTCAAGGTCATCCGGGAGTACCTGGACGCCATGGAGCGCGGGGAAGCCGTGCAGCTGCCCGTCCTCGGGCGGCAGCGGGACGGCGAGGGCGTACTGACGGCCCCTGAGGCGCCCACGGTGGCGCGGATCGGGCGGGACGAGCTGCTCGCGGCCGCCGAGATCGACGAGGTCCGCCTCAAGGAGTGGGAGTCGTACGGGCTGATCGCTCCCCTGGAGGACGGCGTGTACGACGTGGAGGCGGTCACCGTGGCCGTGCTCGTCGCCGAGCTGGGCCGGTTCGGGATCGAGCCGCGCCATCTGCGGGTGATGAAGGCCGCCGCCGACCGTGAGGCGGGTCTGGTGGACCAGGTGGTGGCCCCGCTCAGGCGTCATCGCAACCCGCAGACCAGGGCGCACGCCGAGGCGCGTACGAAGGAGCTGGCGGCGCTCACGATGAAGCTGCACGCCGCACTGGTGCAGACCGCGCTCGGGGTGCGGCTGCCGTGATCGTTGTGACAGGTCCCGGGCGGAGGCCGGATCGGGCGCGCGTTTTTGGCCCGACTACCCAAACGTCCCGGGCACGGCCTAGGGTTGCTGTGTGAACGAGCTCGATGTCGTAGGTGTCCGGGTGGAAATGCCCTCCAACCAACCGATCGTGCTCCTGCGCGAAGTGGGAGGCGACCGTTACCTCCCCATCTGGATCGGGCCGGGGGAGGCGACGGCGATCGCCTTCGCCCAGCAGGGCATGGCCCCCGCGCGACCGCTGACCCACGACCTGTTCAAGGACGTGCTGGAGGCCGTCGGCCAGGAGCTCACCGAAGTACGCATCACGGATCTGCGTGAGGGCGTCTTCTACGCGGAGCTGGTGTTCGCCAGCGGCGTCGAGGTGAGCGCCCGTCCGTCCGACGCCATAGCGCTGGCGCTGCGCACGGGAACGCCGATCTACGGCAGTGACACGGTGCTGGACGACGCGGGCATCGCGATCCCGGACGAGCAGGAGGACGAGGTGGAGAAGTTCCGCGAGTTCCTCGACCAGATCTCGCCCGAGGACTTCGGCACCAGCAGCCAGTGAGACCGCAGCGGCCCGTCACCCACCGGAAGGTCGGGGACGGGCCGGTTTGTGGCTGGTCACAGCCGAAACTCATGGGCAATTGCCAGCGGCCATTGAGAGCGTCCTACGGCTTCCCGCCAGAGCATTCGGCTAGCCTTTCCCCGCGGTGGGGCACGGGAAACCACTCCTAGGGTGATTATCACTCGGCGTGCCGAGTGTGGCGATCGTTGACGCACCCCTGGTGACTGCCTACCGTCGAGAAGGCAGGTCAAGGACGGAGGTCGGCGTGAGAAGCAGCGGCGACGGTACGGCTGGGGGTGCCCCGGGACGCGGTCTCGGGGAGAGCGGTCCGTACCCTCCCCCGGGCTCTCGACTTCGTTCGAGTTGGGGGGACCCCCATCACAGCAGCACTACCGGTCACGCTCCGCAGCGGCCGACGGCAGTGCCGAGCGGCGAAGGGGCGGCGTCCATGGCGACCGAGGAGATCGGCTACCGCGGGCCCACGGCCTGCGCGGCGGCCGGCATCACTTATCGGCAACTCGACTACTGGGCCCGCACCGGCCTGGTCGAGCCGAGCGTGCGGCCCGCCTACGGGTCGGGTACGCAGCGCCTGTACAGCTTCCGGGACGTCGTCGTCCTGAAGATCGTCAAGCGGTTCCTGGACACCGGGGTGTCGCTCCAGAACATCCGCACCGCGGTCCAGCACCTCAGGGAACGCGGTTTCCGCGACCTGGAGCGCATGACCCTCATGAGCGACGGCGCGACGGTCTACGAGTGCACGTCCCCCGACGAGGTGCACGCCCTGCTCCAGGGCGGTCAGGGCATCTTCGGCATCGCGGTCGGCGTGGTCTGGCGGGACGTGGAAAGCGCGCTCTCGCAGCTGCACGGCGAGCGGGTCGACACCGGCGAGACACTCGTCGGGCCCAACCCCGCCGACGAGCTGGCCAGACGGCGCAACCGAGCGGTCTGAAGTCCTGGGCCCAAGGCCCCGGAACGTCCTGTGATGCCCCGGCACGGTCGAGTGCCGGGGCATTGTCAGTGGCGTGGTGCAGCATCGGAGTTGTGAGAAACGCGCCCACGATCCTGCATCTCGACATGGATGCCTTCTTCGCCTCGGTGGAGCAGGCGTCCAAGCCGAGCCTGCGCGGGAAGGCCGTGGTCGTGGGCGGCCTGGGACCACGCGGTGTGGTGGCCACCGCGTCGTACGAGGCCCGGGTGTTCGGTGTGCACTCGGCGATGCCGATGGCCCAGGCGCGCAGGCTGGCGCCGAACGCCGCGTATCTCGTGCCGCGCTTCGGGCTGTACCGGTCGATCAGCGACCAGGTGATGGCGCTGCTGCGCGCGCTGTCGCCGCTGGTGGAGCCGCTGAGCCTGGACGAGGCGTTCGTGGACCTGGAGGCCGGTGGGGCGGCCTGGGACGAGGCGTCGGCACGGCTGGCCGGGCAGAAGCTCCGCGCGGACATACGGGCGGTCACGGCGCTCACCGGGTCGGTGGGGCTGGCCGCCTCCAAGATGCTCGCGAAGATCGCCTCCGAGCGGGCCAAGCCGGACGGGCTGGTGCTGATCGAGCCGGGCACGGAGCGGGCGCTGCTGGGACCGCTGTCGGTACGGACCCTGCCGGGGGTGGGGCCGGCGACGGGGGACCACCTGCGGCGGGCCGGGATCAGCACGGTCGAGGAGATCGCCGAGGCGGGGGAGGACGAGCTCGTACGGCTGCTGGGGAAGGCGCACGGGCACGCGCTGTACGCGATGGCCCTGGCGCACGACGAGCGGCCCGTGGTGGCCGAGCGGGAGACCAAGTCGGTGTCCGTCGAGGACACGTACGACGTGGACATCCATGACCGGCTGCGGGTGGGGCTGGAAGTGCAGCGGCTGGCCGACCGGTGTGTACGGCGGCTGCGGGGGGCCGGGCTGTCGGGGCGGACCATCGTGCTGAAGGTGCGGCGGTACGACTTCTCGACGCTCACCCGGTCGGAGACGCTCCGGGGGCCCACCGACGATCCGGCCGTGGTGCGGGAGGCGGCTGCGCGGTTGCTGGACTCGGTGGACACGACGGGGGGTGTGCGGTTGCTGGGGGTGGGGGTGTCGGGGCTGGCCGACTACACGCAGGAGGATCTGTTCGCGCAGGCGGCGGCCGGGGAGGGGGTGGACGTCCTGGCGGCGGAGGCCGTGCCCGAGCCGGTCGCCGAGCAGGAGGCGGTGGCCGAGCGGCGATGGCCGGCAGGGCACGACGTACGGCACGCGGAGTACGGACACGGATGGGTGCAGGGGAGTGGACTGGGGAGGGTGACGGTGCGCTTCGAGACGCCGGGGTCCTCGGAGCCGGGGAGGGTACGGACTTTCCGGGTCGATGACCCTGGGCTGGAGCCGACGGACCCTTTGCCACTGGTGCCGGGAGGACAGGGGGTGCGGTGAGCGCCCCGTCAGGGGCGCGGGGAACTGCGCGACCAGCCCCCACCGGCCCGCAGGCGACCGACAGCAGCGCACCCACCTTCGGCGCTCACGCCCCCGCGTCCTCCGTTCCCGCCAGTTTGCCGAAGTCGTGGTCCGGGTGGTGCGGGGGTGGTGCGGTCGTGTCCAGGCCGTAGTGGTGGTAGAGCTGGAGCTCCTGCTCCGGGGACAGATGGCGGCCCACGCCGAAGTCGGGGGCGTCTTTGATCAGGGCGCGGTCGAAGGGGACCTGGAGGGTGCCCTCGACCAGTTCGCTGGGCTCCAGGGGCACGAAGGCGTCCCGGGAGAACAGGCCGGTGCGTATGGCCGCCCACTCCGGCACACCGGTCGCGTCGTCGAGGTACACCTCGTCGATCGTGCCGATCTTCGTGCCGTTGCGGTCGAACGCCTTGCGGCCGATCAGGTTGCGCGGATCGATGTCGGTCTGCACGGGCCCTCCACTTGGTCGCAACTCATCCGTAAGCACTACAAAAGAGCACATTCAAGGAGGCGGCCACTCGAAGGCCCGTGCGTTGCCCTCGCTGGTAGGCTGGCAGACGGCTGCTGACCCCGTGCGGGAGAGTCCTCCGGACAACCGGAGGCGCCGAAGGAGCAAATCCTCCCCGGAATCTCTCAGGCCCACGTACCGCACGGACGAGGTCACTCTGGAAAGCAGGGCGGATGTCGACGGCGTCCGCCCTCACCGACGGTGAAAGCCGGAGCCCACGGGCGTCCGGTGAAACTCTCAGGTTGAGATGACAGAGGGGGAGGCCGTCGGGGTACCCATGCCGGGTGCCCCTCGAAGGTCGCGTTCAGACCAGGAGGCCTCCGCAATGACCGCCCACCGCCCTTCGCTTTCCGAACTCGAACAGGGGATTCCGTTCGAGCAGCGTCACATCGGGCCCGATGACGAGGCCCGGGCGAAGATGCTCGCCCAGGTCGGGTACGGCTCGCTGGACGAGCTGACCGCCGCCGCCGTGCCGGACGTGATCAAGAACGCCGACTCCCTGGAGCTGCCGGGCGCGCGTACCGAGGCCGAGGTGCTGGCCGAGCTGCGGTCGCTCGCCGATCGCAACCAGGTGCTCGACTCGATGATCGGCCTCGGGTACTACGGGACCTTCACCCCGCCCGTCATCCTGCGCAACGTCATGGAGAACCCCGCCTGGTACACGGCCTACACCCCGTACCAGCCGGAGATCTCCCAGGGGCGCCTCGAGGCCCTGCTGAACTTCCAGACCATGGTCGCCGACCTCACCGGGCTGCCCACCTCCGGTGCCTCGCTGCTCGACGAGGGCACGGCCGCCGCCGAGGCCATGGCCCTGTCGCTGCGCATGGGCAAGAACAAGAACGGCGTCTTCGTCATCGACGCGGACGCGCTGCCGCAGACCGTCGCCGTCATCCGGACCCGGGCCGAGCCGACGGGCGTGGAGGTCGTCGTCGCCGACCTCGGCGACGGCATTCCGGCGGAGCTCGCCGCGCGTGAGATCAACGGCGTGCTCGTCCAGTACCCCGGCGCCTCCGGTGCCGTACGCGACATCAGGCCGATCGTCGAGCAGGCGCACGAGCTGGGCGCGCTCGTCACCGTCGCCGCCGATCTGCTCGCGCTGACCCTGCTGACCTCGCCGGGTGAACTCGGCGCCGACATCGCCGTCGGCACGACCCAGCGGTTCGGCGTGCCGATGGGCTTCGGCGGGCCGCACGCCGGTTACATGGCGGTCCGCGAGAAGTTCGCCCGCAGCCTGCCCGGGCGGCTCGTGGGCGTGTCCGTGGACGCCGACGGGCACAGGGCCTACCGGCTGGCCCTGCAGACCCGTGAGCAGCACATCCGCCGCGAGAAGGCCACCAGCAACATCTGCACCGCGCAGGTGCTGCTCGCCGTGATGGCCGGCATGTACGCCGTCTACCACGGGCCCGACGGGCTCAGGGCCATCGCGCGGCGCACCCACCGGTACGCCACGATCCTCGCCGCCGGGCTGAAGGCCGGCGGGGTCGGGATCGTGCACGGCGCCTACTTCGACACCCTCACCGCGCGCGTGCCCGGCAAGGCCGCCGAGATCGTCGCCGCCGCCCGGCAGGGCGGGGTCAACCTGCGGCTCGTCGACGCCGACCACGTCTCCATGGCCTGCGACGAGACCACCACCCGCGCTCAGCTCGGCGCCGTGTGGACGGCGTTCGGGGTCGAGGGCGACGTCGAGGCGCTGGACGCGGCCGCCGAGGACACCCTGCCCGAGGCGCTGCTGCGCGCCGACGGCTTCCTGGGCCACCCCGTCTTCCACGACCACCGTTCCGAGACCGCGATGCTCCGCTACCTGCGCAGGCTCGCGGACCGGGACTACGCGCTGGACCGGGGCATGATCCCGCTCGGCTCCTGCACCATGAAGCTCAACGCGACCACCGAGATGGAGCCGGTCACCTGGTCCGAGTTCGGCCAGCTGCACCCCTTCGCGCCCGCCGAGCAGGCGCAGGGCTATCTGACCCTCATCCGCGAGCTGGAGGAGCGGCTCGCCGAGGTCACCGGCTACGACAAGGTGTCGCTCCAGCCCAACGCCGGCTCGCAGGGCGAACTGGCGGGGCTGCTCGCCGTACGCGCCTACCACCGGGCCAACGGCGACGCGCAGCGGACCGTCTGCCTGATCCCGTCCTCCGCGCACGGCACCAACGCCGCCAGCGCCGTCATGGCCGGGATGAAGGTCGTCGTCGTGAAGACCGCCGGGGACGGCGAGATCGACGTCGAGGACCTGCGGGCGAAGATCGAGCAGCACCGGGACGAGCTCGCCGTGCTGATGATCACCTACCCGTCCACCCACGGGGTGTTCGAGGAGCACGTCGCGGACATCTGCGGCCAGGTGCACGAGGCCGGCGGCCAGGTGTACGTCGACGGCGCCAACCTGAACGCCCTGGTCGGCGTCGCCAAGCCGGGCCACTTCGGCGGTGACGTCTCCCACCTCAATCTGCACAAGACCTTCTGCATCCCGCACGGCGGCGGCGGTCCGGGTGTCGGTCCGGTGGCCGTACGGGCCCACCTGGCGCCGTACCTGCCGAACCACCCGCTGCAGCCCGCCGCCGGGCCGGAGACGGGCGTCGGACCCATCTCGGCCGCGCCATGGGGCTCCGCGGGGATCCTGCCGATCTCGTGGGCGTACGTCCGGCTCATGGGCGGCGAGGGCCTCAAGCGCGCCACCCAGGTGGCCGTGCTCAGCGCCAACTACGTCGCCAAGCGGCTGGAGCCGCACTTCCCGGTGCTCTACACCGGGCCCGGCGGGCTGGTCGCGCACGAGTGCATCATCGATCTGCGGCCGCTGACCAAGGCGACCGGCGTGAGCGTCGACGACGTCGCCAAGCGGCTGATCGACTACGGCTTCCACGCGCCGACGATGTCGTTCCCGGTGGCCGGCACGCTGATGATCGAGCCGACCGAGTCCGAGGACCTCGGCGAGCTGGACCGGTTCTGCGAGGCGATGATCGCCATCCGCGCGGAGATCGACAAGGTCGGGGCGGGGGAGTGGCCCGCCGACGACAACCCGCTGCGGGGCGCTCCGCACACCGCAGGCGCGCTCGGCGGGGAATGGAAGCACGCCTACACCCGGGAAGAAGCCGTCTTCCCGGCCGGGGTGTCCGCCGCCGACAAGTACTGGCCGCCGGTGCGCCGGATCGACCAGGCCTTCGGCGACCGGAACCTGGTGTGCTCGTGCCCGCCGCTGGACGTGTACGAGGACTGATCCCCAGCAGGCACCGTGGAGGCCCCGCTTCGGCGGGGCCTCCCGCGTGTCTACGCCGGGTACGCGTGCGTCTGCGTGGCCTTCACCGTCGCCCAGACCGTGGCGCCGGGATGCAGGTCCAGTTCGGCGGCGGCGACCGTGGTGAGGTCGGCGGCGAGGGGGAGCTCGCCGGTCAGGTCGGCGCGGATCTGGTCGCCGTGGGTCTCCAGGCCGGCGACCTCGCAGCGCCAGAGGTTACGGGCGCTGGCGCCGCTGGGGCGGTCCCGGAAGAGGGTGACGGCGCTCGGCGGGAACGCCACGAAGACGTCACCGGCCAGGTCCTCCGTGGTGGTGATCGCGGGGCCTGTGTCCAGTTTGACCGTGTGGCCCTCGGACCGGCCCCGGTAGAGGTTGAGGCCGACCAGGTGGGCGATGTAGTCGGTGCGCGGGTGGCGGGCGATGTCGGCGGGGATGCCCTCCTGGACGACCCGGCCCTCCTCGATGACGATCAGGCGGTCGGCCAGCACCATGGCATCCAGCGGATCATGCGTGACCAGTACGGCCACGGCCTCGAACTCGGCCAGGTGGCGGCGGAGTTGGGACCGTACGTCGAGGCGGGTGCGGGCGTCCAGGGCCGCGAGGGGTTCGTCCAGGAGCAGCAGACGGGGACGGGTGGCCAGGGCGCGGGCCAGCGCGACGCGCTGGGCCTGCCCGCCGGAGAGACGGCGGGGTTTGGCGCCGGCGTGCTCGGCGAGGCCCATGCGGTCCAGCCATGCGGCCGCCTGGGCGCGGGACTCGGCCTTGGTCGCGCCCTGGCAGCGGGGGCCGAAGGCGACGTTGTCGAGGGCCGTGAGGTGGGGGAAGAGGAGGTAGTCCTGGAAGACGACGCCCACCGGACGGGACTCGGGGGGCGTACGGTCCAGCTCCGTGCCGTCGAGGCGGAGGTGGCCGGTGGTGAGCGGGGTGAGGCCGGCGAGGGCCCGGAGGGCGGTGGTCTTGCCCGCGCCGTTGGGGCCGAGGAGCGCGACGACCTCGCCGGGGGCGGCGGCGAGGGTGATGTCGAGGCGGAAGGCGGGACGGGTGACGACGAGGCGGGCGTCGAGGCCGTCGGGGGTCGGATTGGTCATGTTTCCTTACGCCCCCGCCATCCACCGGTCCCGCAGCCCCGCGAGGACCGCGATCGACACGGTCAACAGCACCAGGCTGAGCGCGATCGCCGCCTCGGGGTCGTTCTGGAGGGCCAGGTAGACCGCGAGCGGCATGGTCTGGGTGCGGCCGGGGAAGTTGCCGGCGAAGGTGATCGTCGCTCCGAACTCGCCCAGGGCCCGGGCCCAGGCCAGGACCGCGCCGGCCGCGATGCCCGGTGAGATCAACGGCAGCGTGACCCGGCGGAACGCCGTGAAGCGGGACGCGCCCAGGGTGGTCGCCGCCTCCTCGTAGCGGGGGTCGGCGGCCCGCAGTGTGCCCTCGACGCTGATCACCAGGAACGGCATGGCCACGAAGGACTCGGCGACGACGACTCCGGCCGTGGTGAACGGGAGTGTGATGCCGAACCAGGAGTCCAGCCACTGGCCGACCACCCCGTTGCGGCCGAGGGCGAGGAGCAGGGCCACACCGCCCACCACCGGGGGGAGGACGAGGGGGAGGGTGACCAGCGCCCGTACGAAACCCCGCCCGGGGAACTCCGTGCGGGCCAGGAGCCAGGCCAGCGGGACGCCCAGGAACAGGCTCACGGCCGTCGCCGCCGTCGCGCTGAACAGGGACAGCTGGAGGGCCTGCCACACCTCCGTGCTGGTCAGCAGGGACGGCAGGCTGCTCCAGGGGGCCCGCACCAGGAGCGCGAGCAGCGGCAGGAGGAGGAACGCCAGGGCTACCGCTCCGGGGAGGAGGAGCGGTAGCGGTACGGCTGTCCGGACGCGCCGGCGCCGCAAGCCGCCCGTGAGGGTGTCGGCCGCGGCACCGGACTCGTCGGCCTTCGTCACGGCTTGAGGAACCCGGCCTGGTTCAGGACCTGCTGGCCCTCGGCGGACTGCACCAGCGCGATGAACGCCTTGGCCACCGCCGGGTTCGGGGCGTTCTTCAGCAGGGCGATCGGGTAGTCGTTGATGGCGTTCGCGGACTCGGGGAACTCCACGCCCTCCACCTTGCTGCCCGCGGCCTTCACGTCCGTCTTGTAGACGACGGCCGCGTCGGCCTCCTTGAGGACCACCTTGTTGAGGGCGGACTTCACGTCCTCCTCGTAGGAGACCGGGGTCAGCTTGAGCTTGCTGGCGTCCAGGGCCTTCTGCGCGGCGGCGCCGCACGGCACCGTCTTGTCGCAGAGCACGACCTTCAGGCCGGACTTGGTGAGGTCCTTGAGGGAGGAGATCTTGTCGGGGTTGCCCGGCAGGGTGGCGATCTCCAGCTGGTTGCGGACGAAGGTGGCCGGGGTGGTGGCAGTGTCCTTCTTGTCGGTCACGATCGCCATGGTCTTGGCGCTCGCGGCGGCGAACACGTCGGCCGGCGCACCGCTGGTGATCTGCGCGGCGAGGGTGTCACTGCCGCCGAAGCTGAAGGTGACGGTGGTGCCGGGGTGGGCCTTCTCGAAGTCGGCCTTGAGCGTGGTGAAGCTCTCCTTGAGGGAGGCCGCCGCGAAGACGGTGATCGAGCCCGACAGCTTGGGCGACGCCGACGACGAGGTGTCCGACTTCGTCTTCGCGGACGAGTTGTCGTCCGAGGACGAGGACGAGCAGGCGCTCAGGGCCAGCAGCGCCGCGACCGAGACACCGGCCACCTGGAGCGTCCGCCGGGTCCGGCGCGCGGAACGGGTCATCACGAGTGAACTCCTCTGAACTCATGGGAAAAAGCTGTCGCGCCCTGCAGCGACCCGGGTATCGGCCGCCAGCCGATGATACTGCCGCATTTGCCAGGCGTAAGTCTCCTGTCACATCGCATGAGCTGCATACTTGTGACTTGAGCCTGGCATGTGCGTTTGTACGGTGATGTGCTGTGGGTACCGTCACTCGGGAGGTGGCCGCACATGACGCTCGCCCAACTCGTCCTCACCGGAGATCTGGCGCGACCGGTCCGGCTCACCGTGCCCGACCTCCTGCGCTGGCCCCAGCACCGGGTGCGGGTCAGCTTCGAGTGCGCCACCAGCGGCGTCCAGCACCACGGCTTCACCGGCCCACGGCTGTACGACGTCCTGACCGACGCCGGACCGGGCTTCGACCCCGTCCGGCGCAAGGACCGGCTGCGCTTCCTCATCGCGGTCACCGGCGCCGACGGGCACCACGCCCTGCTCTCGTGGGCCGAGATCGACCCCGATTTCGCCCATGCTCCCGTTCTGCTCGGTGTGAGCATCGACGACACCCCGCTGGACCGGGCGGGTCCGCAACTGGTCCTGCCGCAGGACCGCTGCGGGGCCCGGCACATCAGCGGCATCAGGGCGATACGGGTGGACGGGGAATACGGCGGCCGGCATCCCGCGCCCGCCGCACCCGGCCGCGCGTCAGCGGCGACTCCGTGAGCCGCGGGAACCCGGCCTCACCCGGTCACACGCGGTCGATGTGCACGTTCGTCGACTTCACCCGGGCGGTGGCCTCCATGCCCACCTCCAGGCCCAGTTCCTCCACGGCCTCGCGGGTCAGGAGGGAGACCAGGCGGTGCGGGCCGGCCTGGATCTCGACCTGGGCGGCCACGTCACCGAGCTTGATCGCGGTGACGATGCCGGGGAAGGCGTTGCGGACCGAGGTGTAGGAGGCGTCCTCCTCGCCCGCGCCGGCCTTGGCCAGTTCGACGGAGAACGCGGCGAGGTCCGTGCCGTCGATGAGCCGCCGGCCGCCCTCGTCGCGATGGGTGGCCATCCGGCCCGCGTCCGCCCAGCGGCGGGCGGTGTCCGGGCTGACGCCGAGCAGCCGTGCCGCCTGGCCGATCGTGTAGGAAGGCATGCGCTCACGATAGGGCCGGGGGGCGGGGCACACGGACATCGGGGCGCTGGTCAGGTGAGGCCGGACGCCTCCAGGACCGCGCGTGCGGTCGTGTCGTCGATCTCGTGGCCGAGCCGGGCGAGGACCTCGGCGCCCCGGCGCAGGGTGCCGCGTTCCAGGGAGCGCCGGACACCGGTGTCCAGTTCGTGCCAGAGCAGGGGGTTGGCGTGCAGGACGCCGGGGTCGAGCTCCAGCCGGTTGCCGGCGGTGTCGCGCAGGACCAGATGGGTGGAGAGGTCGCCGTACTGGCCGACGTAGACGAGGGAGTCGGTACGGACGCTGCGGCGGCGGAGCGGGCCGTGCACGGCCAGCCAGCCGGGGCCCGCCGTGACCCGGGCAGGCAGCAGCATGCTGAGGATCGCGGTCGACAGGGCGACCCAGAGCAGGGCGCGGGCCGGGGTGAGGGTGCCGGCGTCCCAGTCCACCAGGAGCGTGAGGCAGCCGAAGCCGAGAGCGCAGCCCAGGGCCAGGCACGCGCTGCCGCGCCAGGTGCGGTCACCGGCCGCCCGGCCCCTGCGTCTTCTGTCCTCCATGGGGCCGACGGTAGGGGCCGGTGGACGCACGGGACCGGCCCCTGACAGGGTTCTTATGCGGACCGAGCGGTTATTGACGGGATTCTTACGGCGCGACCGCGTCCCGGGGTGGACGCGTCCCCGGGGTGGGGGCTCAGCCCGTGTGGACGCGCGGCCGCCGGGCGCGGTCCGGCTCCGCCTCGCGCAGCACCTCGCGGGTGACCGGGGCGACCTCGCCCTGGCCGAAGAGGAAGAAGCGCAGGAAGTTGGCGAACGGGCTGCCCTCGGTCCACTCGAAGTAGATGTGCGGGATGCAGCCGGTCTCGTCGCGGACGTGCAGCAGCAGCGCGGCGAGGGCGTTGGGGATGGAGGCCGACTCCAGGGTCAGGACGCGGTAGCGGTTGTGCAGCACCTCGCCGCGTACCGTCAGGCCCGCCTCGAACTCGGAGGGGTCGGTGACCGTGACCTCGACGAAGACGAAGTCCTCCTGCTCGGGCATGTCGTTGTCGGCCCGGATCTGGTCGATCTTGTCACGGTACTCGGCCTTGTCGCGCCGGTCCGGCTCATTGGCGATGAACCGCATCTTGCGGCTGGCCATGTCACGGATGAAACGATCCGCCATGTCGTCGAGCGTCACGCTCGTCACGCGCAGTTCGAAGGCACGGGCGAGCCGGGACAGCAGCGAGACCAGGATGATGCCGACGATAAAGCAGGCACCGATCTTCACACCGTCGGGGCGTTCGATGACGTTGACGACGGTCGTGTAGAGGAAAACCGCCGAGATCACCGCGAACGCGATGGTCCACCTGCGCTGCCCGGCCTTGCGGGAGGCGATGGTCACCGCGACGGCGGCGGAGCTGATCAGGACGAGGACACCGGTGGCGTAGGCGCCGCCCTGCGCGTCCACGTCGGCGTCGAAGATCCAGGTCACCAGGAAGGCGATCAGGGTGAAGACGATGACCATCGGGCGCACCGCGCGGGCCCAGTGCGGGGCCATGCCGTAGCGGGGCAGATAGCGGGGCATCAGGTTGAGCAGGCCGGCCATCGCGGAGGCGCCGGCGAACCACAGGATGCAGATGGTCGAGACGTCGTAGACCGTGCCGAAGGCGCCGCCCAGGTACTGGTGCGCGAGGTAGGCGAGCGCACGGCCGTTGGCGGCGCCGCCGGCCTTGAACGCGTTCTCGGGGATCAGCAGCGTGGTGATGAAGCTGGTCGCGATCAGGAAGCAGCTCATGATCAGGGCGGCCGTGGTGAGCAGCTTCTTGGTGTCCCGGATCCGGCCGGTGGGCCGTTCCTCGGTGTCCCCCGCGTCGCCCTTGACGTGAGGCATGACGGCGACGCCGGTCTCGAAGCCGGACAGGCCCAGGGCGAGCTTCGGGAACACGATCAGGGCCACGCCGATCATCACGAAGACGTTGCCGTGTTCCGCGGTCAGCGCGCTGGTCCAGTCGGTGACGACATGCTCGGCGGTCAGGACGTGGTAGAAGCCGACGATCACGACGACGACGTTCAGCGCGAGGTAGACGCCGACCAGGGCGACCGCGACGCCGATCGCCTCCAGGAACCCCTTGAGGAAGACCGCGCCGAGCAGGGCCACCAGGAACAGCGTGATGACCATCTGGTGGCCGTGCAGGGTGCTGGTCAGATGCGGGTTCTCGACCAGGTGGGTGGAGGCGTCGGCGGCCGACAGGGTGATGGTGATCAGGAAGTCGGTGGCGGCGAAGCCGAGCAGGGTCAGTACGAACAGCTTGCCCTGCCAGAAGGAGAGCAGCCGCTCCAGCATGGCGATGGAGCCCTCGCCGTGCGGGCTCTCCTCGGCGACGCGGCGGTAGACCGGCAGGGCGCCGGCCAGGGTGACGATGACCAGCACGATGGTCGCGATCGGCGACAGCAGACCGGCCGCCAGGGCGGCGATGCCCGGCTGGTAGCCGAGGGTCGAGAAGTAGTCCACACCGGTCAGGCACATCACCCGCCACCAGCGCTGGCCCTGGTGCGCGGGCTCGGGCTGTGCGTGGGGCCCGGTGTGGCCGCCGCCCTTGCCCATGTCGGACAGCCCCTCCAGCATCCAGGCGCGCAGGCGACTGGGAGGGGGGTGTTCGGTCGTGGCCATGGGGTGGGCTCCTGGTGTCCGGCGCGGGGTGGTTGCGGCGCAGTTCGATTCCGGCCATCACGCGGACGGCGGCACCAGCGTAAGCAGAGAGTGACGCGTGGGCCCACGGATAGCGGCGGGCTGGGCGTCAAGCTTGCGTTAAGAATGGCCTGGCGGGCGGCGGTCGAGCATCAAGAAGAGGTGGCCCGGGGGCCGAAACGAGGCGCTGGGCTGTACGGGGGACGGCGGGCGGGTGCGGGGTACCGGACACCGAGCGTTATCCCGTACGACACCCGGCCCGCGCCTCTTCTCACCCGCTCCGCCCTTCGTGTACGAACGGACTGCCGACCGCGTGGCGCACTTACTCGCCGACCAGCCCGAAGCCGACGGTCCAGGTGCGAACCGCTGTGGGCGTGCGGGCCGTTGCCGCCGGCGGTGGGGCTGACGGCGCCGGGGCTCGGACCTCGGCCTGCGGAGTTCCCTGCGGGACGCACGGCACGCGACTGCCCAGCGGCGCGGGGCTGTGCCGACGCCCGGTTCCGCGGTGCGGTCGCGACCGGCACCCAGGCACCCGTAGCCGAAGAACCGGCCCCTTCCCGCGGAGCGCTATGCGTCCGCCAGCCTCGCCTCCTCCAGGTCCAGCGAGCGCTGCAGCCGCCGCCGCGTGGTGTCGCTGATCGAGTGCTCGTCGTAGAGACGCCGTAGCTCCTGCGCCTCCACCGCTATCAGGTCGCGGCGCAGGTGCCGGTAGACCAGGTCGGCCGACTCGACCGTGCTGTCGGCCAGCCGGTCGCGGGCGTCGTCCAGGCGGGCGTTCAGACCGCGCCGGAGCCGGTCGAGGACCACGTCCGGCACCGCCTCCAGCTCGGACAGCTCCTCCAGGCGCCGGATGCCCGCGTCCGCCAGCCGGCAGCGGGCGGCGGCCTCCTCGCGCTCGGTGTGGTCGGGCTCCAGGGCGATGCCGGAGCGGCGCACGACCGGGGCCAGGGTGAAGCCCTGGACGACCAGGGTGACGACCACGACCGACGTGGTGAGGACCAGCACCAGCGGGCGCTCGGTCAGCGCCGAACCGTCCTTCGCCGCCACCGGGATCGACAGCGCGGCCGCCAGCGGCACCACGCCCCGGGTGCCGGCCCAGGTCAGCACCACCGGCAGCCGCCAGCTCGGCCGCTGTACGCCGCCCTTGCGCTGGACCAGCGCCGACAGCGGGGCGAGCCACAGCAGCCGTACCGCGATCAGTGTGCCGGCCACCGCCAGCGCGTACAGCGGCCATGCCCTGTCACCGTCGGACAGCGCCCGCACCTGGGCGGGCAGCGCGAGCCCTATCAGGCTGAAGACCACGCTCTCCAGCAGGAAGACGACGGTGCCGTAGACGGCGTGCAGCTGGAGCCTGATGCGGGCGTTGGTGAGCCGGTCGCCGCGCCCGCCCAGGACCACGCCCGCGACCACCACGGACGTGACGCCGGAGGTGTGGGCCGCCTCCGCGAGGACGTACGCCGTGTACGGCGTCACCAGCGATATGACCGTCTCCAGGACCGGGTCCTCGGTGCGCCGCCTGATCACCGTGACGACACCGGCGACGAGCGCGCCGATCAGCGTGCCGCCGCCCGCCAGCAGCAGGAACTCGCCGCCCGCGGCGCCCCAGTTCGCCGCCGCCGAGGCCACCGCGACGCTCACCGCGACCCGGTAGAGCACCAGGGAGGTCGCATCGTTGAAGAGGCTCTCCGCCTGGACGAGCATCTGCACCCTCGGCGGCAGCGCCAGCCGGCGGCCGAGCGCGGTCACCGCGACCGGGTCGGTGCTGGCCAGGATCGCGCCGAGCACCAGCGCCATCTGCCAGGACAACGGGGTGACCAGCGAGGCCACCATGCCGACGGCCGCCGCCGAGGCCAGCACCAGTCCTATGGCGAGCACGCCTACCGGCTTCCAGACGGCCTTCAGCTCGCGCCAGGAGACGTCCTCGGCGCTGGCGTAGAGCAGCGGCGGGAGGACGACGAGACCGATGATCTCCGGGCTGATCCGGATCTGCGGGGTGCCCGGCAGCAGGGCCACGGCGAGGCCGGCGACCACGAGTAGCGAGGGGGCGGGAATCCGCCACCGGCGCGCGAAGGTCGCCACGAGCGTGGCCAGTACCACGAGTGCCAGAACCGTACCCACGCCGCGCATGCCGTCCCCCTGGGGCCCGAACGGGAGCCACTCCGACTCCCGGCCGACCAGACTTCCCGGCACACCGCGTTCACCCTATCCGGCCAAAGGTCGTCAAGACAGTGTCAACGTCGTCGTCGGCGGCGCCAGAGACGCGTCAAGACGGCGTACCCGGCGCGGTGCCGCGCGCTTCTCTTTGAGGTGATGAACGACGTACCGCGCGGACGACTGAAGGTCTATCTCGGGGCCGCCCCAGGGGTCGGCAAGACCTACCGCATGCTCGACGAGGCCCGGCGCCGTGCGTCCCGGGGCGCGGACGTGGTGGTGGGGTTCGTGGAGTGCCACGGCCGTCTGCGGACCGAGGCCATGACCGACGGTCTGGAGGCGGTGGCGCGGCTGCGCTGCGACTACCGGGGCGGCGAGTTCGAGGAGATGGACGCCGCCGCCGTGCTGGAGCGCCGCCCGCGGGTGGCGATCGTCGACGAGTTCGCCCACACCAACATCCCCGGCGGCGGCCGGCACCCCAAGCGCTGGCAGGACGTCGAGGACCTGCTCGCGGCCGGCATCGACGTGATCACCGCCGTCAACATCCAGCACCTGGAGTCCCTCAAGGACGTGGTCGAGAAGATCACCGGGGTACCGCAGCACGAGACGGTGCCCGACGACGTCGTCCGGCGGGCCGAGCAGATCGAGTTCGTCGACATCCCGCCGGAGGGCCTGCGCCGCCGGATGGCGCACGGCAACATCTACGCCCCCGAGAAGATCGACGCGGCCCTCGCCAACTACTTCCGCCCCGGCAACCTCACCGCCCTGCGCCAGCTGGCCCTGCTCTGGGTCGCCGACCGGGTCGACGAGGCCCTCCAGTCGTACCGCGCCGAGCACGCCATCGGCGGGGTGTGGGAGACCCGGGAGCGGGTGGTGGTCGCGCTGACCGGCGGTCCCGAGGGCGACACGCTGGTACGACGGGCCGCGCGCATCGCCGACCGGTCGGCCGGCGGCGACCTGCTCGCCGTGCACGTGGCCCGCAGCGACGGCCTGGCCGCCGGTGTCTCGCACGCCTCGCTGGCCCGGCAGCGCAGGCTCGTCGAGGACCTCGGCGGCAGCTACCACTCGGTGGTCGGCGACGACGTGGCCACCGCGCTGGTCGAGTTCGCCCGCGCCGGGAACGCCACCCAGCTCGTCCTCGGCACCAGTCGCCGGGGCCGCCTCGAACGTTTCCTGACGGGGCCCGGCACGGGCGAGACCGTCACCGCGCTGTCCGGGGACATCGACGTCCACCGGGTCACCCACGAGCGCGCCGGACGCGGCACCCTGCTGCCCTCCCGCCGCCGTACCCTCTCCACCCGCCGCCTGATCGCCGGCCCGGTCGCGGGGCTCGTCCTCCCCGTGCTGCTCACCGTCGCCCTCGCCCAGGTCCGCGGCACCGTCAACCTCACCAGCGAGGCCCTGCTGTTCCTGCTCGCGGTGGTCGGCGTGGCCTGCATAGGCGGGGTCGCCTCCGCGGTGATCGCCTCCGTCACCGCGTCCCTGCTGCTCAACTACTGGTTCATCCCGCCCATCGGCCGGTTCACCCTCGACGACCCCAACGCCCTGCTCGCGCTGGGGGTGTTCGCGGTCGTCGCCGCCACCGTCGCCGGGGTCGTCGACCGCTCCCTGCGGCTGTCCCGGCGCGCGGCCCGGGCCACCGCCGAGGCGGAGACCATGTCGTCGCTGGCCGGCAGCATCGTGCGCGGCGGCCAGACCATCCCGGCCCTGCTGGAACGCACCCGCGAGACCTTCGGCACGGACTCCGCCGAACTCGTCGACGAACCGCCCGACGGCGCCGACGTCACCGCGGTGCCCGCGGGACCCGGCAACTACCTGGTCCTGCGCGGCCGTACGCCCTCCGCCTCCGAACGGCGGGTGCTCGCCGCGTTCGCCGCCCACGTCGGCTCGGCCGTGGAGCGGGCCCGGCTCGCCCAGGCCGCCGCCGAGGTCGAGCCCGTCCGCGCCGCCGACCGCATGCGCACCGCCCTGCTGCGCGCGGTCGGCCACGATCTGCGCACCCCGCTCGCGGCGGGCTGGGCGGCGGTCACCTCGCTGCGCAGCCGGGAGGTGGAGTTCACCCCGGAGGACCGCGACGAACTCCTCGCCACCGCCGAGGAGTCCATGGCCCGGCTGAGCCGTCTCGTCGACAACCTCCTCGACCTCAGCCGCCTGGAGGCGGGTGTGCTCACCCTCAACCTGCGGGCCACCGCTCTGGAGGAGGTGCTTCCGGCGGCCCTGGCGGACACCCCGGCGGTGGACGTCCACGGCGAGCTGGAGAACCTGCCACCGCTGCTGGCCGACCCGCCGTTGCTGGAGCGGGTGATCGCCAACCTGGTGGGCAACGCGGCCCGCCACAGCCCGCCCGGCATGCCGGTGCTGGTGACGGCGAGCGCGCTGGGGGGCCGCGCGGAGCTCCGGGTCGTCGACCGGGGGCCCGGACTTCCGGTGAACGGCCGGGACCGGCTCTTCGAGCCCTTCCAACGGCTCGGCGACACCGACAACACCACCGGCCTGGGCCTCGGCCTCGCCCTCGCACGCGGGCTCACCGAGGCGATGGACGGCACCCTGACCCCCGAGGACACCCCGGGCGGCGGACTGACCATGGTCGTCTCGCTGCCCCTGGCCGATCGGGCCCGGCCCCTCCGGACACCGCAGCGCGTGGGGGGTGCCTGATGAGCACCCGGACCGGCCGACGGGGCCAAGGGGGTGCGGCGGTCCTCTTGGCATGTTCTTGACGGATATTTGAACGGGGGGCAGGGGCCCGGCCGGAACCGGCGTCACGGCCGGTGCCGTTCAGGCTGATGTGACGTCAACCCTCCCCGTGCCAGCGGTAACTGGAGAGCGAACCGGGCACATGGTGATCTGCGGCGACGACGGGCTCGCCCACCGGCTCGCCGTCGAACTGGACGCCGTGTGCGGCGAGGTCGTCACGGTGGTCATGCCGTCCGCCGCCGACGTGCACGGCGCCCAGGTCGCCGCCCTGCACCGCGACCCGGACTCCGCCGTCCACCTGCACGTCTCCGCCCGCCCGGACGAGGCCACCCTGCGCGCGGCCGGCGTCGAACGGGCCGCCGCGCTCGCCCTCACCTACCGCGACGACCAGGTCAACGTCACCGCCGCCCTGCTGGCCCGCACCGTCAACCCCTCCGTACGGCTGGTCGTGCGGATGTTCAACCGCGAGCGCGGCAGCCATCTGGAACGGCTGCTGGACCGGGCGGCCGTCCTGTGCGACGCCCCCGCGGCGGACACCTCCACCACCGTCCTCTCCGACGCCGACACCGCCGTACCGGAGCTCGTCGCGGCCGCCGCCGTCGGCCACGGCCACACCCTCCAGGTCGAGGGCAAGGTCTTCCGCGGGGTCGTACGGCCGGCGGGCACCCCGCAGCACGCCACCGATCTCGCCACCCTCGCCGTGCTCTCCGGCGCCCACGAGGACGACCCGGCCAGCCAGGACAGCGCCGAGACGGCCGGCGAGGACGGCACCCAGCTGCTGCCGGACGACCACACGGCGTACCACCGGCAGTTCACCCACGGCCGGCTGATGCTGGAGGAGGTCGTCCACCGCCGCACGGCCGAACCGGCCCGCCGCACCTGGCACTTCCGGCCGGTGCGCTGGGTACGGGCGCGCTTCGCCCATCTGCCGTGGCGGGTCTTCCTGTCCCGCCAACTGGCCGCCGTCTACGGCTCCTTGGCGGCCGTGGTCGTCGCGCTGGCCACCGCCACCGCGCTCTTCGCCGACGAGCACCCCTGGTGGAAGAACGTCTATCTGCCGCTCCTGGACATCTTCACCATGGGCGATCCGGCCACCGAGGAGTCGCCCGCCCGCCGCATACTCCAGCTCGTCGCCGGCTTCGTCGGACTCGCCGTGCTGCCGCTCGTCGTCGCCGCGACCATGAACGCCACCGAGGCGTTCCGTACGGCCTCCGTGAACCATCCGCCCGGGGAGGAGGTCAGCGGCCATATCGTCCTGGTCGGCCTGGGCATGGTCGGCACGCGTGTACTGGACCGGCTGCGCACCACCGGGCACCGGGTCGTGGCCATCGAGCGCGACCCGCGCGCCCGGGGCGTCGCCCTCGCCCGCGAACTCGGCGTCCCGCTGATCCTGGAGGACGCGACCGCCCCCGGCGTGCTGGAGACCGCCCGGGTCCGGCAGTGCCGCTCCCTGCTCGTCCTCACCCGCGACGACGGCATGAACCTCGACATCCTCATGGCCGTGCGGGAGTACAACCCCGGGGTACGGGTGGTGGCCCGGCTCTACGACGACGACTTCGCCGCGACCGTCCAGCGCACCCTGCGCGCGTCGTACCCGGACGCGCTGACCCGTAGCAGGAGCGTTTCCGCGCTGGCCGCGCCCTCCTTCGCCGCCGCCATGATGGGGCGTCATGTGCTGGGCGTGATGCCGGTGGAGCGCGGGTCGCTGCTGTTCACGTGCGTGGATGTGGCCGGGCACCCGGAGCTGGAGGGACGGTCCGTGCACCAGGCGTTCCGGCGGCGGGAGTGGCGGGTGCTGGCGGTGGGGCCGGTCGGTGGCGGTACCGGGATCCTGGGGGCCGACGCCTTCGACTGGCGGCCGGCGCAGGGACGGGTGCTGGCGGCGGGGGACCGGGTGGTCATGGCCACCACCCGGCGGGGACTCGACGTGCTGATGACGGGCGTGCCGGGGAGGGGCTGAGACCGGGCCTACTCCAGGCCCGACGCCTTGAACACGCCCAGGGCGTTCTCGCGGTCGACCTGTTCGCCGAGGCGGCTGAGCGCGAGCGAGCCGCAGAGCAGGGTGCCGGCCGCGGCGGCCTTGCGGGCGCCCTGGTCCACGCGCAGCCAGAGTTCGGGGTTGTCGACGAGGACCTGGGGGTCGATCTCCAGCCGGTCGCCGAGGGTGTCCCGGAACAGCAGGCGGGGGGAGATGCCGTCCAGGCGGCGGACGGAGACGAGGAGGTCCGTGCGGACCCTGCGGGTGCACAGCAGCCGACGGGAGGTCAGCCAGCCGTCCCCGGCACGGACCCTGGCGGGGCAGAGGACCGTGAAGAGGAGCAGGGCGAGCGTCGTCCAGAGGGAGCCGCGCCACCAGCCGAGCGTCCCTGATCCCCAGTCGATCAGCAGGAGCAGGGTGAGGAGGGCGCCTGCGCAACGGGCCGATGCGTAGACGTCTTTGGACCAGCGGCGGTCCTCGGAGGGCTGCATGGGGTGACGGTAGGGAGTGGGGGAGCACAGCGTCAGCAGGTGCGTGGTGTCTTTGACGGGACTCTGACGGTCGTGGGTCGCTGCGGGACGGTGGGGGTTGATCGCGCCCACGCGGCGGTAGCCGCACATCCAATACAGCCCCGCGCCCCTGACGGGGCGCTGACGTCAAGGGCGTATCAAAGTCGAAGCCCCCCGCGCGAAGAACGCGCAAGGGGGCGGCGGGCGTGGCCGGAACGGGTCGGAACCTTGTCGGGCGTTTGTCCCGTTCGTTAAGGAGCACCCTTCCATGTCCGTACTGATCGCCGAACCGGGCGCCGTTCCCGCAGGTGAGGAGCCGCCTGATTGCGGTGAGCGGCACCGGCTCACCGCCGTCACCGGACTCGCCGCGCTGTCGCTGGACGCGATGGCGTCGGTGGCGTACGGACCGGAGGCCATCGTGCTCGTGCTGGCCGCCGCCGGTGCGCACGGACTCGGCTGCACGCTGCCCGTCACCCTCGCCATCGCGGCCCTGCTCGCGGTGCTCGTCGCCTCGTACCGGCAGGTCATCGCGGCCTTCCCGGACGGGGGCGGGTCCTATGCCGTGGCCCGGACCCATCTCGGGGCCCGGACCAGCCTCGTCGCCGCGGCCTCCCTGGTGCTCGACTACGTGCTCAACGTCGCCGTCGCCGTCACCGCCGGAGTCGCCGCGCTCACGTCCGCCTTCCCGGCGCTGTACCCGGACCGGCTGTGGCTCTGCCTGGCCGTGCTGGTGCTGGTCACCGGCGTGAATCTGCGGGGGATCGTGGAGTCGGCCAAGGCGTTCATCGTGCCGACCGCGGTGTTCGTGGGGTCCATCCTCGTGCTGATCGTCGTGGGGCTCTTCCGGTCCTCGCCGGCCAGTACCGTCACCGCCGCCGGACATGCCTCCGCGCTCGCCGACAACGCCTCCAGCGTCGGCGCCCTGCTCCTGCTGAAAGCCTTCGCCTCCGGCTGTGCCGCGCTCACCGGCGTCGAGGCCATCGCCAACGCCGTGCCCTCCTTCCGCGTCCCGCGCGTCAGGCGCGCCCAGCGAACCGAGGTCGCCCTCGGGGCGGTGCTGGGCGTGATGCTGATCGGTCTGTCGGTGCTGATCGGCCGCTTCCACCTCCAGCCGGTCCAGGGCGTGACCGTCCTCGCCCAGCTCGCCGACGCCTCCCTCGGGCACGACTGGGGCTTCTACGTCATCCAGTTCGCGACGATGATCCTCCTGGCCCTGTCCGCCAACACGTCCTTCGGCGGGCTGCCGGTACTGCTCGAACTGCTCGCCCGGGACAACTACCTGCCACATGTCTTCGCGCTCAAGGCCGACCGCCAGGTGCACCGGCACGGTGTGCTCGCCCTGGCCGCGGTCTCGGCGGCGCTGCTGGTGTTCTCCGGCGGCGACACCGACACGCTGGTGCCGATGTTCGCCATCGGGGTCTTCGTCGGCTTCACGATCGCCCAGGCGGGCATGGTGAAGCACTGGTGGCTGGAGCGCGGTGCCGGGTGGCGGGGGAAGGCGCTGCTCAACGGGTTCGGGGCCGTGCTGACCGGCGTCGCGACCGTCGTCGTCACCGCCGGCAAGTTCACCGAGGGCGCCTGGCTCGTCGTGCTGATGCTGCCGTTGCTCGTCGGCGCCTTCGTCGCGGTGCACCGCGCGTACCGGCGGATCGGGGAGCGGCTCGGGCTCGGGCGGATTCCCGAGCCGCCGCACCGGGAGCGGTCGGTCGTGATCGTGCCGGTGTCGTCGCTGTCCCGGCTCACCTCCGAGGCGCTCTCCGCGGCCGCCTCCCTCGGCGACGAGGTCCGTGCCGTCACCGTCTGCCATCCCGACCCCGAGGACCGGGCCCGGCTGCACGCCCTGGAGCGGGCCTGGGCCGAGTGGGACCCCGGCGTGCCGCTGGTCCGGCTGACCTGCGAGCGGCGCACGCTCGGCCGTTCCGTCGCCGTGTACGTCCGTGAGGTGACCGCGGCCGAGCCGGCCACCCGGGTGACCGTGCTGATCCCGGAGACCGAGCCCGAGCGGCTCTGGCAGCAGCTGCTGCAGAACCAGCGCGGTGCCGTCGTCGCGCATGCCGTGCGGCGGGAGACCGACGCGGTGATCTGCCGTCTGCGGTTCCGCCTGTCCTGACGCGTCCGATGCGCCTGAGACCGACGTTCCCCCAGTTCAGGGGGGTTTCGGCAGCCGAATGGCGCTTTCCGGTCGCGGGTCGGTACGGCACGCGTAAGAGTCCCGTCAAAGGCGCGAACGCCGCCGTAAGGGACCCGTCAACGGGGGCCGAATCCGGCCGGAAAGACGCTTTCCTCTAACAGTCCACGTCCGTTCCGCACCTCATCCAGGAGTTCACGATGGCCGATCTGGCCTTCGTCGTCACCGTTCTCGCGGGTTTCGCGCTGGTGGCCCTCGTCGCCAAGGGGGTGACCAAGCTGTGACCGCCGAGAACATCGTCGGCCTCGTCGTGGCCGTCGCCCTGCTGGGCTATCTCGTCCTCGCCCTGATCTTCCCGGAGAGGTTCTGAGACAGCCATGGGTCCCGTAACCGCCGCCGTGCTCCAGCTCGTCGCTCTCATAGGCGCGCTGGCGCTCGCCTACATCCCCTTCGGCACCTACATGGCCAAGGTCTACTCCGCCGACCGGCACTGGCGCGTCGAGAAGTGGATCTACAAGGGCATCGGCGCCAACCCCGACACCGAGATGCGCTGGCCCGCCTATCTGCGCGGCGTCCTCGCCTTCTCGGCGGTCGGCGTCCTCTTCCTCTACCTGCTGCAGCGGCTCCAGGGCGTCCTGCCCGGCTCGCTCGGCTTCTCCTCGGTGAACCCGGCGCAGTCGTTCAACACGGCCGTCTCCTTCGTGACCAACACGAACTGGCAGTCGTACTACGGCGAGCAGACCATGGGGCACGTCGTGCAGACCGCCGGTCTGGCCGTCCAGAACTTCGTGTCGGCGGCCGTCGGTATCGCCGTCGCCGTGGCGCTCGTACGCGGCTTCGCGCGCTCGCGCACCGGTGAGATCGGCAACTTCTGGGCCGACCTGGTGCGCGGCACGATCCGCATCCTGGTCCCGTTCGCCGCCCTCGCCGCGATCATCCTGGTCGCCTGCGGTGCCATCCAGAACTTCTCCGGCATCCACGAGGTCGGCCAGTTCATGGGCGGCTCGCAGCAGTGGAACGGCGGCGCCGTCGCCTCCCAGGAGGCCATCAAGGAGCTGGGCACCAACGGCGGCGGTTACTTCAACGCCAACTCCGCCCACCCCTTCGAGAACCCGACGCCCTTCACCAATCTCTTCGAGATCTTCCTGATCCTGCTGATCCCGTTCTCGCTGACCCGCACCTTCGGTGTGATGGTCGGCTCGGTGAAGCAGGGCTACGCGATCCTCGCGACGATGGGCACCATCTGGCTGGGGTTCGTGGCCCTGATGATGTGGACCGAGTTCGCCCACCACGGCCCGGCCCTCCAGCTCGCGGGCGGCGCCTACGAGGGCAAGGAGGTCCGCTTCGGCGTCGGCGGCTCGTCGATCTTCGCGGTGTCGACCACGCTCACCTCGACCGGCGCGGTGGACTCCTTCCACTCCTCGTTCACCGGCCTCGGCGGCGGCATCACCCTGCTCAGCATGATGCTGGGCGAGATCGCGCCCGGCGGTACCGGCTCCGGCCTCTACGGCATCCTGATCATGGCGGTCATCGCGGTGTTCATCGCCGGTCTGATGGTCGGCCGTACGCCCGAGTACCTGGGCAAGAAGATCGGTGCCCGCGAGATCAAGCTGTCGGCCGTCTACATCCTGATCACCCCGGCGCTCGCGCTGGTCTTCGCGGCCGTCTCCATGGCTCTGCCGACGCCTCCGCACTCGATGCTGAACTCCGGGGCGCACGGCTTCTCCGAGGTGCTGTACGCCTTCACCTCGGCGGCCAACAACAACGGCTCGGCCTTCGCCGGCCTGAACGCGAACACCGACTGGTACAACACCATGACCGGACTCGCGATGCTGTTCGGCCGCTTCCTGCCCATGGTGTTCGTGCTGGCGCTGGCCGGCTCGCTCGCCGAGCAGCGGCCCGTCCCGGCCACGGCCGGCACCCTGCGCACCGAGAAGCCGCTGTTCACCGGCCTGCTGGTCGGCGCGATCCTGATCATCACCGGTCTGACCTACTTCCCGGCCCTGGCGCTGGGTCCGCTGGCCGAGGGGCTGGCGTGATGACCACCCGAACGGAAGCCCACGAGGACACCATGTCCACTCCCACCCTTGCGCCCCACCAGGACGCGCCCACCGGGCACAAGCCCGCCGAAGGCCGTGTCGGCGCGGGCCTCTTCGACCCCAAGCAGCTGGTCAGGTCCCTCCCCGAGGCCTGCCGCAAGCTCGACCCGCGGGTGATGGTCAAGTCGCCGGTGATGTTCGTGGTGTGGGTCGGCTCGATCCTGACCACGGTCTTCTCCTTCAAGGACCCGGGCGACTGGTTCGGCTGGACCATCAGCGCCTGGCTGTGGCTGACCGTGATCTTCGCCAACCTCGCGGAGGCGGTCGCCGAGGGCCGCGGCAAGGCGCAGGC
The DNA here is from genome assembly GCF_040652235.1 of Streptomyces sp. NPDC048277. Lineage (NCBI taxonomy): Bacteria > Bacillati > Actinomycetota > Actinomycetes > Kitasatosporales > Streptomycetaceae > Streptomyces > Streptomyces sp. NPDC048277. Next base: position 32,560 of record NZ_JBEZLQ010000021.1, read on the forward strand.
CGACACCCTGCGCAAGGCCAAGACCGACACCGTCGCCCGGCGGCTGACCGGCTCCACCGAGGAGCAGGTGCCCGGCACCGAGCTGAGGATCGGCGACCTGGTCGTCTGCGAGGCCGGCGACATCATCCCCGGCGACGGTGACGTCATCGAGGGTGTGGCCTCCGTCGACGAGTCGGCGATCACCGGCGAGTCGGCCCCGGTCATCCGGGAGTCCGGCGGTGACCGCAGTGCCGTGACCGGCGGCACGAAGGTGCTGTCCGACCGGATCGTCGTCCAGATCACGACGAAGCCGGGCGAGACCTTCATCGACCGGATGATCAGCCTCGTCGAGGGCGCGGCCCGGCAGAAGACGCCGAACGAGATCGCGCTGAACATCCTGCTCGCCTCGCTGACGATCGTCTTCCTGCTGGCCGTCGCCACCCTCCCGCCCTTCGCCGACTACGCGGGCACCCACCTGACCATGGTCGTGCTGGTCGCCCTGCTGGTCTGCCTGATCCCGACCACCATCGGCGCGTTGCTGTCGGCGATCGGTATCGCGGGCATGGACCGCCTGGTGCAGCGCAATGTGCTGGCGATGTCGGGGCGTGCGGTCGAGGCCGCCGGCGACGTCTCCACCCTGCTGCTCGACAAGACCGGCACCATCACCCTCGGCAACCGCCAGGCGTCCGAGTTCGTGCCGGTGCGCGGGACGACCGAGGCCGAGGTCGCCGACGCGGCCCAGCTGTCGTCGCTGGCCGACGAGACCCCCGAGGGCCGCTCCATCGTCGTACTGGCCAAGGAGAGGTACGGGCTGCGCGAGCGGCACCAGGGGGAGCTGGCCGGTGCGGAGTGGATCGCCTTCACCGCCCAGACCCGGATGTCGGGTGTGGACGTCGACGGACGCAAGATCCGCAAGGGCGCGGCCGGTTCGGTCATCGCCTGGGTCCGCGAGCAGGGCGGCACGGTCGCCGAGGACGCCGACACCCTCGCGGCCGCCATCTCACAGGCGGGCGGCACCCCGCTGCTCGTCGCGGTCGAGGACGCCGGGGGCGCCCGGATCCTGGGCGTGATCCACCTCAAGGACGTCGTCAAGGACGGCATGCGGGAGCGGTTCGAGGAACTGCGCCGGATGGGCATCAAGACGGTCATGATCACGGGTGACAACCCGCTGACCGCCAAGGCGATCGCCGAGGAGGCGGGCGTCGACGACTTCCTCGCCGAGGCCACCCCCGAGGACAAGATGGCCCTCATCAAGCGGGAGCAGGCGGGCGGCAAGCTGGTCGCGATGACCGGTGACGGCACCAACGACGCGCCGGCCCTCGCCCAGGCGGACGTCGGCGTGGCCATGAACACGGGTACGTCGGCCGCCAAGGAGGCCGGCAACATGGTCGACCTCGACTCCAACCCGACCAAGCTCATCGAGATCGTCGAGATCGGCAAGCAACTCCTCATCACCCGGGGCGCGTTGACCACGTTCTCCATCGCCAACGACGTCGCGAAGTACTTCGCGATCATCCCCGCGCTGTTCGCGGCCGTCTACCCGGGCCTGGACAAGCTCAACATCATGGGCCTGTCCTCACCGGACTCCGCGATCCTGTCGGCCGTCATCTTCAACGCGCTGATCATCATCGCGCTGGTACCGCTCTCCCTGAAGGGCGTCCAGTACCGGCCGGTCAGCGCCGACAAGATGCTGCGGCGCAACCTGACGATCTACGGCATCGGCGGACTGATCGCGCCCTTCATCGGCATCAAGATCATCGACCTGCTCATCTCCCTCATCCCCGGGCTGTAATTATTTGAAAGCGTGCTGATCGCCATGAACAACTCCGTTACGAACACTGCCCGGTTGCTGGGTGCGGGGCTGCGGGCGCTCCTCGTGCTGACCCTGGTGACGGGTGTGATCTACCCGCTGGTCGTCACCGGCATCGCCCAGGCCGCGTTCCATCACAAGGCCAACGGCTCCGAGATCACGTCGGAGGGCAGGGTCGTCGGCTCCTCGCTCATCGGGCAACAGGGCTACAGCCTCGACTACTTCCAGTCGCGTCCGGCGAACGGCCTGGGCACCAACTCCGTCAACACCCAGTACAAGCTGATCCTTTCGGGTGCGACCAACCTCGCCGCCGACAACAAGAAGCTCGTCGCGTCGGTCGCGGAGGCCAAGGCCAAGGTGGTCAAGGACAACTCCACGGCCGACTACAAGGTCCTGCCGTCCCAGGTCCCCGCCGACGCCGTCACCTCCTCCGGCTCCGGACTGGACCCGGACATCTCCCCGGCGTACGCGGAACTCCAGGTGCACCGGGTGGCCGAACGCAACCACCTGCCGGTCGCCTCGGTGGAGAAGCTGGTCAAGGACCACACCGACGGCCGCACCCTCGGCTTCATCGGCGAGCCGCGGGTGAACGTCCTGGAACTCAACATCGCGCTCAAGGAACTGACCAAGGGCAGCTGATGACCCGGGTGCTGGTCGTGGAAGACGACCCCCAGCTGGTACGGGCACTCGTGATCAACATGCAGGCACGCCAGTACGGAGTGGACGCGGCGCCCGACGGCGCCACGGCCCTCCGGCTGGCGGCCGCACGCCGGCCGGACGTGGTGATGCTCGATCTCGGACTGCCCGACATGGACGGGGTCGACATCATCAGGGCGCTGCGCGGCTGGACCCGGGTACCGATCCTGGTGCTGTCGGCGCGTCAGGCCTCCGACGAGAAGGTCGCCGCGCTGGACGCGGGTGCGGACGACTACATCACCAAGCCGTTCAGCATGGACGAACTCCTCGCCCGGCTGCGGGCGGCGGTCCGCCGTACCGAGGACGTGCCGTCGGCCCCCGGGACCACTCTGGTGGAGACGGACGACTTCACCATCGATCTGCTCGCCAAGAAGGCCGTACGCTCGGGCCGCGACATCCGCCTCACCCCCACCGAGTGGCATCTGCTGGAGATCCTGGTCACCAACCCCGGCCGGCTCGTCACGCAGAAGTACCTGCTGCGCGAGGTGTGGGGTGTATCGCAGCGCAACAAGACCAACTACCTGCGGGTCTACATGGCCCAGCTCCGCCGCAAACTCGAGGCGGACCCCTCACACCCCCGGTACCTGATCACCGAGCCCGGCATGGGCTACCGCTTCGAAGGATGACATGGCACGCGGCAGGCTCCGGATCTACCTCGGCGCGGCTCCCGGCGTGGGCAAGACCTACGCCATGCTCTCCGAGGCCCACCGCAGGACCGAACGCGGCACGGACTGCGTCGTGGCGTTCGTCGAGCACCACGGGCGGCCGCGCACCGAGGTGATGCTGCACGGCCTGGAGGAGATCCCGCGCCGGGAACTGGAGTACCGGGGCGCGGTGTTCACGGAGATGGACGTCGACGCCGTCCTCGCCCGCGGCCCCCGGGTCGCCCTCGTCGACGAGCTGCCGCACACCAACATCCCGGGCTCCCGCAACGCCAAGCGCTGGCAGGACGTGGAGGAACTGCTGGCGGCCGGGATCGATGTCGTCTCGACGGTGAACATCCAGCACCTGGAGTCGCTGGGCGATGTCGTCGAGTCCATCACCGGGGTACGGCAGCAGGAGACCGTGCCCGACGAGGTCGTGCGGCGCGCGGACCAGATCGAGCTGGTCGACATGTCCCCGCAGGCACTGCGCCGCCGTATGGCGCACGGCAACATCTACAAACCGGACAAGGTCGACGCGGCCCTCTCGAACTACTTCCGGCCCGGCAACCTCACCGCCCTGCGCGAACTCGCGCTGCTGTGGGTGGCGGACCGGGTCGACGAGTACCTGAACGCGTACCGCAGCGAGCACCGGGTGTCGGCGATCTGGGGTTCACGGGAGCGGATCGTCGTCGGGCTGACCGGCGGACCCGAGGGGCGCACCCTGATCCGGCGGGCCGCCCGGCTGGCCGAGAAGGGCGCCGGCGGTGAGGTGCTGGCCGTCTACATAGCGCGCAGCGACGGCCTCACCTCCGCCTCCCCGAAGGAACTCGCCGTCCAGCGCACCCTCGTCGAGGACCTCGGCGGCACCTACCACCATGTCGTCGGCGACGACGTCCCGGCCGCGCTGCTCGACTTCGCGCGCGGGGTCAACGCCACCCAGATCGTCCTCGGCGTCTCCCGGCGCCGGAGCCGGCAGTACGTCTTCGGGCCGGGCGTCGGCGCCACGGTCGCCCGGGACTCCGGACCCGACCTCGACGTCCACCTCATCACGCACGACGAGGCCGGCAAGGGGCGGCTCCCGCTGGGGCGTTCGGCACGGCTCGGCCGGTCCCGGCTCATCTGGGGCTGGCTGACCGGCGTGCTCGGGCCGGCCCTGCTCACCTGGCTGCTGACCGGCGCCGCCCCGGAGGTGGGCCTGGCCAACGACATGCTGCTGTTCCTCGCCCTGACCGTGGCCGCGGCCCTGCTCGGCGGTCTGCTGCCCGCGCTGACCTCGGCGGTCGTCGGCTCCCTGCTGCTCAACTGGTTCTTCACCCCGCCCGTCCACACCCTCACCATCGCCGACCCCGAGAACATCGTCGCCATAGCGATCTTCGTCGGGGTCGCGGTGTCCGTGGCGTCGGTGGTGGACCTGGCGGCACGGCGCACCCAGCAGGCGACCCGGCTGCGCGCCGAGTCGGAGATCCTGTCCTTCCTCGCCGGCAGCGTGCTCAGAGGGGAGACCAGCCTGGAGGCGCTCCTGGAACGGGTCCGCGAGACCTTCGGCATGGAGTCGGTCGCGCTGCTGGAGCGGGCGGACGACGTGGCGCCGTGGACCTGCGCCGGCAGCGTGGGGCCACAGCCGTGCCGGACACCGGAGGACGCCGACGTCGACATGCCCGTCGGCGACCATATGACCCTCGCCCTGTCGGGGCGCGTACTGCCGGCCTCCGACCGGCGGGTGCTCGCCGCGTTCGCCGCCCAGGCGGCCGTCGTCCTCGACCGGCAGCGGCTCCGGCAGGAAGCCGGCCGGGCGAAGGAACTGGCGGAGGGCAACCGCATCCGTACGGCGCTGCTGGCCGCCGTCAGCCACGATCTGCGCACCCCGCTGGCCGGCATCAAGGCCTCGGTGTCGTCGCTGCGTTCGGACGACGTCGAGTGGTCGGAGCAGGACCGGGCGGAGCTCCTGGAGGCCATAGAGGCGGGCGCCGACCGCCTCGACCACCTCGTCGGCAACCTCCTCGACATGTCCCGCCTGCAGACCGGCACCGTCACGCCCATCGTCCGCGAGACCGACCTGGACGAGGTGGTGCCGATGGCGCTCGGCGGGGTCCCCGAGGACAGCGTCGAGCTGGACATCCCGGAGACGCTGCCCATGGTCGACGTCGACAGGGGGCTGCTGGAGCGGGTCGTCGCCAACGTGGTCGAGAACGCCGTCAAGTACAGCTCCGCGGGCACCCCCGTACTGGTGAAGGCCAGTTCCCTGGCCGACCGGGTGGAGGTACGGGTCGTGGACCGCGGACCCGGCGTCCCCGACGAGGCCAAGGAGCGCATCTTCGAGCCCTTCCAGCGGTACGGCGACTCACCGCGCGGCGCCGGGGTCGGCCTCGGTCTGGCCGTGGCCCGGGGCTTCGCCGAGGCGATGGGCGGCGGGCTCACGGCCGAGGACACCCCGGGCGGCGGACTCACCATGGTGCTGAGCCTGCCGCTCGCGCCGGGACGGCGACCGGGGCGGCCGGACCTCTCGGCCGCGGTGACGTCGTAACGCCTCAGGACGACAACTGCCGTACGTTCAACGGCAGATGCCAGGTGTTACGGCGGTGCGCGGAGGCCAGCGCGTCCTCCAGCGGGGACGGCGGTACCGCGAGGACCGGGCAGTGCGCATGGGCCAGGCAGTAGCGGGCGACGCGGCCCGAGAAGGCGCGGTGCCAGCCGCGCCGGCCCGCGCCGACGACCAGGATGTCCTCGTCCCGGTCGGCCGTCTCCACCAGGGCCGGACCGGGGGTGCCGCGTACGAGGAGACCGTGCAGCGGGACACCCGAGGGCCCCGCCCCGCCGAAGACGTCGTCGAGCACGCCCAGCAGCCGCTCCCGGGCCGTCCGCTGCCACTCCTCGACCAGCTGCGGCGGGGTGGGCGAGCGGCGCGCCGCCGACTCGCCGCCCGGCGGCTCCCAGGCCAGCACCGCCCACAGCTCCGTCTCCCGCCGCCGGGCCTCCGTCGCCGCCCGGCGCAGGGCCGTCACGCTGCCCAGCGAACCGCTCACACCGACGACGACCCGACCGGGCGTACAGGTGTCGTAACCGGACATGTATCCACCGTACTTCCGCAGCGGCCCCCGGGCGTCTCCCGGGAGCGGACCGCTTCCATGACACGTCCCGAGGCGGGGCACGGGACAGCCCGGCGGCCACTTCTTGGCACGCCTCTGACGCCGGCGGCCGGCGCCGGCGGGCCCTTCGTCAGCGTCCCGTCAACGTCGCGGCGATCACCGTCAGCGTCCCGTCAGGAGGCATCGGAGGGCCGCCGGGGGCGGGCATAGCGTCGTGGCAGAGCCCCGGTCGGCGTCCTTGCGTCCGGGGCGCCCCAGCTCCTTCCGAGGCCCTGCCGAGCGCCTTTCGAGCGCCTTTCGATCCAGGAGACATCCATGCCAGAACTCTTGTGCGGTGACGATCCGGAGCCCTCCGATCGCTCCCCGGCCGGCCCCCTGTTCGTACCGGTCCGGCCGGGACCCGCGGGGTGCGCGGCCCGGCTGTTCCGCACCCCCCTCGGCGAGCGCACCGCCGTCGGTTTCACCTCGGCCCGCGCCCTCGCCGCCACACTCGGCCCGGACCAGCCCTGGATCCGGCTCGCCGAACCCGCGCTGCGCGCCCTGACCGCACCGCTCGGCGTCACCACCGTCACGGTCGATCCGACGCTGTCGGCCCCGGCTCCCATGCCGGTGCGGCCGCTCGCGCCGGTCGCCGTGTCCCCGCGGATCGCCCGAACCGCCTGAACCGTCCGAGAGGGGAGCGGTCGATGACCACCCTGCACGAACCCGTCGTCACCACCACGCCCGCCGATCTGTCGGTGTGGCCCGCCTCCACCACCGAGCCCCGGCCCGGCGATCCGGCCGTGGGCGGCGTCCCGCTCGCCGAGGTCGCCGACCGCTTCGGCACCCCCGTCTACGTCCTCGACGAGAACGAGGTCCGCGAGCGCTGCCGCACCTACCGGCACGCCTTCCCCGACGCCGAAGTCCTCTACGCGGCCAAGGCGTTCCTGTGCCGGGCGATGGTCCACTGGACCGAGGAGGAGGGCCTGGGCCTGGACGTCTGCTCGGCCGGCGAGCTGGAGCTGGCGGTCACCACCGGGTTCCCGCCGGAGCGGATCGTGCTGCACGGCAACGCCAAGTCCCCGCGCGACCTGGAGACCGCGCTGCGGCTCGGCGTCGGGCGGATCGTCATCGACAGCCCCTCCGAGATCGCCCGGCTCGCCGCCGCGGTCGGACCCGACGGGCACCAGAAGGTCATGGTCCGGGTGGTGCCCGGGATCAGCGCGGGCGGCCACGAGAAGATCCGCACGGGCACGGACGACCAGAAGTTCGGCCTCTCCATCGCCGACGGGTACGCCCAGCACGCCATCGCCCGGATACTGGACCAGCCGCAGCTCGAACTCACCGGCCTGCACTGCCACCTGGGCTCCCAGATCACCACCGTCAAGCCGTACCTGGCCGCCGTGCGCCGGGTGGTCGGGCTCATGGCCCGGCTGAACGGGCAGCACGGACTGGTCCTGCCCGAGCTGGACCTCGGCGGCGGCCACGGCATCGCCTACCGGCCCGGCGAGGCGGCCCTCGACCTCACGGCACTGGCCCGGCGGGTCCGCGCCGAACTGTCCGACGCGTGCGCGGCGGCGGAACTGCCGGTACCCCGGCTGGTCATCGAGCCGGGGCGGGCGATCGTGGGGCCGGCGGGGATCGCGGTCTATCACGTACTCGCCGTCAAGCGGACCGGTGAGCGTGTCTTCGTCGCCGTGGACGGGGGGATGAGCGACAACCCGCGCCCCGCGCTGTACGGCGTGCGGTACGCGCCCCGGCTCATCGGCCGGGCGAGCGCCGCGCCGGTGGCGGCGGTGACGGTCGTCGGGCGGCACTGTGAGGCCGGGGACGTGCTGGCCACCGACGTCGAACTGCCGTCCGACCTGCGCCCCGGCGACCTCCTCGCGGTCCCGGTGGCCGGCGCCTACCACCTGTCCATGGCCTCCGGCTACAACATGGTCGGGCGGCCGCCGGTCGTGGCGGTACGGGACGGGTGCGCCCGGCTGCTGGTCCGTCGTGAGTCTCTGGACGACATGCGGCGGCGGGACGTGGGGCTGTAGGCCCTCCCGGGCGACACTGGTCGCGACCTGTCCCACCCGGCCGTGATGGGGTCCCGATGGCGTACGGCATGGCCCGTCGTGAACTGAGACCGCGTGTTCCGCTGCGCCCCGGCGAAGGCGAGAAACACCATCTGACCAGCCTGGAAGGGCTGGCCGCGCTGTCGTTGGACGCGCTCAGCTCGGTCGCGTACGGTCCCGAGGCGATCGTGCTGGCGCTGGTGGTCGCCGGTACCGGGGCGCTCACCGCGACCCTGCCCATCACCCTCGCGATCACCTTCCTGCTCGCGGCGCTCGTCGTGTCGTACGGCCAGGTCATCGCCGTTCACCCGGACGGCGGTGGTGCCTATGCCGTCGCCAAGGCGGACCTCGGCGCCACCGCGAGCCTGCTGGCCGCCGCCAGCCTGGTGGTGGACTACGTCCTCACCGTCGCCGTCAGCCTCGCCGCCGGTGCCGACGCGCTGGCCTCCGCGTTCCCGGCCTTCGCCCACGACAAGCTGATCGTCTGTCTGATCGGCCTGGCCCTGCTGGCGGCCGTGAACCTGCGAGGCGTCTCCGACAGCGCCCGGGTGCTGATGCTGCCGACCGTGCTGTTCATCGTGGCGATCCTCGGCGTCGTCCTGCTCGGCCTGCTGCGCCCGCACCCGGTCGCCGTCGTGGGCACCGCCCAGCCCGTGCACGCGACCGAGGCCCTCAGCCTGCTGGTGATCCTCAAGGCGTTCTCGTCCGGCTGCTCGGCCCTGACCGGCGTGGAGGCCATCGCCAACGCCGTCCCGACCTTCCGCACCCCCAGGGTCGGACGCGCCCAGCGCACCGAGCTGATGCTGGGCGCGCTGCTCGGGACCATGCTGATCGGCCTGGCGGTCCTCATCCACCGCGACCATGTGGTGCCGCGCGGCGGGGTGACCGTCCTCGCCCAGCTCACCGCGGGCGCCTACGGCACCGGCTGGCCCTACTACGCGACCAACCTCCTCGTCACCCTCGTCCTGGGCCTCGCCGCCAACACCAGCTTCGGCGGACTGCCCGTCCTGATGAGCCTGCTCGCCCGGGACAACCGGCTGCCCCACATCTTCGGCCTGCGCGCCGAACGCCCCGTGTACCGCTACGGCGTGGTCGCCCTCGCCCTGCTGGCCGCACTGCTCCTCCTCGCCACCGACGCCGACACCCACCGCCTGCTCCCGCTCTTCGCCATCGGGGTCTTCATCGGCTTCACCCTCAGCCAGGCCGGCCTGGTCCGGCACTGGGCGACCCGGCGCCCGCCCGGCTGGAAGCGCCGCGCGGCCGTCAACGGCACCGGCGCCCTGCTCACCACCCTGGCCGGCGTCATCCTGCTGCTCACCAAGTTCCTCGCCGGCGCCTGGGTGGTGGTGATCGCCGTACCGCTGATGATGCTGCTGTTCGCCCGTATCCAGCGCTACTACACCGAAGTGGGGGAGGAGCTGGGCCTGGGGCGGGTCCCGGAGCCGCCGCTGCGGCGCACCGCCAGTCTGGTGATCGTGCCGGTCGGCGAGGTCAGCAAGCTCGCCCGGCACGCCCTCGGCGCGGCCCTCGCCCTCGGCGACGAGGTGGTCGCGGTCGCGGTGCACGGCGACCCCGCCAAGTCCCGTGCGCTGGAAGAGGCCTGGGAGCGCTGGAACCCGGGCGTGCGCCTCGACGTCATCGACAGCCCGCACCGGTCGCTCGTGCAGCCGATCGTCGACTATGTGCGGCGGGCGGCGGACGACGGCCGCCAGGTCGCCGTCCTCATCCCCGAGGTCGAACCCCGCCACCGCCGCTACGAGATCCTCCAGAACCAGCGGGGCCTCCTCCTCGCGACCGTGCTGCGGGCCCGCACCGATGTCGTGGTGTGCATGCTGCCGTACCGCCTGAAGGTGTAGGAACGCTCCTTGTCGGGCCCCGACCGCCCTTCTACAGTGCGCCTCGTAAAGTTCGCCGACCTCGCCGAAACTTTCGGCGACGCGGGAGGGGCACAGACGTATGCGGACGTACGACAACCCGGTCATCCCCGGCTTCCATCCCGACCCGAGCGTGTGCCGGGTGGGCGAGGACTACTACCTCGTCTGTTCCAGCTTCGAGTACTTCCCCGGCGTCCCGCTCTTCCACAGCCGGGACCTGGTGCACTGGCGGCAGCTCGGCAACGTCCTGGACCGGCCGCTGCCCGAGGACGCACCGGCCTCGGGCGGGATCTACGCGCCGACCATCCGGCACCACGACGGGCTCTTCCACGTCATCACCACCGACGTCAGCGGCGGCGGCAACCTCCTCGTCACCGCCGAACGGCCCGAGGGGCCCTGGTCCGACCCGGTGTGGATCGACCTGCCCGGCATCGACCCCGACCTCGCCTGGGACGACGACGGCGACTGCTGGTGCGCCGTGGCCGGGGTGGCGGTGGCCAGGATCGACACCCGGACCGGGAAGGTGCTGGAAGGGCCGCTGCCGATGTGGTCCGGGACCGGGCTGCGGGACCCCGAGGCGCCGCACCTGTACCGGGTCGGGGACTGGTGGTACCTGCTGGTCGCCGAGGGCGGTACGGCCCTCGGGCACGGGGTGTCCGTCGCCCGCGCCCGCTCGCCGCGCGGGCCCTGGGAGCCCTCGCCGGGCAATCCGCTGGTCTCCCACCGGGGCACCTGGGAGGCGGTCCAGTGCACCGGGCACGCCGATCTCGTGCAGGCGGCCGACGGCAGCTGGTGGGCGGTGCTCCTCGGCACCCGGCCGCGCGGCTGGTTCCCGGAGTTCCACGTCCTCGGCCGCGAGACCTTCCTGGCGCCGGTGGAGTGGGCCGACGGCTGGCCCCGGATGGGGCCGGTGAAGGAACGCCACCCGGCTCCGGGCGTCTGGCACCCGGTCGAACAGCCGCCGGTACGGGACGACTTCACGGACCCCGCCCTCGCGCCGCAGTGGATCTCCCCGCGCGGCCGGCCGGCCGGGTCCTCGTCGCTGACCGAACGGCCCGGGTGGCTGACCCTCACGGCCACCGGGGACAGCCTCGACCGGCCCGGGCACACCTTCGTCGGCCGCCGTCAGCAGCACGCCGACTGCCGTGCCGCCGCGCTGCTCGACCCGGGCTCGGCACGCGCCGGTCTGTCGGTGCGCATCGACGAGGCCCACCACTACGACCTGGAGGTCAGCGGGGGAGTGGCGAGCGTGGTCGCGCGGATCGGGCCGCTGCGGCAGCGGATCGCCGAACACCCGGTACCGCCGGGCCCGTTGACCCTGGTCGTCGAGATGCGCACGGACCGGGTGCCGCCGCCCACCGCCGTCGCGCCCGGACAGGAGGTGCCGCCCGGCATCCGTCCCGCCGGGCCCGACTCCGTGACCCTTTCGATAGAAACCTCCGAAAGTGTCGTCCGGCTGGCCGAACTCGACGGCCGCTATCTCTCCACCCAGGTGGCCGGTGGCTTCACCGGCCGGGTCATCGGCATGTACGTCACCGAACACCGGGCCGCCTTCGACTGGTTCGACTACGCGCCCATCAGCTGATGCGCGACACCTTGACGCTCCTGATCCGCCTTTCTAGAGTCGCCGTTCGGAACGTTCGGTGGAAACGTCGAATGTTTCGATCGGCAGCCAGTTAAACCAGGACGGCGTCGGTCGTCCCGTACCTCAAGGAGCGCATCATGGGCGACCCGGCACTGTCCCGGCGCGGGTTCCTGGCGGCCACCGCGGCCGCCGGGCTCGGCATGACCGCCCTCAGCGGCTGTGGCGGCGGCTCGGACGGAGGATCGTCGGGTGGTACCACCACCATCGAGTGGTGGAACATCTCCACGACCAACCCGGCGAAAGACGTGTGGGCGGCCCTCGCCAAGAAGTTCGAGGCGCAGAACCCCAAGGTCAAGATAAAGATCGTCCAGCTGGAGAACGACGCCTACAAATCGAAGATGACGGCCCTGACCGCCTCCGGGAAGCTCCCCGACATCTTCCACACCTGGGGCGGCGGCGTCCTCCAGCAACAGGTGGACGCCGGACTCGTCAAGGACCTCACCGAGCCCACCAAGTCCTTCGCCGACGGCCTGCTGCCCGTGGCCAAGGAGCCGTACATCCTGGACAACAAGACGTACGGCATCCCCTTCGACATCGGCATGGTCGGCTTCTGGTACAACAAGGCGCTCTTCAAGAAGGCCGGGATCAGCACGCCCCCGACCACCTGGAGCGCCTACCTCGACGCGGTGAAGAAGCTGAAGGCCGCCGGTGTCACCCCCCTCGCCCTGGCCGGCAAGGAGAGCTGGACCGGGATGTACTACTGGGCGTACCTCGCGATGCGCACCGCCGGGATCGACGCCCTGAAGAAGGCCAACGACGACAAGGACTTCACCGGCGCCGGGTTCGTCCAGGCCGGACAGCACCTCAAGGACCTCGTCGCCCTCCAGCCGTTCCAGAAGGGCTTCCTGGGCGCCGCCTACTCCAGCCCGACCGGCCAGGCCGCCACCGTCGGCAACGGCAAGGCCGCGATGGAGCTGATGGGCCAGTGGGCGCCGAACGTCGAGGCCGCCGCAGGCAAGGGCATCGGTGCCGACCTCGGCTTCTTCCCCTTCCCGGCCGTCGAGGGCGGAAAGGGCGCGCTCACCGAGGTGTTCGGAGGCGGCGGCGGACACGCGCTGCGCGCCGACGCCCCGCAGGCCGCCGTCGACTTCCTGAAGTTCTTCGCCTCCGAGACCACGGACGTGGAGCTGGTGAAGAAGACCGGCGTGCTGCCTGTCGTGCCGGCCGCCGAGAGCGCGCTCACCGACGCCAACCTCAAGCTCGTCCAGGCCCAGTTGAAGGCCGCCACCGGGTTCCAGCTCTACCTCGACCAGGCGTACGCGCCCGCCGTCGGCCAGCAGGTCAACGACAGCGTGGCCGGTCTGATCGCCGGGTCCAAGTCGCCCGAGGACGTCACCCAGGCGATCACCAAGACCGCGAAGGAAGAGCAGTAAGGCCCATGACCTCCACCTTCCTGCCGGACAAGCGCAGCGGCGGGCGCGCGGCCGCCCTGCCGCCACCGGTGGCCGGTGCCGGTGGCGGCAGAGCCCGGCGCCGGCTGCTCAACTGGCTCACCGCGATGGGCTTCCAGCTGCCCGCCCTGGTGCTGTTCGGCGTCCTCGTGCTGCTGCCGATCCTGTTCGCGCTGTACGCCTCGTTCTTCCGCTGGGGCGGCTTCGGCATGCCCTCCGACTACACCGGCACCGACAACTTCACCCGGCTCTTCCAGGACGACGTCTTCCTCGGCGACCTGTGGCGCTGTCTGCTCCTGGTCCTGCTGTCACTGGCGCTGCAACTGCCGTTCGCCCTCGCCATGGCGGTGCTCCTCAACCAGAAGATCCGCGGCCGGGCCGTCTACCGGATGCTGTTCTTCGCGCCGTACGTGCTCTCCGAGGCGATCACGGGCGTGCTCTTCGGCATGATCTTCGCCCCCGACCAGGGGCTCGCCGACCACGTCCTGGGCGCCGTCGGGCTGGAGGGTCTCGGCGGGGAGTGGTTCTCCGACCCCTCCACCGTCATGGCCACCCTCTTCCTGGTCATGACCTGGAAGTACTTCGGCTTCCACATGATGCTCTACCTGGCCGGACTCCAGTCCATCCCGGCCGAGTTGACCGAGGCGGCGATCGTCGACGGCGCGAACGCCTGGCAGCGCTTCCGCCATGTCACCCTGCCGCTGCTCGCGCCCACCCTGCGCATCAGCGTCTTCCTGTCGGTCATCGGCTCCATCCAGCTCTTCGACCTGGTGTGGGTGGTCACCGCGGGCGGCCCCGACCACCATTCGGAGACCATGGCCGTGACCATGTTCCAGTACGGCTTCAAGCGCTACCAGGTCGGCTACGCCAGCGCGATCAGCGTGGCCATGTTCGCCATCAGCCTCGTCTTCGCCCTCGCCTACCAGCGGTTCGTGCTCCGCCGCGACCTGGCGGGCGCCACCACGAACATGAGGGGAGACGGCGCATGAGCAGCAGCCGTGGGACCTCCGTACGGAACCTGCCGGTGCACCTGGTCCTCGTCGTGGTCGGCGCGTTGATGGTCGCACCCCTGCTCTACGCCCTGCTCTCCGGGTTCAAGTCGACCGCCGAGCTGTCCCGCAACCCGGTCGGGCTGCCCGACTCCTGGGTCACCTCCAACTACACCGGCATCCTCGGCTCCGGCGCCTTCTGGCGGCTGGTCGGCAACAGCACCCTGATCGCGGTGGCCACCACCGTCCTCGTGGTCGCGGTGTCGGCGCTCGCCGCGTTCTCCTTCGCGCGGTTCGCGTTCCGCGGGCGCGAGGTGCTGTTCACGGTGTTCACGGTGGGGCTGATGTTCCCCTTCGCGGTGGCCGCCCTGCCCCTCTTCCTGCTGCTGCGCTCGATGCACCTGCTGGACAACCCGCTCGGCGTGATCCTTCCGCAGGCCGCGTTCGGGCTGCCCATGACCATCATCATCCTGCGCGGCTTCTTCCGGGAGATTCCCGGGGAGTTGGAGGAGGCGGCCACGCTGGACGGCTGCGGGCCGTTCGCCTTCTTCTGGCGGATCCTGCTGCCCATGGCCCGGCCCGCGCTCGGCACGGTCTCCGTGCTCGCGGTCGTCACCAGCTGGAACAACTTCTTCCTGCCGCTGCTGGTCTTCACCGACTCCACCTGGTGGACCATCCCCATCGGCGTGCAGCAGTTCCAGGGCCAGTACGTCACCGACACCGCCCGGGTCTTCGCCTATCTGGTCCTCGCCATGGTTCCCGCCCTGGCCTTCTACTCGGTCGCCGAACGCCAGCTGGTCGGCGGCCTCACCGCCGGCGCCACCAAGGGCTGAGCCCCTATCGATTGGAGTCGCACGATGTCCCGCACACGTCTCAGACTCGCCGGTGCCCTCGCGGCCTTCCTGGTGGCAGCGGGGGTGGCCACCGGCCCCGCCGCCCAGGCCCACGACCGGCAGCCCACCCTCGCCGAACTGGCCCAGCGCCACGGCCGCTACTTCGGCAGCGCCACCGACAACCCCGAACTCACCGACACCGCCTACACCAGGCTGCTCGGCAGCGAGTTCGACATGATCACCCCCGGCAACGGCATGAAGTGGTACGCCACCGAACCCGAACAGGGCGTCTTCGACTGGACCAACGGCGACCAGATCGTGAACCTCGCCCGCGCCAACCACCAGAAGGTCCGCGCCCACACCCTGGTCTGGCACAGCCAGCTGCCGAACTGGCTCACCTCCCGCACCTGGACCGCCGACGACCTGAGGGCCGTACTGAAGAAGCACATCCAGACGGAGGTACGGCACTACCGGGGCAAGGTCTACTCGTGGGACGTCGTCAACGAGGCGTTCAACGAGGACGGCACCTACCGCGAGACCCTCTGGTACAAGACGCTCGGCCCCGGCTACATCGCGGACGCGCTGCGCTGGGCCCACCAGGCCGACCCGCACGCCAAGCTCTACCTCAACGACTACAACATCGAGGCCACCGGCCCCAAGAGCGATGCCTACTACGCGCTCGCGCAGGAGTTGAGGGCCCGGCACGTGCCGCTGGACGGCATCGGTTTCCAGGCCCACCTCGCGCTCCAGTACGGCTATCCGTCCACCCTGGAGGAGAACCTCCGCCGGTTCTCCCGGCTCGGTCTGGACACCGCGCTCACCGAGGTGGACGTACGGATGCAACTGCCCGCCACGGACGAGAAACTGGCCGAGCAGGCGACCTGGTACGCGGACCTGACCAAGGCGTGCCTCGCGGTGCGCAGGTGCGTGGGCATCACCGTCTGGGACTACACGGACAAGTATTCCTGGATCCCGGCCTTCTTCCCCGGTGAGGGCGCGGCCCTGCCCTGGGACGAGCAACTCGCCCCGAAGCCGGCCTACTTCGCACTGCGCGAAGCGCTCGGTTACACGGGGTAGTCACCCCCGGACATGCGTCGGGGCCGGTGCGCACCGTGTGTGTGCGGCCGGCCCCTCATGTCACCGGGCGGAGCGGCGGGGCCGCCCGGGGTGGTGCGGTGTTCCTTCAGCGGTCTTTCAGGCGGCGGTCACCACGCGGCCGGCACCGACCGGGCGGTGCGGCGCGATGATCTGGCCGTCGGGCAGGAGCTCACCGGTGTCCTCGAAGACGAGAACGCCGTTGCACAGCAGGCTCCACCCCTGCTCCGGGTGGGACGCCATGAGGCGGGCGGACTCCCGGTCGGCGGATTCGGCTGTCGGACACGGCGGCTGGTGCTGGCACATGGGTGGGGTCTCTCGCTTTGTCGTGGTCATGTCGGTCCCCCGTGGTGATGAGTCGGTCGGAAACCAGTGTTGCCCTCCGGGCGTTGTTCCGCAGGGATTTCGCTGCACCGCTTCTCACAGGTTGGAGACGCGTCACCCGCGCGGACGGTTCATCCCGACCGGGCCGCCCATCCGGATGGTTTTGCATGGCCGGATGGGGCTAGTCCACGTGGGGCCGGTGGGGATCGCACACCCACCCCGCCGCCCTGGTCCGGGTGGCGGGGTGCGGCCGGGCCGGTCTCAGGCGGGCGTGATGAGCAGGGGCGCCGGGGTGACCCGGTGGGTCAGCACCGGGAGCAGCTCGTCGACCAGGTGGGGGCGGTGGGCCGCGATCCCGGGCGGGGCCGGGGCGAGCGGGACAAGGAGGTCGGTGGCGGCCGGGTGGCCCTCGGCGCCGTCCGCCGTGCAGTCGCCGTGCAGCCACAGGGTCAGCATGTAGAGGCCGGGCACGGACAACAGGCGCGGCTGGTAGGTCTGTTGCAGGGCCTCGGCCTGGTGCAGGGCCCGCTCGGTGGAGGTGATGTAGGGCCCCTCGAAGAAGTGCGAGAAGGCCCAGCCGTCCGGGGTGAGCATCGTCTCGGCCGCGGCCACCGCCCGGTCGCCGCAGCGGATCAGGAAGCGCCAGCCGGTCAGCCGGGTGGCGGACACGCCCTCCGGGGTGATCCGGTCCAGTACGTGCACGGGCAGCGGGAGTTCGGGGATCGCGGGTCCCTGCGCGGCGCGCAGGGAGGGGGTACGGGCCTCACGGACCGCGGTGGGGGAACCGAGGGCGGTGAGGACGGAACGCAGTGCGGGTGCGGGGGCAGGGGGGACTTGCAGCGGCATGGTGGTCGCCTCTCATTCGACAGGCGCGGTGGCGCGAGGGCGGGGGCGGACGGCGCTGTCAGCTCACGGGGGGTCAGAGAGGCGGCGGCCCGGTTCGGTGAAGAGAGGTGCGGGCGTTGCCTGCCGCACGCAATCGGACGGCAGGAACCAGGACCGTGGGCGCCAGCCTTCTGCCTTGTTCGCGGAGTTTATACGACGCCTGTTCAGACGGTGTTTCACCGGGCCGTTTCACAGAACCGGACAAGGCGCAATTCAGCCGTCGATTCGCGGGGAATCCTCCCGGTTTTCTGCCTGCCGAAGCCCTGCTGACCTCGGAATACGAGGTTGTCGCGGTCGGCCGAATGTCGTCGGCGTTTTTCACGAGGGGAACAGGGAACCCGAAGTTGCACGATGCTCCATGCCCCGTGAATGTGCCGCAGGACACATTCCAACAGAGTAGCGGGTGCCGGTCCCGCGCGCGACGTTATCGATCGCCTCCGCTGGGCATCATCCCACCTGGACCCGGGACACCGGCGGCCGGAACCTCGGCCCGCCCATTCGAGGAGGGACGCTTCGATGGGGGAGAAGGTCGTGGCGGGCCGGTTCGACCTGTCCGATCGCCAGCGGTACCGCGAAAAGCTCCGTGCCTGTCTGTCGGGGCTGGAGCGGCTGCTGGTGGAGAAGCGGTTCGACCGCCCCAAGAACCTGATGGGTGTCGAGATCGAATTGAATCTCGCCGGCGCCGACGGCATGCCGAGAATGCTGAACGGGCCGGTTCTGGAACGTATCGCAAGCCGAGATTTCCAAACAGAACTCGCCATGTTCAACCTGGAAGTGAACATAGCTCCACATCGGCTCGGCGGCCGGGTATTCGACCGGCTCGCGGAAGAACTCCGGACCTCGCTGGCGTACGCCGACCGCAAGGCGGGCGAGGTGGACGCCGGAATCGTGATGACCGGCATTCTGCCCACGCTGGAACGGGACGACCTGGTCTCCGCGAACCTCTCCGAGGTCGACCGGTACACCCTGCTCAACGACCAGATCGTGGCCGCCAGGGGCGAGGACTTCCGGCTGGACATCGAGGGCGTGGAGCACCTCGTGTGCACCTCGAAGTCGATCGTCCCCGAGGCCGCCTGCACCTCCGTGCAGTTGCACCTCCAGGTCACCCCGGCCCGCTTCGCCGACGTGTGGAACGCGGCGCAGGCGGCGGTCGCCGCGCAGATCGCCGTGGGCGCGAACTCCCCCTTCCTCTTCGGCCACGAACTGTGGCGCGAGTCCCGCCCCCCGCTGTTCCTCCAGGCCACCGACACCCGCCCGCCGGAACTCCAGGCCCAGGGCGTACGGCCGCGGACCTGGTTCGGCGAACGCTGGATCACCTCCGCGTACGAGCTGTTCGAGGAGAACCTGCGCTTCTTCCCGGCGCTCCTCCCGATCTGCGACGAGGAGGACCCGCTCGCCGTCGTCGAGGCCGGCGGGGTGCCGAAGCTCGCCGAACTCGTCCTGCACAACGGCACGGTGTACCGCTGGAACCGGCCGGTCTACGGCATCGCCGACGGGGTCCCCCACCTGCGGGTGGAGAACCGTGTGCTTCCTGCCGGGCCGACCGTCACCGACGTCATCGCCAACGCGGCGTTCTACTACGGCCTCGTCCGCGCCCTCGCGGAGGAGAGCCGCCCGGTGTGGACGCGGCTGCCGTTCGCCACGGCGGAGGCGAACTTCGACGCGGCGTGCCGGTACGGGATCGACGCGCGTCTGGTCTGGCCGAGGAGGGGCCGGTACGGCGGGGGTACGGCCGAGGTCGACGCGGTGACCCTGGTCCGCGACGAACTGCTGCCGCTGGCGGAGGCGGGGCTGGACGCGTGGGGGGTGGAGGCCGCGGACCGTGACTTCTACCTGGGCGTGATCGACGAGCGGTGCCGGCGGCGGGTGAACGGGGCGTCCTGGCAGGCGGCGACGTTCCACCGGGCGCTGGAGCAGGGGCTGCCGAGGGATGTGGCGCTGGCCGCGATGACGCGGCGCTATGCCCAGCTGATGAATGCGGGGGAGCCGGTGCATACGTGGCCGGTGGGGTTGTTGGAGCCGGTGCTGATGGGGTGAGCGCGGTTGGAGGTGGGTGCGGTGGGGTGCCGGGTGCGGCGCCGTGGGGGCTGGTCGCGCAGTTCCCCGCGCCCCTAACGGGGCGCTTCAGTCGCCCCTGCTGCCACGATTGCCTGCAGAATCACCGTGTGGATCTGGGACGGGTCGTCTACCTGGTGGCCTGAGCCGCCCGTGGCTTCCGCTATCTGCTGGGCCTCTTCCTTCGAGGCGTCCGAGCCCACGGCGATGACGATGAGCGGGACCGGCTTCTCGGGGTTGGTGAGTCTGCGCAGGTCCGTGATCAGCTGGGTGCGGGAGATGCTGCCGGGGTCCTGGTTGACGCCGTCGGTCAGGATGACCAGGGCGTTGAACTTGCCCTTGGCGTAGGTGGACGTCGCCTCCTTGTACGCGGCCAGCGTCGTGTCGTAGAGGCCCGTCGCGCCGTTCGGGACCGGCTGGAGGTTGCTGAACGCCGAGGAGAGGACGTCGCGTTGGGTGCCGTTGCCCTTGGTGTCGCCGAGGCGTTCCGTGGGGACCAGGACACGGTAGTCCTTGTCGCCGTCCAGCTTCGTGGAGAACTCCCAGAGGCCGATCTCGTCCTCGGGCGTGAACGTCGCGAGGGCCTGGAGGAGGGACGCCTTGGTGACGTCCATCCGGGACCGGCCCCCGGAGACGGGCTCGGCCATGGACCCGGACGCGTCGACCACCGTGGTGATCCGGGCGCTCTGCACGGTGATCGTCCAGGTGCCCAGGGCGTCCCGCACGGCCGACTCGGAGGCCGGTTCCACCGTCGGCTCGGTGTAGGGCTGCGGGTCGCGGCCCCCGGCCTGCCGGACCAGCGCCGTCGGCACGGTCGAGTCGTCCGTGCGGAAGCCGGCCTTTGTGAGCAGCTGCTGCTGGGCGGGCTGCTGTACGTACGTCAGGAACCGCAGTGCGGCCCGGCTCTCGTCGGTGCTCAACTCCGGCTCGTCGACGAGGGCGTAGGGATAGTCGAGGGCGGGTGAGCCGTCCTTCGGATAGAAGAGGTCGAGGCGGCGGGCGGAGTCGGCGGTCGCGTTGTGGGCGAACGCCGCCTGTTCCGTGAGGATCAGCGCCTGGTTGCGTTTGGGGTTGCCCTGTTCCGTGCCGGAGGAGTCACGGGGCAGGGTGTCGACGACCTGGGCGTCGGTGTCGGAGACGCGCTGCGAGAGCGTCTTCATCATCGCGGCCGCCTGGGTGGCCCCGTCCTTCACCTTCGCCGCCGCCGTACTGAGCTGGGTGAGCGCCAGCAGCCCCGTCGCGCTGCGCGCCGGATCGGCCGCGCCCAGCTTCAGCGAGTCGCCCCGCATCGCGGCCCCGGCCAGCTCCAGCCAGCTGTACGCCTTGTCCGGCCAGCCGAGCGACTTGGCGGCGGCCGGCACCATCGCCATGGCGACCGGTGTCGTGGCCACATTGCCGACCGAGGTCACCTCGGGCGCCGTACCGTCCGCCGCGACCCGGTCCAGCCACAGCGAGGAGTCCGGCACCCACACCTGCGCGTCCGGCTTCCTGCCGGTCTGGAGCGCGTCGGTGACCTTGTACGACTCCTGGGCGCTGACCGTGACCGCGATGCACCGCCCGTCGGAGGTGACGTTCTGCTCGCGGGCCCGCTCGGCCGCCGCCGTCAGCGCGGGCGACAGGTCGGGGGAGGCGGCGACCGTCACCCGTACGGGGTCGTCCTTGCAGGATGCGCCGAAGGAGATCAGACCGGTCTGCACGGCGGCCGCGGTGCCCCCGGCGACGACCAGCACGAGGGCCGTCGCGACGGCCACCGTACGGCGGCGGGCGCGTGGACGGGGGTCGGCCGCGCCCGCCCCATGGTGATCGGGCAAGCTGTGACGTCCCATGACGGTGGTGCCCCTCCCTGTCCCCCCGACAGCCCGGCGCGCACGGTCTTCGTAACTGCTTTCGAGACAGTAGCGGGGCGAAGATGGGCATGGGGCGGGATTGCTCAACTGGAGGCAGGAGTGCAGGTGGAGGCGGAACAGGTGGCCGGTGCGTACCCGCTGGAGCGGCCCTCGCGGCGCATGTTCAGGGACGAGACGCTGCTCGTTCTGGGGCTTTCGCTCGGTGCGAGCGGAGTGTCCGCCCTGATCAGCTTTGTCGGATCGGTCACCAAACCGGGCGGGCTCAAGGACCAGGCGGCGACCATGAACGCCTCGGCCGCGCCGGGCCGTCCATGGCTGGATCTCGCCTGGCAGCTGTTCGGCATCGCGTCCGCGCTCGTCCCCGTCTTCCTGGTCGCCCATCTCCTGCTCCGCGAGGGCGCGAGCCTGCGCACGCTGGGCTTCGACCGCACCCGCCCCTGGCCCGACCTCGGGCGCGGGGCGGGGATCGCGGCGGTGATCGGCAGCACCGGAATCGCCTTCTACCTGGCCGCCCGCGGTCTCGGCTTCAACCTCACGGTGGTGCCGGAGGCGCTGCCCGGCGTGTGGTGGAAGTACCCCGTGCTGATCCTCTCCGCGATGCAGAACGCGATCCTCGAAGAGGTCATCGTGGTGGGGTATCTGCTGCGCCGCCTCGACCAGTTGGGCTGGAGCGCGGGCGCGGCGCTGGTGGCCAGTTCCGTACTGCGCGGCTCGTACCACCTCTACCAGGGGATCGGCGGCTTCGTCGGCAACATGGTGATGGGCGTCGTCTTCGTCTACCTGTACCGGCGGTGGGGCCGGGTCGGCCCCCTGGTGGTGGCGCATTCCCTCCTCGACATCGGCGCGTTCGTCGGCTACGCGCTGCTCGCCGGCAAGGTGGGCTGGCTGCCTACGGCGTGAGCAGTTCCCCGTCGACGACGGTGACGGCGCGCCCGGTGAGCAGGGTGCGGTCGCCACGCAGGGAGGTGCGGACGAGTCCGGTACGACGGGATGCCTGCAGCCCCGTCAGATCGTCCCGGCCGAGCCGCCCGGACCAGTGCGGCGCGAGGGCGGTGTGCGCACTCCCGGTCACCGGATCCTCGTCGATGCCGACGTTCGGGAAGAAGCAGCGGGAGACGTAGTCGTAGCCCTTCTCCGGGTCCGCGGCACGGGCGGTCGCGATGATCCCGCGCGCGGAGCAGGCGCCGAGGGACCTGTGGTCGGGGGAGAGGCCGAGGACGGTCTTCTCGTCGGCGAGTTCGAGCAGCAGATCACCGACGTTCGGCCCGGTGTCGAAGACGGCGACGGGTTCGGCACCGAGCGCGTCCGCGACGCCGGCGGGGGCGTCGACGCGGGTGAGCGGGGCGGTGGGGAAGTCGAGAGTGATCGCTCCGTCCGCGCCGGCCGAGGCGATCAGCACCCCACTCCTGGTGGCGAACCGCACGGGCCCCGCGCACACGCCGGTCGTACTCAGGACGTGGGCGGTGGCCAGCGTGGCATGCCCGCACATCGCGACCTCGGCGACCGGGGTGAACCACCGCAGCGCCCAGTCGGCGTCCCCGCCCTCGGGCAGCGGGTGCGCGAAGGCGGTCTCGGCGTGGTTCACCTCCATGGCGATGTTCTGCATCCACTCGTCATCGGGAAAGGCGTCGAGCAGCACGACACCGGCAGGGTTCCCGGCGAAGGCCCGCTCGGCAAAGGCATCGACGATTCGAATCCGCATGCCCCAGACGCTAGGCCTTCCCCACCAAGCCCGCCCAAGGCCAATCCCACACCCCTGGCCCGATTTCCCCCAGGCGGCCCCGGCACTGGCGCCCCGTCAGGGGCGCGGGGAACTGCGCGACAAGCCACGACGGCGCCGCACCGGCGGTCGGACCCTGGCCACGATGGCGCCCGTCGGGGGCGCGGGGAACTGCGCGACAAGCCACGACGGCGCCGCACCGGTGGTCGGACCCTGGCCACGATGGCGCCCGTCGGGGGCGCGGGGAACTGCGCGAAAACGCACGACGGCGCCGCACCGGCCATCCGACCGCAACGCCCCCACCGGCCATGCCCCGCAATCCCCGGCAACGAAAAGGGCCGACCCGGTGTCGGGTCGGCCCTCCTGAGCGGAACGCTCAGTCCGTGCCCAGTTCCATCGCAGCCCGGTCCAGCAGCTCGTCGTCGTCCGGCGCAGCCTCCCCGCGGGACGCGATCGCCTCGGCGCCGCCCTTCGGCAGCGTGCCGATCAGCCCCGTCGCCGCCGCCTGCGCCGCACCGATCGCCGGGTTGGCGGAGCCGATCAGACCCAGCCCCGCGTACTGCTCCAGCTTCGCGCGGGAGTCGGCGATGTCGAGGTTGCGCATGGTCAGCTGGCCGATCCGGTCCACCGGACCGAACGCGGCGTCCTCGGTGCGCTCCATCGACAGCTTGTCGGGGTGGTAGCTGAACGCGGGGCCGGTCGTGTCGAGGATCGAGTAGTCCTCGCCGCGCCGCAGCCGCAGCGTCACCTCACCGGTGATCGCCGCGCCGACCCACCGCTGCAGCGACTCGCGGATCATCAGCGCCTGCGGGTCCAGCCACCGGCCCTCGTACATCAGCCGACCGAGCCGCCGGCCCTCGTTGTGGTACTGCGCGACCGTGTCCTCGTTGTGGATCGCGTTGACGAGGCGCTCGTACGCGGCGTGCAGCAGCGCCATGCCCGGCGCCTCGTAGATGCCGCGGCTCTTCGCCTCGATGATCCGGTTCTCGATCTGGTCGGACATGCCGAGCCCGTGCCGGCCGCCGATCGCGTTGGCCTCCATGACCAGCTCGACCGCGGTCTCGAACTCCTTGCCGTTGATCGTCACCGGCCGGCCCTGGTCGAAGCCGATCGTGACGTCCTCGGGAAGGATCTCGACCTCGGGGTCCCAGAACCGCACGCCCATGATCGGGTCGACGGTCTCGATGCCGTTGTCCAGGTGCTCCAGGGTCTTCGCCTCGTGCGTGGCGCCCCAGATGTTGGCGTCCGTGGAGTACGCCTTCTCCGTGCTGTCCCGGTAGGGCAGCCCGTGCGCGAGCAGCCACTCGGACATCTCCTTGCGGCCGCCGAGCTCCGTCACGAAGTCCGCGTCCAGCCAGGGCTTGTAGATCCGCAGGTGCGGGTTGGCGAGCAGCCCGTACCGGTAGAACCGCTCGATGTCGTTGCCCTTGAAGGTCGACCCGTCGCCCCAGATCTGGACGTCGTCCTCCAGCATGGCCCGCACCAGCAGCGTGCCGGTGACGGCACGGCCGAGCGGCGTGGTGTTGAAGTACGCCCGCCCGCCGGAGCGGATGTGGAACGCACCGCAGGTCAGCGCGGCCAGGCCCTCCTCGACCAGCGCGGCGCGGCAGTCGACCAGGCGGGCGATCTCGGCACCGTAGGTGTGCGCGCGGCCGGGCACCGACGCGATGTCGGGCTCGTCGTACTGGCCGATGTCGGCGGTGTAGGTGCACGGGACGGCGCCCTTGTCGCGCATCCACGCGACCGCGACCGAGGTGTCGAGCCCGCCGGAGAAGGCGATGCCGACGCGCTCGCCGGCGGGAAGGGAGGTGAGGACCTTGGACATAGGAAGATTATGCATGAGAACGCATGGTCATGCAACGCCCCTGTTCGGTCCGCCTCAGACGGCTGGCGCCGTGGTGAGCATCCAGTGGCTGAAGGCGGCGTACCGCTGCGCGAACTCGGCGGCGTCGGCGGCGAGCTCCACGGCCGCGGAGTGCTCGCGGACCTCCTCGAAACGGGCGATGCGCGCGGCCTCGTACCGGAGGAGCGCCTTCGCGGTGTCCGGCTCGGCGTCCAGGCTCGCGCGCAGCACCCCCGCGTCCTCGACGCCCAGCGTGCCGCCCGCCGAGATGTGCGGCGACAGACCGTGCGCCGCGTCCCCGATCAGCGCGACCCGCTCGCCCGTCCAGCGCTGAAGCGGCGGGACGAACATGATCTGGTTCTCCAGGATCGCCTCCTCGGGGGTGTCGGCGATCATCCGCAGCAGATCGTCGTGCCAGCCCGCCTCGGCCAGGTTCCGTGCGCGGTCAAGGGCCCGGTCCCGCTTGCCCCCGGTGAGCGGACCCGCTTCGAACTGGTTGACCATCCACATGGTCTGCCCGTCCGACACCCGCGCGTAGCCGCCCCGGGTGCGGTCCCTTCCGACCGTGAGCACCGTGCCCCCGGGCCGCTCGTCCCCGGCGGGCACGAGCGCGCGCCAGGCGTAGTGGCCGGCGTGCGGCGCGGCCTCGCTGCCGGGCGCGAGCTGCGCGCGCACCCGGGAGTGCACGCCGTCCGCGCCGATCAGCAGGTCCGCGCGCAGCTCCGCCCCGTCGGCCAGGTGGACGACGACCTCCGGCCCGTCCTCGGTGTACCCGCTCACGTGCGCGTCGAGCCGGATCCGGTCCCGGCCGACCGCGTCGGCGAGCACGATGTTCAGCGCGGGGCGGGGGACGAGCAGGAACCGGTGGTCGCTCGCGTCGTAGCCGTCGGCGCGTATCGGGCGGCCGGCGGCGTCGTGGAACCAGGTGTCGATCCCGTTGCCCAGGGCGCGGACCGCCGCGCCGATGCCGATCCGGTCGAACTCGCGCAGCGCGTTGGGCCACAGCCCGATGCCCGCTCCGGCGGCCCGCACCGCCGGCGCCTGCTCCAGCACGGTGACCTCGTGCCCGATCAGCCCGAGAGACGCGGCGGTGGTGAGCCCGACCAGTCCGCCCCCGACGATCACTGTACGCATCGCTGACTCCCCTCGACTCGGGCGCCGTTCGGCGCCGATGTCCAGTTAAGAAGGAGAGGCACATAACTTCAAATGCATAGTCGGCCATGCATAGCATTACTCTCATGCATCTGGATCTGAACCTTCTGATCGCGCTCGACGCCCTGCTCGAAGAGCGCGGCGTCGGTGCCGCCGCCGACCGGCTGCATCTCTCGCAGCCCGCCATGAGCCGCACGCTCGGCCGCATCAGGAAGGCGACCGGGGACGAGATCCTCGTGCGCTCGGGTCGCGCGATGCTGCCGACGCCGTACGCCGAGCAGATCCGCGACGAGGTCCACCAGCTCGTCACCCGGGCCCAGGCCGTACTCTCCCCGACGGCCGAGGTGGATCCCGCCACGCTGGAGCGCACGTTCACCCTCCAGTGCAACGACGTCGTCGCCGACGCCCTCCTGCCGCGCCTCGCCGCCCCGCTCGCCGTCGGCGCACCCGGCGTCTGCCTGCGGGTGCTCGGCGAGGCGGACACCTCCGTCGACGAGCTCCGCCGGGGGCGCGTCGATCTCCAGGTCACCGACGAGGCCCCGCAGCACGCCGACACGCGCTCCACGACCCTGCTCACCGACACCCTGGCCGTCGTCGGCCGCCGCGACCTGCCCCACGACCCGTCGACCTGGGCCGGATTCGCCGCCCTGCCCCAGGTCGTGATCTCCCGCCGCGGCCGCGTCCGCGGTCGTATCGACGACCTGCTGGAGGCCCGGGACCTGCGCAGACGCATCGCGTTCAGCGTGCCCACCCTGGCTCTGGCGCTGCGGACCGTGGCCGCCCACGAGCTCATCACCGTCGCCCCTGTGCTGCTCGGCGGCCAGGCGCTGCCGACTCCGCTCCGGACCTACCCCCTGCCCGTCGAGACCCCGGCCGTCCCCGCCGTCCTGGCCTGGCACGCCCGCCACGACCGCGACGCCGCACACCGCTGGCTGCGGACGCTGGTCGCGGACACCCTCATGGCGATCGGCCGCGACGGCTGACGGACGGAGAGTCGAGCGGCCCACCGTCCATGAGGTAGCAGGTGTTAACGTGATTTTGCGGTGGCTGATTGTCCATATATTTAACAACTTGTGTGGAGTGTTCCCTGCGAACGGGCAGGAGGCGAGACAGTGGCAGCTGGAAAGCCCGGCCTCGGGAGCCATGCGCAGGGGCCGCAGCCGACGTGGCCCGGTCTGTCGGCGGTCCCGGACGTGAAGCCGCGAGATGACGTGAAGCCGCGGGACGCGGAGACGGTGGCGGTGGCGCTCCAGCAGGTGACGACATGTCTGGGAGGCCTGGGGGCCGTTGTGCATCGACTCGATCCCGACGGCCACAGGCTGCTCCTGGTCGCCGCGGACGGGCCGGCCTCGGCCGCCGCGCAGGCGTGGGCGGAGCTGGGTGAGGAAGAGGAGGAGGCCCCTGTCCTCGCTCTTCGGCGTGGCGCCTACGCGTGGGTGGGCGGGGACAGTCTCGGAGTCGGAGCGGCCGGCACGGTGGCGATGCCCCTGGTCGGTACCGACGGGCCGATCGGTGCGCTGTCGGGGCTCGTGGCCGGGCCGGGTGAACCGGACGAGGTGCGGCGGTCGTTTCTGCGTACGGTGGCGCAGTGGGTCGGCACGGGCCTGATCGGCCCGCCAGGCACGCCACCCGGTCCGAGTGCTGTCTCCGCCGCCACGCGTTCCGTCCGGATGAGCGAGCTGACCGTCGCGCTCGCCGAGGCGATCACCACCCGGGACGTGGTCCGTGCCGTCGCGGACTACGTCCAGGCTCCGTTCGGCGCCGACGGGCTGGTCCTCGAGGTGCTCGAAGCCGGCTGGCTCCATGTGGTCGGTTCCGCCGGTTACCCGCGGGAATTCCTGCGCGTGCTCGAAGGAATCCCGCTCGAAGCCAATGAGACGGTCCACGACGTGGTGCGGACGCGCACTCCGCGGTTCATCGAGTCGCGAGCCGAGATCTACCAGCGCTATCCGGCGCTGCGGCCGGTGAACGAGCTGTCGCCGAAGGAGGCGTGGGCGTTCCTGCCCCTGATCGCCTCCGGGCGTGTCATCGGCCTGTGTGTCGTGTCCTTCAGTCAGCCGCGCACCTTCAGCGAAGGGGCGCGTATCTGGCTGATGGCGCTGAGCGGCCTGGTCGGCCAGGCGCTGGAGCGGGCCCGCCTGTACGACATGGAGCACGCCCGGGCTCGGGAACTGCAGCGCGGGCTGCTGCCGAGGGCCCTGCCCCGGCTGCCCGCCGCCTGCGCCGTCGCCCGCTATCTGCCGGCGGGCCAGGGCGAGGAGGTGGGCGGCGACTGGTACGACGTGATCCCGCTGCCGGCCGACCGGGTCGCCCTGGTGATCGGCGACGTGATGGGCCACGGCATCACGGAGGCGGCCACCATGGGGCGGCTGCGTACCGCGGTGCGCACGCTGGCCGACCTGGACATCCCGCCCGACGAGCTGTTCAGCCGCCTGAACGACCTGGTCAGCGACCTCGGCGAGGACACCTACGCCACGTGTCTGTACGCCGTCTTCGATCCGGTCGCCTGCACCTTCTCGTACTCCCTGGCCGGTCACCCTCCACCGGTCGTCGTCCACCCCGACGGCACCGTCCGCACGCCCGACGCGGCGCCCGACCCGCCGCTGGGCGCCGCCAAGCCCCCCTTCGGGCTCCACCGGCTGCACCTTCCGGACGGGAGCATGCTCGTGCTGTGCACCGACGGACTCGTCGAATCCGCCACCCGGGACGTGGACCAGGGAATGGCGCAGCTCCGGCAGATCCTCGCCGAGGCCGCGTCCCCCGCCGTACATTCCGCGGCAGCCGACGAGGATGACGACATCCGCTACCTGGAGGACCTGTGCGACAGGGTCGTCTCGGCACTGCTGCCCGACCGGGGGCAGATGAACGACGACGCGGGGCTGCTCATCGTCCGGGTCCGGCGCACCGCTCCCCGGGACGTCGTCTCCTGGAGTCTTCCGGTGGATCCCCGGGCCGCCGGGGAGGCACGGGACCACGTCCGCAAGCGGCTCGGCACCTGGGGTCTCGACGACCTGGTGCTCACCACCGAGTTGCTGGTGAGCGAACTGGTCGGCAACGTCGTCCGGCACGCCACGGGCCCGGTCCATCTGCGCATGCTGCGCAGCCGCACCCTGACCTGTGAGGTCTATGACGGCAGCCTCACCACTCCCCGCATCCGCCATCCCACCCACACCGACGAGGGCGGACGCGGCCTGCAACTCGTCGCCGCCCTCTCCCGGCGCTGGGGCGCCCGCTACCTCCAGGACGGCAAATGCATCTGGACCGAACAGGACCTGCCGGAACGGGTCGGCCACTGATCCGGTTGCGGGCTGCACCGTCTTCATTTGAGGTCGCGCAGGAACGCGGGGATCTCGTCGCGGGTCGGGTAGTTCGGCAGGGGGGCCGGCTTGCCCTGAAGGAACGCGGTGATGACGGCGGCGGCCCGGTCGTTGTTGTCGTCGAGGCCGTTCCACATGTGGTGTCCGACTCCTGGCAG
Source organism: Streptomyces sp. NPDC048277 (assembly GCF_040652235.1). Classification (NCBI taxonomy): domain Bacteria; kingdom Bacillati; phylum Actinomycetota; class Actinomycetes; order Kitasatosporales; family Streptomycetaceae; genus Streptomyces; species Streptomyces sp. NPDC048277. The sequence goes on from NZ_JBEZLQ010000021.1 coordinate 61,942, forward strand.
GTACTGCGTGCGCTGGACGGCGGGGTCGTCGGCGAGGACGGTGGTCTCCCATTGACGGACCTGGGAGGAGCACTCGGCGATCATCAGCATCGCGGGGGTCCGGGATCGCCTCAGCCGCGGGGCGATGGAGGGTGAGTCCTTGACCGTCTGCTGGATGCGGAGGCTGGCGGCGGGGCTGAAGGAGAAGTTCTGTGCGGTGTCCTCGGCGGGGATGCGGTCCGCGTCGCGCGCGCAGTATCCGGATGCGGTGTCGCTGCCGAGGTCGGCGGCCGTGAACGCGTTGTCGCCTTCGGCCTGACCGATCAGTCCGGTGCCGGGGGTGAGGAGTCCGAGTCGCATGAGGCCGAACGCCACGGCGTACCGGGGGACGTGCGTCGATCGCGGTCCGGCCGGGGCCGGTGCGAGGCCGCGTGCGGACTTTCGGCCCCTGTGCCCGGTGATGTGTGCGGTGGGGCCGTCCATGGGGCCGGGCTCGGCGATGATCGCCCGGTGCAGGCGTGCGGCGACGCCCGGGTCGGCCAGGGCACGGGTGAGCACGGCCCCGCCCGAGGAGAATCCGAGGACGTCGACCTTGCCCCTGCCCAGGCGGTCGACGAAGGCGGCGAGGTCGCGGACCGACCTGGAGATCGTGTACCGGCCCATGGGGAGCAGGTCGCTTCGGCCGCCGCCGGCCTGTTCGTAGGCGTAGACGTCGTAGCCCCGGCGTGCCAGGAGTCGCAGGAACCGGTGGTCGAGCAGCGAGATGCCGCGGACCGGTCCGCCGTTGAGGTACACGAGCGGGACGGGACGGCGGGTGCCGGGGTTCGCGGGCGGGTAGTGGTACACCGCTACCCGGCTGCCCGTGGCCAGCCTCCAGTGCTGTGTGACCACGAAGGGCAGGGAGGGCGGGTACCGCCGGGCCGTCGGCACGGTCGGGATGCAGACCGTCGCTGTCAACGCCGCCGCGACGACCACCGGCAGGAACGGCACGAGCCGCGCCGGCCAGGTGCGGCGCCGGCCCCGCCACAGTGCGGCGACGGTTCCGACTCCAAGGGCCGGTAACCATGCGCCGAGCCCTGAGCCTGCCCCGTCCGTGAGGACGATCAGGACGAGGAAGACGCCGATCAGCGCTACGACGGCCGCAAGGGTCAGCAGCAAGCGTCCGGTGAAGTGGACGAGGCGTATGGCGGATGTGGGCACGGCGGACCTCCGACAGTTTCAGAACGGCGTTTCAAAACGACGTTATCAGAGGGGGTAGGCTGCTGGCCGTGGGTAGGCCGAGAACAAACGACGAGGCCGTCAAAGAGCGGCTTGTGGAGTGCGCGAGCGAGATGCTCGCCACCCGTCCGCGGGAGTCGGTCACGGTCCGCGCCGTGGCCGCCGCCGCCGAGGCGTCGACCACGGCGGTGTACTCCTTGTTCGGCGGTAAGGACGGGCTGATCGGTGCGGTGCGCGACAGAGCCGTCGCCGGCCTGTTCCAGGACTTGGCGGCGGTGCGGACCTCCGCGGACCCTCTCGCCGACCTCTACGCGCTGGCCGTCGCCTACCGTCGTTGGGGGCGCGGACACAGCCACCTCTACACGGTGCTGTTCGGTGGCGTGCAGTCCTTCGACCCGTCGGGGGAGGTCGGTGCCGGTGACCCGATCCGTCCGCTCCTGGCGGCGATCGACCGCGCCTTGACGGCGTCCGTCCTCGCCGGCGACGCGACCTCGATCGCCCTGTCGGTCTGGGGAACACTGCATGGGCTCGTGGCTCTCGAACTGGCCGGGGCCCTCGACGCCACCACGGCCGAGGCCGCGTTCCGCCCCACGATTCACGCCATGCTGCGCGGATGGACGACCCCGGAGTTGTTCCGCGGTCTCCGCGAAGCCGAACTCGCTCGGTGACGGGACCAGGGCCGTATCCGGGGTTTCACGGTCCTGGCCGAGGCGGTGGTGCGCGGTCGGCGAGGACCGGCATGCCAAGGTCTACCAGCCGCGGCCCCGGCCGCTCGACCTTGGCGGCGTGGGCGGCGAGTTCGGCCAGGTTCCGGGTGAGGGTCGGACCGGGCAGCAGTTCGCCGAAGCCGAAGTCGACGGCGGTGATCCCGGCGAGCGGGGCGAACCCGTCGCCGGTCCCGGCCGCGGTGTGCGCGGCATCGCTCATGCCGTCGGCACTCGTTCTGCCTAGGGGGCCGTGGCCGGCACGACGAGCGCGTCCAGGACGAGGGCGCCCGGTCCCCCGGCTCCGACCGGCCGTACCCGGACCGGGTTGAGGTCCAGCGAGTCCAACCCGTCCGCGTGGTCGCTCACCAGCCGCGACACCGCCAGCAGCAGTTCCACCAGCGCGTCGACGTCGCAGCGCGGGCGGCCGCGTACCCCGTCCAGCAGGGGCCACGCGCGCAGGCGCCGGAGCATCGCGTGAGCGCGCGGCGCGTCGAGGGGCAGCAGTTCCCGTTCCACGTCCTTGAGGACCTCGACGTGGATGCCGCCGAGCCCGACGGTGAGCAGATGCCCGAAGACCGGGTCGCGATGCACGCCGACCAGCATCTCCACGCCGTCGTCGGGTGCCATCCGTTCGACGAGCACCCCGTCCAGCACCGCGTCCGGGGCGCGGTCGGCGACCGAGCGGAGGATGCGCTCGCGCGCGGCCACCGCCTCCTCGGGGGTGGTGAGGCCCACCGCGACCGCGCCGGCTTCGGTCTTGTGCGGCAGGCCGGTGCTGACGCCTTTCAGTACGAGCGGACCGCCGAGCCGTGCCGCCGCGGCACGGGTGTCCTCCGCGTCGCGGGCGACGACGCCGTCGGGCACGGGGATTCCGTGGGCGGCCAGCCACGCTTTGGCCGCGGGTTCGGTGGTGACGTCGGGGAGAGGGGACGTGACCACCGAACCAGCGGTGCCCAGGGCGAGTGGTGCCGGGGCGGGCTCGCCGATGCGTGCCGCGAGCCAGGCGCCGTACCCGGCCCAGCGGGTGATCGCGAGCATGGCCTTGTCGAGGCTGTGGACCGGGGCCAGACCGCCCTCGGCCAGGACCTGGTGGCCGGGGCCGCGGCGGTCGCTCATCCACACCGGCAGCAGCGGGGTCGCGCTGTGCTGCTGCGCCTCGACCATGGCGTGGCAGCTCAGCGTGGACAGCTCGCCGTAGTCGAGCGGGATGGGCAGCAGGACCAGGTCGACCCCGGGATCGGCGGCGACGGCGCGCAGCGCCTGGTCGGTGAGGTCGGGGTCGGTGATGACCGTGGCGGTGGTGTCCACGGGGTTGCCGACGGCGGCGAAGTGGGGGAGTACCTCGCGCAGCCGGGCGGTGGTCTCCTCGGTGAACTCCGCCAGCTCCAGACCGGCCGCGCCGGCCAGGTCGGCGGCGAAGGCGAGGGCACCGCCGGACCCGCCGAAGACTGCGAGGCGCGGGGTGTGCGCGGGGGCGGGTGCCCGCGACAGCAGCCAGGCGACGTCGATCATCTCGTCGAGGTCCCCGGCCTCGACGATGCCGGCCCGCCGGAACGCCGTACTGGTGACGGCCGCCGAACCGGCCAGGGCCGCGGTGTGCGACCGCACGGCCCGCGCACCGAGTTCGGAGCGGCCGACCTTGAGAGCGACGACGGGCTTGCCCGCCTCCGCGGCGCTTTCGGCGGCGGCCAGGAGGCGACCGCCGTCCCGTATGCCCTCCAGGACGGTGAGGACGACCGAGATCCGCTCGTCCCCGGCCATGTGGTGGATGAAGTCCGGTACGTCGAGGTCGGCGGCGTTTCCCACGGACGCCCACAGGGCGGTGCCGACGCCGCGTTCCCCGGCCTGGATCAGGTTGCGGCCCAGTCCGCCGCCCTGGGTGGCGATACCGAGCGGGCCGGTGATCCTGTCGGTGGCGAAGGCGGGGGAGAAGCTCATGCCGACGCGGTCGGCGAGGTTGACCAGGCCGGGGCAGTTGGGCCCGTAGATCCGGGTGCCGCTGTCGGCGGCCAGTTCGCTGATGCGGCGCTGTACGGCCGCTCCGTCGTCGCCCGTCTCGCCGAACCCGGAGGAGAGGATGACGGCGAACGGGACCTTGCGCGCCGCGCACTGTTCCAGCGCGGGCAGCACGGCCGGGCCCGGGACGACGATCACCGCGACGTCGGGGGTCTCCGGCAGCGAGGCGAGGTCCGGGTGGCAGGGCAGTCCGTCGATGGTGTCGCGGCTCGGGTTGACCAGGTGGATGCGGTCCTCGTCGAGGGTGCGGGTGATCCGCAGGTTGGCCAGGGTGCGGTGGCCCATGCTGCCCGGGGTCGCGGAGGCACCGACCAGGGCGACGGAGCGGGGGCGTACCAGCCGTTCGAGATCGGGAAAGCTGTGGTTGTGCATGGTGCGGCTCCTTGCGCGGCGGGCGGCGGTCAGCGGATGGCGGAGATGCCGAGGAGCTCACGGCCGATGATGAGGGTCTGGACCTCGGTGGTGCCCTCGGGGATGGTGCCGCCGCGGGTGTCGCGGAAGATCCGCTCGATGGGGTACTCCTCGCTGTAGCCGATCGCGCCGTGCACCTGCAGGGCCATGTTCGCGACCTCGTGGGCGGCCTCGGTGGCGTAGAGCTTGGCGATCGAACCCTCCAGGCGGGCCGGACGCCCGGCGTCGAGGGCGGCGGCGGCCTGGTAGCACAGCGCGCGGGAGGCGTCGATGCGCATCTTCATGTCGACCAGGTGCTTCTGGATCAGCTGGAAGGAGCCGATGGGCCGGCCGAACTGCTCGCGCTTCCTGGCGTAGTCGAGGGTGAGGTCGAAGGCGCGCTGGGCGGTGCCGACCGCGCCCATGCCGACGTTGACGCGGGCCACACCGAGGCCGGTGAGGGTGGACCGCAGCGCGTCGCCCTGCTCGCCGAGCAGGTTCTCCCTGGGGATGCGCAGCCCGTCGAAGGTCAGCTCCGCGGTGCCGGTGCAGCGCAGCACCATCGTGTCGATCTTCCGTGACTCGAACGGCGTCTCGCGCCGGTCGACGAGGAAGAGGGACAGCCCGCCGTCGCAGTCGGGGCTGTAGGTGCGGGCCACCACGGTGCCGAAATCGCCGTCCGCGCCGCCGGTGATCCACATCTTCGAGCCGGTGATCACCCATTCGTCGCCGTCCAGCTCGGCCCGGGTGCGGACGGAGGAGACGTCGGAGCCGACGTCGGGCTCGGTGATGCCGTTGAACACCTTCGCGCGGCCCGCCAGCAGCGGCTCGAGATAGCGCCGCTTCTGTTCCTCGGTGCCGTAGCGGGAGAGACGCTCGACGGGGCCGTTGGAGATGTTGACCATGACGCGCAGCGAGGTCCAGGCCCAGCCCAGCTGCTCGATCATCATCGCCCAGGTCACCCGGTCGATCCCCAGGCCGCCCTCCTCCTCGGGAAGGTAGCCCCCGAAGTAGCCGAACCGGGCGAGGCCCGGAAGCAGCGAGTAGGGGATGGTCCGGCTCTTCTCGTGCTCGTCGACGACCGGCAGGACCTCCTGTTCCAGGAACCTGCGGATCGAGGCCCGCAGGTCCTGCTGCTCGGTGGTCAGATCGAAGTTCATCGGCTCCTCCTTGAGCTGTTCAGCTGTCCCGAGGACCGGGGTGCGCGTGACTCGGGCATCCGCGGTCTTCTCCGGTTCTTCTCCATGGCAGCATATTTGCTGTACGGTCAGCAAGGATCTTACGGAGGTTTCCATGACCGATCTTCTGGACATCAAGGGGCGCACCGCCTTCGTCACCGGTGCGGGGCAGGGCGTGGGGCGCCGTGTCGCCCTGCATTTCGCCGAGCACGGAGCCGGCGCCGTCGTCGTCAACGACTTCCGGCCGGAGCGTGCCGAGGCCGTCGCGGAGGAGGTGGAGAAGGCCGGAGCCAAGGCGCTCGCCGTCTCCGGTGACGTCAGCGACCTGGAGTCGGTGCGCGAGGGGGTGCGGCGGGCGCTGGCGGCGTTCGGCGGCGTCGACATCCTCGTCAACAACGCGGGCAACGCCGGTCCGAACCCGACCGAGGCCATGAACCGCCCGTTCTGGGAGCAGACCCCGCAGGAGTGGCAGGGCTACCTGGGCACGAACCTCTACGGCGTCCTCAACACGACCCACAGCGTGCTGCCGGGCATGATCGAGCGGCAGTACGGCCGGATCGTCAACGTCATCTCCGAGGCGGCCCGGCACGGCGAGCCGGGACGCGAGTGCTACTCCGCCGCCAAGGCCGGCGCCGCGGGCTTCACCCGGGCCGTCGCCGCGAGCGGCGGGCGCCACGGCGTTACCGCCAACTGCGTCTCGCTGGGCGCCACCTACACCCCGCGCACCGCGCAGGGGCTGGACAACGCGGAGCTGCTGAAGAAGGCGATGCAGAAGTACGTCGTCCGCCGCCCCGGCCGGCCCGAGGACGCCGCCAACATGATCCTCTTCCTGGCCTCCGACGCCGCGCCCTGGATCACCGGCCAGACCGTCCCGGTCAACGGCGGCTACACCTACTCCCTCTGAGCCCCGGGGAAGGAGGCATCATGACCCGCACCGTCACCACCGCCCCTACGGCCACGGCCACCGAGCCCGTGGTCCTCTCCGAGATCCGCGACCGCGTCGGCATCCTCACACTCAACCGGCCCAGGGTGCGCAACGCGCTCGACCTTCAGCTCCGCGAGGAGATGCAGCGGGTGCTGAAGGAGTTCGACGCCGACCCGGCGGTCCGGGCCGTCGTGCTCATGGGCGCGGGCGGCAGCTTCTGCTCCGGGCAGGACCTGAAGGCCGCCGCAGCGGGGGAGCCGATGTACCGCGACCGGGCGGCGCAGCAGTCGGCCTTCAACCGCACCTCCGTCCGCAAGCCGGTCATCGCCGCGGTGCAGGGCCACTGCCTGGCCGGAGGCTTCGAACTCGCCCTGTCCTGCGACCTGATCGTCGCCGACCGGGACGCCTCCTTCGGACTTCCGGAGGTCAGGCGCAACCTGGTCGCGGTCGGCGGCGGGCTCATCCGGCTCCCGCTGCGCATCCCGTACCACCGGGCGATGGAACTGGCGCTCACCGGAGAACCGGTCGGCGCCGAGAAGATGGCCGAATGGGGCGTCGTCTCCCGCGTCGTGGACCCGGGAACCGCGCCCGGGGCGGCCGTCGACCTCGGCCGGCTCATCGGCCGGAACGGCCCGACCGCCGTACGGGCCACGAAGGAGATCGTGCGCCGGGCCCACGCCTGGGGCAGCGAGGCCGACGCCTTCGACGCACAACTCGCGGCGGCCGAGCCGGCGTTCTCCTCCCCGGACCGCAAGGAGGGCGTCGCGGCCTTCCTGGAGAAGCGGGACCCGGTCTGGACCTGCGACTGAGGCGGGCGCACGCGACAGGCGGTCCAGGAATCTCCCGGACCGCCTGAGCTCTCCGTGCCGGAACGAGGCGCCGGGCACTTCCCCGAGCGTGCGCACCGAACCTCATAAACTTAGTGAACGGCCAGCAACTTCATGACTGGCTCTCCCCTGTGACAAGGAGCCCGGCATGCCCGCGACCCAGGCGGAGCGCAGCGACGCCTCCCGCCGCACCCTCGTCCAGACCACCATCGAGCTGCTGGCACGCGAGGGCTACCGCGCCGCATCCATCGTCCGCATCCAGGAGGCGTCCGGACTCAGCCGCGGCCTGGTCGGCTACCACTTCGGCTCCAAGCTCAAGCTGATGGAGGCCGTGGTCACCGAGATGCGCCGGGTGTTCGTCGAGGAGACCGAGGGCGAGGACGACGCGCGTGCCCTCACCGGCGCCCAGCGCATCGTCGGGTTCTTCGACTCCTACTTCACCCGGCTCGCCCGCAACCCGGACCCTGCCCGGGCCATGCTCGTCCTGGCCGTCGAGTCCGTCGCGAACGCGCCGGAGCTGAGGCCGCGCGTTCGGGAGGCGTACGCGGGCGTACGCGAAGGTCTCGCGGACCGGCTCCGCGCCGGGGTCGCGGACGGGAGTGTCCGTCCGAACCTGGACCCCGACGCGCATGCCGCCGTGCTGGAGGGGATGCTCCGGGGAATCGTGCTGGAACACTTCGTCGACCCGGACGGTTTCGACCTGGGCGCCGCGCACCGGGCCGCGGTGGCATCACTGGAGCACGACCTGACCGTACGGTGAGGCCGCGCGGCGCCGGCCGTCACCCGCGGCGGCGTGCGGACAGCCGCACCGGCAGCCCCGGGACCGCCGCCGAGAGGCGGTCGGGGACCCCGCGTCCGCACCGCACGGCCCGTGGAACCGCGGACACAACCGTCCGGCACCTCGCCGTATCGCCGGTCCGGCGCCCCGCCGTACCGCGCCGGTCGAGCGCGCGGTGCAACTCGTCTCCCCGCGCGACGACACCGGCCGTGTGCACCACCTCGTCCGGCACCAGGCGCGTCAACTCCGCCCAGCGACCCGGCGAGGAAGTCCGCGACAGCGCGTGCGGCCGGACGGCCAGGCCGCCGGAGGAGGCATCGGCGGCCACGTCCAGCCGGGCGGCCTCCAGCGACGGCGCGGACTTCACGCGCCCGGTGCTGCTCACGCGCCCGGTGCCGCGAGTACGTGGACCAGGCACACGGCGCCGATGCCGACCAGGTGCGCGAGTCCGAACCGTGCGCCCGGCTGTTGCCGGTCTCCGGCTTCCCCGCGCAGCTGGCGCACCACTTCCGCGATCTGACCGGCGCCGGTCGGCCCGATCGGATGGCCCATCGCCAGCAGCCCGCCGGACGGACTGACCGCCACCCGCCCGCCGATCGCGAACTCGCCGTCCTTGAGCCGGCCCGGTGCCTCGCCCTCCGGGCACAGGCCCATGGCCTCCACGTACTGCAACTCCTCGATGGCGAAGGCGTCGTGCAGTTCCACCACGTCCACCTGCCCGGCGCCGATCCCGGCCTCGGCCAGCGCCTGGGCGGTGGTGGCACGGGTGAGCTCGGCGTCGAAGCTCTTGCTGCCGTACAGCTCCTCGCTGCGCTGCGCCGAGGCCAGCACGCGCACCGCGCGCCCGGCGTCCACGCCCAGCCGTTCGACCGCCGCGGCGGAGGCGACCAGCACCGCCGAGGCGCCCTCTCCGACCGGGCAGCACCCCAGCCGGGTGATCGCCCCGGCGATCGGACGGTCCGCCAGCACCTCCTCCAGCGTCCGCTCGCGCTGCCGCTGGGCGTACGGATTGCGGGCGCCGTTGGCGTGGTTCTTGACCGCGACCCGGGCCAGGTCCTCCGGTCCGGCGCCGCGTTCGCGCAGGTACTCCTCGGCGAGCAGCGCGTAGTGCGCGGCGGGGAAGAGCAGGCCGTCCTCCGGCCGCCGCACTCCGGTGAGGTCCTCGGCGCGCGGGACGTTACGGGGCTTGTCGACACCGCAGGCCAGCGCCACGTCCGCGTATCCGGCGGCGACATCGCGCACGGCGAGCCGGAACGCGCTGGAGCTGGAGGCCGAGGCGTTCTCCACCTGGGTCATGGGGATGCCGGTGACGCCGAGATGGCGCAGCAGCGGGCGGGAGACGGCCATGCCGAGCCGGGTGGTGCCGGTGTAGGCGGCCTCGACCTCGGACCACTGGACGCCTGCGTCCGCGAGCGCGGCGCGTACCGCGGTCAGTCCGAGGCGTACGAAGCTGGTCTCGCTCTCGCGCTGGTAGCGGTGCAGTCCGACGCCGATGACGTACACCGGGCGCCGCTCGCTCAGCCGGCGGGCGTTCATGCGTCGGTCTCCTTCTCGGCATGCCGGACCGCGAAGGCGGGCCGGCCGTCGGCCGCCAGGTCCACGACGACCGGTGCCCCCGCGCGCAGTTCGGGGCCGTGCAGCAGGGCACGGACCACGGGTCCCTCGTCGAGCCGCACGCTGCCGAGGGTGAAGGGCGGCTCGACGGCGGGGGCGGGGTGGCGGTGGACGGTCGTCAGCGCGAGGACGACACCGCGTCCGCTGAGCTCGACCTCCTCCAGATCGAGGTCGTGCGCGCCGCAGCTCTCACAGCCGAAATCCTGCACGGGCACTGCTGCCCGGCCGCAGCGACGGCAGCGCAGGGCACGCAGCGGAAGGGCCGGCTCGGGCCCGGAGTCGTCCATGAGAAGTTCCCTTCGGCGGGGTGTGAGGCGACCACCGTAAACAACTTGCTGGACGTATAGCAAGTAAGTTTCTCGCGGATCGCTCGATCCGGCAGGGGGTTGCCATCCGAACTCTTCCGATATATCGTTGAGGCATCGCGAACGATACGCGACAGATCAACGATGGAATGGAGTGATGGAGATGCGTTCCCACGGATTCGAGCGTGGACATGGACAGGACCGTTCCCGCCCGCAGGGCGGCTTCGGTGGACGTGAGGGTCGCCGTGCGGCGTTCGGGCCCTTCGGTCCCGGCGGCCCCGGTGGGCCCGGTTTCGGGCCGGGGCACTGGGGGCCGCGAGGGCGCGGCGGCCCGAGGGGAAGGGCGCGGCGCGGTGATGTACGGGCCTCGATCCTGGCCCTGCTGAAGGACCGCCCGATGCACGGTTACGAGATGATCCAGGAGATCGCCGAGCGCAGCGGCGGTGCGTGGAAGCCCAGCCCCGGCTCGGTCTACCCCACCCTGCAGCTGCTGGAGGACGAGGGCCTGATCACCAGTGAGAGCGAGGGCGGCAAGAAGCTGTTCTCCCTCACCGGCAGCGGCCGTACCGCCGCCGACGAGGGCCCCGACGCCCCTTGGGAAGAGGCTTCCCGTGGGGTCGACTTCGAGGCGCTGAGCGAGATCCGGCAGGCCGGGTTCGGTCTGATGGAGGCCTTCGGGCAGGTCTGGAAGACCGGCAGCAAGGAACAGCGCGAGAAGGCGCTGGCCGTCATCAACGAGACCCGCAAGAAGCTGTACCTCATCCTCGCCGACGAGGACTGACCGCCGTACGGACGGAGATCGATCCCCGTCCGTACGCGGAACAGGGCGCCCCGTGGAGTGATCCGCGGGGCGCCCTGCCGTGTCCGCGGGGCCGGGTCCGGTCGCTCAGGCCACCAGTCCGCCCAGCTTGCGCAGCGACTCGTTGAGGGCCGCCGACGCCGAGTCCTTGAGCTTGCCCGCCATCAGCGACACGGCCGCGCCCGTGAACTCCCCGTCGATCCGCACCCCGGTCGCGTCCCCGTCCGGGGTCAGCGTGTAACGCGTCGCGACGGTCACCGCCATCGGGCCCTTGCCGCGGATCGCCAGCACTCGCGCCGGCTCCAGCTCCTCGATGGTCCACTCGACCTCCGCCGGGAAGCCCATCAGCTTCATGTTCTCCTGGAAGGTCCCGCCCACCGCGAGGGTCTCGGGGCCGCCCTTGGGGAAATTGGTGTGGGTGGCGTTCCACTCCCCGTACGCCGACCAGTCCGTGAGCTGTGCCCACACCTTCTCGGCCGGTGCCTGGATGCGTGCCTCCGCGCTGACTTCGGCCATGCGACCACCCCTTCGTATCACGCTACGGTGTCGCGGAACGTAGCCGCAGGGCCTCGAACATTCAATACTGATGAACCGTCAGGAAATGTGCGGATCCCGGGCCGAGGCCTGCCCTCAGTCCAGCCGCCGTATCTCCGCCGCGTCGAACAGGTCCCACGCGCGCGGGAACGCGCTCTCGTCGTGGCAGTGCCAGGCGTCCCAGAACAGGTCGGCGAGCAGCGCGTCCCGCGGGGCGTACACCCGGTACACGTACTGCCTGCCGTCGACGGCAGGCAGGGCGACCAGCCAGCATCCGCACCAGCTCTCCATGTCGGTGGGAGACGTGCGACCGGTGCGCGACGGTTGCGCGCGGGGCGCACAGCAAGGCGGCGCGCGCCCCTGTGGGGGAATCGGCCTGATCTCATCCGTAAGGAGGAGATTCCGTCCGAGGGTGTCCACTCTGCGTGGGACGCGGAAATGCTTCCCCTTGGCGATGACTCGAGCCCTTGAGATTGATGGGGTAGGGGATGTGCAACCCCGTATTCCCCGCCAGCCCGTCCAGGACCAGGGCAGTATCCACGCGGACGACGATGCCGGGCTCGGTGCCGAGCTGGCAGCGGTGGTCGCCGGTGCCCGCCGCAGGGCCGTGCGGGACGGGGACCGCCAGGTCGACACCGCCCATCTGCTGCACTCCCTGATCGAGTACGACCCCGAGGTCCGCGCCGCCATCGGAGACGCCCCGCAACTCGCCCGGCTGCTCGGCTACCTCGTGCAGCGCAGCATCGGCTACGGGCTGCGCTGGCAGAGCGGGGTCGAGGACTCCGGCGCGCTGCCGGTCGTCCCGGAGGCCGGGGGGAAGGGCGACGGCGCCCGGTCGCCGGTCGCCGCGGCCGCCCTGGAGTACGCCCGCAGCCGGGCCCGGCGTCGCGGCGCGGACCACGCAGCGGGCATCGACCTGCTCGCGGGCCTGGTCGTCGACCCGGAGTCCAGGGCCGTCGAGGTGCTGGAGCGGGCCGGTGTGGCCGCCCGTGACCTGGCCGTGCGGATCGACGGGGACGGCGCGGTGCGGGACCCCGGGGCGGAGCGCCGCACGTCCAGCCGTTGAGACAGGTGTCATGGGTGGTGACGCTCATGTCGTCCCCTGTCATCATGTGCCGGTGCGTACCACTGACAGCAGCCATGGAAAGGGCCTCGGGCTCTCCCTCGCCATCGGATCGGCGCTCGCCTTCGGCGGGTCCGGCGTCGCGGCCAAGCCCCTGATCGAGGCCGGGCTCGCGCCGCTGCACGTGGTGTGGCTGCGGGTGGCGGGTGCCGCGCTGGTGATGCTTCCGCTCGCCGTCCGCCACCGCGATCTGCCGCGCCGCCGGCCCGCGCTGCTCGCCGGGTTCGGTCTGCTCGCCGTCGCCGGCGTCCAGGCCTGCTACTTCGCCGCGATCTCCCGCATACCGGTGGGCGTGGCGCTGCTCGTGGAGTACCTCGCCCCCGCGCTGGTGCTCGGCTGGGTCCGCTTCGTGCAGCGGCGGCCGGTCACCCGAGCGGCCGCGCTCGGTGTCGTTCTCGCGGCCGGCGGTCTCGCGTGCGTCGTGGAGGTGTGGTCGGGGCTGAGCTTCGACGCGCTGGGGCTGGTGCTGGCGCTGGGGGCGGCGTGCTGCCAGGTGGGGTACTTCGTCCTGTCCGACCACGGCGGGGGCGACGGGGCGGATCCGCTCGGGGTCATCGCCTACGGGTTGCTGGTGGGGGCCGGGCTGCTGACGGTGGTGGCGCGGCCGTGGGAGATGGACTGGTCGGTGCTGGGGGGCTCCGCGCGGATGAACGGGGCAACGGTGCCGGCGGCTGTGTTGCTGGTGTGGATCGTGCTGGTCGCTACGGTCGTCGCGTACGTCACGGGTGTGGTGTCGGTTCGGCGGCTGTCTCCGCAGGTGGCGGGGGTTGTGGCGTGCCTGGAGGCGGTGGTGGCGAGTGTGCTGGCCTGGGTGCTGCTCGGGGAGCATCTGGCGGCGCCGCAGGTGGTGGGTGGGGTGATTGTGCTGGTCGGGGCGTTCATTGCGCAGTCTTCCGCACCTGCCAAGGGCTCGGTGGAGCCCTTGGCGCGTGGTGAGGGTGTTGTGCGGGAGCCGGCTGTCTGAGCGTTGTCGGCCGCCGGTGCGTTGTGGCTGGTCGCGCAGTTCCCCGCGCCCCTTACGGGGCGCTCTTCAGGTACGACGGCACCGCAACGTCCGTCGCCAGGTCTCCGTTCGCGATCGGAGTGTCGTACCCCTTGCGCAGCGGGACCACGCCCGCCCAGTAGGGGAGGTCCAGGTCCTCCGGGTCGTCGTTCGCGTCGCCCGTGCGGGTCTTGGCGGAGACCTCGGTCAGGTCGAGGCGGATCACCGCGGTCGCGGCCAGTTCCTTCTTGTCGGCCGGTCGGGAGTCCGCGGAGCGGCCCGGGATCACGTGGTCGACCAGGGCGTCCAGGGCGAGGCGCTTCTCCTCGGGGTCGGTGACCTGGTGGGCGACGCCGTGCACCACGACCGAGCGGTAGTTGATCGAGTGGTGGAAGGCGGAGCGGGCCAGCACGAGGCCGTCGACATGGGTGACCGTCACGCACACCGGGAGCCCGGGGTCGGTCTGCCCGCTCATCCGCAGGGGACGCGAGCCCGTCGAGCCGTGCAGGTACAGCACCTCGCCGACCCGGCCGAACAGCGTCGGCAGCACCACGGGTGAGCCGTCGCGCACGAAGCCGAGGTGGCAGACGTAGGCCTCGTCGAGGATCGAGTGCACCAGGTCCCTGTCGTACGACGCCCGCTCGGCGGAGCGCGTGGGAACGGTGCGGTCGGTCCTGGGGTAGGCGGTGGGCTGTGTCGGCACGGTCCCCTGTGTCGCCGTCTCCATTGCGATCTCCATTGCACTAGTGCATAATCTGCTTTGTGCTAGGAGAATACGCGATCGAAGGCCGTGGCGCAGCGGAGATTGCCGCCAGCGTCGAGCGCGCGGTGGGTTCCGGGGAGCTGGAGGCGGGGCAACTGCTGCCACCCATGCGGGAGTTGGCGACCCGCCTCGGGGTGAATCCCAATACGGTCGCGGCCGCGTACCGCACCCTGCGGGAGCGCGGGGTCATCGAGACCGCCGGTCGGCGGGGCAGCCGGATCCGCCCCAAGCCGGCGACGACCGGGCGCGACCAGGTCCGGGTGGTCGTGCCGGACGGGGTACGCGACCTGTCCGACGGCAACCCCGACACCGCGCTGCTCCCGCCCCTGGCGGAGGCGTTCGCCGCGGCCGCCGCGCAGACCGACCGCGAACCCGTGCTGTACGGGGACGATCCCGTCGAGCCGGAGCTGGCGCGCCTCGCCCGCGCCGCGATGGACGCCGACGGAGTGCCGGACGGTCCCGTCGCCGTCGCCTCCGGCTCGCTCGACGCCGTGGAGCGGGTCCTCATGGCGCATCTCAAGCCCGGCGACGCGGTCGCCGTGGAGGATCCCGGCTGGGGCAGCCTGCTGGATCTGGTCCCCGCGCTGGGGCTGCGCGCGGTCCCCGTCGGTGTCGACGACGAAGGACCGTGCCCCGACGACGTGCGGCGCGCGCTGGGCTCGGGCGCTCGGGCGCTGATCGTCACGGACCGGGCGCAGAACCCGACGGGCGCGGCCGTGACGGCTCCCCGGGCGCGGGAACTCCGGGCGGTGCTGCGGGATCACCCGGACGTGCTGCTGGTCGAGGACGACCACGGCCACGACATCGTCGAGGTGCCGCTGCACGCGCTGGCGGGGGTGACCCGGCACTGGGCCCTCGTGCGCTCCGTCGCCAAGGCGTGGGGGCCGGATCTGCGGCTCGCGGTGCTCACCGGGGACGCGGTCACCCTCGACCGGGTGCGCGGGCGGCAGCGGCTGGGCCCGGGCTGGGTGAGCCGGCTCGTCCAGCGGGCGGTGGTGCGGCTGTGGAGCGACGGCGCGGTGGACCCTCGCGAGGTGGCGGCGTCGTACCGGGCCCGCCGGGACGCCCTGATCCGGGAGCTGGCCGAGCGCGGCGTGGTGGCGCACGGCGTCAGCGGGATGAACGTGTGGGTGCCGGTCCCCGACGAGACGGGCGCGGTGGCCCGTCTCCTGCACGGGGGCTGGGCGGTCGCCCCGGGGGCCCGGTTCCGGCTGGGCTCGCCGCCCGGTGTCCGCGTCACGATCGCGACCCTGACCGCCGAGGAGACGGACCGGCTGGCGGAAGCGGTGGCGACGGCGATCGGGCCGGCCCGGGGCCGGATCCAGGCCTAGGTGTATTGCCCACAATCGTTGTTGACGGCGGGTTCGTGCGGGAGCAGGCCGTGAGGTGAAGGCGTCAACCACGGTCTGGGGAGCCAGAAATGACGAAGCGGCTGCCGTGTCCTCCCGCACCGGGTCCGCTGGAAGCGGATGCAGCCGGCTTCGAGGATCTCTTCCAGACGTTGGCCCAGCGGCGGGGGTTTCGGGAGTACCTGGCCGGCACCGAGCCCGTGGAGGGTGCCCAGCATGCGGCGGTACAGCGCCTGCAGTTCTTCCTGTCCGAGTCGACCTGGGACGGTGAGCAGGTCAAGGCCCGCCGCCTTGCGTTGTTGCTGGCCGACCCGGCCACTGTGCCGCATGAAGGAGGGGTGCTGGCCATCGACGATTCCGGTGATCGCAACTACGGCAGCGCGACCGCGCACGTGGGCAAGCGGTATCCCGGTTCGGTCGGGAAAATCGGCCGGGGCGTGGTCACGGTGACCATGTGCTGGGCCGACGAACGCCTCTACTACCCGCTGCATACGGTGCCCTACACGCCCGCCCACCACTTCCCAGGTGGGAAGAATGACCCGGCTTTCCGCACCAAGCTGCAGATCGGGGCCGGCCTGGCCCGCGCGGCGAAGACTGCCGGCGTGGTGTTCCGGGCGGTCGTCGCCGACTGCGCCTATGGCGACCACAACACCTTCCGCGTTGAACTGTCCAACGCCCGCTTGCCGTTCGTGATGGCCCTCAAACGCGGACACGGCACCTGGCAGTACAAAGACGCCTTCCGGCCCGTCGATGCCGCCCGCGGCCTCGCCTGGCACGGGCCCGTCAGCCGAGGCGGCGGCCCGGGCGGTGGCGGCGGCCGGGGAGGCGGACGCGGTGGTGCTGACGACGTACAACGTCACCGCGGCGAGTGCCCAGCGCGCCCTGGCGGACCGGGCAGCGGCGACGGGCCGGCCGGTGATCGCGGTGGCAGTCCGC
Source organism: Streptomyces sp. NPDC048277 (assembly GCF_040652235.1). Classification (NCBI taxonomy): domain Bacteria; kingdom Bacillati; phylum Actinomycetota; class Actinomycetes; order Kitasatosporales; family Streptomycetaceae; genus Streptomyces; species Streptomyces sp. NPDC048277. The sequence continues at coordinate 78,365 of NZ_JBEZLQ010000021.1, forward strand.
AACCCATACGACGCCGCCCACCTCGCCTCCACCTGGCCTGGCCACCTATTCATGGTCCAGAGGCCGAACTGCGCGCCTCCGCACGGGTGATCGCGGGGACGGTACGCCCGGGACGGCTCCCGGTGCCGGTGCCACGGGCGGACGACCCGGCCCGCGAGCTCTACCCCCTCGGCCACGGGCTGACGTAACCCGGGCGGTCTCGTGCGTCAACCCGTGGGTTGACGCCGGGTATCAAACCAGGAGTCAACCCGCGGGCCGAGGCCGTGCGGCGCCGCGGGCGGCAAGCTCTTCCCCATGACGACGACTGACTACCTCATCTCCGCCGCCCTGATCCTTCTGGTGATTCCGCAGATGCGCGGCGGCCGTCTGACGCCCCGCACGCTCCTGCTGCCGCTGGTGTCCGTCAGCGCCGCGGCCGCGCACTACCTTCATTCCTTCCCGACCGAGGGCCACGACGTCCAGCTGGACCTCTTCGGCGTCACGATGGGCATAGTGCTGGGACTGGCCAGTGGACTGGCCACCCGCGTCAGCCTGACCGAGGACGGCGCCGCGTACTCCAAAGCCGGGTGGCTGGCCGCCCTTCTGTGGGTGCTGGGCATGGGCGCGCGCTCAGCCTTCGTGTACTGGGCCGAGCACAGCGGCGCTCACACCATGGCGCAGTTCAGCCGCGACAACCTGATCACCGGCACCGCCGCCTGGACCGCCGCGCTGCTGCTGATGGCCGTCACTCAGGTGGTGTGCCGCCTGGTGGTGGTGCGCGTCCGGGCCTACCGGCTTACCTCCCCCCTTGCCACCCCCGCCACGGCCTGAAGCGTGGCACCCAGCGGACCGCCGCTCGCAACACACTCCGCCCCGGCCCGGTTCCGCGTTCGCGGGCCCGGGCCGGGCTTTGCGATCAGCGGCGCAGCGCGCATCTATTCTTCAGAAGTGACGGACACACTTCAGCCGACGGGCCAGGTCAGTCCACGGCTGGCCGTGGCTCTTGCCAGTGCGCGGGAGCGACGCGAAGGCAGGGGCCGGCGTATGCAGCCCGTGTTGTGGGGGGTCATGGCCGCCGTCGCCGTTCAGTCCCTGCACGCTTCCCCCGCCCCCGGCGTCAGAGGCAGGCACCTGGCAGTCACCCTGGTGCTCGTCGGCTGTCTGCTGCCCATGGCCGCGGCCGCGTCGAACCTGTGGCCCCTCACCGGTCGCCCTGCCCGCTGCCTGGTGTTCTGCGTGCTGGTGGACGGCTTCGGGTTTACTCTGGGCATCCTGCAGCCCGGCTCGATGTCCACCCTGCCACCGTCCGTCGTGGTCCTGACGGCCTTCCTCATCCTGGAGCGACGGGCGGCCACCGTGCTCGCGGTCGTCGTCATGGGCTGTCTGACCGGCGCGGCGGCCGCCGGGTTGGACGGCGGTACCGACAACTTCCTGCATCAGGTCCTGTTCGGCGTCCTCCTGGCCGTCGTGGGCATGGTGGTGCGGCAGTCGATCATCAACGAGGTGGCCGTCACCGTGCTGCTGGCCCAGCTCGAGGACGCCCGGGAGGCGGAGACCGAGGCGGCGGCGCTGGCCGAACGCACCCGTATCGCCCAGGATCTGCACGACGTGCTCGCCCATACTCTGTCCGGACTGGCCGTGCAGATACAGGCCGCCCGGCGGATGGCCCGGCGCGACCAGGCGAGCGGGGATCTGCGGGGGCTGCTGGACCGGGCCGGTGAGCTGGTCAAGGAGGGTGTGGCCGATGCGCGCCGGGCTGTGCGGGCGCTGCGCGGCGAGCGTGTGCCCTCTCTCGAGCGGCTGCCCGAACTGGTCGAACGCTATCGGGTGGACCTGGAGCTCGACGTGACGCTGTCCGTGATGGGGCCGCACCGGGAGCTGCAGCCCGACGTTGGTGAAGCCCTGTACCGCGGTGTGCAGGAGGCGTTGACCAATACGGTCCGCTACGCACGCGACGCGCAGGCCACGGTGACGCTCGTCTATGAGCCCAGTGCCACCATCCTGACCGTCGAAGACCGCCGGACCGGGCCTGGACCGGTCCGGGCGGCACTGGTCGAAGGCTCCGGTCTGGGGCTGACCGGCATGCGCGAACGCGTGACCGGGGTCGGCGGCACCATGCACGCGGGGCCGACAGCGCACGGATGGGAAGTACGGATGGAGATACCCGCGTGACGGAGCCCGGCGAAACGGCATCTGACGGCGAGAAGATCAAAGTACTGGTCGCGGACGATCAGCAGATCGTACGCAAGGGCCTGGTCTTGCTGATCGGCATGCTGGACGGCATCGAGGTGGTCGGCGCAGCCCGTGACGGTGCGGAAGCGGTGCTGCTCGCCGGACAACAGGCCCCGGACGTAGTACTGATGGACCTGAACATGCCGGTCCTCAACGGTGTCGCGGCCACTGCGACACTGCGTGAGCAGGTACCCGGCTGCAAGGTACTCGTCCTGACCACTTACGCCGACGACGACTCCGTCTTCCCAGCACTGCAAGCGGGAGCGCGGGGCTATCTCACCAAGGACGCCGACGACGACGCGATCGAGGACGCCATCCGCAGCGTCCACGAAGGCCGTATCTGGCTCGATCCTGAGGTACAGGCCCGCCTGGTCACGGCCGTGCAGACCAGCGAGGTCGCACCGCCCGCCGCGCAGCGACAACAGGCCCACACGCCGCAAACTCCCGCACCTTCCGACGTTCTGACCCCGCGTGAGACCCAGGTACTCATCCTCATCGCCCGGGGCCTGTCCAACGCGGAGATCTGCGCCCGGCTCGTCGTCAGCCCGGCCACAGTGAAGACGCACATCAACCGCATCTTCACCAAGATCGGCGCAGCCGACCGTGCCCAGGCCGTCGGCTACGCCTATCGCAACAACCTGGTCGAGCCCTGGGACTAGGTGTATTGACCACGAGCGTTATTGACGGGGGGCATCTGCAGCGGCTACTGGCAAGTGAGGCCATCGAGATTTGCGGAATATCCAAGGGGCCGAGGGTGTGCCGAGAGGGTCCGATGAGACGGGGCCCCTGTCCGGCTCAGTCATGCCTGTCGCGTTCTCTCGGCTGGTCCTCACGTTTGCTTCTGAGGTCTAAGGCCGTCGAGGAGGATGTCCAGGAGCCGATCGGTTGTGACCGCGTGGCCAGACTGGTGCGCGACGGTGAAGATCCCGATCAGGCAGGCTGCAACCTCTTCGGCGGTGACATCGGGCCGGAGATCCCCCGCAGTGCGCCCTGCGTCGAGGATCGTTGATATCGCGTTCAGAAGCTCGTCCCTGGTTTGGGCGTGACCGACCGCGCCGGACTCGATCAGGGTCGGGAGGGTGTCGAGCATGCCGTTCTTCGTCGCGATCCAGTTGCCGAAGAGGTCCATCCAGCGGCGCATCGCAACGGCCGGAGCCACGTCGGCGAGCAAGTCCCGCGCGCCGCTCGTCAGGCGGATGACCTGGTCGCGGTAGACGGCCTCCACGAGGGACTCGCGGGTCGGGAAGTGACGGTAGAGCGTTGCGATGCCGACGCTGGCCTCGCGGGCGATAGCACGCATGGACGTCTCGGCGTCAGGCGAGGCGAGCACGCGCGTGGCGACTTCAAGCAGTTGTTCGCGGTTGCGGGCGGCGTCGGCCCGCGTCGCCCGCGGCTTTGAACTCGTCAAACGGATCACGCTCCGGTTATGCTGGATTCCATAACCGGAGCATAGTCCGTTTTAGGTGACTCCAGGAATCACGAGGGAGCGAGCAAGACATGCAGCAACGCGGTGACGCACTCCGAGTCGGTGCGAGCAGGGCTGTCCTGCTTGATTCGTTCGGCGGCCCGGAGGTCATGGCCCTCAAGGAGGTGCCTGAACCTCAGGCGGGCGATGGGCAGATCCGCGTCCGCGTGTCGGCAGCCGGGCTGAACCCGATGGACTGGTTCATGACCTCCGACGCCGAGACCGCGGCGCGGTTCGGCCTGAGCCTGCCCTGCGGGTTCGGGACCGACTACGCCGGAGTCGTCGACCAGGTCGGCGCCGGCGCCAGCGGCTACACGGTCGGCGACCGCGTGTTCGGGGCGGCCCTGTCCCGGGCGGTCGCCGACTACGTTGTCCTCGACGCGAACGGGAACATCGCGAGCGGCATCGCCCACCACACTCCGGATGGCGTCGACGACCGCACGGCCGCCACGCTCTCGATCGCGGGCAGCACCGCGTCCGCCGCTCTCGACGTCCTTGGCCTCGGCCCGGACGACACGGTGCTGGTCGGCGGCGCGGGCGGCGGGGTCGGCGTGTTCGCAGTCCAGCTGGCGCGGATCGCGGGTGCGCGCGTCATCGGGACCGGCTCGCCGTCATCGGCGGAGTATCTGCGCAGCCTCGGCGCAGAACCGGTCGCCTACGGAGAGGGCCTGGCCGACAGGGTCCGGAACCTCGGTGCGGGCTCTGTCACCGCTGCGCTGGACCTGCACGGGACGGACACGGTGCACGTCGCTCGCGAGCTGGAAGTTCCGGATGACCGCATCTGCACAATTGCGGGCCAGGTCGACGGCGTTCCCGCCGCCAACGGCGCCAACGCCGCGCCCGACGCGCTCGAGAACATCGCGCGCCTTGTCGCGGCCGGCCGTCTGCCTGTACCCATCGCAGCGACCTACCCAGTCGAAGATATCCGCGCGGCCGTCGAGCTCCAGGCGGCCCGACACGTCCGCGGCAAGGTCGTCATCGACCTCTTGCCTCAGCCCTGACAGCGCGTGCCCAGCCCAGGATCGGCCGACGCGGCACGCAGACACCCCCTTGGCCCCGTCCCCTGCAGAGGTCCTCGTGCCCCACCCCAATGCCCGGCTGACCGTTCACGGCAGACGGCTCCTGGTCGACCGGGTCCGCTCTGGCCGCCCTGTCGCGCATGTGGCCGACGAAATGGGCCTCTCCCGCGCCACAGCCCACAAGTGGGTGCGCCGCTGGCGAGCCGAGGGCGACGCGGGCCTGTACGACCGCACAAGCCGCCCCTTGACCACCCCGCACCGCACCTCGGCCGACCTCGAAGCCCAGATTTGTGCACAGCGGCGCGAGCGGAAACTGGGGCCCGCCCGGATCGGCCCGATTCTGGGCGTACCCGCCTCGACAGTCCACCGTGTCCTGACCCGCTACGGCATGAACCGGCTCCGCTGGATGGACCGGCCCACCGGCCAGGTCATCCGCCGCTACGAACGCGAACGGCCCGGCGAGCTCATCCATGTCGACATTAAGAAGCTCGGCAACATCCCCGACGGCGGCGGCCACCGCATCATGCCGCGCCAGCAGGGCATCGCCAACCGGCAGGCCGCCACCGGTGTCCGCAGGAACGGGCATCCCGTGATCGGCTACAGCTTCGTCCACACCGCTATCGACGACCACTCCCGGCTCGCCTACAGCGAGGTCCTGACGAACGAACGCAAGGAAACCGCCGCGGCGTTCTGGCTGCGCGCGAACGCCTTCTTCATGGCACACGGCATCAACGTCGAGCGAGTCCTGACCGACAACGGTTCCTGCTACAGGTCCAGGCTGTTCGCCCAGACTTTGAGCACCGCAGGCATCGCCCACAAGCGCACCCGGCCGTATCGCCCGCAGACGAACGGCAAGGTTGAGCGGCTGAGTCGCACCCTGCTCGAGGAGTGGGCGTACGTGCGCCCGTACTCCAGCAACGCCGAGCGGACCGAGGCCCTGGCGGACTTCCTCCATACCTACAACCACCACCGGTGCCACACCGCACTCGGCGGGCAGCCACCCATAAGCCGAGTCAACAACCCTCCGGGTCAATACACCTAGACGCTCCGCCGGATGTGCGGCGACTTGTTGTCGTGGCTCGTCTGCGGCGCCGTCGTGGCTGGTCGCGCGCACGCGGCGGTAGCCGCACATCGATACCGCCCCGCGCCCCTTAGGGGCGCTTCTTCACCTGGGTGAGTGCGGCGCCCGCGAGGACGATCACCGCCCCGACCGGTGTGCTCCACCGCAGCGACTCGCCCAGCACGGCGACCCCCGCCGCAGTGGCGATCACCGGAATGAAGTACGTCACCATCTGGGCGGTGGTCGGCCCCACCTCGGCGACCAGCCCGTACTGGACGAGCACCGCAAGCCCCGTCCCCAACGCCCCCAGCGCGGCGATCGCCAGCAGCGGAACCCACGAGACGTGTCCCGGGACCGACGTGAACAGCGGTGTCACCACGGCCAGTTGGACCGTCGCCAGCAACAGCTGCGCCCCGGTCATGGACAGATGCGACTCACCCGTGCCCGCCAGCGTCCGCCGGACGTAGATCCAGCCGATCGGATAGCTCAGCGACGCCAGCAGCGCCATCAGTGTCCCGGTGACATCCAGCCCGTGGAAACCCTCCCAGGCTCCCAGCACCGTCAGCACCCCGAGAAAGCCCAGGCCGAGGCCGGCGACGCGCACCCGGGTCGGCCGGTCCTCCGACAGGGCCACCAGCGACAACGCCATCCCCCACAGCGGCGAGGTCGCGTTGCAGATCCCGGCCAGGGTGGAGGGGATCGTCAGTTCCGAGTAGGCGAAGAGGGAGAACGGCAGCGCGTTCAGCAGGAACGCGGCGACGGCCAGATGGCCCCAGGTGCGGGCCCCGCGCGGCAGCCGCTCCCGCTTCCAGGCCAGCGCCGCCGCCAGGACCGCCGTACCGAACACCAGCCTCCCCAGCGTGACCTGGAAGGGTGCGTACCCCTCCGTCCCCACCTTGATGAACAGGAAGCTGAAGCCCCAGATCAGTGAGAGGACGCCGAAGCGGAGGCGCCAGTCGAGGCGGGGGCGGGAACGGTCGGCGCCGAGCGTCTTCTCGCCGGTCGCGGTGGTCACGGTGCTCATGCCCTCCACCCTGCGGGAGCCGACCGCGTAGCACAATCGAGATTTCTCGCCCAGTACCTCTTAGAATCGCTTACATGTTGAACTTGGAGCGCCTGCGCACCCTCGACGCCCTCGCCCGGCACGGCTCGGTCAGCGGGGCCGCCGAGGCCCTGCACGTCACGACGTCGGCCGTCTCGCAGCAGATGGGCAAGCTGGAGCGCGAGGTGGACCAGCAGCTCCTGGCCAGGAACGGCCGAGGGGTCCGGCTCACCGACGCCGGGCGGCTGCTCGCCGAGCACGCGTCCCGGATCCTCTCCCAGGTGGAGCTGGCCCAGTCCGACCTGGAGGCGCACCGGGGTCAGGTCGTCGGCGAGCTCAGACTGTCGGCGTTCCCGACGGCCGCCCGCGGCCTGTTCCCGACCGCGCTGGCCGAGCTGCGCGCCCGGCATCCGGCGCTGCGCGTCCGCTCCAGCGAGCTGGAACCGGAGAAGGGCATCGCCGGGGTCGTCCGCGGCGACCTCGACCTGGCCATCGTCCTGGACTGGTACAACAAGCCGATGCCGCTGCCCGACGGACTCGTCAAGGCACCCCTTCTCGACGACCCCGCGGACGTGGCCATGCCGGTCTCGCACCGGCTCGCCGGCCGCGCGGAGGTCGACCTGGGGGAGTTCGTCGAGGACGAGTGGATCACCTGGGGCGAGGGCGAGTTCTGCCACGAGTGGCTGATGTTCACGCTGCGCTCGCGGGGCGTCGAACCGATCGTCGGTCACCGCGCGGGCGAGACGCACACCCAGCTCAACCTGGTCGCCGCCGGGTTGGGGGTGTGCATCGCCCCGGTCCTGGGGCGTCACCCGGTGCCGGAGGGCGTCGCCACGGTCCCGCTCAAGCAGGGGGTGCGCCGCCATGTGTACGTCGTCTGGCGGGCCGACGCCGACCGCCGCCCCTCGATCCGGGCGGCGGTGCAGGCCCTGCGTGGCGCGGCCGAGGCGTTTGCCTGAACTTCTCGAACTGCCGGAACTTCTCGAACTGCGTTACGCCGAGCCCAACTTGCGGAAGTCCCAGGAGGCGATCTTCGTCGGGGTGAGCCGCGCCCAGGCGTGCCGTCCGTCGTGCGGCATCTCGTCCAGGGCGAAGTTCTTCCGGGCGAACAGCGTCTCCACGTAGTCGAGTTCGGCGACCAGCTCCCCCGTACGGGGCACCTCGCCCACGAACTCCACGGTCCCGCGCAGCTCGACGCCGCGCAACTGGTCGTACTCCTCACCGGAGTCGACCACGACCGCGACCCGCGGATCGCGTGCGAGGTCCTTCCAGCGCTGGCTGCGGACCACCGAGTAGAGCCACAGGGACTTGCCGTCCCAGGCGAACCACAGGGCGCTCACGTGCGGAGCACCCTCCGCCGACACGGTCGCGACCCGGCAGGTGCGCTGTGTGGTGAGGAACTCGTCGAGCTCACCGGGCGTCATCATGATCTTCCGGCCCCGGCGCTGAGTGACGGTCATCCGGCCCCCTCTTCTTCCGTTCCCGCGCAATGCTGGTTAGTCTCGCCCGCCCCGCACCAAGGCGGAAGGGGGCGTCATGCCGTCGTCGTACGAACGGCTCGCGGAACTCCTCGATCCCGTGAGCACCGTCCTGCTCACCGTCGAGTGTCAGCAGGGCGTGGTGGGGCCGGACAGCGCGCTGCCCGAACTCGCCCACGAGGCCCGGGCGTCCGGCGCGCTCGACAACATCGCCCGTCTCGTCGCCGCCGCGCACGACACCGGCGTCCAGGTGATCCACGCGGTCGCCGAACGCCGCCCGGACGGCCGGGGCGCGAACCGCAACGCCCGCCTGTTCCGCGCCGCCGAACGGCTTCCGGTCCAGCAGCTGTCCGGCACGACGGCCGTGCGTGTGGCGCCCCCGATCGAGGTCTCGGAGGACGACCTGGTCGTACGACGGCTGCACGGCCTGTCGCCGATCCAGGGCACCGACGTCGACCCGCTGCTGCGCAACCTCGGCTGCCGCACCCTGATCGTCACCGGTGTCTCGGCCAACGTGGCCGTACCGAACGCCGTGTTCGACGCGGTGAACCGGGGCTACACGGCCGTCGTCCCGGCCGACGCCGTCGCGGGAGTGCCCCCCGAGTACACCCCCGCGATGGTCCGCCACACCCTCGCTTTGGTCGCTACGGTCGCGACCACGGACGAGGTGCTCGGCTGCCTCAAGAGGCCGCGCCGACAGGCCTGAAGTCAGGCCAGCGTGATCTGGTCGCCGGAGACGGTGATGTTCGCGGCCGTCAGACCGGTGGTCGCGGGGCCCTTCTTCACGCTGCCGTCCTCGATGGAGAACTGGCTGCCGTGACAGGGGCAGACGATCGCGCCGTTGGCCACGCTGGTCACCGGGCAGCCGGCGTGCGGGCACTTCGTCGCGAACGCCTTGTAGGTGCCCGAGGCCGGCTGGGTGACGACGACGGCCTGGTCCTTGAAGATCGTGCCGCCGCCCTCGGGGATGTCCGTGGTCTTGGCGAGCGCCGTGCCGCCGGCCGCCGCGGAGGCGGTCGAGTTGTCGGTGGCGCCGCCACCCGAGGCGTTGCTGTCCTGGGTGGTGGAGCCGGCCCCGTTGTTCGTGGTCGTCGTGCCCGACGAGTCGTCCGACGACCCGCAGGCGGTCAGCGCGGCGGCGAGCCCCGCCGCTCCGGCCGCCGCCACGATGGTACGGCGGGCCGGTCCGGCTGAGGGGTTGAGCGGTGCGCTGGTCATGTGAGGGGTTCCCTTCCGCGAAGCTTCTGGTTGATCCGTCCAGGGGTACGGTCTTCGAGCACCACCTGTTCAGACGGCATCCAGATAGTGACCCCCTTTACATGAGGCTTCGGTAAAACGGCGCTGTCGGTTCGCTGTCGACCTGGAACGGTGCCGGTTCAGCGGGCGCCGGGCTCCTCGTAGGGGATACGGTTCAGGTGCAGGACCTCACCCAGAGTGCCCCACTCGTCGCCGCCGAGTTTGGTGAGCGGACGCAGCAGTCCGCTGTCGGGCCGCCCGTCGACCAGGCAGTCCTCGTCGACAGCGGCATGGACCACCCGTCCGAATACCAGGGTGGAATTCCCCATGCGCAGGGTGGTGTGCGAACGGCATTCCAAAACCACGCGGGAGGCGGCGACTCTGGACGGACGTACACATCTGCTGGCCTCACGCTCGATTCCCGCGGTGTCGAATTCGCTGACCGATCGGGGGAAGTCGGTGGCGGTGCGGTTGATCTGCTGCAGGAGCGCTTCGGACGAGAAATGAAGGAGTGCGGGGCCAGGTTCTCGGTGGTTCCGTCGGGTGTGACCGTGGAGACCCAGGCGATCGGTCTCGGAATGACGACCGACGTCAGGAGCCTGAAGAAGTCCCTGCTGCTCATCGTCTCAGGGGCGTATTCCACACGCATGATGGCCTCTCAGGAGCTGTCGCGGCCGGTGGCGAAACCCGCTTTTCCGTACAACGGAAGGCTATGGCGACTGCGACCGGACCGGTGACATTCACCACGCGGCCTCCGGACCTCGCGTCGCTCCCTCAGGGCCGGTAGACCATGCCCGGCTGCGGCTTGGCGGGGGCGAGCAGCTGCGACACGGTGACGATGGTGTAGCCGCGCTGTTCGAGCGCCTTGATGATCCCCGGGACGGCGGGCACGGTCCCCTTGTGCAGGTCGTGCAGCAGGATGATGCCGTCGCGCCGGGTCTGGTCGAGCACCCTCTTGGTGATCAGGGCCGAGTCGGTCGTCTCGTAGTCCTTGGCCGTGACGCTCCACAGCACCTGCGCCAGCCCCAACTCCTTGCAGATCTTGGCCACTTTGCGACTGGTGCGGCCCTCCGGGGGACGCATCAGGACGGGCCTGGTGCCGGTGATCCTCTCGATGGCGTCCTGCGTCCGGGTCAGTTCCCGGCGGGCGTCGGCCTCGTCGAGGTCCGTGAGCCTCGGATGGGTCCAGGTGTGGTTGCCGATCTCGTGCCCCTCGTCCCCGATACGGCGCAGGATGGCGGGGTACTTCGAGATGTGGCCCCTGCCCTGCACGAAGAACGTGGCGTGCAGACCGTCCTGTTTGAGGATGTCCAGCAGCTTGGGGGTCGTCGGGCTGGGGCCTCCGTCGAAGGTCAGGGCCACGCACTTCGCCCGGCGGCAGTCGACGTCTCCGGGCACATAGGCCGATCCCGACGCCTTCTCGCGGGCGGCGCGCGGTGAGGTGTGGTCATAGGTCGTGACCGTCAGGGCCAGTGTCAGCGCGACGGCCAGGGCGGCGGCCACCGCTGTCACGGCGGCGACGAGTATGCGCGAGCGTCTGGTGCGCGGTGTGAAGGGCATGTGCGACCTTTCTTCGTCTCGGAGCCCGTCTCAGACGGTGGGCAGAGGTGAGCGGCTGACGCGCATCTTCGACCGGCCGTGCGGGCGCCGCTCCCAGTCCTCCCCGGTGATGGTCAGATGTGGCGGCTTGTCCTGGACACGGCGCTCGACGAGGGGCTTCTTGGCGGCCGTCAGGATGTCGGGCGAGATGCCGATGCCGTAGCAGTTGCCGGTGTCGAGGTGGCTGATGAAGCGCCGGCCGCCGCGCAGGTGGGTGAGGGCGGCCCGGTTGTCGCGCGGTTTCTTCGGTGACCTGGCGTCTGCGGGCATGGCGAAGCGACCTCCGTGCAGGAGCAGCGGGGGAATCCCGCCGGGGAAGGAGATGAAGAGGCGGAGCGGATGGTTGCGTGCGGTCGCCGCGGTCAGACGCGGCGGTGCAGCAGCAGGACGGTGGCGACCGTGAGCGGAGCGGCGAGGCCGCCGAGGGGACGAGGCCGGCGCTGACGTAGGTGTGCGGGGGGACCAGCAGCCGGGCCCGGTGCGTCCACTCCAGCAGGACCGGTCATGCGTCCTCCCTCTTCGGTTCCCGGCCGCGCGGGGGGCTGCCGTCGTGCTCGTTGTCGTACGCGTCCAGGACGGCCGTGACCAGGGCGAGGACATCGGCCCGCTCCAGCCCCGCGGCCCGCGCGCGGGTCACCCAGTCGGTGGCCTCCCGGCGCAGCGGGGAGTCGTCCTCCGCGCCGGGCCGGGCGAGCGACCGGGTCACGAAGGTCCCGAGGCCGCGGCGCAGTTCGACCAGACCCGCCTGCTCCAGGTCGCGGTAGGCCCGCAGCACGGTGTTGGGGTTGATGGCGGTCGCCGCCACCACCTCCCTGGCCGTGGGCAGCTTGTCCCCGACCCGCAAGGTGCCCATCCGGAGCGCCTGTTCGGTCTGCTCGATGATCTGCACGTAGGCCGGTACGCCGCTGCCACGGTCGATCCGGTAGTCGATCACATCGCCTTCCTCGGTTCCACCATGCTTGTGCTAATGAATTAATGGAAGCATGGTGGGAGTCCGGCGGCGATGTCAAACACCGGGGGAGAGTGCCGGAGGGCGGACGTCACTCGGAAACCGCTCGCCGCGGTCACCCTCGGTTACTATGCTCACTTCGTGCCGGGGGCCGGCAGCGCTGAAGAGATGGGTGGCCTGGGAACGTGCTGAAAGGGGTCACCGCGACCCGCTACATCACGCCGTTGCGTGAGGGCGGCTCGCTGCCGGGGCTCGTCGAGGCCGACGACTTCGGGACGTACGTCATGAAGTTCACCGGAGCCGGACAGGGCCGCAAGACGCTGGTCGCCGAGGTCGTCTGCGGCGAGCTCGCCCGCCGGCTCGGCTTCCGGATGCCGCGCCTCGTCACCGTCGAGCTGGACCCGGTGCTCGGGCTCGGCGAACCCGAGCAGCAGGTCCAGGACCTGCTGCGGGGCAGCGGCGGCACCAACCTCGGCATGGACTTCCTCTCCGGCGCCCTCGGCTTCGACCCGCTCGCGTTCTCCGTGAGCCCCGAGGAGGCCGGGCGGATCGTCTGGTTCGACGCGCTGATCAACAACGTCGACCGCTCCTGGCGCAACCCCAACCTGCTGATGCACCGCGGCGACCTGTGGCTCATCGACCACGGCGCCACCATGATCTGGCAGCACAACTGGCCGTCGGCGGAGACCTCCGCCGCCCGGCCGTACGACGCCTCGGACCACGCGCTGAGCGGCTTCGCCCCCGATGTCCGGGCCGCCGCCGCCCAGTTGGCGCCCCGGGTCACCGAGGATCTCCTCGCCGAGGTCACCGCCGAGATCCCGGACGTCTGGCTGGCCGGTGAGCCCGGCTTCGACACGCCCGACGACCTCCGGCGCACCTACGCCCGTCCGCTGCTCGCCCGGGCCGCCGTCATCCACGAGCGCATCACCGGCATCGAGGGGGCCAAGTGAGCGAGACCCATATCTACATGGCCGGACATGTGACCGAGCGCCACATCACCCGGGGAGGCCAGGGCGGCGACCGGGACGTCTTCGAGTACGCCCTGCTGCGGGTCGTCCCCCGTGTGGAGCGCGGCGAGTGCATCAACGCGGGTGTGATCGTCTACTGCCGGGCCAAGACCTACGTCGGCGCCCGCACCCATCTCGACGAGGCCCGGCTGCTGGCCCTGGACCCGGACGCGGACGTCGCCGGGGTGCGGGCCGCGCTCGGGGCGGTGGAGGGGGTCTGCGCGGGCGGCGCGGCGGCGGGACACGCGGCGGGCGACGACCCGGGGAAGCGGTTCCGGTGGCTCGTCGCGCCCCGGTCCACCGTCGTGCAGCCCGGTCCCGTGCACACCGGACTCACCCTCGATCCGGCGGCCGAGACGGATCGGTTGCTGGACCTCCTGGTGAGGTAATGGATCACACCGCGCGGCGGAACGTTGACACCGCGTGCCAGTGCTTCTAGCGTCACGTCTGTCGAAGGTACTAAGCGGTCGCTCACCGCCGAGGGGTTCCATGGACGGGCCCTCTCGATCAGGTTCTCTCAAGGGCGAGGAGACACAGGAATGTCCACCACTGAGCAGCGGGTAGCCGTCGTCACGGGTGCCGCGCGCGGTATCGGCGCAGCCACCGCCGTACGACTGGCCGCCGAGGGTCGCGCGGTCGCCGTGGTCGACCTCGACGAGGCCGCCTGCAAGGACACCGTCGAGAAGATCACCGCGGCCGGCGGCAAGGCGATCGCCGTCGGCGCCGACGTCTCCGACGAGGCCCAGGTCAACGCCGCGATCGCACGGATCGTGGAGGAGCTCGGCGCCCCGACCATCCTGGTCAACAACGCCGGCGTGCTCCGCGACAACCTGCTGTTCAAGATGTCCGCGTCCGACTGGGACACGGTCCTGAACGTGCACCTGCGCGGCTCGTTCCTGATGACCAAGGCCGTCCAGCAGCACATGGTCGAGGCCGGCTGGGGACGCGTGGTCAACCTGTCCTCCTCCTCGGCGCTCGGCAACCGCGGCCAGGCCAACTACTCCGCCGCCAAGGCCGGTCTGCAGGGCTTCACCAAGACCCTCGCCATCGAGCTCGGCAAGTTCGGCATCACCGCCAACGCCGTCGCCCCCGGCTTCATCGCCACCGAGATGACCAAGGCCACCGCCGAGCGCGTCAAGATGGGCTTCGAGGAGTTCAAGGCCGCCGCCGCCACCCAGATCCCCGTGCAGCGTGTCGGCGAGCCCGAGGACATCGCCAACGCCATCGCCTTCTTCACGAACGAGGCCGCCGGTTTCGTCTCCGGCCAGGTCCTGTACGTGGCCGGCGGGCCGCTGGACTAGCGGGCACCAGGGACTCTCCAGGACTATCGAGGATCACGGACATGACTGAACTGCCCGAGCTGTCCGGCAAGGTCGCCATCGTCACCGGCGCCAGCCGCGGCATCGGCTACGGCGTCGCCGAGGCGCTGATCGCCCGTGGCGACCGGGTCGCCATAACCGGCCGCAACGAGGACGCCCTCAAGGAGGCCGTCGAGAGCCTCGGCGCCGAACGCGTCATCGGCATCGCAGGCAAGGCGCACGACCTCGCCCACCAGACCGAGGTCGTCGAGCGCACCATGGAGGCCTTCGGCCGCGTCGACCACCTGGTCAACAACGCCGGTACCAACCCGGTGTTCGGCCCGATCGCCGACGTCGACCTGGACGTCGCCCGCAAGGTGTTCGAGACCAACGTGATCTCGGCCCTCGGCTTCGCCCAGAAGACCTGGCACGCCTGGCAGAAGGACAACGGCGGCGCCATCGTCAACATAGCCTCCGTCGCGGGCCTTTCGGCCTCGCCGTTCATCGGCGCGTACGGCATCAGCAAGGCCGCGATGATCAACCTGACCCAGCAGTTGGCGCACGAGTTCGCGCCACGGGTGCGGGTCAACGCCATCGCCCCCGCTGTCGTCAAGACCAAGTTCGCCGAGGCTCTCTACGAGGGCCGGGAGGCGGAGGCCGCCGCGGCCTACCCGCTGAAGCGGCTCGGCGTGCCCTCCGACATCGGCGGCGCCGCCGCGTTCCTCACCTCGGAGCAGTCCGACTGGATCACCGGCCAGACGCTCGTCGTCGACGGCGGCATTTTCCTCAACGCCGGGGTGGCCTGACGAACCCTCGGGCGTCGTTTTCGTCACAGACATTTGCCGCAGTCGCGACGGAAACGACGCTCGGACGCTCGTACGCGATCCGCACAGCCCGATGACAACGTCGTCATAGCACACCCGATCAACGCCCGTGTTTCCGGGGTGGTTCAAGGCGCGCAACGCTGCGGTATGGTCTGCCGCCGACCCCTGGTATGGCGGATCGAGGAGCGTGCGCGTGTTCAAGCGGAACCGAGGCCTGCGAAGAGTGGCTGCGGTCGCGTCCATATCCCTGGTGGCCGGCTGCGGCGTGTTCTCCAGCAGCAGCGCGGGGGCCGGCGGGCCGATCGTCGTCGGGACGACCAGCGCCCCCAGCACCCTCGATCCCGCCGGGTCCTGGGACGGCTCCTGGGAGTTGTTCCGGAACATCTACCAGACGCTGCTCGCCTACCCGAACGGCGCCACCACCCCCCGGCCCGACGCCGCCCGCAGCTGCGCCTTCACGGACTCCGGCAACCGCACCTACCGCTGCGAACTGCGCTCCGGCCTGAAGTTCGCCGACGGCGACCCGCTCGACGCCACGGCCGTCAAGTACTCCATCGACCGGATCCGCACCATCAACGCGCCCAGCGGACCGGCCGGACTGCTCGGCAGCCTCGACCGGGTGCAGGTGCTCGGCGACCGCGAGGTGGTCTTCCACCTCAACAAGGCCGACACCACCTTCCCGTTCGTGCTCGCCACCCCGGCCATGTCGATCGTCGACCCCGACGACTACCCCGCCAGGTCCCTGCGCAAGGACGCGTCGGTGCACGGCTCCGGGCCGTACACGCTCAAGTCCTACGAGGACGGCAAGACGGCCCAGCTCGTCCGCAACGACTCCTACCAGGGCTTCGCCGACCGGCAGAACGACGCGGTGACCATCCGCTACTTCCAGGACTCCGCCACCATGGTCAAGGCCCTGCGGTCCGGGAACATCGACGTCACCTACCGCGGCCTCGCCGCCTCCGACACCGTCGCCCTCCAGGCGCACTCCGACACCGACCTGCAGCTGGTCGACGGCGCCGGCACCGACATCAGCTACCTGGTGTTCAACCCCAAGGACCCGTGGGCCAAGGTGCCCGCCGTGCGCAAGGCCGTCGCCCAGCTCGTCGACCGCGACGCGATCGCCCAGACGGTCTACAAGGGCACCGTCGACCCGCTCTACTCCATGGTCCCGGCGGGCCTCACCGGCCACACCACCGGCTTCTTCGACGACTACGGCGACCCCAGCACCTCCAAGGCCCACAAGATCCTCGCCGACGCCGGCATCACCCAGCGGGTCCCGCTCACGTTCTGGTACACCACCGACCGCTACGGCTCCGAGACCGCCAGGATGTTCCAGCTGCTCAAGCAGCAGCTGGACGACTCCGGGCTGTTCACCATCACCCTCAAGAGCCGCCCCTGGAAGACCTACGTCGTCGGCTACCAGAAGGGCGAGTACCCGGTGTTCGGGCGCGGCTGGTTCCCGGACTTCCCCGACGCCGACAACTTCATCGCCCCCTTCGTGGGCGACCAGAACGCCCTCGGCACGCCCTACCCGTCACCCGTGATCACGGGGAAGCTGCTGCCCCAGTCGCGCAGCGTCAGCGACCGCGCGAAGGTCGTGAAGGAGTTCGAGGAGGCCCAGCAGATCCTCGTCAACGACGCCCGGCTGATCCCGCTGTGGCAGGGCCGTCAGTACGTCGCGGCCAGCGACGACATCTCCGGTGGCGAACAGGCGCTCGACCCGTCGACGATCATGATGATGTGGGAGCTGCACCGCAAGACGAGCTGGTGAATCGGCCGTCCGGCACCCGTTGTCAGTGGTCGCCTGTAGGTTCTTGGGCATCGGCAGGAACTGCAAGTGACCGCAATTCGTGAGGACGTTGACGTGACCGACATCGCCATGCTGCCCGAGTCCTGGCGCGGGGTTCTGGGTGACGAGCTGCAGCAGCCCTACTTCAAGGAGCTGACCGAGTTCGTCGAGGAGGAGCGGGCGAAGGGCCCCGTCTATCCGCCGCGCGAGGAGGTCTTCGCCGCGCTCGACGCGACGCCGTACGACAAGGTCAAGGTGCTGGTCCTCGGCCAGGACCCGTACCACGGCGAGGGCCAGGGCCACGGCCTGTGCTTCTCCGTCCGCCCCGGCGTCAAGACCCCGCCGTCCCTGCGGAACATCTACAAGGAGATGAAGGAGGAGCTGGGCCTGGAGGTCCCCGACAACGGCTATCTGATGCCGTGGGCCCAGCAGGGCGTCCTGCTGCTCAACGCGGTGCTGACGGTCCGTGCCGGCGAGGCCAACTCGCACAAGGGCAAGGGCTGGGAGAAGTTCACCGACGCGGTGATCCGCGCCGTCGCCGAGCGCCCCGACCCGGCGGTCTTCGTCCTCTGGGGCAACTACGCCCAGAAGAAGCTCAAGCTGATCGACGAGACCCGGCACGTGGTGATCCAGGGCGCCCACCCGTCCCCGCTCTCCGCGAAGAAGTTCTTCGGCTCCCGCCCCTTCACCCACATCGACGAGGCGGTCGCGGCACAGGGCCACGAGGCGATCGACTGGCAGATCCCCAACCTGGGCTGAGAACCGGCGGGGGCGCAACCCCCTGGGGGCGCTGGGGGTACCCCCGGCCGAAGGCTGGGGGAGGAACTGCGCGATCAGCCCCCACCGGCCGTCAGCCGGCCACCGGCCCGAAGTGAAACGGCGCCGCCTGACCACAAAAACAGGCGGCTCCACTTAACGTCGGCAACACACAACCGGCCGACAGCCCGGAGGGCCCCGTGGCGGAGCGACAGGAGCGGACCGCACCCGATGCCGTGCTCACGCGGATCGGGCAGGTCGTGATGTTGCACCACGCCGGGGACCGTGAGGAGGCCCGCCGGCGACTGCTCGACCTGTGGACGGAGCTCGGCGCGCACGGCGACCCGCTGCACCGCTGCACCCTGGCCCACTACCTCGCCGACACCCAGGACGACCCGGCCGACGAACTGGCCTGGGATCTGCGCGCGTTGTCGGCGGCGGACGAGGCGGCGACATCCGCGGGGCTGCGCGGCTTCTACCCCTCCCTGCACCTCAACCTCGCCGCCGACTATGTGAAACTCGGCCGCACCGAGGCCGCCCGCAGCCATCTGCACCGGGCCCGCGGGGCGGCCGCCACGCTCGGCGACGACGGATACGGCGACGGCGTGTGGGCGGCGATCAGCAGACTGGAACTCCGCCTCGGGGACGACGACCCCCCGGCCGACGAATCCTGGGGCCCGCCGCGCCAGCGGCCGAACTAAGGGGTTCGGCAGCGCCCCGAGTAGGCACGTCAACGCCCGTACGTCTGCTCACAGATCCGCGCCTGCGGGCTGTCCGCACTCCAGCCGCCGTACTGCTTGCCGAGGGCACACACGTCCGGCGCCTTCGGGACGGAACGGGCAGCGTCGGGGACGCCGACATGCTGGTCGCGCGACCGGTGGGAACGCGGATGCGAGGGCACGGCGCGCTGGACCGGCGGCCGCTGAGGGGCCGGGGGAGCGGCCGCCGGGGCGTGCGGGGCGGTGCTCACGGAGCGGGTGGGCGTCCTGGACGGGCCCACCATCTCCAGGGCCTCCTTGGCCGGCGCCTGCACCACCCGGGGCACGGTGCTGCCGTCCGGGCGGGGCACCGACGGCAGCGAGCGCGCCGTACCCGGCGGGCCGGGCGCCGCCGGACGCTGGACCGTCACGCAGCCGGAGAGGGCCGAGACGGTCACGGTGACCAGGAGCGCTGCGGTGGTCGTCGTTCGATGCACCCGCGCAACTCTGCTGGGTCCGCGCGGAACTTGGCACCGCCGACAGGGGTTTGGGCCCCCGCACGGGTGATCTCGCGCCCCGTACGGGGGGCGGGCGGGTGCGAGGCTGACGTCAGTCGCCGGTCGCGCCGTCGATCCGCTCCCGGATCAGGTCGGCGTGGCCGTTGTGCCGGGCGTACTCCTCGATCATGTGGGTGTGGATCCAGCGCAGGCTGATCCGCTTGCCGGTGCGGCGGTGGCGGCCCTCGGAGAGGTCGTCCAGGCCGAAGCCGGCCGCGTTGCGCCGGGCGGCCTCGACCTCGGCCTGCCAGGTCGCGTACGTCCGCTGCCAGGTGTCCGCCTCGGTGAGGTGGAACTCGCCGTCCGGGTCCTCGTCGCTCCAGTGGAGCGACGGCGCCGTCTCGCCGGCGAGGACCCTGCGGTACCAGGACCGCTCCACGTCGGCCAGATGCCGCACCAGCCCCATGAGGGACAGCGGGGACGGCGCCACGGAGGCGGTTCTGAGCTGGGCATCGGTCAGGCCCTCGCACTTCATCACGAGGGTCTGCCGGTGGAACTCCAACCAGCCCTCCAGCATGGTGCGTTCGCCGGCGTCGACGTCGGGCATACGGCGTTCGGTCGTCATGCCCGGCATCCTCGCCCACCGCGTTCGGCGCCACCACGAATTTTCGGCCCCGTATGCTTCCGGACAGGCACGCGTAGGCAACTGCCAGGGGAGCGAAAGTGAAGGTCGGCTGCATCGGACTCGGCGACATCGCGCAGAAGGCGTACCTGCCGGTGCTGGGCACCCGGCCAGGCGTCGAACTCCACCTCCAGACCCGCACCCCCGCCACCCTCGACCGGGTCGCCGACAGCCTCCATCTGCCCGCCGGCCGCCGCCACGCGACCCTCGGCGACCTCCTCGACCAGGATCTCGACGCCGCCTTCGTGCACGCCCCCACGGGCGCCCACCCCGAGATCGTCACCCGGCTCCTGGAGGCGGGCATACCCACGTACGTCGACAAGCCCCTCGCCTACCGGCTCGCCGACTCCGAGCGGCTGGTGACCCTGGCCGAGGCACGCGACGTGTCGCTGTTCGTCGGCTTCAACCGGCGCTACGCCCCCGGCTACGTCCAGTGCGCCGACCATCCGCGCGAGCTGATCCTGATGCAGAAGAACCGCATCGGACTGCCCGAGGAACCCCGCACGATGATCCTCGACGACTTCATCCACGTCGTCGACACCCTGCGCTTCCTCGCCCCCGGCCCGGTCGACGACGTCACCGTCCGCGCCCGGCTCGTCGACGGACTGCTGCACCACGTGGTCCTCCAGCTCGCCGGGGACGGCTTCACCGCGCTCGGCGTGATGAACCGGCTCAGCGGCTCGGCGGAGGAGATCCTGGAGGTCTCGGGACAGGACACCAAGCGCCAGGTCGTCAATCTCGCCGAGGTGATCGATCACAAGGGGCAGCCGACGGTCCGGCGGCGCGGCGACTGGGTGCCGGTCGCCCGGCAGCGCGGCATCGAACAGGCCGTGCTCGCCTTCCTCGACGCCGTCCGCGCCGGCAAGGTGCTCAGTGCCCGTGACGCACTGACGACTCACGAACTGTGCGAGCAGGTCGTACGAGAGGTTCGCCGGCGTTCCGGCGCAGCCTGACCGCTCGCAGGCCCTCGCCCAGGCAGTAGGCCGCCAGTACCAGCAGCGCGCCGTCCACCGCCCAGTCGCCGTAGCGCACGAACGGTGTGACACCGCGGGCGATCGGCACCTCGTAGACCCGTGCGGTGTCCGCGTCCGTGCCCAGCCAGGGGCCGATGCGCTCCCCGCTCGGCCCGTACACGGCGGAGACGCCGGTCAGCGTGGCGTGGACCATCGTGCGGCCGGTCTCGGCGGCGCGCAGGGCGGCCAGCGAGGCGTGCTGCTCGGGGGCCCAGCTGTGCTGGAACGTGGAGGTCGCGGACTGCCCTATCAGCACCTCGGCGCCGTCCTGCGCGAGATGCCGGCTCATGTCGGGGAACGCCGTCTCGAAGCAGATCATCGGGCCGACGCGCAGGCCGTGCCCGACGTCCATCACCACCTGCTCGGTGCCGCGCCGCCGGTCCTCGCCGGCCGCCTTGCCGACCGAGGTGGCCCAGCCGAGCAGGGAACGCGCCGGTATGTACTCGCCGAACGGGACGAGGCGCATCTTGTCGTACCGCTCCGCGGTCGGACCGTCCGGGCCCACCAGGATGGAGCTCTTGTAGATGCCGGGCCGGTCGGAGCGCCGGGCGTCCACGTTGACCAGGATGTCCGCACCGGTCTGCCGGGACAGCGCGGCGATGCGCTTCGCCAGGTCGGGCCGGTCCCCGAGGTCGAAGCCGACGCTGCTCTCGCCCCAGACGATCAGATCGGGATGCTGCCCGGCCAGCTGCCGGGTCAGCTGTTCCTCCCGGTCGAAGCGCCGGTCGCCGCCGTCGAGGATGCCGGGCTGCACGACGGCGATCCGGACGTGACCGTCCACGTCCGGGCGGGGTGACCACACCCAGGCGGCGGAGGTCGCGGCGGCCGTGGCCACGAGCGAGGCGACGGCAGGCATCCGCGCCTCACGCACGGAGACGAGCAGGGTGACGGCGACATTGACGGCCACCACCAGGAAGCTCAGCAGCCACACCCCGCCGACCGAGGCCAGCCGCAGCGCCGGGGCCACCTGCCACTGGGTCGCGCCGAGCATGCCCCACGGCCCGCCGAGTCCCTGCCAGGACCGCACCAGCTCCACCATCAGCCACCCCGACGGCAGCACCAGCACCGCGACCGCGGCCCGCCCCGGTGACGGCGTGCCGCCCAGCAGGCGGCGGGTCAGCAGGCCCCAGGGCATCCAGAGCAGGCTCAGCAGTGCGGCGATCAGGAAGATGAAGACGTGCAGGCTCGGCAGCAGCCAGTGGTGCACGGCGACCATGAACCCGAACCCGCCGCACCAGCCGTCGTACGCCGCCCGTCGCCCGGTCGGCGCCGAGCGGGCCAGCAGCAGCCACGGGACCAGCGCGACATAGGCGAACCACCACAACGACGGCGCCGGGAAGGCGAGCACGGGCAGCGCGCCCGCGAGCGCCCCGACGCAGGAACGCCGCCACGGGGAGGTGAGCCAGCGTTCGACGGTCCTCATGCGTCGCCTCCTGCCTGCGGGTCCTTCCAGTGTGCGCGACCGGGAGGGATCTCCGACAGGGGGCATGGGAGCGGGCTCAGTCGGACACGGCGACCGGGCGCGGATCGGGCAGCCGGCGCCACTTCTCCTCGACGACGACCCGGCGCAGCCGCCAGCCGTCCGGGGTGCGCAGGAACGCGAAGGCGTAGCGGCCGCCGCACACGAAGTCAGGGGCGGTGGCGGTGCCGTCGCCGCCGGCGAAGCGCATGGGGTTGATGTAGTCGGCCTGGACGCGGGCGGTGTCCCCGGCGTCGTGGTCCAGGGTCCCGAACCGCACCCGGCGGTTGACGATCAGATGCTGTCGCATCGAGAACAGGGTGAGGCTCTCCGCGAGCCATCCGGCCACCTGCCCGGCATCACCCTCGATCCCGCCGGCGGACCGGTAGTCGGCCCGCCCGTCCGCGGTGAACAGTCTCCGGTACGCCGCCCAGTCACCGTCGTCGACGGCCACCGCGTACTCGGTGACCAACTCGTCCACGGCCAGCCGGTCCATCACGGTCGCGAGCTCCACGCGCTGCGTCATCGGCACAGTGTTGGGCACGGGACCGGCGGAGCCAAGGGGCACGGGCGATATTCGGTGATGTTCCACCCGGGCATCCCCGAACCCGGTCATGCGAACGCCCGCTCCGTCGAACAAGAACCCAAGTTCCGTATCCGCGCCCGACAGACGGACAACCCGGTGGGCACGTCCTGACACGGCAACCGGTCCACCAGGCCGGGATGCCGGACGCCGTCGGACACCGCAAGGAGCCCGCCGGGCTGACGCCGCGGGCCCGGCTCCGGGAGCAGTGGCTCGAACTCGGGGGCGAGTTCGGCATCCTTGACGATCGTCGGACGCCGGGAGCGGTGCCGGGCGAGGCCGACCGTCCGGGAGGCGGGTGAGCCGTCCCCTGTCCCGTCGGTGGTGGTGACAACGCCGCCGTTAGGCCGGATGCCGTTTGCGGATGCGGGTCGGGGGCCTCCCGTCACAGGATCCTGATCATGCGGCCATCTACCGAGATACCGTCCTGTCCTCTGCCGGCGCGGCGCCGTGGCGCGCGTCATGCCATATCCGCGGCCCTTGCCTGCGGTGTCCTGCTGGTCGGCGCCGCGGCGTGCGCCGGGGCCGGCGAGCAGCCGGGTCACGTCGGTGCACCGGGTGACAACAACCTTGCCGCGCCCGGCTCCCCCGGCCCGGGAGCGGGCCCGCGCCCTCCGGGTGTCGGAAGCCGTATGTGGAAGCGCGTACCGGCCGACACCCGCCAGACGGTGGTCGTCTACGGCGACGGCCGGGACTCGGCCGAGAGCACCGTCGTGCTCTACGAGAAGGAGGGCGCCGCCTGGCAGCGTGCGGGCAGTTGGCCCGCGCACAACGGCAGGCTGGGCTGGACGACCGACCATCACATGGACGACGAGCGCAGTCCCGTCGGGGTGTTCTCCCTGACGGACGCGGGAGGGTCTCTCAGGGACCCGGGCAGCCGTATGCGCTACTGGTACGACGACAACGCCTTCGCGGCCATGACAGAGGACGGCGACGAGCACGTCCACGACTTCGACTACGTCATCGCCATCGACTACAACCGGCTCAAGGGCGTCCCCCCGTTCGACTGGAACCGCCCCCAGGGAGTGGAGAAGGGCGGCGGCATATGGCTGCACCTGGACCACGGCGACGGCACGTCCGCCTGTGTCACGGTTCCGGAGTCCGGCATGAGGACCCTGCTGCGCGTCCTGGATCCCCGCCTTCACCCCGTCGTGGTGATGGGTGACCTGGAGCGGCTGGGAGCCTGACGGCCGGCCGGTGAACTCGCGGGCCCGGCAGGACTGTTGCCCGTGGAGCGGCCGTGACCGGTGGCCGGCAGGGCGCTCGCGCGTCCGTGGTCGTAAGATCACCGTCTGGTCGGTCCGAGGAGGCTCATATGGCACGTCCCGTCACGGTCGTCACCGGTGGCAGCCGGGGTATCGGCGCCGCGACCTGTCTGCGGCTCGCCGCCGACGGGCACGATCTCGCGATCGGATACCTCCGGGACGCCGACGCCGCCAAGGCGGTCGCGGAGGAGGTGCGGAAGGCCGGGGCACGGGCTGTCGCCGTACCGGTGGACACGGCCGCGGAGGCCGATGTGGAGCGGCTCTTCGACACCGCGGAGGAACGGCTCGGCCCCGTCACCGGGCTGGTGAACAACGCTGCCGTGACCGGGCCGTTCGGGCGGCTGGCCGATGCCCAGGCCGCCGATCTGCGGCGGGTCGTGGAGGTCAACCTGCTGGGCGCGCTGCTGTGTTCGCGGCGGGCGGCGCGGCTGATGGCGGCGCGGGGGAGCGGGGCGATCGTGAACGTGTCGTCGGCGGCGGCCACGCTCGGCAGCCCCGGCGAGTACGTCCACTACGCGGCGACCAAGGCCGCCGTCGACGCCCTCACCGTGGGCCTCGCCAAGGAACTCGGCCCGGACGGCGTGCGGGTCAACGCCGTGGCGCCCGGCGTCATCGAGACCGGGATCCACGCGGCGATGGGCGACCCCGGCCGGGCCGGGCGGGTCGGTGCCACCACGCCGTTGGGCCGTGCCGGGCAGCCGGAGGAGATCGCCGCCGCGATCGCCTGGCTGCTGTCGCCGGAGGCCTCCTACACGACGGGCGCGGTCCTGCGGGTCTCCGGCGGCCGCTGAACCAAAAGGGTGCGTCCGGCGCTTCCCCTGGCCGGTCCGATCCGCCGGGCACCACCCAGCCGGGTCAGGCGGCCTCGATGATCGGTCCGCGGATCGCCTCGGCCCACTCGACCACCAGCAGCTCGTACTCCGACCGCTCCTGGGCGGACAGCGATCCGCCCGCACGCAGCCACAGCGCCCGGATGTGCTCGTTGACCTCGGCAGCAGACCGCGCGGAACCAGGGGTTCGAGAATCGGGGGACATACCGAACAGCGTAGGGGCAAGAACTGACCGTGCGCTACCGGGCCACTACGCAGACCGTATGGGGTTGGTCACGGGCTGGACGGCGGACGGGGGGCCGAGCCTCGGCCTTTCCTCGGCATTTGCCGGACCGGCGGCCGTGACGCGGATACGGCGGTCCGCCCCCGTTCCAGCCTTCGCCCTCGCCGGAGCCGGTGCGGCGGTCCCGCGCCCCCGGAAAGCGGGGGACGCCGGGGGTTGGCCGAGATGAGGCGCCCGGCCGGACTCACGCCGTGGGCAGCGCCGAGGCGAGCAGCGCCAGCTTCTCCGCGCTGTCGCTGCCCGGGTCCGGGTGGTAGACGACGAGCGTCTGCCCCGTCGTGCCGCTGACGTCCAGCCGTTCCCGGTTCAGCCGCAGGCGTCCGACCTGAGGATGGTCGATGTGCTTCGCGGCGCCCTCGCAGGAGGCCACGTCATGGCGGGCCCAGAGTCGGCTGAACTGGGGGCTGGCCAGGGAGAGTTCGCCGACGAGGTCGATGACCCGGGGATCGTCCGTGTCCGTCCCGACGGACCGGCGGAAACCGGCGACCATACCCGCGCCGGCGTCGGCCCACTCGGGGTGGAGGGCCTGCTCGGCGGGGTCGAGGAAGAGGTCCCGCAGCCGGTTGGCGCCCACCGTCAGGCGCGGTGACAGCGCGGTCGCCAGGGCGTTGACGGCGAGGACGTCGAAGTAGCGGCCCTCGACCAGCGCGGGCAGTGGAAGGGCGGCGACCAGCCGGACGATCCCGGGCGGGACCGTCTCCCTGCGGGGGCGCCGCCGGCGCCGTCGCGGCTTTCCGGCGCCGAGGCTCAGCAGATAGGCCGTCCCGTCCTCCTCGAGGCGCAGCACCCGGGCGAGGGACTCCAGGACCTGCACGGAGGGGTTGCGGTCGCGGCCCTGCTCCAGCCGCAGGTAGTAGTCCGCGCTGATGCCGGCCAGCATCGCGACCTCCTCCCGGCGCAGTCCCGGCACCCGCCGTACCCCGAGCACCGGGATGCCGGCCTGCTCGGGCGTGACGAGCTCGCGGCGGGCCCGGACGTACGCGCCCAGCAGGTTCGGTTCGTCGGTCACCCCGCCACCGTAGTGCGGGCTCCGCGCCCCTGCCTGGTCCTGTCACCCCCAGGATCGCCGGGGCTCTGCCTCGGCCGGGGCCCGCGCGGAAACGTGCTCGGCGACGGTCACGAGCACGGCTGAGGAGCACATTCATGGCTACGTATCTGCTGGTCCACGGTGCCTGGCACAGCGGGCAGGTCTGGGAGCGGGTGGTCCCGCTGCTGGCGGCGGAAGGGCACCGGGTGTACGCGCCCTCCCTGACCGGTCACGGCGAGAAGGCGCACCTGCTCGGCCCCGGCGTCGGCCTCGACACGCACGTCGACGACATCGTGCGGCTCATCACGGACGAGGACCTCACGGAGGTCGTACTCGTGGGACACAGTTACGCGGGACTGGTCGTCTCGGCCGTGGCCAACCAAGTCCCCGACCGCATCGGCCACTTGGTCCACCTCGACGCGATGGTCCCGGCCGACGGCGAGACCGCGGCCGACATCCAGCCCGTGTCCCGGGCCCTGATCGACCGCGCGTTGGCCTCGGAGAGCGGCTGGCGGGTCCCGCCGCTGCCCGAACTGCCGCCGCCGTACGGCCTGTTCGGGGTCACCGATCCGGCGGACACGGCCTGGCTGCGCGGACTGCTGTCCGACCAGTCGGTGCGCTCCTTCCAGCAGCCGGTACACCTGGACAACCCGGCGGTACACACGATCCCCCGGACCCACATCCACTGCGTGGCCCACGTACCGGAAGGCGTCGTCCGCCGCCCGGTGCCCGCGACCCAGCAGGTGTGGGAACTGCCCACCGGCCACGACTGCATGATCACCATGCCGGCCGAACTCACCGGGCTCCTGCTCAAGCTCGGCTGATCCCGGGGGATATCCGCTGGTCCCGGGCAGCGGTACGTCCGTAGGGTCGCCCCATGACGGACGAGAACCAGCGGGCGGTACAGGCGGCGATCGACGCGGAGCTGCGGCTCCTGGACCCCGGAGTACGCGCCTCACCGGCCCTCGTCCTGGAACTCCTCGACCCGGAGTTCACCGAGGTCGGAGCGTCCGGCCGACGCTGGGACGCGACGTCGATCCTCACGGTGACCGGCGACGGATCGGTGTCCCCGGAGTCCCCGGTCGAGGTGACCGGGATGTCCGGCACCGTCCTGGCCCCCGGCATCGTCCACCTGACGTACTTCACGGACCACCGGGGACGCCGGGTCTGGCGCAGCTCCCTGTGGCGGCTGACGGACACGGGCTGGCGAATGTACTTCCACCAGGGAACCCCGGCCGCCGTGGAGGGGGACTGAGCGCTCCGCCGGAAGTGCCGCGATACACAGGTGATCGTCTGCGGCGCCGTCGTGGCTGGTCGCGCAGTTCCTCCCCCAGCCTTCGGCCGGGGGTACCCCCAGCGCCCCGTCGGGGCGCTGCCTCAGCCCGCCGACTCCGCCGCGTGCGGGCTCAGGGCCCCCGCCGAGACCAGGGCGATGATGACGATGCCCAGGGCGACGCGGTACCAGACGAACGGCATGAAGCTCTTGTTGGAGATCCACTTCATAAACCATGCGATTACGGCATATCCCGAGGCGAACGCGATCACCGTCGCGAACAGGGTCGGGCCCCAGTCCACACGGCCCTCGCTCACCGAGTCCTTGACCTCGAAGGCGCCGGAGGCCAGTACGGCCGGGATGGCGAGGAGGAAGGAGTAGCGGGCCGCCGCCTCGCGCTTGTAGCCCATGAACAGGCCGCCGCTGATGGTGGCGCCGGAGCGGGAGACGCCGGGGATCAGGGCGCAGGCCTGGCAGAGGCCGAAGATCAGGCCGTCCTTGACCCGGAGGTTCTCCAGCGTCTTGCGCTGCTTGGGCGCGCGGTGCTTGCCGCCCGTCTCGTCACGGGCGGCGAGCCGGTCGGCGATGCCGATGACGACGCCGACGACGATGAGCATGGTCGCGGTGATCCGCAGATCGCGGAACGGGCCCTCGATCTGGTCCTTGAGCGTCACGCCCAGCACACCGATCGGGATCGACCCGACGATCACCAGCCAGCCCATCCGGGCGTCGTGGTCGTGCCGCATCGCCTTGTCGAACAGCGACCGGAACCAGGCCGAGACGATCCGCCCGATGTCCTTGCGGAAGTAGATCAGCACCGCGGTCTCCGTGCCGATCTGGGTGATCGCCGTGAAGGCGGCACCCGGGTCCTTCCAGCCGGAGAAGGCCGCGGTCAGCCGCAGATGCGCGCTGGAGGAGACGGGCAGGAACTCGGTCAGCCCCTGGACGAGTCCGAGGATCAGCGATTCAAACCAAGACATGAAGGTACGGCGTCCCAGGGGTGAGGGGGCGGCTGGTGGTCGCGCCGGCGCGCGTGATCATGCGTGTGCAACGGCAGCGTAGCGGGCCCGAAGGGCAGCCCGGACACAGGGGTTCGGAGCGTGGACGGGAGTTCGAGGGGCGGACCTGGGCGAGGGGGTGTTGACCGGTCAAGGCACTGCCGCTTACGTTTCCCCAGGAGAAAGCGCTTGCTCCCGCACATCGACGTGCGTGTGCGGCGCATGTGGGGCGGTGGATCGCGCCCATCGTCCGGTACACGCCCCGAGGAGTGCTGATCACGTCCATGCCCCGCACGCCCCTTTCCGCGGCTCCCTTCGCCGGCCGGCGCATCCGGGCCGCCGTCGTCGGCGCCGGCGCCATCGGGCGCGGTTCGCATCTGCCCGCGCTCGCCCAGCTGGCCGCCGAGGGCGAGACCGAGGTCGTCGCAGCCGTCGACATCGATGCCACCGCCGTCGAGGCGTTCCGCGCCGAGGCCGGCATCCCGCACGCCTACACCGACCTGGACCGGATGCTCGCCGAGCAGCGGCCCGACCTGGTCACCATCGGCACCCCGCCGACCCTGCACAAGGCGCAGACGGTGGCCGCGCTCCGGGCCGGCGCCTGGGTCTGGTGCGAGAAGCCGCCGATGCCGTCCCTCGCCGACTTCGACGCGGTCGAGACGGAGGAGGGCACCGACGGCGGGCCGTACGCCTCGATCGTCTTCCAGCACCGCTTCGGCTCCGCCTCCACCCACGTGCGCAGGCTGCTGGCCGAGGGGGCGCTGGGCCGCCCGCTGGTCGCCCACTGCCAGACCACCTGGTACCGGGACACCGCTTACTACGCCGTGCCCTGGCGGGGCCGCTGGGCGACCGAGGGCGGCGGTCCGGCGATGGGCCACGGCATCCACCAGATGGACCTCCTGCTGGACCTGCTCGGGCCGTGGAGCGAGGTGAAGGCCATGGCCGGCCGGCTCGTCCACGACGTGGAGACCGAGGACGTCTCCACCGCCCTGGTCCGCTTCCCGAACGGCGCCCTGGCGACCGTGGTGAACAGCGTGCTCAGCCCCGACGAGGTCAGCCGCATCCGCATCGACTGCGAGCGCGCCACCGTCGAGCTGACCCACCTGTACGGCCACAGCAACGCCGACTGGCGCATCACCCCGGCCCCGGACGTCCCCGCCGAGGAGGCCGCGGCCTGGCAGGACTTCGGCCCGGACGTGCCCAGCTCGCACCTGGCCCAGCTGCGCGAGCTGATCGCCGGCATGCGCGCCGGGGAGCGGCCGCGCAGCAGCGGCGCCGACGGGCGCACCAGCCTGGAGCTGATCACCGCGCTCTACAAGGCGGCGTTCACCGACACGACCGTCCGTGCGGGCGAGATCGGTCCGGGCGATCCTTATTACACGGCCCTGCACGGCGGTGCCCAGGGCTGGGCGCCGGCCGACCGCGAGGAGGTGTCCGCGTGAGCGGCGAACTGCGGATCACGCACGCCCACGGCGACCGGGTCACGGTGACCGAGCCGGTCACCGGGGTGCAGCTCTTCGCCTACGTCTACCGGCCCGAGGCGGCCTGGGAGGCGCCGCGGCCGTACCTGCACCCGATCCGGACCCTCGCCGGGGACGTCGTCACCGACTACCGGCCCAACGACCACCGCTGGCACAAGGGTCTCTCCCTGACCGCCTCGCACCTGTCCGGCGCGAACCTGTGGGGCGGCAACTCCTATGTCCACGGCCAGGGTTACCTCGCCATCCCGGAACGCGTCGGCTCGATGCGGCACATCGGCTTCGACGAGCTGTCGTCGGGCGACGGGCGCCTGGTCATCGCGGAGCGGCTGACCTGGCATCCGTACGACGGCACGCTGTGGGCGGACGAGCGGCGCCGGATCGAGGTCCATGACGTCGACCCCGACTCCGGCTCCTGGGCGCTGACTTGGGAAAGCGCGATCACCAACCGCCGTGACGAACCCCTCCTGTTCGGCAGCCCGACCACCGCGGGGCGTGAACAGGCGGGCTACACCGGCCTGTTCTGGCGCGGCCCGCGCGCCTTCCGGGACGGCCGGATCATCGGCCCGCAGGGGGAGGGCCCGGAGCTGATGGGCTCCCAGTCCTCCTGGCTGGCCCTCTCCGGCGAGCACGACGGCACCGACGGCCACGCCACCGTCCTCTTCGAACACGCCCCGGAGAACGACCACTCGGGCACGGACGGCACCCACCCCGCGCACTGGTTCGTCCGCAACGACCCGTTCGCCGGCATCGCCCCCTCCTGGGCCTTCTACGACGAACTCGCACTGGCCCCCGGTGACACCCTCCGGCGCCGCTACCGGGTCGTCTTCGCGAACGGCGCCTGGGAGCGCGCGGACATCGCCAAGTACCTGGAGGCGCATCCGTGGTGAGCGACGGGGAGTTCACGTTCGCCGGGCTGCCCGGCGGGGTCGCGGTCTCGCACCTGTGCGTGTACGACTGGCCCGCCGCCGACGGCGAGCGCGGCGGAACTCCCCATCTGCACCTGACCTGTTCGGAGGCGTACGTCGTCACCGGCGGCCGGGGCGCGGTGCAGACGCTCACCACCTCCGGGTACGAGGTCACGCCCCTCGCGCCCGGGACGGTCGCCTGGTTCACGCCGGGCACCGTCCACCGCCTCGTCAACGAGGACGGCCTGCGCATCACCGTCCTGATGCAGAACAGCGGGCTCCCGGAGGCCGGGGACGCGGTGCTCACCCTGCCCCCGGAGTACCTGACCGACCCGGAGACTTACGCGGCGGCGACCACCGTCCCGGCGGACGCGCCGGAGGCCGAGCGGGAGCGGTTCGCCCGCGCCCGCCGCGACCTCGCCCTGCAGGGCTACCGCGCCCTGCGCGAGGCCACCGGCCCCGAGCCCCTGGCCGCCTTCCACCGGGCCGCCGCGGCGCTGGTACGGCCCCGGCTCGCCGGCTGGCGCGAACGCTGGCAGCGCGGCGCCCAGGCGGCCGCCGCGGCCACGGGGGACCAGCTCGACCGCCTCGAACGGGGCGATGTCACCCACCTCGCGGACGCCGTCGTACGGTCCGAACAGCCCTCTGAGCAGGGCAGGTTCGGGATGTGCGGACGGCTCGACGTGTACCGCCAGGGGCAGTAGGGCGGCCGCTACACGGCCGACGGGCCGGCGACCGTCCAGCCCGGCGCCTGCGGGTGCGCCGTGAGGTCCTTGTGGTGGACCGGGGCGCCGCAGGCCGTGCAGGTGACGACCGGGACCAGGTCGTTGCCGCAGTTGTGCTCGATCAGCATGGGACGGTCGCCCTCCTGGCGGAGGTGGCGGTCGCCCCACGCCATGAGGGTCATCAGGACCGGCTCCAGTTCGAGGCCCGCCTCCGTCGGCCGGTACTCGAAGCGCTGCGGGCGCTCGCTGTAGACGCGCTTGGTGAGGATCCCGGCGTCCAGGAGCCGGCGCAGCCGGGTGGCGAGGATGTCGCGCGGGGCGCCGATGTTGCGGACCAGCTGGTCGAAGCGGCCGTTGCCCAGGCACACCTCCCGCAGGACCAGCAGGGAGTACTTCTCGCCGACGAGCGCCAGGGTGTCGGCGATCGAGCAGGGGCGGGGGTCCTTCGGGGCGGCCATGCCCGCCATTCTAAGGGCGCTTCCTGGGAGGGTTTGATTTTCCAACTTCAGGAGTTATGGTGAGTTCGGATTTCCTACTCACTGGTAATCAAGACTGGCAATCGAGGCCCCGTGATGCGTGACGCAGTCATCGTCGAAGCCGTGCGCACCCCCGTCGGGAAGGGCAAGCCGAACGGCGCCCTCGCCCACGTCCACCCCGTCGAACTCCTCGCCCACACCCTGCGCACCCTCGTAGAGCGCTCCGGTGTCGACCCGGCGCTCATCGACGACGTCATCGGCGGCACCGTCGACCAGGTCGGCGAGCAGGCCATGAACACCACCAGGTACGCCGTCCTGTCCGCCGGCTTCCCCGAGACGGTCCCGGCGACCACCGTGGACCGCCAGTGCGGCTCCTCCCAGCAGGCCGTGCACTTCGCCGCGCAGGGCGTCATGTCCGGCGCCTACGACGCCGTCGTGGCCTGCGGCGTCGAGTCGATGAGCAGGGTGCCGATGTGGTCCAACGTGCCGCCCGGCAAGGACCCCTTCGGCCCCGGAGTCGCCGCGCGCTACCCCGAGGGCCTGGTGCCGCAGGGCATCAGCGCCGAGCTCATCGCGGCGAAGTGGTCGATCTCGCGGGCCGAGATGGACGCCTTCGCGGTCTCCTCGCACCAGCGGGCGGCGGCCGCGTGGGACGCGGGGCTGTTCGACGCGCAGGTCGCCCCGTTGGAGGGTGTCGGCCGCGACGAGTCCGTACGGCCTGGGACCACCGCGGAGATCCTCGCCGGGCTGAAGCCCGCGTACTACGACCCCGGGTTCGCCGAGCGCTTCCCGCAGATCGAGTGGAACGTCACGGCGGGCAACGCGAGCCCGGTCAACGACGGCGCGTCCGCGGTACTGATCATGGCCGGCGAGACCGCGGCGCGGCTCGGGCTGCGGCCGCTGGCCCGGCTGCACTCGTTCGCCGTGACCGGCTCCGACCCGTTGCTCATGCTGACCGGGGTCATCCCGGCGACGGAGAAGGTGCTGCGGCGGGCCGGGCTCGGCCTCGGGGACATCGACCTGTTCGAGGTCAACGAGGCGTTCTCCAGCGTCGTGCTGGCCTGGCGGCAGGAGACCGGGGCGGACCTGGCCAAGGTGAACGTGCACGGTGGGGCCATCGCGCTGGGGCATCCGCTGGGAGCGAGTGGGACCCGGCTGACCACGACGCTGGTGCATGCCATGCGGGAGCGCGGCGCTCGCTTCGGGCTGCAGACCATGTGCGAGGCGGGTGGGCTGGCGAACGCGATGATTCTGGAGGCGGTTCGGTAGGGGGCGGGCCGCCCGAGGGGGCGCCGCGCTGTGCCGCTGTGCGCCCGGCCCGCCGTTGTGGCTGGTCGCGCGGTTCCCCGCGCCCCTTTCGGGGCGCTCTACTTGGGGGTGTTGCGCAGGTGATGGCGCTTCTGCCACGCCACGACCGCGCCCGCCACCGCCGGGATGACGATCGCGGCCACCGAGATCAGGAACACGGGCGAGGTCGGTGTGGAAGCCCGGGCGCCCGCCACCACGTATGCGGCCACGTTCGGGATCGAGCCGAGGGCTGTAGCGGTCAGGAACGGGGTGTAGCGCATGCGGGAGACGGCGGCCGCGTAGTTCGCGGCCCAGAAGGGGACGCCGGGGAACAGGCGTACCGCCAGCATCGAGCGGAATCCGTGCTTGCTGAACTGGTTGTCCGCGGCCTTCAGCAGCCGGCCGCGCAGCAGCGGGCGCAGGGCGTCCTGGCCGAGCATCCGGCCCAGCGCGAAGGAGATCCACGCCCCCAGCACCGTGCCGGCCATGGCCGCGCCCATGCCCAGCGCCGAGCCGAACAGCGCGCCGGCCGCGAGGTTCAGGAACGGCCGGGGCACGAACGCCACGGTGACCAGGCCGTACACCACGGTGAAGACCACCAGCGCGGTGGCGCCCTGGGCCTGGGGCGGCCAGCCGTGCGTCAGGAGCTTCTGAGGCTCGAAGAGCAGGACCGACGCCCCGGCCGCCGCGAGCAGGGCGACCAGCAGGGAGAGCCGGGACCAGGGCGACAGCAGCGCTCTGGTGCACCGCGCGACGAAGGCCGGCGGTGCGGGTACGGCGACGGGAAGCTCCGTGGCGGCGGCCCGGGGAGAGGCCGTGGCGGTGCCAGAGCGGTTGGCATCGAGCATTCGGTGACACTAACCGACGGGGATGTGTGATCGCCGTATGGATGCTGTCCATTGGGCGAAACCGGCGCCACGGAAAACCGTTCGACGTGGGGCGGCGCGTCGGCGATGATCTGTGTCATGTTCCGGTTCGCCTTCCTCGTCGCAGCATCCGCAGTCGCGGATGCGCCGAAGGCTGCCGTTCCCGTTCTCACGGCCGCTGTCGACGGCGCCCGAAGCTGACCCTCTCCGGATCGTCCGGCGGACCCCGCAGGGGGAGGGTCGGCCAGGTTCCCGGGGTCCCCGCGTCTCGCGCTGACGAGACGCATCAACGCAGTTCAGGCTTCGAGGTAGAGCCATGCCCAAGACGGCGTACGTCCGCACCAAACCGCATCTCAACATCGGCACGATGGGTCATGTCGACCACGGCAAGACCACCCTGACCGCCGCCATCACCAAGGTCCTCGCCGAGCGCGGCACCGGCACGTTCGTGCCGTTCGACCGCATCGACCGGGCCCCCGAGGAGGCCGCCCGCGGCATCACCATCAACATCGCGCACGTCGAGTACGAGACCGACACCCGGCACTACGCGCACGTGGACATGCCGGGCCATGCCGACTACGTCAAGAACATGGTCACCGGGGCCGCGCAGCTGGACGGGGCGATCCTGGTCGTGTCCGCGCTCGACGGGATCATGCCGCAGACCGCCGAACACGTGCTGCTCGCCCGGCAGGTGGGCGTCGACCACATCGTCGTCGCGCTCAACAAGGCCGACGCTGGCGACGAGGAGCTCACCGACCTAGTGGAGCTGGAGGTCCGGGAACTGCTCACCGCGCAGGGGTACGGCGGTGACTCCGTGCCCGTCGTACGGGTCTCCGGGCTCAAGGCCCTGGAGGGGGACCCGCGTTGGACGGCGTCCATCGAGGCGCTGCTCGACGCGGTGGACACGTACGTGCCCATGCCGGAGCGGTATCTGGACGCGCCGTTCCTGCTGCCGGTGGAGAACGTGCTCACCATCACCGGCCGCGGGACCGTCGTGACCGGGGCGGTGGAGCGGGGGACCGTGCGGGTCGGGGACCGGATCGAGGTCCTCGGCGCGGACGTCGAGACCGTCGTCACCGGACTGGAGACCTTCGGGAAGCCGATGGACGAGGCGCAGGCCGGGGACAACGTGGCGCTGCTGCTGCGGGGCGTGCCCCGGGACGCGGTGCGGCGCGGGCACGTGGTCGCGGCGCCGGGGAGCGTGGTGCCGGCGCGGCGGTTCTCGGCGCGGGTGTACGTCCTGTCGGGCCGCGAAGGGGGTCGTACGACTCCGGTCTCGACGGGCTACCGGCCGCAGTTCTACATCCGTACGGCGGACGTGGTCGGGGACGTCGACCTCGGCGAGGTGGCGGTGGCCCGGCCCGGCGACACGGTCGAGATGACCGTGGAGCTGGGGCGGGAGGTGCCGCTGGAGGCGGGGCTCGGGTTCGCGATCCGTGAGGGGGGCCGGACCGTGGGGGCGGGGACGGTGACCGCCGTCCAGGGTCCGTAGCGGGTTGCGGTGCGTGGGGGACTGCGGGGCCGTTGTGGCTGGTCGCGCAGTCCCCCACGCCCCTGGGTGGGGAAAGTCATCGCACAATGGAGGAGTGAACGAAGCCATACCCGTCGTCCGTGTCACCGAGCACGGCACCGCCAAGCTCATGCCCGATGTCGATCGGGAGCGGGCCTGGTTGCTGACCGTCGACGGGGCGCCCCAGTCGTACGTCGACCTCGACGAGCCGACGTATCTCGAGTTCGAGTACGCCCGGCGGCTCGGGCACGTACTGGACGTGGTCGCGGAGGCCGGGGCGCCCCTGGACGTGCTGCATCTCGGTGGGGGTGCCCTCACGCTGCCCCGGTATGTGGCGGCGACCCGGCCCGGGTCCCGGCAGGATGTCGTGGACGCCGACCGGGGGCTGCTGGAGCTGGTCACCGAGCAGCTGCCGCTGGCGGACGGCACCGGGATCGCCCTGCACGCCGCCGACGCGCGGGGCTGGCTGGAAGGGGCTCCAGGGGACTCGGCCGACGTGCTGATCGCCGATGTCTTCGGGGGGTCCCGGATCCCCGCGCATCTGACCTCGCTGGACTATGCGCGGGAGGCCGAGCGGGTGCTGCGGGGGGACGGGGTGTACCTCGCGAACCTCGCGGACTCCGCTCCCTTCGACTTCCTGCGCTCTCAACTCGCCACGTTCGCGGCCGTGTTCGAGGAGCTCGCGGTGATCGCCGAGCCGGGGGTGCTGCGCGGGCGGCGGTTCGGGAACGCCGTGCTCATCGCCTCGCACCGGCCGGTCGACGTGGCGGCGCTGGCCCGGCGCACGGCCGCCGACGCCTTTCCGGCGCGGGTCGAACACGGGCCCGCGCTGCGGGAGTTCGTGGGCGGCGCCCGCCCGGTCGGGGACGCGGACGCGGTGCCGTCACCCGAGCCCCCCGGCGGAACGTTCGGCATCGGGTGAGCCGGCCGACGCGGCGACCTGGACCGTGCGACGGGTGAGGTTGCGTACGTCGGGCACGAGGAGCACCGCAGCCGTGACGACGACGACCACCCACGCGCACCCCCACAGGGCCGGCCCCCGCCCGAACGCGTCCTCCGCCGGACCCGCCAGCGCCGTCGCCAGCGGCAGCAGAGAGAGCGAACCGAACCAGTCGTACGCCGAGACCCGGGAGAGCTTCTCCTCGGGTATCTCCTGGTGCAGCGCGGTCATCCACGAGACGCCGAAGATCTCCACCGTCGTGCCGGCCACGAACATCACCGCGTAGAGGGCGCCTACGGGGACGGGTACCGCCAGGGCCGCGGAGGGGAGGGCGAGCGGGAAGATGCCGAGTGTGCCGGTGAACAGCAGGCGGCGGGGTTTCCAGCGGGTCATCAGGAGCGCGCCGGCCACCGTGCCCGCGCCGAACGCGCCCAGGGCGAGGCCCCAGGGGCCCGGGCCGCCCAGGCTGTCGCGGGCCACCAGCGGGCCGTAGACCGCGTCGGCGGCGCCCACCATCGCGTTCGCGATCGAGAACTGGACGACGATGCCCCACAGCCAGGGACGGCCGGTGAACTCCCGCCAGCCCTCCCGGAGATCGGCCAGCATCCCCTCGCCGGGGGCACGCGGCGGAATGTGGCCGACGTCGAGGAAGGAGCGGAGCGTACCGGCGATCACGAAGGCCGCCGCGTCCAGCGCCAGTACCCAGCCCGGGCCGATCGCGGCCACCATCGCGCCGCCCAGAGCCGCGCCGCCAAGGGCCGCGCCCTGCATCGCCATCCGGAACACCGCAAAGGCGCGGCCGGCCTGTTCCCCGCTCACGGAGGACATCAGCATGCCCTCCGCCGCCGGGCTGAAGAACGCCTGGCCGGTGCCGCCCAGCGCGGTGAGCAGCATCATCTGCCACAGCCGGGGCTCGCCTGCCAGCACGAGGACGGCGAAGGTGCCCTGGGAGAGGAAGTTGAGGGCGTTGGCCGCGACCATCACACGGTGACGGGGGAACCGGTCCGCCACCGCGCCGCCGATGAGCAGGAACAGCACCAGCGGGAGGGTGCGGGCGGCGGCCACCAGGCCGACGTCCCCGCCGTCGCCGCCCGCGTCCAGCACCGCGAACGCGGCGGCGATCAGTGAGCCGTTGGCGCCCAGGCTCGTCACGATCGCCGCCGCGGTCAGCAGGCTGTAGTTGCGGTCCGCCCAGGCGGGTCCCCGCAGGCGGGCGGGGGTGCCGGGGGAACTGGAGGAGCCGGAGGAGTCGGAGGCGGAGGTCACCGGCCGACTATCCCCGGCGGTGGACCGGCTTGCCAAACCAATTGCGGGGGTCGGCTCCCGGCCCCGGTCAGCTCCCGGTCGGGGTGCCGTGCAGGCGTACCGTGCTGAGGATCTTCATGATCGTCGCGGTGGGGACCTCGCCGTTCACGCCCGTGGCGCCGTAGAAGTCCCACGACACCAGGTCACCGGCCGAGTTCTCGAAGCCGAACGTGATCGCCTTGCCGTCGCCCGCGCACTTGCCCTTCTGCGGGGTGTGCGCCGAACGCGCCCAGGCGTAGGCGCCCTTGAGGCCCGACGCGGTGGTGTAGGCGGTGGCCTTCTTGTCGTAGGTGATGCTCTTCTTGTCCGGCTGCGTGTAGCCGCCGTACACCCACCAGGGGACCTCCCTGACGGCCGCGTCGCCCCCGCTCTTCGCGCCGCTCTCGCCCTTGGTGCCCACCGCGGCCAGGGCCGTGTCCTCGGTCCTGCCGTCCTTGTCGTCGTCGCTCGTGCACCACTTCGACTTGTACTCGGCGGGCGCCGACATCGTGATGATCGGCTTTCCGTCCTTGTCCTCGAAGCCGACGGACGTACCGGAGGTCAGGACCTCCCAGTCGGCCGGTACGTCGAAGGCCGTGCCCCACTTGGGGTTCACGACGGTCTTCCAGCCCGCGACCGTCGGCTTCTCGGCCGCCGCGTCACCGCGCGTGCTGTCGTCAGTGGAGGCCGAGGCAGACGCGGACGCGTTCGGCGAAGTCGTCGGCGACTGGGTCGCCCGCTGGTTCCCGCCGCTGTCCGCCTTGTCGTCCTTCCTGCCGCCGAGCACCAGGAACCCGGTCACCCCGGCCGCCACCACGACGGCCGTGGCCGCGACGATCGCGACCAGCCTGGTCCGGTTGCCGCCGCCCCCGCCCTGCGGTACCTGCGGCGCCCCGGCGGGTCCCGACGGACCCCACTGCGGCTGCTGCCCGTACCCGCCCGGCTGCGGGTACTGCTGGTAGCCGGGCTGTTGATACGGATTCGGCTGCTGGTAACCCGGTTGCTGATACGGGTTGTTCTGCGGGTACTGCTCGCCCCCTGGCGGCTGCTGTTCTGGCCACATGGCTGGTAACCCTAGTGCCGCCCGGGACGCGGCGCGGTCACCGGTCCTCGGCGGGGGCGTGCCGAGATGTCGGCCGGGCGCGGCCACCTTCGTGCGGCGGCCGTCCACCGCCCGGCGGCTGTTCCCCTGGCCGCATGGGCCGTCGCGACGACAACGATCACCGCTCCGGCTCTGGTCAGGCCCGGCTACCCGTGAGTAACATGACCGTCATGAGCACAGACCAGATGTCGATCGGCGAGATGCTCGCCGCCACGGTTCCGATGGTGCGGACCCTCAACCTGGAGTACCTGGAGACCACCCCGGAGCGGGCCGTGCTGTCCCTGCCGGACCAGGGTGACTTCCACAACCACATCGGCGGCCCGCACGCGGGCGCGATGTTCACCCTCGCCGAGTCCGCCAGTGGCGCGATCGTCCTCGCCGCCTTCGGCGACCAGCTCTCCCGCGCCGTGCCGCTCGCGGTCAGTGCCGAGATCGCCTACAAGAAGGTCGCCCTCGGCGCGGTCAAGGCCACCGCGACCCTGGGCCGCCCGATCGCCGACGTCGTCGCCGAACTCGACGAGGGCAAGCGCCCGGAGTTCCCGGTCGCCGTCGCCCTCACGCGCGAGGACGGCGCGGTGACGGGCGAGATGACCGTGGTCTGGACGCTGCGGCCCAACGGCTGACCGGGCGGGATGGTGGTCGTTCGGCCGCCGCGTGCCGATGCGGAGCAGGTCGTTGGCCGCCGCGTGCCGATAGCCGACCGGGCGGAGCCGGTCGTCCGGCCGCCGCGTGCCGACAGCTGACCGGCTGAGGCGACGGACGTCCGGCCGCCGTGTGCAACGTCCGGCCGGCCTTCGGTCGCCGGATGGGGTGAGGGCCGCCGGGCCCTCACCCCATCCCTCATGGGGCCGCTCAGGCGGCGCGGCTTTCCTCCCGCCCGGCCCCGGCCTCTTCCAGGCCCACCACGAACTCCTTCAGCCAGGCCGTGAACTCGGGCCCCAGATCCGGGCGTTCGCAGGCGAGCCGGACCACCGTGCGCAGATAGTCGGCCTTGTCGCCGGTGTCGTAGCGCAGTCCGTCGAAGACGACCCCGTGCACCGTGCCGCCCGCCGCCAGTTCCTGCAGCGCGTCGGTCAGCTGGATCTCGCCGCCACGGCCGGGCGCGGTCCGCTCCAGGACCTCGAACACCTCCGGGTCGAGGACGTAACGGCCGATGACCGCGTAGTTGCTCGGCGCGTTCTCCGGGGACGGCTTCTCCACCAGGCCGGTCACCTTGACCACGCCGTCCTCGCCGGTCGGCTCGACGGCGGCGCAGCCGTAGAGGTGGACCTGGGACGGGTCGACCTTCATCAGCGCCACGACACTGCCCTGGAAGCGGTCGCGGACGTCCAGCATCTGGCTCAGGAGGGTCTCGCGGGCGTCGATCAGGTCGTCGCCGAGCAGGACCGCGAAGGGCTGGTCGCCCACGTGGTGCTTGGCGCACAGCACCGCGTGGCCGAGGCCGAGCGGGTCGCCCTGGCGGATGTGGTGGATGTCGGCGAGCCGCGCGGGATCGCGTACGGCGTCCAGGCGCACGGTGTCGCCCTTGGCGGCCAGTGCCTGCTCCAGTTCGAAGGCGTTGTCGAAGTGGTCCTCGATCGCCCGCTTGTGCCGTCCGGTGACCATGAGGATGTCGTCGAGTCCGGCCTTGGCGGCCTCCTCGACGACGTACTGGATGGCCGGCTTGTCGACGACCGGCAGCATTTCCTTCGGGGTCGCCTTGGTGGCGGGCAGGAACCGGGTGCCGAGCCCGGCGGCCGGGACGACGGCCTTGCGTACCGGCCGGGGGGACGCGGGGGCGGGTGAGGCGTCGGCGGTGTGGGAGGCGTGGGGGGCGGTCATGCCGCCATGCTGGCCCGCCGGGATGAGAGCACACCGAGAGAAGCCTGGGAGACGGCTGTGGAACGTCTGGTTCCGCGTGCCGTGCCGGTGGTGCCGGTGGTGGTGCCGGGAG
This sequence comes from Streptomyces sp. NPDC048277, assembly GCF_040652235.1. Lineage (NCBI taxonomy): Bacteria > Bacillati > Actinomycetota > Actinomycetes > Kitasatosporales > Streptomycetaceae > Streptomyces > Streptomyces sp. NPDC048277. Next base: position 119,215 of record NZ_JBEZLQ010000021.1, read on the forward strand.
TTGGAGATTTCGTGTGCCGCCGGGTCCGTGACGCACACAAGTTGAACCTGTGCCGCCGCTGATTAACGCCAGAGTGCGGATACCGCCGGTAACCTATTTGAATTCCCTGGTCTTTGAACTCCGGTCACTCCAACTTCTTGTTTCCTGTGAGGCGTGTGTGCGAGTGTGAGCCTCCTCGCGGGAGGGTCCAGGGGGCGCGCGGTCCATAAGGCCGGTCCTTATGGACCCTAAAAGGTACGCACCAATCAGGCACCGTATTCCGTCAGGGCGCCATTTCGGAGGCCGTCCGGCGGCTCGGAAGGAAATGGTTCAGTGCAATCCCCCTACCCCCCACGCCCGCCTTACCCGCCTCGCCCCGGTTCGGCCCCGGGGGAGTCCGACCGCAATCTCGTCGCGCACCTCACCGGCACCCCTGAGGCCAGACACCATGCCGTCGCCCTGCTGCTCGCCCGGCACTGGCGCGCCACCTGCGACTACGCGATCGTCTGCCTCGCCTCCGCCACGCCCGCCGCCCAGTTGGTGGCCAGCGCGGCCTTCGAGCGGGTCCTCGGCCGGATGGCCGGCGGGGCGGTCGGCGGCGCCCTTCGTCCGCAACTGCTCGTGGCCGTACGGGAGACGGTCCGAGCGTGGGCCGCCGACGAAGCCATTTCCGTGGTCGTGCCGGAACTGCGCAAAACCACCGGAGGCCGTGGACTCAGCGCCGCGAGAGCCGGAACCCCGGAAAGGAGGCAACTCGCCGAACGTGCTTTCCAGGCCCTTCCGGGAGCCTCGCAATGCCTCCTCTGGCACACCGAGGTCGAAGCCGAACCCATAAACATACCAGCCGGTCTGCTGGGGGTCGACACCGGTACCGCGACCGCCGCACTCGACCAGGCCCGCGAGCAATTCCGGTCCGGCTTGGTACGCGCCCACCGGGAACTCGCGCCCTCGAAGGAATGCCGCTTCTACAACCGTCTCCTCGACGTCCCCATTCGCCGCGGCGGCTCTCTGCTGCCCGATGTGCAACGGCACTTGTCGGACTGCCGCTACTGCCGGCACGCCGCCGAACAGCTCAGCCATGTCGACGGCGGCCTGGAGGTGCTGCTCGCCGAGACCGTGCTCGGCTGGGGCGCCCGCCGCTATCTCGACTCACGGCCCGGTCACGGCGCGGTCGTCGAGGCGTGGCCGGCCGACGGCGAACCCGCGCCCGCGGCGGCCTCGGGCGGACGGCACCGCACCGCCTCCGAGAGCGGTCGGCGCAAGGCCGTACTGGCCGGCGCCGGCCTGGTCTCCCTCGTGCTGCTCGCCACCGTGCTCGTGGCCAAGGGCTGGTCCGACGACAGGGGTGTCCCGCGCCCCGGCGCCACCACCTGGGGAGCCCCCAGCCACGGCACCACCCGGCCCGGCCCCGCGAAGACCCCGCCTCCCGCGGCCTCCCCGTCCCCGGCCTCCGTGGGCGAGCCCGTCGAGATCGCCCACGGCAGCCTGCGCAGCCTCGACGCCGGGCTCTGTGCCGACGTGCGCGGCGGCCGGGTGCGGGCCGGGGCGGACCTGCGGCTCGGCCCGTGTACGGACGCCGGGTCCCAGCAGTGGTCGTACCAGGACGACGGCATGCTGCGCAGCGCGCTCGACCCCACCCTCTGCCTCGTCGCCGACCCGGGCACACGCGGTGTCGTCGTCTCGGGATGTCTGGTGCACGCGGGGGAGGTGTCGTACGACCTGACGGTGGGCGGCGAACTCCTGCTGCGCTGGGACCAGGGGCTCGCGCTGTCCGCGGACGGCACGCATGTGGTGGTGGCCGGGCGGAACGGGTCGGTGCGGCAGCGGTGGTCGCTGGAGACGGGCTCCGCATCACCTGGGCCGTCGTCGCCCGAGCCGCAGAAGGACGCGCGTACGGCGGCCCAACAGCCGCCCCGACGGCCCGCCCAGCCCGCCCCGCCCACTCCGGACCAGGAGTTCGGCGGACCGCAGGACCCGTCGTACGGTACGCGGGTCGCGCAGGTCGGATCCCACGACGGTCCCGTTCCGGTCGCACCGCCCCGGCAGCCCGTCGCTTCCCTCACCGAAGCCGCGGGGCATGCGCGGGACTCCGTGCCGGACGTCGTGAGCGGGGTCGGCACCCTGCTGAGCCAGGCACTTTCCGGCGGATCCCGGACGGAGTCATGACCTCATGGCCCCGGTGGTGAGGGAGCCGCGGAAAAACGTAGGCCCTTGACGCCGTCTATGACGCCGCGGTCCGGCGGCGAGAGCGGCCGAGGACGTCGCGCAGGGCCCAGTACGCGGGTTTCGCCTCGTACGCCGCGTCCCAGGGAAGGGCGTTTCCCGGACTCGGGGGATAGCTGCGGATGTCGGCCGTGGAACCGTAGCGGTCGGTGAAGCCCCAGGTGGAGAAGGACGTGCAGTTGGGCTCTTCTCTGCAGACGGCGAGCTTCCCCGCGAACTGGCGGGCCTGGACGTCCTCCTCGCTCTCGTCGACGAGGACGTCCATCTCCGAGACCCGGGCCTTCAGGCCGAGTCCGGCCAGCGCCCGAACCTTGCGCCGGAAGACTTCGGGGTCGGTGCGGTCGGCGGCGGTGTACTCGTGGTTCTGGAAACCGACACCGTCGATCGGAACGCCGCGTTGCTTGAGCCGGACCAGCAGCGCGTAGAGGGCGTCCCAGCGCGGTCCGTCCTCCTCCACCCCGTACTCGTTGAGGTAGAGCACCGCATGCGGGTCGGCCGCGCGGGCCGTACGGAAGGCGATGTCGATGTACTGCTCGCCCATCGCCTCGAACCAGAGGTGCGGCCGCACGCCCAGGTTGCCGTTGGTGTAGTCCTCGTCCTCGTCGGACATGGGCTCGTTCACCACGTCCCATTCCGCCACCTTCCCCCGGAAGTGGCCCGCGACCGCCCGGATGTGCTCCGTCATGACGTGCCTGCGGTCCTCGTGCGTCATCTCGGCGCGCATCCATGACGGCAGGGCCTCGAACCACACGAGCGTGTGCGCGTGCACCTGCATCCCGTTGGCCGCGGCGAAGTCCACCAGGGTGTCGCCCTCCTCGAAGGCGAACACACCGCGTCGCGGCTGGACGAACTGTGCCTTGAAGTCGTTCTCCGGCGTGAGCATGGAGAACTCCTCACCCGCCGTCCTGCGGTAGGCGTCGTCGGTCAGCAGAGGGCCGGCGGCCAGGGCGGTGCCCAGGCGGATCGGACGCCGCAGGTCCGCCGCCAGGTCGCGCAACGCGTCGGTGGAGCGGGGTACTTTCAGGCCGGGGGCGTCCCGGACGGACATCCGGCCCCGGCCCAGCGGCATCGCGCGGAGTTCGCCGAGTGTCCAGCCTTCCCCGCTGCCCTGCGCGTCGGCGCCGAACCAGATACGGCCCTGCGCGAAGACGTCCCGGCCCGGAACGGTCCCCACGACGTTCCCGTCGGCCTCCAGCACCAGCCTGTTCCCCCGCACCTCGACGGCGAGGCGGACGTCGTCCCCGAAGCCCTTGCCGAAGGTACGGGTCGCGGCGGGCCCGTCCGAGGTTCCGTCCCAGCGGTCGAACCGGACCCGGCCGCCGGCCACACCGATCCGCATGCCGCGCCGCTCGTAGCGCCACTCGTCGTACACGACGGGAGTCTCACCGTAGAGATGCAGGTAGGCATCCGTGCCGTCCGTGCGTCTCAGGCGCGCCTCGATCCGGATGTCGCCCCGGAACGCGAGGTGGGGACCGCGCAGGTTCACCGGGGGATTCGGCTGCCCACCACTGCCGTCCTGCCGTGTGATGCGCCGGTCGAGGCGCCTGATGCGCACTCCCGACCGCGTCGGCTCCGCCCCGGCGAAGTGGGCCCAGTCCCGGCCGTCGAGCAGATCCGTCGCCGGCCCCCGGGCGGGCCCGGAGCCGCCGGTGCAGGACACCGAGGCCCCGGCGAGCAGGGCGCAGGCAACAGCGCTGACAACGCTCCTGCGCCGCATGCCCATCGGCATCCCCCTCCGACGCCTCGTCCCCGACCGTACCGCCGCCCTCATCATCGCCGGGGCGACCGGGTACGCGGTACGCGGGGTACCCCGCAAGATCCCCGAGCAGCTCCCGCATGTCCCGTCCGGGAAACCGGGGTTGGTTCGATTCTTGTCGGCTTCCGGGCGATTCTTGTTCAGATCGTTGACACGAGTCACCACCGGATCTACGTTTCCGACGCGCCGGTGGTGCGATTGACGGGTCGTCAAGGTCGTGTGGCGGGAGATGCGTTCACATGGCGAACGCGGTCCGCGCGCCCGGGCGCCCTCGCGGTTCACATCGTCGTGCCCGCACACCGAAGGAGTGACGGCTCATGTCCGAAACCGTCTCCCGACGATCCGCCCTTCGTCTCACGGCCGGAGCCATCGCGGTCGCCGCCGCGGCCACCGGCCCGCTGATCCCGCTCACGCCCGCCGCCGCGGCCGGCAGACCCGGGGCCGGGGCCGGCCCCCGTGTCGAGCGGCTGCTCGCCAGACTCACGCTGGACGAGAAGATCTCCCTGCTGCACGGGGCCACCGACCCCGACTCGCTCGGCCAGGCCGGCTATGTGCCCGGCGTCCCCCGCCTGAACATCCCGCCCCTCAGACTCGCCGACGGCCCGGCCGGCGTCCGTATCACCCGGCACGCCACCGCCCTGCCCGCGCCGGTCCTGCTCGCCTCCGCCTTCGACCCCGAACTGGCCCGCCGCTACGGTCAGGTGATCGGCCGCGAGGGCCGCGCCCTCGGCCAGGACGTGCTGCTCTCCCCGATGGTCAACACCATCCGCACCCCCTACGCGGGCCGCAACTTCGAGACCTTCAGCGAGGACCCGCTGCTCGCCTCCGACGTGGTCGCCGCCGAGATCGGGGGCATCCAGGGCGAGGGCCTGATCGCGACCGTCAAGCACTTCGCCCTCAACAACCAGGAGAAGGACCGCAATTCGATCGACGTGCGCGCGGACGAACAGACGATGCACGAGATCGAACTGCGTGGCTTCGAGGCGGCCGTGGACGCCGGCACCGGCGCGGTCATGGGCTCCTACAACAAGGTCAACGGCACCTTCGCCTGCGAGAACAAGACCCTCCTCACGGACATCCTGCGCGACCAGTGGGGATTCACGGGCTGGGTGATGACCGACTGGTTCGCCGCGCACAGCACCGCCGCCGCGATCACCGCCGGGCTCGACATGGAGATGCCCGACGACACCTACTTCGGTGCGGCCCTCAAGTCGGCGGTGCGGAACGGCGGCGTGGCCGAGGCGTACGTCGACCGGGCCGTTCGGCGCGTGCTGTCCGTGATGGACCGCTTCGGACTGCTCGACGGCAGTGCTCCGCCGCGCCCCGACCGGGACGCCGCGGCGGGCGCGGCCGTCGCCCTGGAGGTCGCCAAGGCCGGCGCCACCCTGCTGCGCAACGAGCGCCGCACCCTGCCGCTGGACGGCGGCGGCATCGCGGTGATCGGCCCGACCGGGCAACTGCCCTTCGTCAGCGGCGGCGGCAGCGCCCACGTCATCCCCGACCGGGCCGACAGCCCCCTCGACGCCATCAGGGCCCGGGCGAAGGGCACGGTCACCTACGCCCTCGGCGAGGACCTCTTCGGCAAGGCCGTACCCGCGTCCGCCTTCAGTCCCGCCCTCGCGAGCGAGGGCCAGGAGGTGGCCGCCGGGAAGACGTGGGAGTACGACGGCACGCTCACCGCCGGCGAGGACGACGAGTGGACCTTCGTGCTCCACTTCTCCTCGGCGGCCACCGCCCGCCCCAAGGTCCTGCTGGACGGCGAGGAACTCTTCCCGCTCGCGGCCGGATACGGCGAGTACTTCTCCGGCGGCCTCGTCGCCCTCGCCCCCGACGGCCTCGGCGTGCGCCGCAAGACGGTCCAACTCGCCGAGGGCGCCCACACGTTGAGGATCACGGCGGACGGCGGCGACTCGGGCCTGCTGTTCCGGCTGCGCCGGATCACCGGCGCCACCCGCGCCCAGGACCTGGCCGAGGCCGTGCACGCGGCCCAAGTCGCCCGCCACGCCGTGCTGTTCGCCTACGAGGACGCCACCGAGGGGCTCGACCGCACGACCCTCGCCCTGCCCGGCCACCAGGAGCAGCTGATCCGGGCGGTGACCGCGGCCAACCCGCGCACCACCGTCGTCCTCAACACCTCCTCGTCCACCTCGATGCCATGGCTGGCGGACACCGGAGCCGTGCTCCAGATGTACTACCCGGGCCAGGAGGGTGCGGCCGCCACCGCCGCCGTGCTCTTCGGCGACAGCGACCCCGGCGGGCGCCTCACCCAGTCCTTCCCGGTCGACGACGACCACCACCCGGTCGCCGGCGACCCGCGCCGCTACCCCGGAGTCGACGGCACCGAGGAGTACTCGGAGGGCATCCACGTCGGCTACCGCTGGTACGACGCACAGGGCGTGCGGCCCCTGTTCCCCTTCGGGCACGGGCTGTCGTACACCTCCTTCGCCTACTCCGACCCGCAGGCGCACTGGACACGCGGCGGCCTGGAGGTGACGTTCACCGTGCGCAACACCGGGCGCCGGGCCGGGACCGAGGTTCCGCAGGTGTACGTCGGACGGTCACCCGATGTCCGACTCGACCAGGCGGTCCGGGTACTGGGCGGCTACCGGCGGCTGGCGCTGCGGGCGGGGGAGCGGCGCCGGGTCACCGTGCGGGTCGCCGCGCGCACCCTGTCGTCGTGGGACGCGCAGCACCATCGCTGGACGCTCGGCACCGGACGGCGCACCGTCTGGGTCGGCGCCTCCTCGGGTGACCTGAGGCTGCGGACGAGCGCACAGGTCGACGGCCGGGGCGACGGCGGTCACCGCTGAATCCATGTCGATGACCGGCCGGGGAGCGCGGGCTCTCCGGCCGCTTTACTTCAAGGGTTTACGAGAATTTTCCCCACCGTGTGTTTCATTTGAAGTAATACAGTTGACGACAGGTTTCTGTCAGGCTTGGGTCAGGGTTGACGCAGGAGTGTTCGCCGCGCGTTTCCGGTGTGCCACGATCTGGCCAGCGGACCGAAGTCATCTCGAATTTACAGAGCTCGGCGGGGTCGCACGGCGCGTTGCGCCGGGGTGAGTGCCGGGTGAATGGCCCGGGTGCTTTGGCGGGGTTGTGGGGGTGTGGCGCCAGTGGTCCGCACTCCCGATGGCCGTTGATCCGCAGTGAAATGCTCGGATTTTCGGCTCTTGCGGTGAATTCCCCCGGCTGGCCGAATCAATGCTACCGGGCGCGATAGGGCAGCGTCGTTATTGACCCGCGAGTAATGAACTCGCTAGTTTCCGGTGGCCTCACCACGAGCTTTCCGCCGCACACATCCCCCACCGTGCTGTCCTCCCGATTATTCGGAGCATCATGACGTCCCCTGTGCGTGCCGTCGACCTGATCATCTGCATCACCCCATTCGGAGAACCCGATGCCAGGCTTGCCACAGCGGTCTGCGCCGCCGGCGGACTCGGCGTCCTCGACCTGGGCCGCGGCGACCGAAGAACCCGGGAGGCGCTGGCCCGGCTGAAACGGGCCGCGCCCGGACCCTACGGCGTACGGGTGGCCGCGGGCTGCGCGCTCGCCCCGGAGGACCTCGGCCCCGCGCCCGACACGGTGGTCCTGGCCCCCGACGCACCCTGGACCGTCGACCGACTCGCCCCGCACAGCCGGGTGCTGGCCGAGGTCACCGATCTGGCCGGGGCGCGCGAGGCCGTCGCGGCCGGCGCGCACGGGCTGATCGCCCGGGGCGCCGAGAGCGGCGGCCGGGTCGGCGGATCGAGCACCTTCGTCCTCCTCCAGCAACTCCTCGACGCACCCGAGTTGGACGTGCCCGTCTGGGCCTGCGGTGGCATCGGACCACGCACGGCGGCGGCCGCGGTGGCCGGGGGCGCGGCCGGAGTCGTCCTGGACAGCCAGCTGGCCCTGCTCGCCGAGTCCCGGCTCCCCGAGGCCACGGCGGCCGCGCTGCGCGCCCTCGACGGCTCCGAGACGGTCGTCGTGGCCGGTCACCGGGTACTGCACCGCCGCGGCCCCGACGCCGTGCACCCGCCCGCCGACGACCCGGCCGCGGTGACCGCGCTGCTCGGCGCCGAGGACCTGCGCACCCAGCTGCTGCCGGTGGGCCAGGACGGCTTCCTGGCCGCGCGGTTCGCCGAGCTGTGGGGTGATGTACGGCGGACCGTACGGGAGTTGACCGCCGCGATACGCGGGAACGGTGCCGCCGCCGGTGACGCCCTGCGGCCCGGTGCGTCCCCCATGAGCCGTGCCCTGGGCACCCGGCTGCCCGTCGCCCAGGGCCCGATGACCCGGGTCAGCGACCGGGCCGCCTTCGCCGCGGCCGTCGCCGCCGACGGGGCGCTGCCCTTCCTGGCGCTCGCCCTCGCCGACGGCAGGCGCACCCGGGAGATGCTCACCGAGGCCAAGGCCGCCCTGGACGGCCGCCCCTGGGGCGTCGGCGTACTGGGCTTCGCACCCGAGGACCTCAGGAACGCCCAGCTCGAAGCCGTACGCGAACTGCGGCCCAGCCACGCGATCGTCGCGGGCGGCCGCCCCGCCCAGGCGGAGGCGCTGGAGCGGGCCGGGATCAGCACCTTCCTGCACGTGCCCTCGCCGGGGCTGCTGCGGCAGTTCCTGGAGGCCGGGGCCCGGAAGTTCGTGTTCGAGGGCTCCGAGTGCGGCGGCCATGTCGGGCCGCGCGCGAGCTTCCCGCTCTGGGAGGCCCAGCTCGCCGTACTGGAGGACTTCCCGGACGCCGAAGGCCTGGAGGTGTTCTTCGCGGGCGGCATCCACGACGAACGCTCCGCGGCCATGGTCGCCGCACTCGCCGCACCGCTCACCGCCCGGGGCGCGGCCGTCGGCCTCCTCATGGGCACCGCCTACCTCTTCACCGAGGAGGCGGTCGACCGGGGAGCGATCCAGCCCCTCTTCCAGCGCCAGGTCATGGCGGCCACCTCGACCGCACTCCTGGAGACCGCACCCGGCCACGCCACCCGCTGTGTGCCCAGCCCCTTCACCCTCAACTACCTCAAGTTCGAAGCAGAGTTGCGGGCCGACGGAGTGCCGGACCGGCGGCTGTGGGAGGAGCTGGAGCGCCTCAACGTCGGCCGGCTCCGCATCGCCAGCAAGGGCGTCGACCGCGAGGACGGCGGCGAGTTGACGCACGTGGACGAGCAACGCCAGCTCAACGACGGGATGTTCATGGCGGGAGAGGTCGCCGTGCTGCGCTCGGCGACCACCACCGTGGCGGCCCTGCACCACGCCGTGACCGACGGCGCGGCCGAGTTCCTCGCACGACGGCCGGAGCCCGAGGAGCACGGGGAGCCGCCGGCCCCCGCCCCCCTCGACGTCGCCGTCGTCGGTATGGCCTGTATGTTCCCGCAGGCCCCCGACCTCGCCACCTTCTGGGCCAACGTCGTCGCCGGACACGACGCGGTCACCGAGGTCCCGCCCGAGCGCTGGGACCCGGCCGTCCACCACGCCGACGGCAGCACCACCTCGAAGTGGGGCGGCTTCCTGCCGCCGATTCCCTTCGACCCGCTGAGCTACGGCATCCCGCCCGCCTCCCTCGGCCACATCGAGCCCGTCCAGCTGCTCTCCCTGGAGGCCGCCCGGCGCGCCCTCGCCGACGCCGGATACGGCGAGCGGGGACGCGAGTTCGACCGCTCCCGCACCTCCGTCGTCTTCGGCGCCGAGGCCGGCAGCGACCTCTCCAACGCGGGCACCCTGCGCGCCGTACTGCCCTCCTACTACGGCAAGGTGCCGGACGGCCTCGAAGACCAGCTGCCCCGGCTGACCGAGGACTCCTTCCCCGGCATGCTCGCCAACGTCATCTCGGGCCGCATCGCCAACCGGCTCGACCTCGGCGGCGCCAACTTCACCGTCGACGCGGCCTGCGCCTCCTCGCTGGCCGCCCTCGACGTCGCCTGCAAGGAACTGGTCGCCGGCACCAGCGACGTCGTCCTCTGCGGCGGCGCCGACCTGCACAACGGCATCAACGACTACGTCCTCTTCTCCTCCGTGCACGCCCTGTCCCCGACCGGCCGCTCCCGCGCCTTCGACGGCTCCGCGGACGGGATCGCGCTGGGTGAGGGCGTCGCGTGTGTCGTGCTCAAGCGCCTCGCCGACGCCGAACGCGACGGCGACCGCGTCTACGGCGTGATCAAGGGCCTCGGATCGTCCAGCGACGGCCGCTCCCTGGGCCTGACCGCACCCCGCCCCGAGGGCCAGCGTGCCGCGCTGCTCCGCGCGTACCGCAACGCCGGTGTCTCCCCGGCGCAGGTCGGCCTGGTCGAGGCGCACGGCACCGGGACCGTGGTCGGTGACCGCACCGAACTCACCATCCTCAGCGAGGTGTTCGCGGAGGCGGGCGCCGAGAACGGCGGTTGCGCGCTCGGGTCGGTCAAGTCCCAGATCGGGCACACCAAATGCGCCGCCGGACTCGCGGGCCTGATCAAGACCACCCTCGCCCTGCACACCGGCGTCAAGCCCCCCACCCTGCACCTCGACCACCCCAACCCGGCGTGGAAGGAGGACGCCAGCCCGTTCGCCTTCCACGCCGAGGCCCGGCCCTGGGCCGCCCCGGCCGCCGAACGGGTCGCCGGAGTCAGCGCGTTCGGATTCGGCGGCACCAACTTCCATGTGGTGGTGAGCGCGTACGACGGCGCCGTACCGCCGGAGCAGGGGCTGGACGCCTGGCCCGCCGAGCTGTTCGTGTTCCGGGGGCGGGACGAGAAGGCCGCCCACCGAGGTGTCGAGGAGATCCTGAAGGCTGCCGAGACCGGTTCCTGGCGGCTGCGGGACCTGGCACTCGCCGCCGCCCGCCGCTCGGACGCCACGCACGAGCCGGTGCGGGCCGCGGTGGTCGCGAGCGACGTGGACGGACTGGTCGGACAGCTGCGCCGCGTCCTCAGGGGAGAGCACGACCCGCGCGCCGGGATCCATCTGGCCGATGCGCCCCAGGACGCGGCTGCCAAGGTCGCGTTCCTCTTCCCCGGCCAGGGCAGCCAGCGCCCGGGCATGCTCGCCGACGTGTTCATCGCCTTCCCCGAGCTGCAGCACTACCTCCAGCTCGGCCGGGCCCACGCGGGCCCCCTCTACCCGCCCACCGCGTTCGACGACACCACCCGCGAGCGCCGCCGGACCGCCCTCACCGACACCCGGGCCGCCCAGCCCGCCCTCGGCATCACCGGCCTCGCCGCCCACGCCCTCCTGACGGCGGCCGGCGTCCGCCCCGACATGGCCGCCGGACACAGCTACGGCGAGCTGGTCGCCCTCTGCTCGGCCGGCGCCCTCACCCCCGAGACCCTTCTGGAGCTGAGCGCCGAACGCGCGGCCGCGATCCTGGCTGCCGCGGGAGACGAACCCGGCACGATGGCCGCCGTCTCCGCCGGGGCGGAGGACGTCGAGCGGGCACTGCGCACCGTCGGAGCCCCGGCCCAGGTCGTCCTCGCCAACCACAACTCGCCCCAGCAGACGGTGATATCGGGTCCGACCGGCGAAGTCACCGAGGCGGTGCGGCTGTTGCGCGAGGCCGGATTCGGGGCGAAGCGCATCCCGGTCGCCTGCGCCTTCCACAGCCCGGTCGTGGCGAACGCGGGAGAGCGGTTCGCCGAGGTCCTCGCCGAACGGGCCGTACGGCCGCCCGAGTTCCCGGTGTGGTCCAACCGCACCGCGGCCCCCTACCGGCCGGACGCCGACGCCGTCCGCGCCGAACTCGCCGCCCAGATCGGCTCGCCCGTCGCCTTCGCCGCCCAGATCGAGGCGATGTACGAGGCCGGGGCCCGCGTCTTCGTCGAGGCCGGGCCCGGGACCGTCCTCACCCGGCTCGTCGGGCAGATCCTCGGCGACCGGCCGCACACCACCGTGGCCTGCGAGCCCCGCGCCGACAGCGGACTGCGCGGCTGGCTCGACGCGCTCGCCCAACTGGCCGTGACCGGCGTACCGGTACGCACCGCCTGGCTGCTGCGCGGCCGCGACGCCGTCGACGCCGTCCGCACCCCGGCGCCGAAGCGGCCCGGCTGGACCGTCGACGGACAGCTGGTGCGCACCGCCGCCGGAGACCTCCTGCCCGGTGCCCTCGCACCGGCCCGACGAGTCGTGGAGACGACGACCGTGACGACGAACCAGCCGCAGGGTGTCCCGGCCGACCGGGACGCGCTGATCTCCGAATTCCTGCGTACCAGCCGGGAGATGATCGCCGCGCAGCGCGATGTGCTGCTCACCTACTTCGGCGCGACACCGGGGGCGGTGCCCGCCGCGCCGATGGCTCCGATTCCGCAGGTGCCCGTCGACATCGTGGTGTCGCAGCCGCAGCCGCAGCCGCAGCCGGAGTTGGAGGCCGCCCAGGTCGTCGAGTCGGTGCCGGAGACCGACGTCGAGCGGGTCGTCCTGGAGATCATCAGCGAACGCACCGGCTACCCCGTCGACATGATCGAGCCCGACCTCGACCTGGAGGCGGACCTGAGCATCGACTCGATCAAACGGGCCGAGATCGCGGGCGAGCTGGCGAAGCGGCTCGGGATCGCGGGCGGGGCCGAGACCCTGGACGACAGCGAGTTGGAGGAGCTGACCAAGGCGCGCACGGCGGCCGCAGTGACCGGATGGCTGACGGCTCGCGTCGGAGCGGGCGCGGAGCCGGCGACCGCCGCCGAGACGGAGCCGGCACCCCCTGCTGCGGCAGAACCGGTGCGCCCTGCCGCAGCAGAGCCGGCAACCTCTGCCGTGGCGGAGCCGGTGAGCACCGCCGTGTCCGAGGAGCCCCTCACGGGTGTGGCCCCCAAGCGTTTCGAGATGCGGCCCGTCACCCTGGCACAGCAGCCGGACGCGGTGGCCGACCCCGCCGCCCTGCTGTCGGGCAAGCGGTTCTTCGTGCTCGGGGACGGTGCGCAGACGGCGGAACGGCTCTCCGCGTACGGCGCCGAGGCCGTGACCGTCGCGCCGGACCACCTGCTCGGCGAGGCGGACGGAACCGTGGACGGCGTGCTGTATCTGGGCGCGCTGCCGGGCAACGGCGACGCGCCGGTGCTGCCGGACGCCTTCCCCGTCCTGCGGGCGGCCCTGGCCCGCGGCCCGCGCTGGCTGCTGGCCGCCCGGCCCGCCGACGGCGAGGACGCGGCGCGCGCGGCCGGACTGCACGGGCTGTTCCGCACCGTCGCCCGGGAGTACCCGGACACCGTCGCCCGGGTCGTGACCCTTGGGGACACCGCTCCCGCCGCCGTCGCCGACGCGCTGCTCGCCGAGCTGCTCGCACCGGAGCCCGCCCCTGTCGTGCTGCGCACGGCGGCAGGCCGGCAGGGTCTCGACCTGGTCGAGGTGCCGCTCGGCACCCTCGGCAGCACCGGGGCCGGACCGGCCGGAGAGGGCGCCGCCGAGGCCGCCGCGCTCGGCCTCGACCGGGACTCCGTGGTGCTGCTGGTCGGCGGGGCCCGTGGCATCACCGCGAAGTTCGCGGCCACCCTCGCCGCCGCCTGCCGCTGCCGTATCGAACTGCTCGGCCGGACACCCGCGCCGGCCGGCCCCGAGGCCCAGGACACCGCCGGAGCGCGTACCCCGGCCGAACTCCGCGCGGCCCTCGCCGCCCGGGGCGGACTCAAGCCCGCCGAGGTGGGCCGGGAGGCCGAACTGATCCTCGCCCAGCGGGAGATCATCGCCACCCTGGACGAACTCGCCGCCCTTGGCAGCGAGGCGCGCTACCGCGCCGTGGACTTCCGCGACCGGGACGCGGCCCTGCAGGCCGTCAAGGAGATCCACGCCGACCACGGGCGCCTGGACGGGGTGGTCTTCGCGGCCGGGGTGATCGAGGACCGGCTGATCGCCGAGAAGACGCCGGAGTCCTTCCAGCGGGTCTACGGGACGAAGACGGCCGGCGCCGCCACGCTCCTCGCCGCACTGGAGGAACTCCCCAACGGACCTGGATTCGCCGTGCTGTTCGGCAGCATCTCCGCCGTCCTCGGCAACCGCGGCCAGGCCGACTACGCCGCCGCCAACGACGCCCTGGAGAGCCTCGGCGCGGGCTGGGCGGAACGCACCGGCAACCGGGCGCTGACCGTGCACTGGGGGCCGTGGGCGCCCGTCGGCGGCCACACCGGCATGGTCAGCCCGGAGCTGGGGCGCGAGTACGCACGGCGCGGGGTGCAGCTGATCGATCCCGAGGAGGGCACCGCTGTCCTGCTGCGGGAGCTGGCCTGGGGCGAGGAGTCCGCACGTGCCGTCGTCTACACCGCGTCGGGCTGGTGACATGAGCGACGACGACCGTCAGGCACCGGTCGCGATCGTGGGGATGGCGGTGCTGCTGCCCGGCGCCGCGGGCCTCGACGCGTACTGGAGGAACCTGCGCGACGGGGTGGACGCGATCGGCGAGGTGCCCGAAGGGCGCTGGGACGCGGACTACTACCGGCCCGGCTCGGCGGCCGGACCCGCCGTCCCCGACCAGGTGTACTGCCGGCGCGGCGGCTTCGTGGACGGGCTGGCCGAGGTGGAGGTCACCCGGTACGGGATCATGCCGAACTCCGTGGACGGCACCGAGCCCGACCAGCTGATCGCCCTCGACGTGGCCGCCGCCGCGATCGCCGACGCGGGCGGCGAGGACCGGCTGCCCGACCGGCACCGGATCGGTGTGGTGCTGGGCCGGGGCGGCTATCTCACGCCCGGCCTGGTCCGGCTCGACCAGCGGGTCCGGACGGCAGGACAACTCGTGCGCACCCTGGGCGAGTTGGTGCCGGACCTCACCCCGGGCCAGCTGGCCCGGGTGCGTGAGGCGTTCACCGAGCGGCTCGGTCCCGCCAGCCCCGAGTCGGCGATCGGCCTGGTGCCCAACCTCGCCGCCTCCCGGATCGCCAACCGCCTCGACCTGCGCGGCCCCGCCTACACCGTGGACGCGGCCTGCGCCTCCTCGCTGGTCGCCGTCGACCAGGCGGTCACCGAACTGGCCGCCGGACGCTGCGACATGATGCTGGCCGGGGGAGTGCACCACTGCCACGACATCACCCTGTGGAGCGTGTTCTCCCAGCTCCGCGCCCTCTCCCCGAGCCAGCGCATCCGCCCCTTCCACCGCGAGGCCGACGGCATCCTCATCGGCGAGGGCACCGGAGTCGTCGTCCTCAAACGCCTCGCCGACGCCGAACGCGACGGCGACCGCGTCTACGCCGTGATCCGCGGCACCGGCGTGGCCAGCGACGGCCGCACCGCCGGACTCGTCAACCCCGACCCCGGCGGCCAGGCCCACGCCGTACGCCAGGCCTGGCACGCGGCCGGTCTCGACCCCACCGCACCCCGCTCGGTCGGCCTCCTGGAGGCCCACGGCACCGCGACCCCGGCGGGCGACGGGGCCGAACTCACCACCCTCGCCGAGGTGTTCGGGACGGGCGGCGCCGGCGACGAACGGGCCGTGCTGGGCTCCGTGAAGTCGATGATCGGCCACACCATGCCGGCCGCGGGAGTCGCGGGGCTGGTCAAGGCGGCACTCGCCCTCCACCACGCCACCCTGCTGCCCACCCTGCACTGCGACGACCCGCACCCGGCCCTCGCGAAGACCCGCTTCCGCACCCTGGACCGCGCCGAGCCCTGGGAGACCACCCCGGAGCAGCCGGTGCGCCGGGCCGGGGTGAACGCCTTCGGGTTCGGCGGGATCAACGCCCACGTGGTACTGGAGGAGGCACCCCGCAGGAGCCCCGGCACCGCCCTCACCAGGGTCACCGAACCCGAGCGCATCCTCCTCCTCGCCGCCCGCACCACCGAACAGCTCGACGCCACCCTCGCCGCAGGCGACTCGACCGTCCTCGTCGCCGGTCTCGACCCCGCGCACCCGCACCCGGAGGCCGGCCCGGTACGCCTCGGCATCGTCGACCCCACCGCCAAACGGCTCGCCCTCGCCCGCCGCGCCGTCGGCAAGGGCCGGGCCTGGCAGGGCCGCAACGACGTCTGGTTCCGGCCCGCCTCCCTGCTCCGCACCGGCAGGCTGGCCTTCGTCTTCCCGGGCCTGGAAGGCGAGTTCACTCCCCGCGTCGACGACATCGCCGCGCATTTCGGCCTCCCCACCGTCACCGCGGGACCCGCCGCTCAGGACGTGCGGGTCGGTGACGTAGGCCGTCATGGGTTCGGTGTCGTCGGCGTGGGGCGGCTCCTCGACAGCGCGCTGCGCCGGATGGGCGTGACCCCGGACGCGGTCGCCGGGCACAGCGTCGGCGAGTGGACGGCGATGGCGGCCGCCGGACTCTACTCCGACGAGCAGGTCGACGCGTTCATGGACGGGTTCGACCCCGACGCGGTCACCGTCCCGGGCCTCGCCTTCGCGGCGATCGGTGCCCCCGCCGACCGGGTCCTGGCCGCGCTCCACGACGACTGGGCGGACGCCGGGATCGTCCTCTCCCACGACAACGCCCCGAACCAGTCGATGATCTGCGGTCCCGACCAGGCGGTGGACGGCTTCGTCCGCGCCTTCCGGGCCGACGGCGTGCTGTGCCAGGTGCTGCCGTTCCGGTCCGGCTTCCACACGCCGATGCTGGAGCCGTACCTGAGCCCCATCAAGGAGGCCGCCGACCGCTTCCGGCTGCACCGGCCCACCGTCCCGGTCTGGTCCGGCACCACCGCGGCACCCTTCCCGGAGGCCGAGGCGGAGGTGCGCGAACTGTTCGTCCGCCACCTGCTGGAGCCCGTCCGCTTCCGCCAGTTGATCGAGGCGCTCTACGCCGCCGGCCACCGCACCTTCGTGCAGACCGGCCCCGGCCAACTGGCCTCCCTCATCGGAGACATCCTCGGCGACCGCGACCACCTCGCCGTCGCCGCCAACTCCCCGCACCGCTCCGGACTGGCCCAACTCCGCCGGGTGGCCACGGCGTTGTGGACGGCGGGCGCGACCGTGGCGCCGGCAGTGCCGGGAACGGACGCGGTGGCCGTCGCTCCGGCGGTGCGGGGAGCCAAGGGCACGACCACGGCCGTGGGGCACCGCCCGCCCGTCCGCCTCGACCTGGACGGCGCCCTGGTCTCCCTCGACGGCCCGGTCCTGCACCGGCTCCGCGCGGAGCTGGGACGACCGCAAACGACCACGGGCGCGTCCCCGCTCGACGAACTCGCCGTACGCATCCCGGCCGCCGCCGAACTGAGTGCGCTGCTGCGCGACACCGCGGACACGGCCGCCGCCGTACTCGGGGCGGTCCGTACGACGGCCACGACGGCCCCGGCCGTACCCACACCCCGCACACCCACGCCCACGCCCACCGGACCCCGAGTCCCGGTCGCGCCGGCCGAGGCACCCCGCGTCCCGGCCGCACGGGCCGGTACACCCCACGCCCCGGCCGGGATACCCCCCGCCCCGGCCGCACCCGCCGAGGCACCCCGCACCACCACCCTCCGGGTGTCACCCGAGGCCATGCCCCACCTCCTCGACCACTGCTTCTTCCCGCAACGCCCCGACTGGCCCGAGGTCGAGGACCGTTGGCCGGTGGTGCCGGCCACCACGATCGTCCGGCACCTGATGGACGCGGCGGAGGAGGCCACCGGACTGCGGGCGGTCGCCGTGCACGGGGCCCGCTTCGACCGCTGGCTCACCGCCACACCCCCCGTCGACGTCCCGGTCACCGTCACCCCCGAGAGCCCCGGCCGGGTCTCCGTGACCTTCGGCCCCACCGCCCGCGCGGTCGTCGAACTCGCCCCCGGCCATGCGCCGGCACCCGCCGCCCCCGCCCGGCCGCCGGCCCCCGAACGCACCCCCGACCACACCGCCGCCCAGCTCTACTCCGAGCGGTGGATGTTCCACGGCCCGGCGTTCCAGGGCGTCACCGACCTCACCGCGATCGGCGACCGGCACGTCCGCGGGGTGATCACCACGCCCGCCGCACCGGGCGCCCTGCTGGACAACGTCGGCCAGATCCTCGGCTACTGGATCATGGCCACCCGCACCGAGCGGACCGTCGTCTTCCCCGTGCAGATGCGGGAGATGCGCTTCCACGGACCGCATCCGGAGCCCGGCACCGAGGTCGGATGCCTGGTGCGGATCACCTCGCTCACCGACACCGTCCTGGAGGCGGACGTGGAGCTCACCGTCGACGGCCGGGTCTGGGCGAGCATCGCGGGCTGGCAGGACCGGCGCTTCGACAACGACCCGCAGACCCGCCCCGTCGAGCGCTTCCCCGAGCGCAACACCCTCTCCGAGGCACAGCCCGGCGGCTGGACACTGCTCCACGAACGCTGGCCGGACCTCGCCTCCCGGGAGCTCATCATGCGCAACTCCCTGGGCGGAACGGAGCGTTCGGAGTACGCCGAGCACGCCCCGCGCGGCCGAAGACAGTGGCTGCTGGGCCGGATCGCCGCCAAGGACGCCGTACGGCAGTGGCTCTGGCAGCACGGCGAGGGACCCGTCTATCCGGCCGAACTCCGTATCCGCAACGACGAGTTGGGTCGGCCGTACGTGGTCGGTGTGCACGGCCGCGCGCTGCCCGCGCTGGACGTCTCCCTCGCCCACCGGGCCGAGGCGGCCGCCGCGATCGTACGCCCGCACACACCAGGACCCGGCCCGGGCATCGACCTCGAAGAGGTCACCGAACGCGACCCGGCCGCCATGGAAGCCGTGCTCGGCGCGGACGAACTCCGGCTGCTGCGCACGCTCTCCACGGACGACTCCGTCGCACGGTGGTTCACCCGGTTCTGGGCCGCCAAGGAAGCCGTCGCCAAGGCGGAGGGCACCGGATTCGGCGGCCGGCCACGGGACTTCACCGTCCTGGAGGCGGCCCCGGACGGCAGCCGGCTGCTCGTCTCGGGCCGGCTGGAACGCGCCTACCCGGTGCGGTGCGCGCCGGTCCGCAATCCCCCCGCACTGCCGGACCGCGACTACGTCGTGGCCTGGACGACCGGACCGGCAGCCGCAGACCCAGAGGAGGACCCGCGATGAATCCCACCGAGCCCGAGATCCGCGCCGACGAGGAGGCGGTGCTCGCCGACCTCACCCGGATGCTCCGCACCCTCCTGGAGGAGTACGGCGACGACGACGCCGTGATCGGTATGAGCACCACCTTCAACCGGGACCTGGAGCTGGAGAGCATCGACCTGGTGACCTTGGCCGGGCTGCTGGAGGAGCGGTACGGCAGGCGGGTCAACTTCGCCGAGTTCCTGGCCGGGATGGAGTTCGACGAGATCATCGAACTCACCGTCGGCCGGCTCGTCGAGTACGTCGTGTGGAGCCTGAAGGCCACGGAGGCGGGCTGAGCCATGGCGATGGTCGACACCGGAGACATCCGGCTGCACGTACAGCGCATGGGCCCGGCGGAGGGCCGCAGCCCCGTCGCCACCGTGGTCCTCGTGCACGGGCTGCTCACCGACAGCCTCGCGAGCTACTACTTCACCGTGGCCCCGGCCTTCGCCGCCTCCGGCCTGGACGTGGTCATGTACGACCTGCGCGGCCACGGCCGCAGCGCCCGCCCGGCCGGCGGCTACACCCTCGACCACAACATCGACGACCTCGAAGCCCTGCTCGACCACCTGTCGATCAGCGGCCCGGTCCACCTGGTCGGGAACTCCTACGGCGGCACGATCGCCTTCGGCTACGCGGCCCGCCACCCCGAACGCGCCGCCAGCCTCACCCTGATCGAGTCGGAACCCGCCACCGCCGCCTGGGCCCTCAAGCTCCGCGGCATCCTGCACCGGGTCGTCACCGAACTCGCCCACAACGAGTCCGACGCGATCGCCTGGATCACCGCCAACCGCAGCCACAACACCGCCCGGCTGGCCAGGGGCGCGGCCCGCCTCGCCCGCGAGACCAGCCTCGGCCGGGACATCCCCGCCAGCCGGGTCCTCACCGAGGAACAGATCAGCGCCGTACGTTGCCCGGTCCTCGGGGTCTACGGCGGCGACTCGGACCTGGTGGACGTGGTCCCGCTGAAGGAGACCCTGCTGACGGACTTCCGGTCGGTGGTGCTGCCCGGGCACGAGCACTCCGTGCTGGTCGAGGCGTCCGGCACGGTCGGCGGACACATCCTGGAGCTGATCCACTCGGTCGGCGGAGCGCGGACGGCCGCGGTCCGGTGAGCGGCTTCCTGTTCGTCGTACCGCCCCTGGTCGGGCACATCAACCCGGCCGTCGGCGTCGCGGCCGAACTCACCGCGCGCGGGCACCGGGTGGCCTGGGTCTGCCCCGACGCCGGGCTGGTACGACGGCTGGCGGGACCGCAGGCACGGGTGTTCCCCTGCGCGGGCGCCGTCGAGGGCGAACGGCCCGCCGACCTGCGCGGTGCGGAGGCGCTGAAGTTCCTGTGGGAGTGGTTCCTGGTGCCGCTCGCCGACGCGATGGCCCCCGGAGTGCAGGCCGCCGTGGACGAGTTCCGCCCCGATGCCGTCGTCGCCGACCAACAGGCCTTCGCCGGCGCCCTGGTGGCCGAACGGCTCGGCCTGCCCTGGGCGACCTCGGCGACCACCTCCGCCGAGTTCGGCGGCGCCTACGACGGCATCCCCAAGGTCGCCGAATGGCTCCGGGCCCGGCTCACCGAACTCCGGGACCGCAACGGCGACCCGGCGGGTACGGCCGACCCACGCTTCTCGCCCCATCTGACGCTTGCCTTCACCACGCCCGAACTCGCGGGCCCCACGGACCAGTCGGCGGTCCGCTACGTGGGCCCGTCGGTCTCCGAGCGCCCCACGGCCGACGGCTTCCCCTGGGAGTGGCTGGACCCCGGCCGCAAGAAGGTCCTCGTCTCCCTCGGCACCGCCAACGCGGACGTCGGCGGACGCTTCCTCGCCGAGTGCGTGGCGGCGGTACGCGAACGGGCCGACCGGGTCCAGGCGTTGGTCGCCGACCCCGGCGCCATCCTGCCCCCGGCACCCGATGACAAGGACGTCCTCGTCCTGCCCTCGCTGCCCCAGCTCCCGCTCCTGGAACGGGTCGACGCGGTCGTCTGCCACGCCGGGCACAACACCGTGTGCGAGGCGCTGTGGCACGGGGTCCCGCTGGTCGTCGCCCCCATCCGCGACGACCAGCCCGTGATCGCCGGACAGGTCGTCGCCGCGGGCGCGGGCATCCGGGTCCGGTTCGGCCGGGTCACCGCCGCGAAGCTGGGCGAGGCCCTCGACACCGTCCTGTACGAACCCGCGCAGCGCACGGCGGCGGCCCGGATCCGTACCGCGTTCCGCGCGGCGGGCGGTGCGCCGGCCGCCGCGACCCACCTCGAACACCTCGCAGCCCAGGAGACCCGATGAGCAAGCAGAGTGAGATCGAGGCGCTGCGCTCCGCCTACCAGCGGGACCTGGCCGAAGGGACCGACCGCTTCTTCGAGCCCCGGCGCACCTCCTGCCCCTGGTGCCACTCGGACCGGCTCACCACACGCCTGCGCACCACCGACCTGCTGCAGCACAAGCCGGGTGCCTTCGCCCTGGACCGCTGCGCGGACTGCGGACACACCTTCCAGAACCCGCAACTGAACGAGAGTGGCCTGGAGTTCTACTACCGCGACTTCTACGACGGCCTGGGCGAACAGAAGATGAGCGGCACCTTCGGCGGCCGCACCAAGATGTACCAGGGCCGCGCCCGGTCCATGGTCCCGCACGACGCGACCCCGAAGAACTGGCTCGACGTCGGCACCGGCCACGGCCACTTCTGCGAGGCCGCCCGCGAGGTGCTGCCCGGCACATCCTTCGACGGCCTCGACTTCACCGACGGCGTCGAACTCGCCGCCCGTGAGGGCCGGGTGGAGCACGCCTACCGGGGTGCCTTCCCCGACCTCGCCCCCGATCTCACCGCCCGCTACGACGTCGTCAGCATGTTCCACTACCTGGAGCACAGCACCGACCCCGACCGCGAACTGCGCGCCGCCCACGAGACGGTACGCCCCGGCGGCCACCTCCTGATCGAGGTCCCCGACCCCGAGAGCCGCTACGCCCGCCTGCTCGGCCGCTGGTGGCTGCCCTGGCTCCAGCCGCAGCACCTGCACTTCATCCCCGTCGCCAACCTCCGCGAACGCCTCACCGGCCTCGGCTTCACGGTGGTCGCCGAAGAGCACGCCGAGGCCCACGACCCCGTCGACCTGCTGGCCGCCGTCTGGCTCGCCCTGGACCACACCGCCCCGCGCGAGGACGCCCCCTGGCTGCCGACACCGCCCGGCACCCTCGCCAAGACGCTCCGCGCCGCCCTGCTCATCGCGGGCATCCCGGCCCTGATCGCGGGCACCCTCCTGGACCGCTTCGCCGTACGGCCGCTCTCGCACCGCCTCCGCGTCTCCAACGCCTACCGCATCGTCGCCCGCCGCGACTGAGGCCTCACAGCGCCTTGGCGCGGATCATCGCCGACAGCACCAGGGCGCCCGGCAGCAGCGGCACCCAGTCGGTCAGGACGCGGTAGCCGATCACGGTCGCGGTGGCCACCGCCAGCGGGGAGCCGAACGCGGCCAGCGTGAACACCAGCGCCGCGTCCACCGCGACCCCGCCGGGCACCGGCACGGCGCCCCCGGCGGTGCCCGCCGCCAGATACGCCAGGATCACGTTCCCCCAGGACAGCCCGAGCCCGAGCGCCTCCCCGGTGCAGGCCAGCACGCTCGCCTGCACCAGCGGCATCGCCGTGGCCCCGCCCCACAGGGCGAGCACCCGCGAGGGGCGCGCATGGACCGTCCGGGCGTCGACGAGCGCGGTGCGCACCATGGTGGTGAGCGGCCGCCGCAGCGGTCGTACGACGGCCATCGCCACGCCGGCCAGGGTGACGACGGCGGCGACCGGGATCAGCACCATGCCGTCCGGGACGAGCTCGCCCAGCCGCCGCCAGGCGGACGAGGACAGCAGGAACACGATGAGCACGACCGTCTTCGCACCCGACTTAGCCACCGAGTACAGGGCGATCGAGGCGGTGGCCCGTTCCAGGGGGACACCCCGGGTGCGCAGGAAGCGCACGGTGACGGCGTGCGCACCGAGCCCGGCGGGCAGCGCGTGGTTGGCGGCCCCGGCGGCGAACTGCGAGGCCAGCAGCAGCCCCGGCGGCAGCCGGTCGGGCACGGCGCCCTGCCGCATACAGGCGGCCACCACCCAGGTCAGGCAGGTGAGACCGCCCCCGGCCAGCAGCCACACCGGCTCGGCGTGGGTGAGCCGGGTGACACCCTCGTACAGCAGGGACTGGTTGGTCAGCCCCCAGATCGCGGCGATCAGCAGCGGGGACAGACACAGGGCGAGCCGGAGCGGCCGGCCCGCCGTCGAGTGCGTCGGCAGCGGGCGCACGGGCGCGTCGGGGCGGGCCGACGACAGCGAGGACAGTGAGGACAGTGAGGACACGGGGACGTTGTCCTTCCACAGCGGGCCCGAGGTGGGGAGCCACGGGCGAGCGAGACCGCCCGGAGCCTTCCCGTCCCGTATGACACCCGGATGTCCGAAAACCGAAGGCGGGAGGGCGGGTGGGTGCCGCGGGCGCTGCCGTACCCCGCCGACCCGGTAGCCTTCCTGGGGAAGGAGCCCACGACAGGGGAGGACCCCGCGGTGCACGTCCAGGAATGGCTCGACTCGGTGCCGGCGATCGCCGTCTACGCAACGGTGGCGCTGGTCATCGGTCTGGAGAGCCTGGGCATCCCGCTGCCGGGCGAGATCGTCCTGGTCTCCGCCGCGCTGCTCTCCTCCCAGCACTCGGGCATCAACCCGGTCGTCCTCGGCGCCTGCGCCGTCGCGGGCGCGGTCATCGGCGACTCCATCGGCTACGCGATCGGCCGCAAGGGCGGCCGCCCGCTGCTGGCCTGGCTGGGCAGGAAGTTCCCGAGACACTTCAGCGAGGGCCATGTGGCCACCGCCGAGCGCTCCTTCGAGAAGTGGGGCATGTGGGCGGTCTTCTTCGGCCGCTTCATCGCCCTGCTCCGCATCTTCGCGGGCCCGCTCGCGGGCGTCCTCCACATGCCGTACTGGAAGTTCCTCACGGCGAACCTGCTGGGCGGCATCTGCTGGGCAGGTGGCACGACGGCGGTCGTCTACTACGTCGGGATCGTCGCGGAGGACTGGCTGAAGAGGTTCTCGTACGTGGGCCTGGCGGCGGCGGTCCTGGTGGGCCTGGCGTCGATGCTGATCGTGAAGCGCAAGGCAAGCAAGGCTCAGGAGAAGGAGCCTGAGCCTGTAGGTGCTGGGGAGTAGTTGTTTTAGGGGCGCGGGGCTGTATCGATTTGCTGCTACCGCTGCGTGGGCGCGACCAGCCCCCACACCGCCGCACCCGCCGTACGACCTACTCGTGCACCCCGCGATGCGCCTTCGCCAACTCCGCGTACAGGGTGCCGTTGAGGGTCACCCCCTGCCGCTCCTCCTCACTCAGCTCCCGCCGCACCTTCGCCGGCACCCCCGCCACCAACGACCCCGGCGGCACCTCCATCCCCTGCGGCACCAATGCCTGCGCGGCGACCAGGGACCCCGCCCCGATCACCGCCCCGTTCAGCACGGTCGCCCCCATCCCGATGAGGCAGTCGTCCCCGACGGTCGCCCCGTGCACGACCGCGTTGTGCCCGATGGACACCCGCTCCCCGACGGTCACCGGAAACCCCGGATCCGCGTGCAGCGTCACGTTGTCCTGCACATTCGCCTGGGCCCCCACGGTGATCTTCTCGACGTCCCCCCGCACCACCGCGCCGTACCAGACACTCGCCCCGGCCCTGAGCGTCACGTCCCCGATCACCGAGGCCGTGGGCGCCACGAACACGTCGGCCTCGATCTTCGGCTCCCGCCCCCCGATCCCCACGATCAGCGCCTTCTGCGTCATCACCGTCTCCCGTCGTCATCGATGTCCACGGCAACCTAGCCCACCGCCTGGGGCGAAGATCACAGCGGCCCGCCCTCTTGTCGGCGCCCTCCGCTGAGTAGCGTGACCCCGTGCCGAAGCCCAAGAACACGTTCTCGTCCTGGCGCCGCCGCCTCACCCAGCGCGCGGTGCACGCGGTCTGGGCCTGGGCGCAGCGCACCGGTTCCGTCGCCGCCGACCGCCCCGGCCGCTTCCGCTTCGGCGCGCTCGGCGAAGCCACCCGCCTCGCCTTCCCGCTCGGCACGGTCTTCGGCGAACCGTGGATCCATATCGGCTCGCACTGCATCGTCGGCGAACAGGTCACGCTCACCGCGGGCCTGATGCCCGACCTCGACCTCGGCCCCGACCCGATCCTGCGCATCGGCGACGGCGTGGTCCTCGGCCGCGGCAGCCATGTGATCGCCGACACGACCGTCACCATCGGCAGCGACTGCTACTTCGGCCCGTACGTCTACGTCACCTCGACGAACCACTCGTACGACGATCCGCATGAGCCGATCGGCAAGCAGTGGCCGCGCATGGAGCCGGTGGAGATCGGCCCGGGCTGCTGGATCGGCACCGGCGCGGTGATCCTGCCGGGCGCGCGGATCGGCCGGAACGTGGTGGTGGCCGCCGGCGCGGTGGTCCGGGGCGCGGTGCCCGACCACGCCGTGGTGGCGGGGGCCCCGGCCCGGGTCGTACGACGCTGGACCGCCGAGACCGGCTGGCAGCCGCCGCTGCGTACGCCCGCGCCGGTGCCGATCCCGGAGGGCATGACGCCGGAGCAGCTGCGCGCGCTGGCGGAACTGGACGAGGAGGACGTGGCGAGGCTCGCCGAACTGGAGACGGAGAGCTGAGCGTCAGCCCCGCCGAGCCGCCCGCCGAGCCGCCCGCCGAGCCGCCCGCCGAGCCGCCCGCCGAGCCGCCCGCCGAGGCGTCCGGCTCAGCCGGTGGCCAGCAGCAGTGTTCCCACCAGCGCCAGCCCCGCCCCCGCCGCCTGGATCGCGCGCAGCCGCTCGCTGAGGAAGCCGCGGGCCGCGAGCGCGGTGACCACCGGGTACAGCGAGGCGAGCACCGCGGCGACGGTGATCGGCCCGTGCTGGGCGGCGACCGAGTACGTGCCGTTGGCCGCGACGTCCGCGAGACCGACGAAGCCCAGTGCCGGGAGCGTGGACCAGGCGAAGCCGCCCTCCGGAAGCGCGGCCGCGCCCCTGCGCACGGACAGCCACAGGGCCGCGCCGCCCGCCGTGACGTTCGTCAGCCGCTGCACGAACAGGGCCAGGAACAGACCGGTGACCGTGGTGGACGCCTCCGTGATCAGCGCGAACACCGTGCCGAAGCCGCCCGCCGCGACCAGCGTGAGCAGGATCGCCCGGCGCTGGACGGGCGCGCCGCGCAGCTGCGGGCCGCCCGCCAGGACGACCCCGCTGACGGCGACCGCGATGCCCGCGACCTGGAGCAGCCCCGGACGCTCGCCGAGGAACAGCCCGACGCCGACCGGGACGGCGACGCTCAGCGTGGCCAGCGGGGAGACGACGCCCATCGGGCCCAGGGCGAGGGCCCGGTAGAAGGAGAACAGGGCGACCGGCCCCACCAACCCCGCCGCGACCGCGAACCAGAGCCGCGGCCCGGCCTCGCTCCAGCCACCCGTGGCGACCACGATCACGCCGAGTACCACCGCCGCGATGCCCTGTGAGACGACGACCACCGTCAGCGCCGGGGTGCGTCGTGTGAGCAGCCCGCCGCCGAAGTCGGCCAGTCCCCACAGGACACTGGTGGTCAGGGCGAAGAATGCTGTCACGGCCCGCCTCGCAGTACAGTTCGGTGAACGATCAGGTACACCCCACCGTAGTTCATTTAGTTGAACTCTGTCATTCAGAATACTGGACCACGATGATCTCGACGATGGACGGAACGTGTCGGACCTCGACCTGCTGACCCAGTCCCTGGCCCGGAACGTCAAGCACTGGCGCTCGGTGCGCGGGTTCACCCTCGACGTGCTCGCGGCCCGTGCCGGGGTCAGCCGGGGCATGCTCATCCAGATCGAGCAGGCCCGCACCAACCCGAGCATCGGCACGGTCGTGAAGATCGGTGACGCCCTCGGTGTCAGCGTCACCACCCTGCTCGACTACGAGCAGGGCCCGCGGGTCCGGCTGGTCCCCGCCGACAAGGCCGTACGGCTGTGGCACACCGAGGCCGGCAGCTACAACCGCCTGCTCGCCGGCACCGAGGCGCCCGGCCCGCTGGAGATGTGGGACTGGCATCTGATGCCGGGCGAGAGCAGCCCGTCGGAGCCGCACCCCGCCGGCACCGTGGAGATCGTCCATGTCACCGCCGGTGAACTGACCCTCACCGTGGACGGGGTCGAGTACCGGGTGCCGACGGGCGCGAGTGCCTCCTTCGAGGCCAACACGCCCCATGTGTACGGCAACACCGGGGACGTTCCGATGGAGATGGTGATGACGGTCTCCGTCCCGCCCGTCTCCTGAGCCCTCCGGACCGGGCTGTTAGCGTGCGGACATGCGCGCACCCATCGGAGACTTCGACACCGCCACCCCGGCTCCCGACTGCCTCGACGAGCTGACCGCCCCGGTCGCCGACGCCGTACGGCACTGGAGCGGTGCCGTCCCCGCGGACCAGATCCTCTATGTCGAGACCGACCCGCAGTGGGCGGACACCGCCGTCTTCGTCGAGCACTACGGGCGCGATCTGCTGGAGCGGTCGGCCAACTGCGTGGTCGTGGCGGGCAAGCGCGGCGGCGAGTCGACGCTGGCGGCCTGTCTGGTCCTGTCGACGACGAAAGTCGACGTCAACGGTGTCGTACGCCGCCAACTGGGCGCCCGGAAGGCCTCGTTCGCCTCCATGGACACCGCCACCGGCGAGACCGGCATGGAGTACGGCGGCATCACCCCGATCGGACTCCCGGGCGACTGGCCCCTGTTGGTGGACACGGCCGTCGTCGACCTGCCCTGGGTCCTGGTCGGCAGCGGCCGCCGCCGCGGCAAACTCCTGGTCCCCGGCAAGGCGTTCGCCCAGCTGCCGGGCGCGGTGGTGCTCGACGGACTCGGGGTCTAGGAAAGGGCGTGGGCGTGGTGCGCCAACGCCAGGTGCGGGTCCGCCTCGCCCGGTGCCGGTGCCGGATCGGCGTGCACCAGGACCGCCGTCAGCCGCGGTACGGCGTGCAGCAGCGCGTGCTCGGCCTCGACGGCGATCGCGTGGGCCTGCCGTACGGTCGCCTCGCCGTCCACGACGACCGCGACCTCGGCGCGCAGCCGGTGCCCGATCCAGCGCAGCCGCAGCTCGCCCACCGCGCGTACCCCCGGCACCTCGCGCAACGCCCGCTCGGCCCGGTCCACCAGCTCCGGGTCGACGGCGTCCATCACGCGCCGGAACACCTCGCGTGCCGCGTCCCGCAGCACCAGCGCGATCGCGGCGGTGATCGCCAACCCCACGATCGGGTCGGCGAGTTGCCGGCCGAGCGCCGAGCCACCGGCCCCCAGCAGCACGGCCAGTGAGGCGAATCCGTCGGTGCGGGCGTGCAGCCCGTCGGCCACCAGTGCCGCCGAGCCGATCTCCCGGCCCACCCGGACCCGGTACCGGGCCACCCACTCGTTCCCGGCGAACCCCACCAGCGCGGCCACCGCGACCGCCGGGAGATGCGCGACCGGGCGCGGGGCCAGCAGCCGGTCCACCGCGGTCCACGCGGCGAACGCGGCCGACGCCGTGATCGTCAGCACGATCGCGATCCCGGCGAGATCCTCGGCCCGCCCGTACCCGTAGGTGAAGCGGCGGTTCGCGGCGCGGCGTCCGAGCACGAACGCGATGCCCAGCGGTACGGCGGTCAGCGCGTCGGCGGCGTTGTGCACCGTGTCCCCGAGCAGGGCGACGGAGCCGGACAGGACCACGACGACCGCCTGGACGAGCGCCGTCGCGCCGAGCACGGCCAGCGAGACCCACAGCGCCCGCATGCCCCGCGCCGAGGACTCCAGCGCGGAGTCGAGCTTGTCGGCGGTCTCGTGGGAGTGGGGCGTGAGGAGGTGGGCGAGGCGGTGGGTGATGCCGTGGCGGAGGCCGCCGGCCGAGGAGTGGGAGTGATCGTGGTCATGACCGTGCGCGTGCTCGCCGTGCCGGTCGTCCGCGTGTGCGTGCTCCTGGCGGTGGTCGTCCGCGTGTGCGTGTTCATGGTGGTGGTGCCGGTCGCTCATGCGGCTCCCCTCTCCGGTGCGCGGGGCGTGGACACAAGGCGCCCACGACGCCATTATGTGCGTATGAGCGCACGCTTGCACCTATCACCTGCGCATCATGCGCATCCGCGCACCCCGGGCGAGGAACAGTTCGCGCTCGCCGCCGAACTCCTCGCCCTGCTCGGCGACCGCACCCGGCTCACCCTGCTGCACGCCCTGACGGCGGGGGAGGCCGATGTCACCACGCTCACCGAGGTGTGCGGTGCCGCCCGGCCGGCCGTCAGCCAGCATCTGGCCCGGCTGCGGCTCGCGGGTCTGGTGGGCACGCGCAAGGAGGGGCGCCGGGTGGTGTACTCGCTGCGCCACGGCCATCTGCGGCGGCTGGTCGACGAGGCGCTGAACGTGGCGGACCACCGGCTCACCGAGACCGCGACGGCAAGCCCCGCAGAGGGAGAGAGCTAGGCGGAGGGAGAGAGCCGGCAGGTCAGAACGCGGCGGCCGAACCCAGGTACTGCTCGGCGAAGGCCGTCGCCGCCGCGCGCGAGGTGAACAGCCTGCGCAGCCGGGCCAGGGTGGTGCCGGCGAGGAACGGATCGCCGGAGGACGTGCCGTGGTAGATGCCGGACAGGAACTGTGAGAACTCCTGGTAGTCCCAGACCCTGCGCAGACAGGCGTGCGAGTAGCCGTCCAGCCCGGAGTCGTCGCCCTTCGTGACGTGCGCGACGAGCGCGTCGCCCAGCAGGAAGGCGTCGTTGAGGGCGAGGTTCATGCCCTTGGCGGCGATCGGCGCGGTCAGATGACCGGCGTCACCGGCCAGGAAGAGGCGGCCGAACACCAGGGGCTCGACCACGTAGTTGTGCATGTCCAGCACGCGCTTCTCGATCAGCCGCCCCTCGTTGAGCGGCGGTGCGCCCAGCGCGCCGAGGCGTTCGCGCAGCTCCGTCCAGACCCGGTCGTGGGACCAGTTCTCCGGATCGTCGCCGGGCGGGCACTGGAGGTAGTAGCGGGTGACCTCGGGGCTGCGCGCCATGTGCCCGGCGAACCCGTTCGGATGGACGCCGAACAGCACACAGTCGGAGGAGGGCGGCGCCTCGGCGAGCAGCGCCAGCCACCCTATGCCGTAGTCCTGCCGCCCGATGCGCACCCGCCCGGCCGGAATCGCGTCCCGGCTCACCCCGCGTGCCCCGTCGCAGCCCGCGACGAACTCGCAGCGCAGGACGTGCCGTCGACCGGTCTCGGGGTCGACGTACGACACGGCGGGCCGGTCGGTCTCCAGGTCGTGCAGCGTGACGTCCCGCACCCCGAACCTGATGTCCCCGCCGCGGACGTCGGCGTACTCCCGCACCAGGTCCGTCACCAGCAACGGCTGCGGATAGACGTAATGGTGACAGACCGTCAACTCGCCGTAGTCGAACCGGAAGCGCTCACCGGCGAAGCGGAACTCGCACTCGGAGTGCACCTGCGCCCGGCTGAGCAGGTTGTCGGCCAGACCGCGCTGGCGGAGGCCGTGCACCGCCCATTCCTCGATGACCCCGGCCCGGGGCCGCGTCTCGATGAACTGCCTGCTCTCGGTCTCCAGGACAACACAGTCGACGGCGGCGGCCCGCAGGATGTTCCCGACGGTCAGCCCGGCGGGCCCGGCGCCCACGACGACGACCGTACGGCGTTCCTCGGGCGCGGAGCCGGAGTGGGGGGAGGGGTGAGTCACCCCCGCATTATGACGGTGTCCCGTCAGCCACGGCAGAGCCGCCGGGGCTGACGGGACACCCTGCGAGGACCGGGGTCAGTGCGCCGGAGCGTCCGTGACCACGACCTCGTCGATGCTGCGCTCGATGTCCAGGGCCGTGGACGAGGTCGCCTTGGCCCAGTAGTAGATGCCGACCGAGAAGACGGCGATGACCACGATGTCCCACCACAGGGCGATGTGGCCCTGGCCGCCGAAGCCGCCCTGCCAGGAGATCAGGCCCATGCCCAGCAGGTAGGCGGGCAGCCACTGGGCGGCCCGGAAGTCCAGCCGGGGCGCGTCCGGCAGGTTCTTGCCGATGGCGTAGAAGGCGTAGCCGCCGAGCAGCAGATAGCCGAGCACGATCGCGATGCCGAGCCGCCACAGGATGTCCCAGCCGGACCAGTAGATGATCAGGTTGGCGACCACGAACGACAGCGGGGAGAGCACCTTGCCGGCCGGCAGCCGGTACGGCCGCTCGAGGTTCGGCAGCTTGTCGGCGAAGACCCCGTACGCCAGCGGCGCGCCGGCGTACATCAGCACGCTCGCCGAGGTGATGAAGCCGACCAGCTGCTGCCAGCTCGGGAACGGCAGGAAGCAGACCACACCGGTCACGAAGGACATGATGAGCCCGAACCACGGCACACCGCGGGAGTCGGTCCGGGTGAAGAGCTTCGGCGCGTAGCCGTTCTTCGCCAGACCGTAGGAGACCCGGGAGGTGGCGGTGGTGTAGATGAGGCCGGTGCCGCCGGGGGAGATCACCGCGTCGATGTACAGCACCACGGCCAGCCAGCCGAGGCCCACCAGGGTGGCGAGGCCGGCCCACGGACCGCTGATGCCCTTGTAGTCGAGGTGCGCCCAGCCGTGCGCGAACGTGCTGTGCGGCAGCGCGGCGATGAACACGACCTGGAGCGCGACATAGATGACGGCGCCGATCGCGACCGAGCCGAGCGTGGCGCGCGGCAGGTCCTTCTTCGGGTTGCGGCTCTCACCGGCCAGCTGGATGGCCTGCTCGAAGCCGAGCAGCGCGAAGATGATGCCGCTGGTGCTGATCGCGGCCAGCACACCCTTGGCGCCGAAGGGGGCGAAGCCCTCGGAGTGGAAGTTCGACGGGTGGAAGTTGCCGATGGCGATGATGAAGATCGCGGCCAGCGGCACGGCGATCTTCCACCAGGTCGCGGCGCTGTTGGTGTGCGCCAGTACCCGTACGCCGAAGAAGTTGACCCCGACGAACAGGGCCATGAGCACGACGGCCACCAGCAGACCGCTCGCGGTCAGGGTCTGGTCGGTGTGCTGGAGGTGCTGGGCCCACTTCCAGTGACCGGCGTAACCGATCATGGCCTCGACCTCGATCGGGGCGACGGTCGCCGCCTGGAGCCAGGAGAACCAGCCGAACGACATACCGGCCAGACCGCCGAAGGCGTAGTGCGGGTAACGGGCGGTGCCGCCCGCGACCGGGAACATGCCGCCGAGCTCGGCGTGCACCAGTGCCAGCAGCACGATCGCGACCGCGCCGATCACCCACGAGATGATCGCCGCGGGACCGGCCAGGCCGACGGCCTTCTCGGCGCCGTACAGCCATCCCGAGCCGATGATCGAGCCCACCGAGGCCCACATCAGGCCGATCAGGCCGACGTCCCGCCTCAGACCGCCCGAAGGCCTGGTGTCCTCCGGTGCAGTTTTCTCGACACTCACCATGTCAAGCGGCCTCTCAGTTTCTGAACGCAGATTTAACGAGCAAGAGGCCACAAGGTAAGGGTCCATTCCGCAAGGACAGAAGAGCGTTGTCAAAGATTTGACCCTCGATCTTGCCTGTCTTGGCCAAAGCTTTTGCGCAGGTGAGCGAGGGTCACGGAATGTCCGTATTCAGTTGTGATATGTGAGAAGAGGGTAAGACAGGAAAGCTCAGATCCAGCTCAAATCCCGCACGGATCGGGACTGAATCGGGGCTCGGATCGGGCTCAGATCCGGGTCAGATCCGGGTCAGCCGAGGAATTTCGATGGCCGGGCAGCGGTCCATCACCATGTCCGGTCCCGCGGCCCGCACCCGCTCGTACGCCGCCTCGTCGACCACCCCGAGCTGGAACCACACCGCCCTCGCGCCCTTCGCCACCGCCTCGTCCGCGACCGCCCCGGCCAGGTCGCTGTTGACGAAGACGTCCACCACGTCGACGTCGAAGGGGATGTCCGCCAGCGACGCGTAGCCCTGCTCCCCGTGCACCGTCTCCGCCTTGGGGTGGACCGGCACGATCCGCTTGCCGAACCGCTGCAGCACCTGCGCCACCCCGTACGCCGCGCGCCCCCGGTTGGCGGACAGCCCCACCACCGCCCAGGTGTCGCCCGTCTCGGTCAGGATCCTGCGGATCGTCGTTTCGTCGCCGTACACCGTCGGCCTCCTCGGCTCAGGGGAACACTCCCCGTGACCAACCGCGTCCGCCGGGCCTGGATTCCCTGGCCCGGGCCGGGTTCCGCGCAGTACCGTCGGGACAGTCCGCGCGGCAGGGGGTGTTCCATGTCCCACATGTCCCGCCACGGTGACCGGAATCGTCGCAAGGTGCCTGCGTACGGGCCTCCGCGCGCCTACGCTCAGCCCGTGCTGCGCATCCTCGACGCCAAGACCGGTGAGACCGTCCCCGCCTCCCCCGCCCGCCGTGCCCTGACCCGGGTCGAGGCGCACGCCTCCGGGTACGACCTGACGGCGCTGCGGGTCCTGCTCACCACCGACCTGCTCCTGCGCGCCCTGGAGATAGGCGGCACCCCGGTCCTGCCCCTGCTCACCGCCGACCGCCACCAGGCCGAGCTGCACGCCGCCGCCACCACCCTCGGCATCCGCCCCTTCGAGGACGGCCGGGACCTGTCGTCGGGACTGGGCGAGGCCCAGGTCGTCCACGTGGCGGCGCGGGGCGTCACCGTGCCCGGCGCCGGCGTGACCGTCGCCGTCGCCCCGGCCGGCGGTCCGGACGCCGACGTCCTCAACGGGCTCGCCGACCCCGCCGCCCTCCGGCTCGCCCTCCTCGACGCCCCGCGCGGCACGGCCGTCCACCTCGGCGCTGGCGCCCTCGGCGCGGCCGGGCAGCGGCTCGGCCGGCTGCGGCAGTCGGTGGCCCAGTGGGCGCGCAGCCCCTCGCGGCCGGTGCCCGAGAAGGTACGGGGGCGGCTGCGGGACGCCTGGGAGGACGACCTGGACGTGCCGGCGGTGCTCGCAGTCCTGCGCTGGATGGAGAACCAGGCCGAGATCCCGGACGGCGCCCGCTTCGAGACCTGCGCCTACGCCGACCGGCTGCTCGCCCTCGACCTCACCCGCGACGTCGGACGGTTCGCGTGATCGCCCGGGCGGGCGCGGGCCCGCTGCGCCGCCTGGTCGTCCTGCGGCACGCCAAGTCCGCCTGGCCCGAGGGCGTCCCCGACCGGCTGCGTCCGCTCGCGGAACGCGGCCGCCGCGACGCCCCCGCCGCCGGCCGCGCCCTCGCCGAGTCCGACTGCCTGCCCGACCTCGCGGTCTGCTCCACCGCCGTACGCGCCCGGCAGACCTGGGACCTCGCCTCCGGCCAGTGGGGCACCCCGCCCCCGGTGCGCTACGACCGGCGGGTGTACGCGGCCGACGTCCCCGACCTGCTGGCGGTCGTGCGCGAGGTCCCGGCCGAGGTGGAGACACTGCTGCTGGTCGGGCACAACCCCGGACTGGAGGAACTGGTCCTCGAACTCGCCGGGGACGGCCTCGACGACACGCTGGAGCAGGTCAACAAGAAGTTCCCGACGTCCGCGATCGCCGTCCTGGCCTGGCACGGGACGGGGTGGGCGGCGCTGGGGCCGGGGACGGCACTGCTGACGGAGGTGAGGGTGCCGCGGGGCGAGAAGGAGTAGCCGGTGTGAGAGGTTCTCGCGTTCGTAAGGGGGCGGCTTTCGTTAGGGGTACTCGCGTCTGTGAGAAGGGGCGCGTGGGTTAGAGGTCCTCGTGTCTGTGAGAGGCGCCGCCTGCGTTAGAGGTACTCGCGCCTGCGAGAGGGGCCGCCTGGGTTAGAGGTGCTCGCGTCTGTGAGAGGCGCCGCCTGCGTTAGAGGTACTCGCGCCTGCGAGAAGGGCCCCCTCTGTGAGAGGCACTCACCTTGGTGAGAAGCGCCCCGGCGTCCGCATAGGCTGGGCGGATGCAGGACGAGTACCGCACAGTCACCCGCGCGGGCACGCACGAGACCGAGGTCAACCGCTCCCGCTTCCTGTGTGCCCTCGCCCCGGCGGCCACCGAGCAGGAGGCCCAGGACTTCGTCGCCGCGATCCGCAAGGAGTACGCCGACGCCACCCACAACTGCTGGGCCTACGTCATCGGCGCCGACGCCTCCACCCAGAAGGCCAGCGACGACGGCGAACCGGGCGGTACCGCCGGCGTCCCCATGCTCCAGATGCTGCTGCGCCGCGACATGCGTTACGTCGTCGCCGTCGTCACCCGCTACTACGGCGGGGTCAAGCTCGGCGCCGGCGGACTCATCCGCGCGTACGGCGGCGCGGTCGGCGAGGCCCTCGACACGCTCGGCACGATCACCCGCCGCCGCTTCCGGCTCGCCACGGTGACCGTCGACCACCAGCGTGCCGGCAAGGTCCAGAACGACCTGCGCGCCACCGGCCGCGAGGTCCGCGACGTCCGTTACGGCGAGGCGGTCACCATCGAGATCGGGCTGCCGGACGCCGATGTGGACGGCTTCCGCGCGTGGCTCGCGGACGCGACGGCGGGCACCGCGCGCCTCGAACTGGGCGGGGAGGCCTACGGGGACGCGTGACGGTCCGGTCCGGGCAGGGGCAGTAGGGGGTGAAGTCGAATAAATGGGGACATTTGGTCGCCTCGTGAGTGAGGGGGAGGTTCACGTAGTGGATGTCCTGCCCGGATCATCACGGGCCGATACGGGAGTAACCGCCC
Source organism: Streptomyces sp. NPDC048277 (assembly GCF_040652235.1). Taxonomy (NCBI): domain Bacteria; kingdom Bacillati; phylum Actinomycetota; class Actinomycetes; order Kitasatosporales; family Streptomycetaceae; genus Streptomyces; species Streptomyces sp. NPDC048277. The sequence continues at coordinate 154,668 of NZ_JBEZLQ010000021.1, forward strand.
GTGATGTCAGACCCGGCCGTTAACCTCGGGGATCATGAGACTCCTGCACACTTCCGACTGGCATCTCGGCCGGGCGTTCCACCGGGTGAACATGCTCGGCGCCCAAGGCGAGTTCATCGGTCACCTCGTCGCGACCGTGCGTGAGCACGCCGTCGACGCCGTGGTCGTGGCGGGGGACGTGTACGACCGTGCGGTCCCGCCGCTGGCCGCGGTCGAGCTCTTCGACGACGCCCTGCACCGACTCGCCGACCTGGGTGTGCCCACGGTGATGATCTCCGGAAACCACGACTCGGCCCGCCGCCTCGGCGTCGGCGCAGGTCTCATCGACCGCGCGGGCATCCATCTGCGCACCGAACCGTCGGCGGTCGGCACGCCCGTCGTGCTCACCGACGCCTTCGGTGACGTGGCCTTCTACGGTCTGCCGTATCTCGAACCCGCCCTGGTGAAGGACGAGTTCGCCGTCGAGAAGGCAGGGCACGAGGCGGTGCTGGCCGCCGCCATGGACCGGGTCCACGCCGACCTCGCCGGCCGCCCGTCCGGCACCCGTTCCGTCGTCCTCGCGCACGCCTTCGTCACCGGCGGTGAGCCCAGCGACAGCGAGCGGGACATCACCGTCGGCGGGGTGGCCGCCGTCCCGGCCGGGGTCTTCGACGGCGTCGACTATGTGGCGCTGGGCCATCTGCACGGCTGCCAGACCATCACCGAGCGGGTCCGCTACTCCGGCTCCCCGCTGGCGTACTCCTTCTCCGAGGCGGATCACCGCAAGAGCATGTGGCTCGTCGACCTGGCCGCCGACGGCAGCGTCACCGCCGAGCGCCTCGACTGCCCCGTACCGCGCCCGCTGGCCCGCATCCGGGGCACCCTGGACGACCTGCTCGCCGACCGCGCCCTGACCCGGCACGAGGACGCCTGGATCGAGGCCACCCTCACCGACCCGGTCCGCCCCGCCGACCCCATGGCCCGCCTCACCGACCGCTTCCCGGGCACCCTCAGCCTGGTCTTCGCCCCCGACCGTGCCCCGGACGACCCCGACGTCTCCTACGCCAGGCGCCTGGCCGGCCGCTCCGACCGGCAGATCGCCGAGGACTTCGTCGCCCATGTGCGGGGCGCGGGCCCCGACGAGCGGGAGCTGGCCGTGCTGGGCGAGGCGTTCGACGCCGTACGCGCGGACGACGTGGTGCGGGAGGTGGCCCGGTGACCGATCATGTCCACGGCGCGGTGACCCGCCACGTCCACGGCTCGGTGCCGCGGCCCGCGGAGGTGGCCGCGTGAGGCTCCACCGGCTCGACATCACCGCCTTCGGCCCCTTCGGCGGCAGCCGGAGCGTCGACTTCGACGCCCTCTCCGCCGCCGGGCTCTTCCTCCTGCACGGCCCCACCGGCGCCGGGAAGACCTCCGTCCTGGACGCCGTCTGCTACGCGCTCTACGGCACCGTCCCCGGTGCGCGCCAGACCGGCCAGGGCATGTCGCTGCGCAGCGACCACGCCGAGGCGACCGCCCGTACCGAGGTGAGCCTCGAACTCACCGTCGCCGGACGCCGGTTGGAGATCACCCGGCAGCCGCCCTGGGAGCGCCCCAAGAAGCGTGGCTCCGGCACCACCCTGGACAAGGCTCAGACGTGGCTGCGCGAGTACGACGCGACGGCCGGGGCCTGGAAGGACCTCAGCCGTTCCCACCAGGAGATCGGCGAGGAGATCACCCAACTGCTCGGCATGAGTCGCGAGCAGTTCTGCCAGGTCGTGCTGTTGCCCCAGGGCGACTTCGCCCGTTTTCTGCGCGCCGACGCGGGCGCGCGCGGCCAGTTGCTCGGCCGCCTCTTCGACACCCAGCGCTTCGCCGACGTCGAGAAGCGCCTCGCGGAGCGCCGGAAGGCGGCCGAGGCCCGGGTGCGGGACGGCGACTCCGCGCTGCTGGCCGAGGCGCACCGTATGCAGCAGGAAGCCGGCGACGCGATGGAGCTGCCGGAGCTGAACCCGGGCGAACCGGGGCTGGCCGAGGCCGTTCTCGGTGCCGCCGCCGTGGCCCGCAGTACGGCGCGCGAGCGCCTGACCGTCGCGGACTGCCGCCTCACCGCCGCCGAGTCCGCGCAGTTCGCCGCCGACCGCGCGCTGGCCGGCGTACGCGAACTGGCGCGGTTGCAGGGGCGGTTCGCCGAGGCGCGGCAGCGGGCGGTACGGCTGGAGGAGCGGGCCGGGGCGCACCGTGAGGCGCTGGCGCGGATGGAGCGGGCGCGGAAGGCGCAGGCGGTGGCGCCGGCGCTGGAGCTGCGGGAGGCCGCCGAGGCCGGGCACCGCGGGGCGGCCGCCGCCGAGGCACGCGCGCGTGCGCTGCTGCCGGAGACGTTCGCCGGAGCCGGTGGGGCGGGGCTCGCCACCGCCGCCCGCCGGGCCGCCGAGGAGCTGGGCGGGCTGGAGTCCGCGCGCCGGGCCGAGCGACGGCTCGCCGATGTCGTCGACGAGCGCGGCCGCCTCGACCGGCAGGAGCGGGACGACGAGGACGTCCTCCGCGAGGCGGAGGGCTGGCTCGCCGACTGGGACGTCACGCGGGCCGGGGTGCAGTCCCGGATCGACTCCGCCCAGGAGGCCGCGACCCGCGCCGAGCAACTCGCCGTCCAGCGTGACCCCGCGCGCCGGCGGCTGGAAGCGGCGCGGCTCAGGGACGAGCTGGGCCGGGACACGGACGAGGCCCAGCGTGCGGCACTCGCCTCCGCGCAGCGGGCCGCCGACGCCCGCACGCACTGGCTCGACCTCAAGGAACAGCGGCTGAACGGCATCGCCGCCGAGCTCGCCGCGCATCTCACCGACGGCGAGCCCTGTGCGGTCTGCGGGGCCACCGAACACCCCTCGCCCGCACGGAAGTTCGCCGGTCATGTGGACGGCGAGGCCGAGCAGCGCGCGGAGGCCGCCTACCAGCGCGCCGACGAGCGGCGCGCCGAGGACGAGCGGCGCCTCGGCGTCGTACGAGAGGCGCTGGCCGCCGCCTCCGCCGAGGCCGGTGACACGCCGACCGCCCAACTTGCCGTGGAGTCGAATGAGTTGGAGCAGGAGTACGTGCGGGCCCGGCGTGCCGCGTCCGCCCTGCATCCGGCACACGAGGAGCTGCGGCTGGCCGAGCAGGAGCGCGAGCGGCGGCTGGCCGACCGGCAGCAGGCCGAGATCCGGGCCGCCGCGCGGCTGACCCGACGCGAGGGTCTGGACAGCGAACTCGCCTCGTTGGAGGAGGAGTTGGTCAGGGCTCGGGGGAATGCAGGCAGTGTGGCCGCGCGGGCCGCGCAGCTGGAGCGGCAGGTGGCGCTGCTCACCGACGCCGCCGACTCCGCGCGCGCCGCCGAGGACACCGCCCAGCATCTGAAGGACGCCGACGCGCGGCTGGCGGACGCCGCCTACCGCGCCGGCTTCGACACCCCGCAGGCCGCGGCCGCCGCGCTCCTCGACGACACCGCCCACCGTGAGCTCCAACGGCGCCTGGACGAGCGGCAGTCCGAGGAGGCGGCGGTGCGTGCGGTGCTGGCGGAGGCGGACACCGCGGCCGCGGCCCAGCAGCCGCCCGCCGACCTCGCCGCGGCGGAGCGTGCGGCCGCCACCGCGGCCCAGCTCCTGCGCGACGCGTCCTCCGCCCGTGACCGGTCCGCCCGCAGCTGCACCGAACTGGACCGGCTGTCGGCCCGCGCGACCGCGGGAGTACGTCAACTCGCCCCGCTGCGCGAGGAGTACGACCGGGTTGCCCGGCTCGCCGCCCTCACCGCGGGCACCTCGGCCGACAACGAGCGCAAGATGCGCCTGGAGTCGTACGTGCTGGCCGCCCGCCTGGAACAGGTCGCCGCCGCCGCGACCGTACGACTGCAACGCATGTCGTCCGGCCGCTACACCCTGGTCCACTCCGACGACCGCACCGGACGCGGCCGCAGCGGCCTCGGGCTGCATGTCGTCGACGCCTGGACCGGACGCGAGCGCGACACCGCCACCCTGTCCGGCGGCGAGACCTTCTTCGCCTCCCTCGCGCTCGCCCTCGGCCTCGCGGACGTGGTCACCGACGAGGCCGGCGGGGTCCGGCTCGACACCCTCTTCATCGACGAGGGCTTCGGCAGCCTCGACGACCAGACCCTGGACGAGGTCCTCGACGTCCTCGACTCGCTGCGCGAACGCGACCGCAGCGTCGGCATCGTCAGCCATGTCGCCGACCTGCGCCGCCGGATCCACGCCCAACTGGAGGTGGTGAAGGGCAGATCGGGCTCGACACTGCGGCAGAGCGGGGTCTAGTTCCCGGCTTCTAGGTGTTGATCGCGCGGCGGGGGAGCGGTGAGGAGTAGACGACGCTCGCCGTCACCGAGCCCAGGGTGCCGATCTTGCCGGAGATCTCCTCCAGGTGGCGCATCGAGCGGGCGGTGACCTTGATGACGAAGCAGTCGTCGCCCGTGACGTGGTGCGCCTCCAGGATCTCCGGGGTGGCGGCGACCAGGTCGTGGAAGGGCTTGTAGTTGCCGTTCGGGTACCTGAGTCGGACGAAGGCGAGGATCGGCAGGCCGAGCCGCTCCGGGTCGACCACCGCGGCGTACCCCTGGATCACGCCCGCCTCCTCCAGCCTGCGCACGCGTTCGGTCACCGCGCTCGGGGACATCGCGACGGCACGGGCCAGCTCGGCGAAGCTGGCCCGGCCCTCGCGCTGGAGGACGTCGAGGATGCGCCAGTCGGTGGCGTCCGGGGAAAACGCGGTCATGGGGGATGGATAACAGGGAATCCCCGGCCGGACAAGGCCAGGGCCGGGGATCACACCTTCAGGGCGGCCGATCACCGGCCGTAGATTTCCGGTCATGGAGATCCGCCGCACCGGCGGCCGGAGCGACCGGAGTGAGAGGCCCGACATGACCCAGACGAGTGCCGGCACCGTCAACCCCGTACTGCGCGTCGCCCCCGCCGCGCCCGCCGAGGCGGCCGCCCACTTCCGGGCGAGCCTCGTCTTCCACGCCGACGTCTCCGACGTGGCCGCCGCCCTCGCCCCCGACGGCGACCCCGGCTTCGTCGTGCTGGACTCGCGCTCGACCGCGTCCTGGGACCAGGGGCACATTCCCGGCGCCGTCCACCTGCCCACCGCGCTCATCCGGGAGCAGGCGGCCCGACTCCTCGACAGGGACGTGCCGGTGGTGACGTACTGCTGGGGTCCCGGCTGCAACGGTGCGACCCGCGCCGCCCTCGCGCTGGCCGAACTCGGCTACCGGGTCAAGGAGATGCTCGGCGGGTTCGAGTACTGGGTGCGTGAGGGCTTCGAGTTCGAGACCTGGCAGGGCCGCGAACGCCGGGTCGCCGACCCGCTGACCGCTCCCGTCGAGGGCGACTGCGGTTGCTGATTCCCGGAGGCGAACCTGTGCCGTCGCTGTACGTGTAGGTTCACCCCATGACTCGTTATGCGGATCCAGGCGTCGTGGAGTGGGTGGAGTCGGGCGGCGGCCCGCTGGTGGCGGTCCCGGAGACGGTCCTGCCGTTCTGGGCCGGCGCCGACAGCGAGGACCTGGCCACCGACTACGACCGCGCCTGCGAGGTCGACGGCTACGTCGGACTGCTCCCGGTCGGGGACAGCGTGGCCCTGGTCCTCGGCGACGAACCCGCCTCGACGTCCTTCCTGCCGGACCACGGCACCTTCGTACGGTGGTCCGCCGCGAACTCCGAGGACGAGCTCCTGGCCCAGGTCCCCGCGGCCCTCGACAGCGCCGTGTGGGAGAACGAGATCCGCTGGCAAGTACCAGGCCCTGTCGTCCTGTTCGACTCGGCGTGGCCGGGCGGCGAGGCGGAGGGCGGGGACCATCTGCGGGTCCCGCTGGAGCCCGGCACCTACGCGGTGCGCGCCGCCTACACCAGACCCGGCCCCGAAACCTGGCTGGGACTGGTGCAGTTGCGCAGGCTCACCTCCTGACCAATCGTCACCTCGGCCCGTCGATCGCGATGTTGAGGTGACGCGGGCCGCGCAGCACCGCGTTCGGCCGGTACGGCGGCGGGTCCTCGACGAGCCGGGGGTTCTCGAGCCGGCGGGCCAGTTGCGACAGCGCGATCTGGGCCTCGAGGCGGGCCAGCGGGGCGCCGAAGCAGCTGTGGATGCCGCTGCCGAAGCCGAAGTGCTGGAGGTCCTGACGGTCCGGGTCGAAGCGGTCGGGATCGGTGAACCGGTGCGGGTCCCGGTTACCCGCGGCCAGCATGAGATAGATGCGCGAACCCTTGGGAATGGTCACCCCGTGCACCTCGATGTCGGTGATGCAGGTGCGCTGCGGCAGGAGATGCACCGGCGGCTCGTAGCGCAGCAGTTCCTCCACGATCCGCACCGACAGTCCCGGGTCGTTGCGCAGCCGCTCCAGAATCTCCGGGTGCCGCAGCAGTGTGAGCATGCCGTTGGTGATGAGGTTGACGGTCGTCTCGTGGCCGGCGATGAGCAGGAGCACCGCCGTGCTGAGTACTTCCATGGTCGTCATGGAACCGTCCGGACCGCTGCTGTGCACCAGGTCCGAGAGCATGTCCTCACGGGGTTCCTTGGCGCGCTGCTCCACCATCCCGTTGAGGTACATGCCGAGCTGCAGCCGGGCCTCCTGCGCGGCGCGGTGGGAGTCGGCGGCCGTACGGGTGTCGGGGTCCAGGCCGGCGACGATCGGGTCGACCCAGGCCCGGAAGCGCGGCTCGTCCTCGCGGGGCACGCCGAGCAGTCGGCAGATCGCGGTGACCGGGAAGGGGTAGGCCACCTGGTCGACCAGGTCGAACTCCCGTGCGTCCCCGAGGCCGTCGATCAGCCCGGTGACGATCTCCTCCAGCTTGGGCCGCATGTCGTCGATCCGGCGCGGCCGGTGCGGCGGCCCGAAGGAGCCGTTGGCGATCCGGCGCAGCCGGTCGTGCTCCGGCGGGTCGAGCCGGATGAAGCTCGGCGGCAGTCCCGTCGCCTCCGGACCGGACAGCTCGTCGTCCGCGCCGACCGTGACGTTGGCTTCGTCGGAGCTGATCCGCGGATCATGGAGCAGGGCCTCGATGTCGTGGTAGGTGCTGATGAGGTAGGGGCCGTCCTCCTCCTCGTGCAGCACCGGTGTCTTGCGGAGTTCCTCGTACAGCGGGTACGGGTTGGCGCGGTTCGCGAAGTCGGTGATCCGGTGCAACATCGAGGTCTGCGGCATGACAGGTCCTTGCAGCGTCGGGGCCGGGTGGCGGTCAGTGGCGGGCGGGGTGGAAGACCAGCTGCTGGTCGGTCGGCGAGTAGCCGCTGAGGGTCACCATGGGGTCGTGCGTCGGCAGGGCCGGGTCCGGGAAGTCGGCGCCGACCGGCACCCGCCCCTCGGGACGGCGGTCCACCGTCGGGAACTCCACCGGGAACGGCGCGCCCTTCTCGATCTGCCGCTGGTAGAACTCCAGCCACCGTGTGTTGTCGAAGGTCACCGCGGCGATCGTCCGGCCCTGGTAGCCGTACACCCCGACGAACCGGCGCTCGGCCAGCGAACCCTGCGTGATCATGATCTGGTCGCCCATCGGCGGCACCCCGACCGACTTGATGTTCACCCCGAACTGCGAGGACCAGAACGCCGGCACCCACAGATGCGGCTTGCGCTCCGCGCTCGCGCTGATCATGTTGTGCGCGGCGATCTCGGCCTGGGCGATGGCGTTGCCCCAGTGCTCCAGGGACAGGAACTGGTAGCCGAACAGCGCGTGCGGGGACCGGGCGACATCGCCGGCGACGAAGATGTCGTCGGTCACGATGCCCCGGAAGTCGAAGGCACGGCAGCCCGCGTCGCAGGCGATGCCCCGCGGACCCGCGCCGAGCCCCGATCCGGTCAGCCAGTCGGTGTTGCGGACCGCGCCGAGCGACACGATCACCACGTCCGCCTCGACGACGGACTCGTCGGACAGATGGACCGCCCGCACCCGCCCGGCGGGATCGCCCTCCAGCGCGGTGACCATGACCCCGGTGCGCAGGTCCACCCCGTTCTCGCGGTGCATCTCGGCCGCGACCGCGCCGATCACCCCGCCGAGGGCTCCCACCAGCGGCGCGCCCGCGCGTTCCGCCACGGTGACCGGGATGCCGTGCTCCCGGCAGGCCGAGGCGATCTCCGAGCCGGTGAACCCGGCGCCGATCACGAACACCCGGCGCGGCCCGGCCTTCAGCCGCCGCAGCAGCGCCGCCGCGTCGTCCCGGGTGCGCAGCGTGAAGACGCCGTCCAGACGGGCCTCGTCCTCCTTGGGCCAGGGCCGGGCACGCACTCCGGTGGCGATCAGCAGCCGGTCGTACTCGACCTCGTCACCGTCGGCCAGCCGCACCCGCTTGGCCTCGAGGTCGAGACCTGTCGCCGCGACGCCCAGCCGCCACTTCGCGTCGACCTCCCGGCGGTGCGGCAGCTCGGTGTGGTGGGGGGTCGCCTTGCCGAGCAGCACTCCCTTGGACAGCGGCGGGCGGTCGTACGGCTCGTACGGCTCGTCGCCGATCATGGTGAGTTCCCCGGCGAAGCCCTCGGCGCGCAGCGTCTCGGCGCCGCGCAGACCGGCGAGCGAGGCACCCACGACCACGATCCGGCCCTCGCGCCGGAGCCAGTCCAGGTAGTCAGTGGGTGGCATCGGAGTACCCTCCCGCCACCCCGTCCAGGCCGTCGGCCGTGATCGCCTGCACCGGGCAGGCGGCGACGGCGCGCGCCAGCCGTTCCCGCTGCTCCTCCTCGGCCCGTGGGTTGTAGACGAGGGACTCCTCGCCGTGCATGGCGAAGACGTCCGGAGCGAGGAACGCGCACTGCGCGTATCCCTGACATCTGTTGAGATCGACGACAAGGCGCATCATGGCTCCGCCCTTCCGGTGGCCAGGTCCGGTGCGTACCGCCGGTCCGTCACCTCGGTCCCGGACGGCGGAGAACTCCCCGCACGCCAGCATGGGAGCCCGCGCCCACCGGCGCGCGCCGGGGCCTTCCGATCGGGTGACCCCTCAGGACGCCGGGGCCGCGGCGGGGCGCCGGAGGCTCGCCACGACGATGTGCGTGCTGAGCAGCAGCGACCAGGCCGGGAAGACCAGCTCCGCCCAGGGCGCGGAGGACGAGACGAACAGCAGCACCACGGTGACGAGCAGGCCCAGCACGGTGAGCCAGCGGGGCAGGATGCCCAGGCGGTGTCCGATCACCGACGTGGAGCAGGTGAAGACGGCGGCCATCCGCATCGCGTACCCGGTCAGCAGCGTGTACGCCAGGTGCTGACCGAAGTCCCAGACGGGCCGGGAGGGCGAGGTGCCCGCCGGATGCGCGGTGTCGAGCACGGCCGCGGCCGCGGCGGCGCCGCCGAACAGCGTGGCGGTGAAGATCAGACCGCTGCCGAGGAACACGGTGGCGAGGAACTGGTCCTCGCCCTTGCCGACATGGGCGCGCACCGCGCCGGCGAACCACAGGAAGAGGATGCCGGCGAACGGCACCAGCGCGAGGGCCGCGTGGACGGTGCTGCGCCGGGTGGGATCCGGTGCCTGGGCGGTGACCGCGTCGGCACCCTGCGGGACTCCCAGCCGGATCAGCACCATGGCGGCGGCGAGCAGCAGTGCGAAGACGATCCCTGCCACACCGGCGGCGCGGGGTGTCTCCAACGGCTCCCGTGGCGGCGTGGAGGTCTGCATGCGCGGCTCGCTTCCCGTGGTCCGGTGGCCCCGGCACCAGCAAGCCGCCTGCGACCGGCCGCCGCCACCGGAGCACCCCCGAACGGCAGACCGGTCAGAGCCGCGACAGCTCGTCCACCAGGTCGTCCAGGCCGAGCGAGCCCTGGGAGAGGGCCGCCATGTGCCAGGCCTTGAGGTCGAAGCCGTCGCCGTGCCGCTCGCGGGCCTTCTCCCGGCCCCGCAGCCAGGCCCGTTCGCCCAGCTTGTAGCCGATGGCCTGGCCGGGAATCGTCAGATAGCGGGTCATCTCGCTCTCCACGAAGTCCGCCGGACGGCTGTTGTGCAGGCCGAAGAACTCCTGTGCCAGCTCCACCGTCCACCGCTCACCCGGGTGGTACGGCGAGTGCGCCGGGATCTCCAGCTCCAGGTGCATGCCGATGTCCACGATCACCCGGACCGCCCGCACCATCTGCAGGGCCAGATAGCCGAGCCGCTGCTCGGCGTCGGTCAGATAGCCCAGTTCGTCCATCAGCCGCTCCGCGTACAGTGCCCAGCCCTCGGCGTTGGCGCTGACCTCGCCCACCGTGGCCTGGTAGCGGGAGAGGTTCTCGGCCACGTGCGTCCACTGCGCGAGCTGGAGGTGGTGGCCGGGCACGCCCTCGTGGTACCAGGTCGAGACCAGGTCGTACACCGGGAACCGGGTCCGCCCCAGCGTCGGCAGCCAGGTGCGGCCGGGGCGGGAGAAGTCCTCGGAGGGGGACGTGTAGTAGGGGGCCGCCGCGCTGCCGGGCGGGGCGATGTGGGTCTCCACCCTGCGTACCCGTTCGGCGAGTTCGAAGTGCGTGCCGTCCAGGTCGGCGATCGCCCGCTCCATCAGGCCCTGCAGCCACTGGCGGACCTCTTCGACACCCTCGATGTGCGGGCCGTGTGCGTCGAGATGTGCCAGCGCCGCCTGCGGGGTCTCGGCGCCGGGCAGGACCTTCTCGGCCTCCTCGCGCATCTCGCCGAGGATGCGGTGGAACTCGGACCAGCCGTACGTGTAAGCCTCGTCGAGGTCGAGGTCGGTGCCGTTGTAGTAGCGGACCCAGCGGGCGTACCGCTCGCGGCCCACCGTGTCCGGTGCGCCCTCGATCGCCGGCGCGTAGACGTCCCGCAGCCAGTCCCGCAGCTCCACGAGCGCGGCCGTCGCCACCCGGGCCGCCGCGTCCAGCTCCGGGCGCGACTGCTCGGGTCCGGCCGCCACGAAGTCCTCGAACCAGCCGCGGCCCGTGCCGGCCACGTCGATCCACTCCGTGAGCTGCTCGACGCACGTCGCCGTCGGGCGCGGACCCGCGTACAGCTTCCGGTCCAGGCCCAGCGCCAGCGACTCCCGGTACCCGCCGAGCGAGGCGGGCACCGCCCGCAGCCGCTCGGCGATCGCCGCCCAGTCCTCGGCCGTCTCCGTCGGCGTCACGGTGAACGCCTCGCGCACCCAGTGCGGCGGTGTGTGCATGTTGCCGACCGTGCGCAGGCCCTCCTCGGCCTCGTGCACGGCGAGTTGGGCGGTCAGCCGCTCGCGCAGCAGCCGTCCGCAGCGCCGTTCCGCGGCACTGTCCGCCCCGGGTCGCCGCTCGGCCTCGGCCAGCTCGGCGAGCGTGGCCCGCGCCAGCTCCGCCACCGCCTCCTGGCCCGCGGGCGAGTAGTCGGGCAGCCTGCTCGAACTCTCCTTGACGCCGAGAAACGTACCGGTCACCGGATCGAGGGCGATGAGGCCGTCGACGTACGCGTCGGCGACCTGCCGGGGCAACGGGCTCGTGGTGTCAGACATGCCGTCCATCCTCGTGCGGCGGCACGTCCGCGTCACCCCCGCGTGCCCCGGATTCCGCGCTGGGCGCGACCGGGGCACACGGTCTCTTCAGGGAAACAACTCTCAAGCCAGCCAATAGCCCTGACGGGTCGTCAGAGCTGCGACAGCTCGTCCACCAGGTCGTCCAGGCCGAGCGAACCCTGGGAGAGGGCCGCCATGTGCCAGGCCTTCAGGTCGAACCCCTCGCCCTGCCGCCCGCGGGCCTGCTCCCGGCCCAGCAGCCAGGCCCGTTCGCCCAGCTTGTAGCCGATGGCCTGGCCCGGCATGGACAGGTACCGGGTCAGCTCGCTCTCCACGAAGTCCGCCGGGCGGCTGCTGTGCGCACCGAAGAACTCCTGCGCCAGCGCGGGCGTCCAGCGCTCCCCGGGGTGGAAGGGGGAGTCGTCCGGGATCGTCAGCTCCAGGTGCATGCCGATGTCGATGATCACCCGCGCGGCCCGCATCATCTGCGCGTCCAGATAGCCCAGGCGGCGCTCCGGGTCGGTGAGGAAACCCAGTTCGTCCATCAGCCGCTCCGCGTACAGCGCCCAGCCCTCCGCGTTGGCGCTGACCATGCCCACGCTGGCCTGGTAACGGGAGAGGTTCTCCGCGATGTGCTTCCACTGCGCGAGCTGGAGGTGATGGCCCGGCACGCCCTCGTGGTACCAGGTCGACACCAGGTCGTAGACCGGGAACCGGGTCTGGCCCATGGTCGGCAGCCAGGTGATGCCCGGGCGCGAGAAATCGTCCGACGGGGGCGTGTAGTACGGCGCCGCCGCGCTGCCGGGCGGGGCGATCCGGGACTCGACCCGGCGGACCCGCTCGGCCAGGTCGAAGTGGGTGCCGTCGAGCTTCTCGATGGCCTCGTCCATCACGGACTGCAGCCACTCCCGCACCTCGTCGACGCCCTCGATGTGGGTGCCCTGCTCGTCCAGGTGCGCCAGCGCCACCCACGGGGTCTCGGCGCCCGGCAGGATCTTCTCGGCCTCGGTCTTCATCTCGCCGAGCAGACGGTGGTACTCGGACCAGCCGTACGCGTACGCCTCGTCCAGGTCGAGGTCGGTGCCGTTGTAGTAGCGGACCCAGCGCGCGTACCGCTCGCGGCCCACCACGTCCGGCGCGCCCTCGACGGCCGGCGCGTACACGTCCCCCATCCAGTCGCGCAGCGCCACCACGGCCTGCGTGGCCGCGCGGGCCGCCTCGTCCAGCTCGGAGCGCAGCGCCTCGGGCCCGGCCGCCGCGAACTGCTCGAACCAGCCCCGGCCGTCGCCCGTGTCGGACCACTCGCCGAGCTGTCCGACGAAGGTGGCCGTCGCGCGCGGACCCGCGCACAGCTTCCGGTCCAGGCCGAGGGCGAGGGACTGCCGGTAGCCCTCCAGCGCGGCCGGCACCGCGCGCAGCCGCTCGGCGACCGCCGCCCAGTCCTCCTCGGTGGCGGTGGGCGTCACGGTGAACACCTGGCGCACGGCGTGCGCGACCGAGCTCAGGTTGCTGACGGAACGCAGGCTCTCGTCCGCCTCGTGCACGGCCAGCGAGGCGGTGAGCCGCTCGCGCAGCAGGCGCGCGCAGCGACGCTCGATGTCACTGTCCGCGCCGGGCCGCCGCTCGGCCTCGTCGAGCCGGGCCAGCGTGTCGCGCCGAAGCCGGGCGAGCGCTTCGTCACCGGCCGGCGAGGTGTCGGGCAGCCGGCTCGAACTCTCTTTGACGCCGAGGAACGTACCGGTGATCGGATCGAGGGCGATGAGTTCGTCGACGAAGGTGTCGGCGACCTGGCGGGGCAGCGGGCTGTTGGTCTGTGACATGCGGCCCATCCTCGTACGACGGGCCGCCGCGCGTCACTGGGATTGAGCTGATGGCGTAGGAGGGAGCAGGGGTCCGCAGTCCCACTGCTGGAAGATCAGCCGAGTCTCCACCCGGGCCACCTCCCGCTGTGACGTGAACTCGTCCAGGACCAGCCGCTGCAGGTCCGTCATGTCGGCCACGGCCACATGGACGAGGTAGTCGTCGGGACCGGTCAGATGGAACACCGTCCGCGACTCCGGCAGCGCCCGGATCCGCTCCACGAACGGCCCCACCAACTCCCGCCGGTGCGGCCTGACCTGCACCGACAGCAGCGCCTCCAGACCCCGCCCGAGCTTGGCCGGATCGAGCTCCAGCCGGTGCCCGAGGATCACCCCGGACCGCCGCAGCCGGGTCACCCGGTCCAGACAGGTCGACGGCGCCACACCCACCTGGGCGGCGAGGTCGCGGTAGGTGGACCGGGCGTCGTTCTGCAGCAGCCGCAGCAGATGCAGATCCACCGGATCCAGTACGACAGATTCGGCCATACCCCGAACGTAACACGGCCCTCGCCGCACACACCCCGTTCGGTGTTCACCCTGCGACCATGGACTCCGTCAGCATCCGCGACCACGTATCCGGCGCACCGCGCGCCCTGGCCACCGAGGCTGTGCACGCCGGCCGCGACGACCTCGCCCGCCAGGGCCTGCACGCCCCGCCGATCGACCTGTCCACCACCTACCCGTCGTACGACAGCCGCGCCGAGGCCGCCCGCATCGACGCCTTCGCCACCGACGGCGCCGACCCGACGGGACCCCCGGTCTACGGACGCCTCGGCAACCCGACGGTCGCCCGGTTCGAGACCGCTCTCGCCCGCCTCGAAGGCACCGGGTCCGCCGTCGCCTTCGCCAGCGGCATGGCCGCCCTGTCCGCCGTCCTCCTCGCCCGCGCCTCGACGGGCCTGCGCCATGTCGTCGCCGTACGGCCCCTGTACGGCTGCAGCGACCACCTCCTCACCGCCGGTCTCCTCGGCACCGAGGTCACCTGGACCGACCCGGCGGGCATCACCGACGCGCTGCGCCCCGACACCGGCCTGGTCCTGGTCGAGTCCCCGGCCAACCCGACCCTCGCCGAACTCGACCTGCGCGCCGTCGCCCACGCCTGCGGCACGGTCCCGCTGCTCGCCGACAACACCTTCGCCACCCCGGTGCTCCAGCGCCCCGCCGAACACGGCGCCCGGCTGGTGCTGCACAGCGCCACCAAGTACCTCGGCGGCCACGGCGACGTACTGGCCGGGGTGGTGGCCTGCGACGAGGAACTCGCCGGGCAGCTCAGGAAGATACGTTTCGCGACCGGAGGCGTCCTGCACCCGCTGGCCGGCTATCTGCTGCTGCGCGGCCTGTCCACGCTCCCGGTACGGGTCCGCGCCGCCTCCGCCACCGCCGCCGAACTGGCCCGCCGCCTCACCGCCGACCCACGCGTGGCCCGCGTCCACTACCCGCGCCTGGGCGGCGCGATGATCGCCTTCGAGGTCTACGACGACCCGCACGAGGTCGTCTCCCGGGTACGGCTGATCACCCCGGCCGTCAGCCTCGGCAGCGTCGACACCCTCATCCAGCACCCGGCATCCATCAGCCACCGCATAGTGGACCCCGCCGACCGCCACAGCGCCGGCGTCAGCGACCGGCTGCTGCGACTGTCGGTGGGCCTGGAGGACGTGGACGATCTGTGGACGGACCTGGACTTGGCATTGGGGCCGTATTAGAGCGCCCCGCCAGGGGCGCGGGGCTGTGTTCATGTGCGGCTACCGCCGCGCGGGCGCGACGAGCCACGACGCACCCGCAGTCGCCGCGCAGTCCGCAACCCCTACGGCGCTTCGGCCCTCCCCGCCTCACCCGCACGAGAAAGCCCCGTAACCGCCACGGCATCCAAGCGCGCGGTGATGACGAGCGTCCCCTCCTCGATCTGGTAATCGAGCGGCAACCCCAACGCCCGCATCGCCGCCACCATCCCCGTGTTGGACGCCTGCGTCACCGCGTACACGCTCTCGCAGCCCGCCTCCACGGCCATGCCCACCAGCCGGCCCAGCAACTCGCCGCCGATACCGCGCCGCTGCCACTCGTCCTCGACGAGCAGCGCGACCTCCGTCTCGTCCCCGTCCCACAGCAGATGCCCGAGGCCCACGATCCGGCCCGACGCGGTCTGCACCGCCAGCGTCCGGCCGAAGCGCGGGCTGAGCAGGTGGTTCAGATAGCGGTCCGCGTCGGCGACCGGCCCGTGGTAACGCAGCCCCAGCGTCCGCGACGAGCACCGCTCGTGCATGGCCTTCGCCGCCTCCAGGTCACCGGTGTCGGCCCGGCGCACGGTGATCGCGTTGCCCTCGGGCAGCGTGAGCACGTCCTGGCTGCGCGGGATGCGCGGCCCGAGCCGGGCGTCCAGCTCCACCAGCGCCCGCGCCCGAGCGAACTCGGTGGGCGTGAACGGCAGATACGGCCGCTCCACGGTGATCACTCCGCCTTCCGGTGCGCGCAGCCGCATCACGGTGTCCTCCAGCGCCCCTTCGACGGGGACCGTCTCGGGGCTCCGGGCCCCGCCGACCGGATGGGCGGGGAGCGAGCGGATCGTGCACCTACCCAACAACTGCCGGAGGGCCAGCGGAAGTTCCGCCGCGTCCAGCGCGGTGCGGGTGGCGAGGCCGAGGACCCGGGTCGGGGCGTCCACCAGATCGTGCGCGTCGGCCCGTTCGATCCAGGTGTCCGTGCCCCCGGCCAGCGCGACCGCCCGGGTGATCTCAGCGGCGGTCAGCTCACCCGGGGCCCGCAGCAGGAACTCGTCCACCGTGCCGTCGCCCAGCGGATGCGTCTGCAGGCTGAGGATGTCCACCCGGTGCCCGGCGAGCGCGGTGCACAGGGCGGCCAGCGAACCGGGCTCGTCGCGCACCGTCGTCCGCAGCCGCCACAGCGTGCTCGGCGCGGCCTCGGTCCCCGGGGCGTCCGCGCCCGGCCCGGCCTGTCCCGTCGGGGTGACGGTCGGCCGGGCGCCGGTATCGGTATCCGTCACCGGCGGTGCGTGACCTGGGCGCCTCGCCCACCAGACGTGGAAGCCCGCCGTGGCCGCCAGCACCAGCGCCGAGATCACCAGCAGCGCCGGACCGTCGGGGCCGTGGCCGATCAGGTTCGCCACCCCGTCCGCCGCCGCGACGGCCGTGAACAGGGCGGCGAGTTCGACGACGTCCCGCCGCCAGTGGTGCACGGGGCGTCCGTGCCGCGCGCGTGTCACATCAGACATGTCTCGATTCATGCAGCCACTGTGAACGAACGGTGTTGCGTGATCACGAACGCTCTGTGACCGATGGGTAAAGCATGCTTATGTTCCTTTTGTTGATGTTTTTACTACTGCTCAGGCCGCCACCGGCTCCGCCAGGGCGTCCCGCAGCCGGCGCGCCTGGACCACCAGACGGGAGGAACCGCGCCGGGCCGCCGCCAGGGACAGCTGGGGCAGCTCACCGCGGGCCCCGGACCGCTCGGCGCACTCGGCGGCGACCGAGAGCAGCTCCCCGAGCCCACGGGCCGAACCCGGGGTACCGGCATCCGCCGCCGCGAGGTCGGCGAGCAGCACGGGCAGGGTGTGCCGGAGCATCTCCCATATCGTCGTGTTCGCCCCGGTGACCGCCGCCGTCCGTGCCGACTCGGCCAGCCGCAGCGGCTTCACCGCCCCGAGCCGGACCAGCCGGCCCAGGTCGGCCCCCAGCCGCTCCGTGTCGAGCTGTCCGCGCGCGGCGAGCACCAGCAGCGCGTCCACCGCGGCCAGCCGGTCCTCCGGATACCGGGCACCCAGCCCGTACGCCACACACAGATGCGTGCTCTCGCCCGCCGCGCCACCGGACTCGGCGAGCAGCGGGAGAACGGCGGCCGTGCCCCGCTCGTCGTCCAGGGCGGCCTCGGAGAGGTCGTGCACCAGCCGCACGGCGACCAGTTCGCGCAGCTCCGGCAGCGTGGCCAGCCAGTGCTGGTGGTCCTCCCGGCCCCAGTGGTAGCAGTAACGGACGGCGTCGGACACCGCGAACGGCAGGCCCAGCCGCCGGAACGCCGAGGGGAAGCCCGTCCGGAGCGCCAGGACCTCGCCGGACTCGGTCAGGATGCGGGGACCGGAAGTCCGGCGGTCGGACCCGGGCAGAGCGGGCTCTCCGGCCGACAGCCAGCGGGCGAGCCGTTCGCCTTCCGGCGTGCCGAGTCCGCTCGCGCGCCCGGCGGCCGCCAGTGCCGCCGTGCGGTCCTCGCGCCGTACCCTCAACAGCGCCTGCGCGAAGTCGACCTCACCCACCCGGGCGCCGAGGCTGCGGTAGGTGTCGAGCCGGTCGACGAGGTCGTCCGGCTCCAGGAGCCCGGTGCTCCACGACGGCGTGGCCAGCAGCAGCGGCTGCGGATCCGTCCGTATCCGGTAGGCCAGTTCACGGAACCGTACGTCGATGACCCGGGAGAACCCGTGGCGCGCGCACTCGTGGTCGGCCGGACCGCGCTGCAGCGCGGCGAGCAGGGCGGCCGTGCTCACCACCCCGTAGAGCGTGGCCAGGATCAGTTCGAGGCCGCCCTCGGGGTCGAGGAGGCCACGCCGGGTGTGGCCGAAGTGCTCCTCGGTGTGCCGGCCGAGAGTGTCGGGCTCCTTCCACCAGCGGGTGGCCGCCACCGGTTCGAGCGCCTCCCGCAGCGCGTCCTGGTCACGGTGGGCGTGGCGGGACAGGCCGTCCAGCGCCCGCTCGAACGCGGCCACGTCCCCGTCGGCCGCCAGCAGGGCCCCGATCTCCTCGGCGAGTTCCTCGGCCGACTCCGGGGCCGGCGCGAGCCGGAACGGCTCCGGGGCCGGTGGCAGCACCTCCTCGTACACCTCGGGAGTCGACATGGGCGCGACCCCGAGGGCGTCGGCGGCACGGACGCGGAGGGGCGGGCTCAACTGCTCGGCCGCACCGGCGATCCGGTCCTGGGCCGCCGGGTCGTCGGCGAGCCTCTTCGCATGCCGCTCCACCAGCTTCAGCGCCCGCTCCTGCACCTGGGTGTCCTCGTGCCCGAACGCCTGGGCCACGGTCGGCAGCAGCTCCGCCGCCGCGCCCGGGTCACGGGTGAGGACCTTGCCGAGCAGCACCAGTTGGGCGCGCACCAGCTTCTTCTCGGTGCGGAACAGCAGCCCCTCGGAGGCCTCGGCCAGCTGCCGCGCGGTGAGCTCGCCGTCCAGAGCGAGGGCGGCGAGGACCGACTGGGCGTGCGCGGCCACGGGCGAGGCGGCGTCACGTGCCAGGGCGGTCCAGTCGGCGACCCGCTCGCGCTCCTCGTCCCGGGTGGGGGCGAGCCGGACCAGCAGCGGCAGGAAGACCCGGTGGTCGGTCGGGCCGCCGCCGCGCAGCAGCCGGGCGACACAGGCGTCGACGACGACCTTGCGGTCCAGTTCGCCCGAGCCGGTCAGCTCCGCGAGACAGCTCTGCCACGAGCCGGGCCCGTCGCCGAACAGCCAGCGGACCGGGGTGATGTCGGAGAGCTCGAACAGGCCGTTCACCAACGGCACGAGGTCCGGGTCGGCGCGGAGCCGGTCGACGAGCGGGACGTGCCCCCAGCTGTGGCCCGTGTGCCGGACCCAGCCGACGACATACGCCTCCGTCGTCGGGACCGGGCACCCCGAGCGCCGCACCAGCGCCGCCATCAGCTCGAACGGCACGTCCGCGGAGAGCGGCCGCCCGGCCAGCCGGTGGGCCACATCGGCCTGCCAGCCGGTGTCCCGGTCCTCCAACGCCCGCACCAGCGTGTCCGCCGGTGTCTGCCGCCAGCGCATGTCGGCACCGGCGATCCAGGTCGCGGCGGCCGCGGCCCCGGAGTGGCACATGGCCCCGGCCACCTGGAGTGCCGGACGGATCCGGTCGGACCCGGTCCCCCACGGATCGGCCCGCAGTTCCTTGCGCAGGTCCTGCAACTCGGGCAGCAGCGCCCGTCGTTCGGCATCCGTCATCCTCTTGAGCAGGAGCACGGCCAGCCCCGTACGCCCCGCCCGTACCGCTTCCAGCACCGCACTCATCGAGCACCCCCACCGATCTCCGCCATGTCCTGTCCCACCGCTCCACCCCGCCGCACCATCCGCACCGCCAGCGCGTGCTTGCACGGCCCGCGCCCGCCCCGGTACTTCGCCCACCACACACAACTGCAGGTCAGCACGCCCGCGGCAGCCCGCACCCGGTGCACATGACCGTCCTCGGCCGTCACCGTGCCCAGGTCGCCGTCCAGGGTCACGGCGCCCGCGGCCACCAGCGCCCGGGCCGAACGCAGGCGGGGGTTGTGCCGCTCCACGCGCCCCGCGTCGTAGGGCAGTTCGCGGTGGAAGTAGGCGGCCTCCGCCGTGTCGTAGCCGACGCGTCCCGAGGTGCCGAGGCGGACCAGGGCCGCGCGGACGCGCTCCGGCGTGAGGCCCGAGGAGGCGGCCAGGTCGGCGACGTCGACACGGGGTTCCCAGGCCAGCAGCACCGCGATCAGCTCCGCGTCCTCGGCGGCCTCGTCGGCGGCGAGCGCGTCCAGCACACCGCCCTCGCCGGAGAACCCGCGGGCCGCGTCGGGCGACAGGGTCAGGGTGAGCCGCATGCCCGGCAGGACCACCTCCCAGGCCGCGGCCGCACCGGAGGCGGCGAGGGCGCCCTGCGGACCGTAGACCCGCAACGCCGTCGCATGCCGCAGGACCCGCTGGAGCGCGGCCAGCCGCTCCGGCCCGGGCAGGCACACCGCGCCCGGCACCGGGCGGGTCGTCGGCCGCAGCCCCCGGCCCGCCGGCACCACCCAGCGCGGGCCCGCCGGGCCCCCGCGCGCCGTGCCGCCGCGGGGGAGCGAGCGCAGGAACCGCACCGCCTCGTCCGCCGGGAGCTCGGCCCGCAGATCGAACCCGGCCGCTATGACCTGGGCCTCGGCGAAGCCGCGCAGCCAGCGGTCCGGGAGCGGGACCTTCTTCTCCACCACCGGCCCGTCCAGCGTGGTGACCGCCAACTCCTCGTGCCCGACCCGCAGATGGAGCGGGTCGTCCGTGCCGATCCGCGAAAGTGCCTCCCGAAGCGGGTTGTTGACGTCGACGTTGGTCGTGCCGTGGCCCACCTCGCCGCCGTCCAGGCCCGGGCCCAGGACGTCCAGCCGGGCGTACACCCCGCCGCAGCCGGAGAAGGACTCGAAGCGCAGCCGGTCGCCGTTGCCCGTCACCACCGGGTCCAGCGAGGCGCGCAGCTGCGGCTGGTAGTAGCGCGCGGCCGCCACGTCGGCCACCGCGAGCAGTCCGGCCGCGGCCACCTGAGGCGAGGTCAGGAAGCCCGCGAAGAACCGCGGATGGTCCTCGACCCCGGTCGGGGTCGCGCCCCGGGAGGTCTCGAGCCCGAGGTGGCGTCCGTCGGCGGCGGAGTGCAGCACGGAGGGTTGGCGATAGGCCACGGCCTGTGAAGATCGCGTCATGGGAAAACCGTAGAGGCGCCCACTGACAATCGGCCTGACCTGCGAAAACGCCCTGTGCACGGGTGAGTTCGGCGAGGCGGCCGGACCCGCACCGGGACCTGCGACAGGGCCGCGCACCGGGGGATGACGCCGGAGCGCGGCCCTGCGAAGAGCGTACGGGAGTTACTGGCCGACCCGGCCCGGCTGCAGGGTCCGGGTGAACAGCACGGTGCCGTCGTACTCGCGCAGACGCACCGTCAGTTCACCGCTGTCGCCGTCGATGTCGACCTCGCCGAAGAACTGGTAGCCCTCCGCGGGTGACACGTTCGAGGCGGTCGGCGCCTTGACGAACACCCGGTCGGGGCCGAACGTGCCGTCCAGCGCGTTCGCCGGGAAGGCACCGGCGTTCAGCGGCCCGGAGACGAACTCCCAGAACGGCGCGAAGTCCTTGAACGCGGCCCGCGACGGGTCGTAGTGCTGGGCCGAGGTGTGGTGGACATCGGCCGTCAGCCACACCGTGCCGGTGACCTTCCGGTGCTTGATGTACCGCAGCAGTTCGGCGATCTGCAGCTCACGGCCGAGCGGCGCGCCGGGGTCGCCCTGGGCGACGGCCTCGAAGTTCGCCTTGCCCTCGACCGGGTCGGGCACGACCAGGCCGAGCGGCATGTCCGCGGCGATGACCTTCCACACCGCACGCGACCGGGACAGCTCGCGCTTCAGCCACTCCAGCTGCTCGGCGCCCAGGATGCCCTGCGGGTCGGTCGTCTGGTCGTCGGGCGAGTTGGCGTTGCGGTAGGTCCGCATGTCGAGGACGAAGACGTCGAGGAGCGGGCCGTGGTGGTGGACGCGGTAGATCCGGCCGTCCGGGCGACCGCTGATCGTGGAGATGGGGAAGTACTCGGAGAACGCCTGCCGGGAGCGCAGCGCCATGTCGTCCAGCCTGGTGCCGGCCGGGTAGGCGGTGCCGGTGCCGATGACCTCGCCCGGGTACCAGTTGTTGCGGACCTCGTGGTCGTCCCACTGGATGACGTTCGGCACCTGGGCGTTGAACCGGCGCAGCGCCTGGTCCAGCAGGTTGTAGCGGAAGTTGCCGCGGAAGTCGTCCAGGGTGACCGCGACGTGCGACTTCGCCTCGCTGGTGACGTTGCGGTACAGGCTGCCGTCGGGCAGCGCCTGCGTCGCCGAGATCACGCCGTCGGCGTAGATGTTGTCCCCGCTGCACAGGAAGAAGTCCGGGTCCACCTTCGCCATCGCGTCGAAGATGCGGTAGCCGCCGATGGACTCGTTGATGCCCCAGCCCTGCCCGGCCAGGTCACCCGACCACACGAACTTGACGCCCTGCCGGCGGCGCGCGGACGCCGTGCGGAAGGTGCCGGTGACCGGCTCGCCGGTACGGCGCGGGTCGTCGGGGTCGGCGAGCAGCACGCGGTAGTGGATCTGCTCGCCGGACGGCAGCCCGTGCAGCCGGGTGGTGCCGGTGAAGTCGCTGTCCGCGCCGAGCAGCGGGCCGTGCCAGCTGCGGGCGTTGCGGAACGACTCGGTGGCCGAGGTCTGCACGATCATCCGGGCCGGCCGGTCCGAACGGACCCACACCAGGCCGGAGTCGGCGGTGACATCGCCCGCCTGCACGCCCCAGTCCGCCCGGGGGCGCCCGGACAGTGCGAACGCCGGCGCGGAACCGAGCGCCGTGGGCAGGGTCAGGGCCGCCGACGCGGCGAGGGAGCCGCGCAGCACGCTGCGGCGACCGGGGAGCGAAAGGGACATGCGAGGGCCTCCAGAACGGGGTCCGGCCAATGTGCACAGCCACAACTACTGGTGCGCCGCAGCGCACACGGAAACCGCAAGTGAACAACGGACGGGCTCCGCGAGCGCCCCCGTTCCGGGGCCGGGACCGACTCCGGAACGGGCGAACGCGGCCTGGCCGAGCGAGGGACGGCCCGGGTCCATGGTCCGGTTGCGCTCGACGGCGGGGCGGGGCGTGGTTGCGGCGGCCCGGCCCGACACCGCGGAGCCGGCCGCGGTGCTGTGACAGGCGGAGGTCGTCACCGTCGTCGGCTTCGTGTGCTGGTACATGGGCGTGCAACGGCGCGCGACGCGCTTCACGGGGTGCATCCCCGCCGGGCTCGCGCTGGGCTCCGACGCCCTGCCCCGCCTCGGCCGCCGTCGCCGGTCAGCGGCTGCCGTCGAGGATGACGCGTGCGACCAGCGCCGGGTCGTCGTTCATCGGGCAGTGGCCGCAGCCGGGCAGCCGGACCAGCCGGGCCTTGGGGATGATCTGCTTGGCCCGGACCCCCTGACGGCGCACCAGCAGCATGTCCCGGGTGCCCCAGCCCACGGTGACCGGAATACCGGGGACGTCGTCGGTGAACCGGACGGCGGACCCGGCCCGCAGGGTGTCGGCGAATCCGGTGGCCCGCGCGAGTGCGAGCGTCTCGGCGACCACGGCCTCGGGTGAACGGCGTGCCGGGCGGGCGTAGATGGTGCTGGTCAGGGCCGTCCGCCCGGCGGCCGTCCGGGACAGCCGCTCGACCAGCGGCTCCGGCAGCCGTTCCGCGATCCGCCGCATGGCGATGAGCACGCCGAAGGCATAGCGCCGCTCGGCCTGTGACCAGAACCCGGCGGGGGACAGGGCGGTGACGGACCGTACGAGCTTCTCGCGGCCCAGTTCCAGGGCCACCAGTCCGCCCAGCGAGTTGCCGGCCACATGCGGCCGGTCCAGCTCCAGGGCCTCGAACAGGGCGCCGAGTACGGAGTTGGTCGTCGTCAGGTCGTAGGCGAGGCCCTCGGGAAGGCCGGGGGAGGCGCCGAAGCCGGGCAGGTCCACGGCGACCACGTCCCGCTCGGTGGCGAGGATGTCCACGACGGGGTCCCAGGCCTGCCGGTGATGCCCTATGCCGTGGAGCAGGACGAGCGGCTCACCGCGGCCCGCGCGCGCGTAGGAGACGGTCACGTCCTGTCGGCCGTGCGGGGACGGGACCTTGAAGGAGACGCTGGCGGACATGGGGGCTCCTCGTCTGGCGACTTCGGCGAACGCCGTAGACAGCTTGTCAGCAATTGCTACTGGCGGGTAGTCCCCGGCGGGGTGTGTCGCAGCCCCCTCGTGGGCCCCGGAGTGTCGGGCCGTCGTGCCGGCCGACGCGCCCTCCGCCGGGCCGGGTTGGAGCCTGAGGGACGGGGCCGCCTGGACACCGGGGAACGTGTCGGATGGGATGGGGCCGTGACCGCCGACACCGTGACCGACGTCTTCGAGGCACACCGTCCCGTGCTCATGGGAGTCGCCTACCGCATGCTCGGCCGCGTGGCCGACGCGGAGGACGTGGTCCAGGACGCCTGGCTGCGCTGGTCCGGTGCCGACCGCGGCGAGGTGCGCGAACCGCGCGGCTACCTCGTGCGCATCACCACCCGGCTCGCCATCGACCGGCTCCGCCAGATCCGGACGCGCGGCGAGACCTACGTCGGCCCCTGGTTGCCCGAGCCGTACGTCACCGGCGTCGGCGCCACCGCCCCCGACGCCGCCGAGCGCGCCGAACTGGCCGACTCCGTCTCGCTCGCCGTACTCGTCGTCCTGGAGTCGCTGTCGCCCCTCGAACGCGCCGTGTTCGTGCTGCGCGAGGCCTTCGGATACCCGCACGCCGAGATCGCGGCCATGCTCGACCGGGGCGAGGCCGCGGTGCGCCAGCTCGCCGGGCGGGCCCGCCGGCACGTCGACGAGCGCAGACCGCGCTACGAGGTCGACCCGGCCCAGCGCAGGGACCTGACCGAACGCTTCCTGGCCGCCGCGGCCGAGGGTGACCTGGAGGGGCTGATGTCCCTGCTCGCCCCGGATGTGCGCCTGGTGAGCGACGGCGGCGGCAAGGCGACGGCGGCGCTGCGTGTCATCGTCACGCCCGGCAAGGTCGGCCGTTTCCTCCTCGGCGCGGCCCGCAAGGAGGGGACCGGGCTGTCGTTCCGCTTCCTGGAGATCAACGGCGGACCCGCCGTGCTCCTTCTCGCCGAGGGCCGGCCGGACGGCGTCCTCCAGCTGGACGTCGCCGACGGCCTGGTCCGGGCCGTCCACATCATCCGCAACCCCGACAAGCTGCGGTCCCTCGCCGACCTCTGATCCCCACTGCCCGGCGGCTCCCGTCGTACGACAGGAGGTTTGCCGGCATGTCACGAAAACGCCCCCGCGCGAACGCCTCATGAACGCTCTGTGGCACCGCTTTCTATGCGTTGGCCAAGGGATCGAGGATTGGTCTTGACCAAGGGTGTGCGCCGCCCTATGGTCGCAGATAAGTACAACAACCTTTAATAAACAAGGGCGCTAAAACGCCGCCGGACCACGGCGATTGCGGAGGACAGGGTGGGGACCACGCAGGTGGAATCGGTGCCGGAACCGAAGTACTGGCATCTCAAGACCGTGCTCAGTGAGGCACTCGACTCGGAGTTCTCGGTCGGTGAGATCCTGCCCAACGAGCGCGACCTCGCCGCCCGCTTCGGCGTGGCCCGCGCCACCCTCCGTCAGGCCCTCGAACAGCTCGAACTGGAAGGCCGCCTCCAGCGCCGCCGCGGTGTCGGCACGACCGTCGCGCCCCCGCGCATGGGCGTGGCCGTGGGCACCGACCAGGACGCCTGGCCGGGCGCTCCCGAGGACGCCTGGCAGCCCGTTGACTGCGCCCTCGCGGTGCCGCCCGCCAGCGTCGCGGCCGCCCTGGAGACCGGCGCGGAGGAGCCCGTGCACATCGTGCGCCGCTCCCGTGTCTCCCACGGCCAGCCCGTCGCCGCCGAGCTGCTCTACATCCCGGCGTCCTCGGTCCCGGACCTGACGGGGATCGACGCGCCGTCCGGAGCGGCACGCGCGCGTACGGTGCTGCGCGAACTGCAGCACCTGGAGCTGGAGGGCCAGGACCGCGCCGTGGAGCTCGGTTCCGCCCGCGCGGACGACGCCAAGGAACTGGACCGCCTCCCCGGCGCCCCGGTCCTCGTCGTCACCACCCGCTTCCTCGCCGCCGGCCGCACCGCCGCGCTCTCCGTCGCCACGTACCGCGCGGACACCTGCCGGCTGACCTTCGGTGACACCGGGGGCGTCGAGATCCACCACGGACCCGAGCGCCAGGCCTCGTAGCCACTGCCCAGGAACGGCTCGCGCCCCGGAACTCCTCCGGGGCGCGACGCGTTCCACAGGACAACTGCTCAGCGGCGTGCGGTGACCGTCCCGTCCACCGCGAACAGCTGCTCCTCCACATGGTCGAGGGCGAGCCGCAGCGCGCCCGTCGGCACCGCCGCCTCGCCGAGGACGGAGAGGGCCACCCTGGGCGGACGCAGACAGTAGCGGGCGAGTTCGCTGCGCAGCGGCTCCAGGACACCGTCGAGTCCCGCCGCCCAGCCGCCGATCACCACCAGCTCCGGATCCAGGGCCAGCACGAGCGCGGCCACGTCGTGCACGAGCCGCTGGATGAACCGGTCCACGGCGGCCCGCGCCCGCGCGTCCCCCTTGCGGGCCAGCGCGAACACCTCCGCGACCGCCTGCTCGTCCAGCGGATGCAGCGGCTCGTCGGTGGTCGACAGCAGCGTCTCCGGGGTCACCTCCCGGCCCAGCAGATGCAGCGCGCCGATCTCCCCGGCCGCCCCGCCGTACCCCCGGTGCAGCCGTCCGCCGATCAGCGCACCGGCGCCCGGACTGAGCCCGGCCAGCACCATCACCACGTCGTCGGACTCGGTGGCGGCGCCCTTCCAGTGCTCGGCCACGGCCGCCGCGTTGGCGTCGTTCTCCACCAGCACCGGGCACTTGAAGGACCGGCTCAGGCGCTCGCCGAGCCGCAGCCCCGTCCACTGGGGCAGCGCGGTGCCCAGCCGTATCCTGCCGTCCGCCTCGACGATCCCCGGCGTGCCGACCCCGACGGCCCGCAGCGAACTGCGCGGCACCCCGGCCCGGCGCAGCAGCTCGGCGACCGCGGTACGCAGCCGTTCCAGCCGCTCGTCGGCGTCGGCCGTCTCGTCGACGTCCTTGGCCTGCGCCCCCAGCACCCGCCCGTCCAGGTCGGCCAGGAGCGCGGCCACCCGGTGTGCGCCGATCTCCAGGCCCAGCAGATGCCCGGCCTCGGCCCGGAACCGGAACCGCCGCGCGGGCCGCCCCTGCCGCCGGGCGGCCCCCTCCTCGGCAGCCGTCTCGACGACCAGACCGCCCTCGATGAGTCCCTCGACGACCCCCTCGACGGTCGGCCGGGACAGCCCGGTCACCCGGGTGATCTCGGTGAGCGTCGCGCAGTCCGTGGCACGCAGCGCGTGCAGTACCACCGCGGAATTGATCCTTCGCAGCAGAGACGGATCACCGCCGGTCAGCCCCGCCAACGTCCGTCCTCCCAGCTAGCCCTGCGTGTTGGCCGGATCGTACTTCGGCACCGACGACCCCGGCGAGTGCCCGGCGCCCCCAACCTGCCCGGAATCCGCACTCAGCGGGGCGCGACGAACCCCGACTCGTACGCCGCGATCACCGCCTGGGTACGGTCCCGCGCCCCGAGCTTCGCCAACACGGCCCCCACATGCGACTTCACGGTCTCGGTGCCGACGGCCAGCCTCTCGGCGATCTCGGCGTTGGACAGCCCCTGTGCCATGAGCCGCAGCACCTCGCCCTCCCGCTCGGTCAGCCGCGCCCACTCCAGCGCGTCCCGCCCGCCGCCCTCCCCGTACCGGGCGGCGAGCTGCCGTACCGAAGCGGGAAAGAGCAGCGACTCGCCCTCCGCGACCAGCCGCACCGCGTGCACGATCTCGGCCGGCCGGGCCCGCTTCAGGAGAAACCCGTCGGCACCCGCGCGCAGCGCCTCGTACACGTACTCGTCGTCCTCGAACGTCGTCACCACGAGGATCTTCGGCGGCTCCGCGACCGTGCGCAGCACCGCGCGCGTGGCCTCGATCCCGTCCATCAGCGGCATCCGTACGTCCATGGCGACCACGTCCGGCCGCAGCCGCCGCACCAGCGGGATCACCGCCGCCCCGTCCGCCGCCTCACCGACCACCTCGATGTCGGGCTGCGCCGCCAACACGGCACGCAGACCCGCGCGTACCAGAGGTTCGTCGTCGACGAGGAGAACGGTGACCGGCATCCGGCCAGCGTAGATCAGCGCACCGGCAGCTCGGCGTGCACCTGCCAGTCGCCCTCGTACGGTCCGGTGTGCGCGCGGCCCCCGAGCAGGGCCGCGCGCTCGCGTATCCCGCGCAGTCCGCTGCCCCGCCCGGGCCCGGGTGTTGCCGCGGTGAGCGGATTGCGGACCTCCAGTGCGAGAACCCCGTCGGCCACGGTCACCCGGACCCGCACGGGCACGGCTCCCGCATGCCGCAGCACGTTGGTCAGTGCTTCCTGGAGGATGCGGTAGCCCTCCCGGGAGACCGGACCGGGCACCGTCTCCAGCGGGCCGACGACCTCGGCATCCACCTTGGCGCCCGAGGCCCGTGCGGACTCCAGGAGCCGGTCGGCGTCGGTGAGCGTGGGCCGCCCGCTCACCGGCCGCCGCGACTCCCGCAGCACGCCCAGTACGCGTTCCAGATCCTCCAGCGCACTCCGGCCGGTCTCTTCGACGGCCGCCAGCGCCCGGTCGGTGAACTCCGGATCCCCCGCCGCCCGGGCCGCCCCGGCCTGCACGACCGCCACCGTCAGGGCGTGCCCGATGGAGTCGTGCAACTCGCGCGCGATACGCGTGCGCTCCAGCAGGTGCTCGGTGCGCTCCTCCAGAGCCGCGAGCCGCTCGGCGGCCGACGGACCGAGCAGCGACCGGGCCAGCGCGGTGATCAGCTGCCCGAACCCGACGACCGCTCCGTACAGGGCGACCAGGGGGAGCGGCACCAGCAGGGCGTACGCCCAGTGCGGCCGTAGGGCGTCGAGGAGCGGAATGTCGCCGGGTTGCTGTCCCGCCGCGAGCCGGGCGAGATCGAACGCGATCGCCGGAAGCCACACCGAGACCAGCGCACCCGCCGAACCGAGGACCATCCGCGCCTCCAGCCACAGCACCGTGCGCCCCCGGTCCCGCCAGGTCGCCGACGGCGTCTCGGAGATCCCCGAGTCCTCCTCACCGGGAGTGAGCAGCAGTCGCGCCTGCACGCCCTCGCCCCGGCGCACGGCGGGGATCAGCCCGACCGGAATCAGTACCAGCGCGGGCACCCACGGCGTCGACGGGTCGACGAAGAGCCACAGGGCGACGACGAGCAACGGCACCCACAGATGCAGCAGGCGCGTGTACGTCGTCCCCCGTAGCAGCGGGCGCAGAAAGCGGGTCACACGGACAGCCTGACAGCCCGCACCGACAACGGCCCTCCCCCGGACGGGGGAGACGATCCCCACCGACGGGGGAGGACCCCAACCCCCTTGAACGGTCAGGGTGTTGACCATGACCAGCATCGATGTGCACGACCTCACCAAGGAGTACGGCGGACGCCGGGCCGTGGACCGCCTCACCTTCACCGTCCGCCCCGGCCGGGTCACCGGCTTCCTCGGCCCCAACGGTGCCGGCAAGTCCACCACCCTGCGCCTCGTCCTCGGCCTCGACCACCCCACCTCCGGAACCGCCACCGTCGGCGGCCGGCCCTACCCCGAACTCCGCGAGCCCCTGCGCCGGGTGGGCGCCCTGCTCGACGCCGACGCCGCGCACGGCTCCCGCACCGGACGCGACCACCTGCGCGCCCTCGCCGCGAGCAACCGCATCCCGGTCCGCCGGGTCGACGAGGCACTGGAAGAGACAGGCCTCGCCCCCGCCGCCCGGCGCCGGGTACGGACGTACTCCCTGGGCATGCGGCAGCGGCTCGGGATCGCCGCAGCCCTGCTGGGGGACCCCGAGGTGGTGCTCCTCGACGAGCCCTCCAACGGCCTCGACCCCGAAGGCATCGTCTGGATCCGCCGGTTGCTGCGCCGACTCGCGGCGGAGGGGCGCACGGTCCTGGTCTCCAGCCATCTGATGAACGAGACGTCGTCGTTCGCGGACCACCTGATCGTCCTCGGCCGCGGCCGGCTCCTGGCCGACACCCCGCTCCGGGACTTCGTCCACGCGCGCGTACGGCCCGGAACGAGGATCCGCACCGGTGCCGACGAACGCCTCGGCGACCTGCTCGCCCGGCACGGATACGCGGCGGATCGCAGTGCGGACGGCGCCTGGACCGTGCGGCACGCGCGCGTGGAGGACCTCGGCCGCCTGCTGGCCGACGCGGCCGTCCCCGTCCTCGAACTCGCCCAGGAGGAGGCCACCTTGGAACAGGCCTATCTCGACCTGACGTCGACGGAGACCGAGTTCGCCGCACACCACCACCAGGGAGCCTGACCATGCCCGTCCCACCCGTCCTGCGCGCCGAGTGGATCAAGATCCGGACGCTCCGCCCGCTCCTGGGCAGTCTGTGCGCCGTCCTGCTCGCGACCACCGCCTTCTCCGGGCTCGCCGCGAACGGAGCCGACGACTCCGACCCGCTCTTCTCCGCGTTCCTCGGCGTGTCCTTCGGGCAGATCGCGGCGGTCGCCTTCGGCGCGACGGCCGTCTCCGCCGAGTTCCGGGGCGGTGCGCTGCGGCTGACCCTGTCCGCCGTGCCCGACCGGCTGCGGTGGTACGCGGCGAAGGTCACGGCGATCGCGCTGCCGGTGCTCGCCGTCGGGCTGGTCACCGGCCTGGTCACCCTTGTGCTGGGCAGGTTCCTGCTCGGGGCGGACCGTCCGGCCTGGTCGGACGGACTGCGCGGCGCGCTGGGCTGCGGTGTCTATCTCACGCTGATGGCCTTGTTCGCGGCGGGATGTGCGGCCGTACTGCGCAGCGGGACCGCGACGCTCGGCGTCCTGATCCCGTTTCTGCTGATCGTGTCGTTCGTGATCGGGGACATGTCCGGTTCCGTGGCGGACGTGCTGCCGGACCGAGCGGGGCAGGTGGTGCTGCACACCTCGTGGGACGGGCTCCTGGGGCCGTGGAGCGGGCTTGCGGTGACGGCGGCGTGGGCCGGTGCCGCGCTGGTGGCGGGAGCGTGGTGCGTCCGGCGGCGGGATGCCTGACGGCAGGGGCCGGGAGACGGGAACGTCACCCTCGCGGGCCCTCCGCCGCCTCCCGCAAGCGGCCGAACTCCTCCGCCATCGTCGTCGCCGTCCAGTGCGCGTTCAGACCGCTGGGGTTCGGCAGCACCCACACCCGCGTGTCCCCGATCGTCCGCTGCTGCACCCCCACCTGGGCCTTGCGGTCGTCGAAGGCGGCCCGGTAGGCCGTCACGCCCACCACCGCCAGCCACCTCGGCCGCGCCCGCGTCACCTTCGCCGTCAGCAGCCGTCCGCCCTCGGTGTACTCCTCGGCCGTCAGTTCGTCGGCCCGCGCGGTCGCCCGCGCCACCACGTTCGTGATGCCGAGGCCGTACGACAGCAACTCGCCCTGTTCGGCGGGCTTCAGCAGCCTCGGTGTGAAGCCGGACAGGTGCAGCACCGGCCAGAAGCGGTTGCCGGGACGGGCGAAGTGGTGCCCCGTCGCCGCCGTCATCAGGCCGGGGTTGATCCCGCAGAACAGGACGTGCAGGCCGTCCGCGATCACGTCCGGGACGAGACGGTCGCGGGCGGCCTCCAGTTCCGCCGCCGTGAAGCGGGTCAGAGGATCGCTCCGGGCGTGTAGCCGGCCGCCTCCGGGTGCTGCTTGGCGATCTCCTCGATCCGGCCGACGACGACACCGACCTGCGCGGCCGCCGCACCCGTGAAGGACAGCTTGTCGGCCATCAGGGCGGCGAGCTGCTCGCGGTCCAGCGGCAGCCGCTCGTCGGCGGCGAGCTTGTCCAGCAGGTCGTTGCGCTCGGCGCCCTGCTCGCGCATCGCGAGCGCGGTGGCGACGGCGTTCTCCTTGATCGCCTCGTGCGCGACCTCACGGCCGACGCCCGCCCGCACCGCACCCATCAGCACCTTGGTGGTGGCGAGGAAGGGCAGGTAGCGGTCCAGCTCACGGGCGATCACGGCCGGGAACGCGCCGAACTCGTCGAGGACCGTCAGGAAGGTCTCCAGCAGGCCGTCGAGCGCGAAGAAGGCGTCCGGCAGGGCCACCCGGCGCACCACCGAGCAGGACACGTCGCCCTCGTTCCACTGGTCGCCCGCCAGCTCCCCGGTCATCGAGGCGTAGCCGCGCAGGATCACCATGAGGCCGTTGACGCGCTCGCAGGACCGCGTGTTCATCTTGTGCGGCATCGCCGAGGAACCGACCTGGCCCGGCTTGAAGCCCTCGGTCACCAGCTCGTGCCCGGCCATCAGCCGGACCGTCTTGGCCAGGGAGGAGGGAGCGGCGGCCAGCTGTACGAGCGCGGTGACGACCTCGTAGTCCAGCGAGCGCGGGTACACCTGGCCGACCGAGGTGAACGCCTGCGAGAAACCGAGGTGCCCGGCGATCCGGTCCTCCAGCTCCGCGAGCTTCGCCGCGTCCCCGCCCAGCAGGTCCAGCATGTCCTGCGCGGTGCCGACCGGGCCCTTGATACCGCGCAGCGGGTAGCGGCCGAGCAGCTCCTCGACCCGGCCGTACGCCACGAGCAGCTCGTCGGCGGCGGTCGCGAAGCGCTTGCCGAGGGTCGTGGCCTGCGCGGCCACGTTGTGCGAACGGCCGGCCATGACCAGCTCGGCGTACTCGCCGGCCAGCTTGCCGAGGCGGGCGAGGACGGCCACCGCGCGGTCGCGCATCAGCTCCAGCGAGAGCCGGATCTGCAGCTGCTCGACGTTCTCCGTCAGGTCGCGGGAGGTCATGCCCTTGTGCACGTGCTCGTGCCCGGCGAGGTCGTTGAACTCCTCGATGCGCGCCTTCACATCGTGGCGCGTGACCTTCTCGCGCTCGGCGATGGAGGCCAGGTCGACGGTGTCGAGGACCCGCTCGTAGTCGGTGATCGCCGCGTCCGGCACCTCGATCCCGAGGTCCTTCTGGGCCCGCAGGACGGCGAGCCAGAGCTGCCGCTCCAGCTTCACCTTCTGCTCGGGCGACCAGAGCGTGGCGAGCTCGGCGGAGGCGTAGCGTCCGGCGAGGACGTTCGGGATGCGGGGCTTGGCGGGTGCGGCTGAAGTCACGTGAACGGAGTTTACCTGGCACCGGGCAGGGCCTCGGAAGCGTCCACGGAGTCGGACGCGCAGGTGAGGGGCGAGGCGCGGACCGACCCGGCCCCGGCTGCTCACCCCGCCGAACCGGCTCTGCCCGCGTCCCCCTCCGCCCGTTCCCGCTCGTCCATCCCGGCCAGCAGCGCCTGATGGCTGCGCCGGACGTGCTCGCGCATGACCCGCTCGGCGCCGTCGCCGTCCTTGGCGAGGACGAGGTCCAGCACCCGGTGGTGCTCGTGGTCGGACTCGGTCAGCCGCCCCGGCTGGGCCAGCGAGGTGCGGACCAGCCGCGCGTAGGCGAGCTGGTTCATCAGGGTGCGGTAGTGCGCCTCCAGCTTGGTGTTGTCGGCGCCTACGACGATCAGGTCGTGGAACTCGTGCACCAGCCGCGCGTACCCCTCGGCGTCGCCCGCCCGCACCGCCTCGTCGGCCTCGCGCATGTTGTCCCGCAGCCGGGTCACCTCGGGCACGTTGCCCCGGAAGGCCAGCAGCCGGGCCGCCGCGCCCTCCAGCAGCTCCTTCATCTGGAAGAGCTCGGTGATCTCCCGCCGCGAGGGCACCGCGACGAACGTGCCGACCCGTGGCCGTACCTCCACCAGCCCCTCGATCTGCAGCTGCTTCAGAGCCTCGCGAATGGGCGTACGGCTGACCCCGAACGTCTCCGACAGCGCCATCTCGGACAGGCTGGACCGCGGCGGCAGCTCACCCGTGATGATCATCTGCCGCAGCTCTTCGGCGACGCGGGCCTGCATGCTGGTCTGCTGGAGCGGCTTCCGCGCCCGACCGCTGGGTTCTTGCATGGTACGTGAACGTAGTGCGGTCCCCGGCGCGACGTCAACCGCCTGCGACGGTACCGGCCGGCCTGCCATGCAAGGGCCGCTCATGACCTCCGGACGAACGGATCACCGGCCCCTTCCCC
Source organism: Streptomyces sp. NPDC048277 (assembly GCF_040652235.1). Taxonomy (NCBI): domain Bacteria; kingdom Bacillati; phylum Actinomycetota; class Actinomycetes; order Kitasatosporales; family Streptomycetaceae; genus Streptomyces; species Streptomyces sp. NPDC048277. Next base: position 188,264 of record NZ_JBEZLQ010000021.1, read on the forward strand.
GCTCGTGTTGCCCGGCCGTCCTCGGTCATCCCGAGGAGATGTGGGCATCGAGCCCCCTCCCTCCGGCTGTGCCATGCAACGGAGGCTAGGAGTGCGGATCGGACCCGTCAAGGGTTCACCTCGCGGAAACAAGCATGACCTGTGCATTTGACGCGCCCACCTGGGGCGATCGAGCTTTTCTGTCGGGGGTGTTGACACGGTTGTGCGGTGTACTTACCGTCCTCTGCCATGCAAGAGCTGACCGGATGGGACCGCCATGACCCACACTCTTGACCGCACATCCGTCCTTCGTTCCGTCTCCTCGACCCCGCCCATGTCAGACATCTCGCTCACGGCACCTTCGCCGTGGTGACGTTCCTCCCGTAGCAAGAGCAGGAGCACCGCATGACAGAAGGAACACCGGCGCCGGTGTACGGCAGCGCGGTCACGAAGGTCGAGCCGTTCGGTGTCGATCACATTCCCGACAATGAGCGGCATGGGAGGCCGAGTTCGCAG